>NZ_JBFTKC010000002.1:0-788764 GCF_056395745.1 Paenibacillus sp. 10L310 | reverse complement strand
ATTGGGAACTATGAATTGAAAGGAGAATTTTATGATGAAATGCTTCGAAATCCTATAGATCATGATTATGAAGTGGAATTTGATGAGGCTCAAAATTCAAAAGAGATTATTACAACAATGGGATGGGGGGCGTTGGAAAGCAAATATACAGAGATTTGGGATAAAGAGTTGAATCAAATATATAAAAAACTTCTTTCTAAGTTGGATAGAGAACCAAGAGAAGCACTAATCGAATCGCAGAAAGAATGGTTACAGTATCACTTAAAGGAAACAAAATTTGTAGAGAAGACATTTATTAATAATGGTTACCTTGGAACACAAGGATCGGTAAGCCTAGGCATGGTTCTACGGGAGAGAATTAGGGAAAGAACAATGCAATTATTCGAATATCGATATTTGCTAGATGGTGAAGTTGAGTTTTTATACCAAAGTAAAAAATAGAGTTGTAATCTGGATCAAAGGTTTTAGGTGATGCTTCGAAGCAGTAACGGCATATAACAATGTATTCAAGCTGCGGGGATACCACGCCTTGGTTGTAAGGTGTATAATAATGGAAGAAAATTCAGAAAACACGACATAGCCTAAGATAAGAGCTATCCAAGGCTGGGTATTTTCGTGAACGTGCAGGACGTTATACGACAGAATCAAAAACAATAGAAAAAGAGGGTCATATAACCCTCTAAATACTAGAATTCTGCAATTCACTAAATAGTTGTAGGGCATCTTTGAAACCTTGTATGTAGATACTTCTTTCTAGGATGGATTGGAGTGAGATTTGTGCGTCTTCATAAAGAAAAACTGTATGTTGAAGTTGATCGGGCAAAGCATCACGAAGTGTTTTAAAGTATTGATCTGTCTCCGCAGAAAGTTGATTGTATTCCGTATGACATTTCAGAAGCTCAGTATAGAGTAATTCTAAACGTATTCTTATAAGCGGTTCTGTTAATGATTCTACAGTATTAATCATATTTAGTTCCTCCTTGTAATTAACTTTATAAAGTTATTATATGACCTCTTAGAGTTAATTATAAGGTGAATATTTGACTTTGTAGAGTTAAAACTTCGCTTTCTGTTGATGATTGCTAATATGAAAGATAAGATAGAATTACGGAGGGGAAAAGATGAACATAATCAAGTGTAATATACGAGAACTCATGGCAGAACATCGAATAGATGATATAACAGAATTGATGGCAAAATCGGGCTTAAGCCGGAATTCGATCAATAAACTCTATAGGGAAACAAATATAGAAACAACAAAGCTGGAAACCTTATTCAAGCTATGCGATACATTTAATTGTAAATTATCTGATTTGATTGAATACGTACCAGGAGAAAAATAAATCGTGAAGGTCGATTTGAGAAGTGATTCATCCTATAACATAATATTCAAGCATTGCTCCTTCGGAGCCTGGGGCTGCGGATGGATTTCGTGAAGAGTTTCAGCAAACATCCCCTTCGGGGTTCATGAATATAGAAACGTTATCCAGTACTCCCAATCAAAACAACAAGTATAGGAGCAATATTATGACAATTATTTTCAAAGAAATAAAAGACATTGATACACAGGCAATTCAAGAACTGTTTCATTCGGTGGACTGGAAATCAGGAGATTTCCCAGAAGATCTTAGACAAGCAATAAATAACTCGCATACGGTTATTACTGCATGGGATGATACCAAATTAGTTGGTTTAATAAATGCATTGTCTGACGGAGTGATGACAGTATATTTTCATTACATGTTAGTACACAAAGAATATCAATCTTTAGGAATTGGAAAGATAATGATGGAACAAATGCTTAGTCGTTATTCTAATATCAAAACAAAAGTGCTTATATCTTATGATAGTGCAGAAAAATTCTATGGATTATTTGGATTTAAGCCAGAAGAAGGAACTAAAGCCATGTTTATTTCAGATATGGTATAGCATTGAAGTAAAGATTCCGATCAGATGAGAATTGATTATAGATGGATTTGTTTTTGAGAAGGTCGCTATATAAAGCTTCAATTCGGATATGAAGGGATACCAGATGATAAGTTATAAACCATTTCAAAAATTATTGATTGACAGGGGAATTAAGAAGCAGGATTTATTGAAAATGACGGGGATTTCATCGGCAACGATGGCAAAACTTAATATGAATGAGTATGTATCGTTAGAAGTAATCAATAAATTATGTACGGCATTGGGATGCCAGCCTGGAGATCTATTAGAGCATATAGCAGATCAATGATGGGATGAGAACATCGGCTGGTTAATCAAAGATGAGATTCTGTCGTATAACATTATATTCAAGCAGCGGCTCCTAACGGAGCCTTGGTCTGTTGGATGGATTTCGAAGTTGATATTATGGTAGACGCCTCCGAGTTTGTTGAACTGCATGAAAACAGGAAGGTGATTAGAAATCACTGCAATAAATTAAAGAGGAGAAGCTAATTATGTCTAGACCTTCAAGAATTCATATTATTGGTTCAACTGGTAGCGGAAAAACATATCTTGGTCAAGTTTTATCAGAGAAGTTAAATATAAAATTTTACGAACTAGATACAGTCATGTGGAGCAGTAAAGTGGAATTTTCAGGAAAGAATCCTCCAGACGTGAGAGATAAATTACTACATAAAATAATTGATAATGATAGTTGGATTGTAGAGGGAGTATATTATAAATGGCTTTCTGATAGCTTTTCAAGAGCAGATGTAATTTATTACCTAGATACTAATGTGTTGATTCGACATTTTAGAATTATCATGAGATTTGTTAAACAAAGAATAGGCTCCGAAAGATCTATATACAAGCAAACATTAAGAGGACTAATTGAAATGCTTATCTGGAATCATAAATTTAATAGTACAAATCGGAAAGAGATCTGTAGTTTCTTGTCCCCTTATAAAGACAAAGTGATAATCTTAAAAACTAACAGGAAAATGATTAGTCTCCTCAATGAAGGCAGTGAAATCACATAACTCCGCATTCACACATCGGGATATACGTCCCTCTGTCAGCACAAGTTTTGGCAGAGGATCAGGAGGTAATATAATAATTAAACGGTGGACATCGATCCTTGGGCCGCATAAGCAGTACACCCAGCACACGCTGGGTCTTAAATACAGAAAAGTTTTGTCAAATTGACGAAACTATTTAACGAGGGTGAACAATGAAGATAATAAGAGATAGGGAAGAACTTAAAGGAACTGGTTATATTGAAGTTTTACCCGGGAAGTACCTTGGGCAATGTTGGAATGAGAACTCAATTTACTTTGATGAAGAAGTATTCGGCTATATAGAGAAATCAATAGAAAATATATTTTCTGGATATGATCATTATGCATTTAACGAGATACATTGGAAAACGTGGGAGGTGATCCTCGAGGATTTGAAAACGTTTGCTAATCTCCTTGATGAGAAAGTAACAATGGAATTAATAAATGAACATGTATATTTCTTCTTCGGCAATTCTAAAGATGAGTTTCAACAAGATTTTCTCAATAGTGTTCAGAGACTTCGTGAATTAATCATAGAGTTTGTTGTATGGATTAAAAAGCAATTAACAACTCAAGATTATGTTTCAGTTCTAGGCATTTAGCTATTCCATTCGAGGAAGAGTGGTTATTTAAACCAACATAGGAGGAATAAGCATGAAATTTATCGTTTCTGCTAGTGTAATCGTTCTCAATGAACATAATGAGATTTTGCTCATGAAAGGTCGAAGAGGTTGGGAAATGCCTCAAGGTTGTGTTGAAGAAGGAGAGACTATAAGGGAGGCAGCAGTTCGAGAAGTGAAAGAGGAAACAGGGATTGACATTGAATTAATTAAATTTTGTGGATTGTATCAGAACATAACGCGAGGCGTATGCAACAATATATTTACTGGAAAACCGATTGGTGGAGCTTTAACTACCAGTGATGAAAGTGAAGAGGTGGGCTACTTTACTTTAGAAGAAGCTGGGCAAATGATAACATGGGGAAATTTCTATGACAGAATTCATAATGCATTAGATGAGAAAAGCCATCCATTTTTGATAGAATTTTCAGAATAAGGTCACTCATTAGATAAAGACAAATTAACGCATCGGATTTGCTCCCTCGGTCCGAAGACGAGATCTCAATAAATTAACTCTTACGACACTCCACAAGCTTTGCATTATGGTAGACTCCACCTTAAAGTCGCTCCTCTCTTGGTTGGTGATGTTCTAGACAACACCATTCGACCCAAGATAGGGGCGATTTTTATATGTTTGTACCTTTGTAACTCAGGTTTAATTGCGGTAGTTTTCTAATCAAAATACAGATATGAGAGTAGTTTAATATAAGGAGCAGCCCGAGAACAAAGGTTGCTTCTTTTTTTGCTTTTACACTTCGCAAATGGAACATTGTGGGTTATATTGGATATGATTTGGTTCTATAGTAGAGAAATGGAGAGGTGGCCAATCTTGGATGAAAAAATACGCTTTCCGATAGGACACTTTGAGCCAAGTCTTAAATTCTCTAATGAGGATCGAATCCACATCATAGGTCAAATTTCCGGAATTACGAAGACCTTAAGAGAGATTACACAACATCTCAATGATGATCAACTTTGTACTCCTTATCGTGATGGCGGTTGGACGATCACACAGATTGTGCACCACCTTGCGGACAATGACATGAACGCTTATATCAGATTTAAGAGAGCCTTGACTGAAGATGAACCGATGGCAAGCTCATATCGAGAGGATTTATGGGCATCATTACTTGATTACAGGAATACGCCCATTGAAGATTCAATTTTGCTGATGGAGATACTACACAAGCGATTTCTCACGCTGTTGTATAGTTTACATCCCGATCAGTTTAGACGAACACTCCGAACAGAAGTGTTAGGTACAATTACATTGGATATCGCGATTCAAAGATTTGTATGGCACGGGCAGCATCATATTGCTCAAATTAAATCTTGTATAACATCACAGAGGTGGTAGGGTCTTATATACATCTCATGTGTGGAGGTAACATAATGGGAAGTTGTGAATTGAATTCCTAATGAGGAGCCTTAGTCTGCAGCTATCGATTACCTAGGATTAGTATGTAAACGGATTCAGAAATAGGTGAGTGACTGCATTTGATAGATAAAGTCAAATAGAAGTGAATCTAGATTAGGGGGATACGGATATTGATTGAAGATGAAAAAGTATACCCTGACTGTTCAGTTGAAATAAGAGCGGTAGACGTTGGCGGTTTAACAAAGCCAGAGCTTATTCAGAAACTGGACCAACACTCTATTTTATTGAATAAATATGGAGAACAGTTGTTATATGATGAGAGATTTATAGTTTCCAGTACAAAGCAAAGCTTGCAAACGGTTGAGTTGACCGTCAGACAACTTGGTTTTTCGGATGGTGCTACGACCTTTCAGCTCTTTCGAAGAGCAAATGATCTTGGGTTGGAATGTTGTCCGGTTGAGTTAGGACCTTATCTAAGAATGCAATATTTGGATCAGCCCGAGATATGTTCTACCAATATTTCAGAGGGTAACAAAGCTCCGTCCGGCTCCATTACGATAGCATCTGCAGCCCTTACGGAGGATAATGAATTTCCAAAAGGTTTTTATCTCAGACGAATAAACGACAAGTTATGGTTACGAGGATATCTTGCCGACCATTTGCATATTTGGAGTCCTCATGATCGTTTTATCTTCTGCAGGGCTTAACTTTCTTTTGTATGAAGATCAGAAAGGTATTTTTGAAAAGAAAGGAGTGAAAAACCAATGGATATCAAAAACAAAAGCGGAGATGTGCTTGGAAAAATTCAAATTGAATCCTTACGCAATGATCATGCGATTGACCGAATCGTCTTTGACTTAAAGCCTGGTGACGGGAAGGCGATTTACACCGCAGATGTTATAGAGAATCAATTCACGCAACAGACCAATTATGCACCCATTCCATGGGAAGACGGTTTGGAACAATTGCAGAAACATTATTCTCCATGGCAGCCGAAATTTCCGATTGATTCTGATATAGATGCCATTCATGTATTTTATGGATTTGATAATTTAACTCCGCAAGAAATCGATGAAATGATTGAAGAAAGTAACAGGTCAGGCAGAAATGTAGTGATTCGAGACTTGAAGCCCAATAAGAAGGTTGTGGGCATCAGCATCACGTATCAAGAATACGGTGGTTATAAACTTAATATTTTCGGGACAACAAAGAGCCGGATCGCATTGCCTGATCATGATGGTACTAAGGTTAAACAAGCAGCCGTACGTGGTCTACAAGCATTTTATATTTTCAATAACGAAACTTCCCAATTGGTATGGATCGAAGAGGACGTGCATGGGAAGGCGCTGCAATACGAGATCATTGGCGGAAACATGTCAGAAGATCTTGTGATGAAGATCGCGAAGTCAATGAACGGATAAATTTTATATTAATCTGAGTGAGGTGCAGCGATGAGTTACAAAGCTATTCTCATAGACCAATTAAACGCCTGTTATCATGACAAGAGCTGGTTTATTCCGCTTCATGATATTTTGACAGACCTCAATGCGGCGGAGGCCGCTTTTGTAAAGAATAAGGGAGAGCATTCCATTTGGGCGATCGTCAATCATCTTATTTTCTGGAATGAGAAGTGGCTTGAGAGATATATTGCCGAACAGGTCAACGGGCAGAATTCAGTGAATAATGAGGATACATTCGAGATAGATCCGTCTAACCTGAATGATGTGGAGTGGGGCAAGACATTACATAGACTAAAAACCGTCTTTGGTGATTGGAACAGGGCACTTGAAGATAGCGAAGAACATAAATTGACCCGTGAAATCCCTTCCTATTTCAACGCGCCATGGTGGGGAGTTGTATCAAATCTATGTATTCATAATGCCTATCATATTGGCCAGATCATGCTGCTCAAAAAATCAATGAAACACACGTAGGACACGCTGTATTACGTTTATAAAATTATACTTAAGCAAAGGAAGATGAACATCATGGAAAAAGGCAAAATTATATTTTTGAACGGTGTAACCAGCTCTGGTAAAACTTCAATTGTCGAGGCGATGCAATCATACGATGATCCGTTTTTCTATGTTGTGGCTAATGATTTATTTGAAAATACGATTGGTGATAAACATCTTCAGACGGATTACTGGAAGTATCTGAGTGAAGCGATTGTAATGATGTATCATACGGCAAAAGTATTTTCAGACCATGGAAAGCATGTTCTGATTGATGGCATTCTTGTGGAAAGACCGGAGCTCGCGCCGCATTATGAACAAGTCAAACAGATTTTTGAAGGGTATCCACTGGATATCGTTGAGTTATATTGCCCCCTCGACATCTGCCGTCAGCGGAACATCGAACGTGGGGATCGAAGAGAAGAGCAATCGGATGAGCAACATCAAATCATGGCTTCCGACATTCAGTATAGCTACTCGGTGGATACGAGTCTGCATACACCTGAGGAATGTGCCGAGATGATTATAAATACGCTGTTTAAAAGTGAATAGGGGTTCACTGTATGAATTGAAGAGAATGTAAAAAGAAGCTGGGGGTGTGGATGACATTGCTTTCTGCATACTGGAGGTACTTTTTATATGTAACTGAACATAAATTGAATGTTTTAATCGAGTGCTGGCATGAAGGTTTATATGTACAAGGGCTGCTTCATAATTTATCCAAGTTTTGTCCTCAAGAATTTATCCCTTATGCAATCAAGTTTTATGCGGGCCGTAAAGATGAAGATACAGAACTAAGATGGAAGAACGCATGGTTACATCAGAATCATAATAAACATCATTGGGAGTATTGGATTGTAAACAGAACTACAAAAGAAGCTTTGCCTATGCCGAAAAAATATTTTATAGAAATGGTATGTGACTGGAGATCTTTTTCAAGAAAATGGGGCCGCAGAGTCAAAGATTCCAATTTGGCAGAACGTATGATGAACTCGGAAGATGTTATTCTGCATCCAATGACGAGAGAAGCGCTTATGCAGTACTTATTAGAGAGGTGAATAATGATGATCCAAAATGATATGCGGTTTTTGGAATTGGCCATAGGAGAGCGGGCTGCCGTAAAACGAAAAATGCTGAAAGAATGGAATGTTAGACTGGGAATTATCAATACAGCATGGGATGAAAAGTTCATATGATAACAGCTGGAATTACAAAAAGTACGCTCATTAATGATTTAAGAGGCTTAGGTGTTAAGAAGGGCATGACGATAATCGTTCATTCCTCCTTCAAAGCAATAGGTAAGGTTATAGGTGGCCCGGTAAGTGTTATTTTAGCTCTGGAAGAAGCCGTTGGAACCAATGGAACCATTGTCATGCCCACTCAAACAGAACATCTTTGTGAACCTTCAGAGCATGACGCGAACCTGTCTTCAGAGGAAATTGAGTTCATCAAAGACAACATGCCTATTTATTATCCTGATTTAACACCAACCTCGTATATGGGTATCATTCCTGAGGTGTTTCGGAGGCAAGATGGTGTGTTTCGAAGCTCACATCCGCACATGTCTTTCGCTGCCTGGGGGAAAGAGGCCAAACGGATAATGGAAGATCACAACTTGCATTATGCATTAAATGAGAAATCTCCGTTAGGAAAAATCTATGATTTGAGTGGATACATTCTGTTACTTGGTGCACCTACAAATAGTAACACCTCCTTGCACCTGGCCGGATATAAACAGCAGAATTCATTTGTTAAGCCAAAAGTCTGGGGAGTAAAAATACTGGTGGATGGAATTGAGCAATGGACTACATACGATGATATTAACAATGAATCAGATGATTTTGAATTGATTTTAATGAGTTTAAGATCCAGACTAACGCTGTTACCGAAGGAATGGTAGGGGAATCTGTGAGTTATCTGATACCCCAAAGAGAGATGATTGATTATGCTTTGGGATGGATGAATCGTAATCGAAGAGAACATATCGAGCAGTGAATCATTTCAAAAAAGATAGAAGGGGGAAATGTAATCATGACTAAAGAGATTGAACATTTGCTTCAAACTTTTGAAGAATGGGCGTTGTTTGTCAAGACGATGAATCATCTTGAAGAGAAGACCTGGAATTCCAGCATGGAAGAAGGGAAATGGACGATAAAATCCATCGTCAGCCACATGATGTTATGGGATAGATATTTTTACAAAGAAGCGATTGAGAAGATTGCTCTGAAGCAGACAGTTACGTTGAAACAAATGGATTTTGAAGAGTTTAATCGCAAAGCTATTGAGTACGGGAACCGCACAGAGACGTCCGAAATCGTAAATAAGGCTATCACGTACCGCCATAAAATTATGAATGACATTCGAGGGTTATCGGAGGAACAGCTTCATCAGACGTATTTGGACGCAGAGGGGAACGTATTTTATATTCCCCAATACCTTAAAGATTTTATATGGCATGACCAGCATCATATGGAACCGTTGAAGAAATATCTTGCCAACCTTGAAGCGTAAAGGATTTAGCAGGCAGGGGGTGACACGGAACACAGCATGTTGCTTGCTTTGAATATAATATGTATCCCAAACCAGGGAGGGATTGTAGTGAGTAGTCATACGATTGAATTAACTCAGGAAAATCTGATCGGTTCATTTACCAATGAGGTAACCCCCATTTTGAGCGTGAAATCTGGTGATTCCATTCGTTTTCAGACGCTAGATGCGGGCTGGGGCATGGGTGTGAGTTATGCGGAACGCATGAAACCTGTTGATCGTCAAGGTGAAAAAGATGGAGGTCATGCCTTAATCGGTCCGATCTATATCGATGAGGCGAAGCAAGGACAGACGTTGGAGATTGTTTTTAATGAGATCGTACCCGGAAGTTACGGGTTTACTTCCGCCGGCGGATATCCGAACTGGCAGAACCAGAAGTTACATCTAACAGAGGTTGAAGAACTGTCGCTGAACTGGACACTTGATCGCCGAACGATGAGTGGAAGCTGTGAAATAAAAGGAAAGTCCTTCACTGTATCTCTCTCGCCGTTTATGGGTGTAGTGGGCATGCCGCCAGAGTCAGGTGGAATTCATACGACTTGGCCGCCTCGCTATTGTGGAGGGAACATCGACTGCAAGGAACTGGTGCAGGGAAGTAAATTATATTTACCTATCCCCGTAGACGGGGGTTATCTCGCGATTGGTGATGGTCATGCACGGCAGGGAGACGGTGAAGTCAGCTGTCAGGCCATTGAATGTCCGATGAAAGTGGTGGATGTCACGCTTAATGTGATTGATGATATGATTTTGACCAATCCTCGTGCACATACGCCATCCGGCTGGATTACCTTCGGTTTTCATGAAGATCTGAATGAGGCTACGGTTGAAGCATTAGATGGGATGCTCAATCTGATGGGTGAGTTGTACGGACTAGAACGAGTGGAAGCGATTGCACTTGGAAGCGCGGTAATTGACCTGCGTATCACCCAAATTGTGAATGGCGTTAAGGGTGTACATGCTGTCCTTCCGCATGACGCTTTTAAGTGATTTAAGGACTGTTATACGTCGTATTAGTTGAACTCGGGGGTCGATAAAATGAAAGGCAGACCACAGATCGTTTTAGATATCGCAGGGGTTTTGTTAAGTAATATGTCGTTGACGTGCTGGAAAGATATGAGTGAGGAAACCAACCTATCGGCAGAATCTTTGAAAGTACATTTTGCAGGAATCAAACGAAAGCTCTGGACAGGAATGATGAGGGAAGAAGAGTTCTGGCAATCGTTGAAGGAGATGTATCCTGAATTATCAATAAGCCGAGCGAAGGACATCTTATACAATTCAATTGTTCCCTTACCAGCTGCTCAATACCTTGAGCGATGGAGTGAGTTCGCAGATATCCATCTACTCAGCAATCATTGTAAGGAATGGATTGAGCCGAAACTGAGCTGTTTAAGCTCATTTACCAAAAGTGTAACCATCTCTAATCAAGTGGGTTTATGCAAACCTGAGATTGAGATATACCAACGGGTCAAAACCCTCCTGGCAGCTGGAGAAGAGGTTCTATTTATAGATGATCAAGAGAAAAATTTACATTCTGCTAAGCTACTTGGTTGGAGGACTTTACTGGCTGACGAAGAAGGAGATTGGGTTAATGAAGTTGAGTCATTGCTAATTTAGAATGTAATCCAGAAACCAATAAGTTCCGGATATTACATGCTGAACTCGTCAGTCAATGAAAGGAATAATAGAACAGCATGCATAACTGGCACACCGTGCATAACCGCTAAACTCCAAATTGCTTTAGATGATGATCTAAATGCTTGTATATGCCTTTACCCCATTGCTCGGCTGTTAATTTTCCGAAGAAGGGATGGGGGTGGCGGGAGAATTTTTCTGAAGCACCTTGTTGAAAGATATTAATCTGCTGCTCAAGCTTTTCTTTTTCTGCCATAAACTGTCGTTGGTCATCAATAATGATTGTCGGGATCGTAGACATATTATGGGGCAAGGGCTTGTCATTATAAAACATTGGTTTTGCGAACCGTCCTATAAGTCTCCCAAGTAATCCTCTAGGTGGAAAAGCATTTCCTAAGGGGATATCATGAAATGCTGAACAGTGAGCCAGCATTTGAGAGACCTGCATCGTGCCCCATTCAGGGATGGATTTTTCACTAAGTTGAGCCATGCGCTCTGTAATTTCAGCAGCATTGATCGTATCAAATATACTTTTCACAAGAACACCTCAGTCCTCTAGGATATAAAATTTGAACTTAAACTATCATCATTCTCTTATTGAAAGGTTTATCCTCTTACTATCAAGAATAATAAGATATGGTAACTTTAGTCAATGTATTATAGGAAAACCACAATTGAAATCGGAGGATGCGAACTTGGAAAATAAGGAAACGTTTAATCTCGTAGCAGATGAATATGAACGATATAGACCCGTCTATCCGAGTGAAATGTTTGATGATATTTTTACATATCTGAATCTTAATAAAGAGGATTCCATTCTTGAGATTGGCTGCGGAACGGGGCAGGCCACTGGCGGATTGGTGAGCAAGGATTATAGAAACATCACGTGTATTGAATTAGGCAGCAACTTGGCTGGAGCGAATCAAACATTCCATTGATGCTGCAGGTGGAACGATAGAGAAACAACATAAGGTTGCTCTTTTTCTAGGGAAGAAAAAGGTCTAAAAATATATGTTTTTATTATTCTATTTAAGAACAGGAGAGAATATATGAGTGATCCGCGTTCAACATACAGTATCCAAACGGCAGTGTTAAGTTTACAAGAGGAATTAGAGAGGTTAAAGATGCAGGCGGTAATGGGGTGGTCCAAAGAATTTCGAAATCTAGAGTGGTATGGTTTGAAAAATGGAATGCGTGTATTGGAGGTCGGAAGCGGACCAGGTTACATTACAGAGCAACTATTGAACAGTCTGCCGGACAGCGAGCTTACCTCTCTTGAGATTGATCGTTCACTGCAAGCACAAGCCAAAGAACGGCTGAAAGATATTCCTTCCACGCGATTACAATTTGTAGAGTCTTCCATCTACCAGATGGATCTGCCTGATGATTCTTTTGATTTTGTCGTGGCAAGACTGATCTTTCTTCACTTGAACAATCCAAACGAAGCTGCACAAGAGATATATCGTGTACTGAAGCCTGGCGGCCGTCTTGCCATTATTGATGTGGATGACGGCGTTTTTGGAGCAGTGAATCCTGATGTACCTGCTTTGCATACGGTATTAATGAAAATTTCGGACTATGTAGCACAACACGGTGGTAATCGCTTAATTGGCAGAAGTCTGCCGCGTCTCCTTTCTGAGAGCGGATACATCGATGTTGACATTGATTCTGTCCTTCAACATAGTGATCTGTTAGGCATAGAAGGGTTTAAGCACCAGTTTAATCTTAATCGTTTTGTACATTTTGCTGAAAAAGGTGTGATCAGTTCGGAGGAATTTGCTCAGCTGCAACACGCATCTGAAGCGATAAATCATTCGCCGGAAGCCTATGCCATGATGAATTTCATTACAGCTTGCGGGACGAAGCCATTGACATAGCTGGGTTGAAACTAATAGGGACGGAGGATGGGGATGAATATCGTTCAATCTTTTCAGGAATTAGTAGTTCGAGGGGATCATCAGGGTATGATTGAGTTACTGAAAAACTTCGAACAATCCAGGGAATTGTCTGTCCATGAACAAGGCTGGGTCTACTGGAATGTTTCAGATGGTTATGCCTTATTAAGAGAGCCGGAACCGCTTTATGCCAATCACCGGGAATTCTTCAAATGGGGGAAAGAAAATCTCGCCTCGGAGCAGTTACACTGGATCGTTTCGGATTCAACACAAGCGTTGTCGTTATCTCTGGGGAACTACTTTGATGATTGGATGGATTGGTACCAATATGCTTGCAAGTATGCCCCGAAGTTGGATACCAACCGAGGTGCTCGATTCGAGAGTCATCGGGCTTTAGGTGGTTCGCTTTGGGTTTTGGAGAGATACAGTGAAATGGACAGTGTGCTTGAAAATATGAACCAGCTTATACAAGAAGATGAGACATGGTCCAATATTCTTTTTGCCCGAATTACATACAACAAACAGCGTCTGGCCTATCTGCATCATGTTGGGGAGGTTAGAGAAGTAAATCTGCTTCTGGATGAAACGCTGAATTTGATAAACAAGATCGACTGGTCAGCATTAGATCAAATAAAAAATCAGGAAGTTGTAGGTAGCTGGAGACAATTGAATTCATCCAGTAACTCACAGAGAGATGTTCACATCGCGATGAACAATCTGGCATGTATTTTGACAGATATTGAAAAGGTAGAGGAAAGTGTGGGGTTATTCAGACGGCTACAGGACAATGGATATGCTTTGAATGGGTATGCTTTTTCTAAATATGTCTGTTCGGTCTGGAAGTCAGAGGGGGTTGAAGCTGTTAGGGAAGTGTTAGGTGCCAATAAATCTTTTAAAATCGCTGAACTGATTAAACATAGCCCTATGCTTTCAGAGATCGAAGATTAGGTTTGAGGTTGTCTAAATGAGGACTGAACTTCAAGGACTAAGAAAGAAGGAATGCATGAAGTGAACCATGACATCTTGTTAAACAGATTTCCGAATGTGAACATTGTTAAACTAACAGGTGGTTATACCAATACGACCCTTTTACTTGAGGGAACTGATCCGCAGATGATTGCTAAAATCTATCATGTAGAAAATACAGATGCAAGGACAGAAATAAGCGCGCTAAGGTTGTTAAATCATTCTGGCGTGACTCCGCGAGTGCATGATTGCTTTGAAAAAGAAAACTGGCTGTTTGTTATGATGGATTATGTTCCAGGAATAAACGCACAGAGGCTGCTGGATCAAGATGGACGTGACCAAGGCAGGAAAATTTATGAGCAACTTGGTATATATCTCGCCAGAGACGTGCACACAATCAAACGAGGTGACTGCGAAGCAGAGCTGCCAGTCATAACGAAGTCCGCTAATGATGTGGAGAAACTTGAGTTTGTACCCTCCGGAATCAAAAGCATGGTAAAAGAAGTGTTGGACATTTCCGATCATGGGGAGCAAACTCTGATTCACGGAGATTACGGACCACATAATGTCATCTTATCCAACGATTCAATGTTCATTTTGGACTGGGAGTGGGCAGGATGGGGCAATCCGTTGTTTGATATCGCATGGGTGGTCTGGTTTGTGCATCTTCATTACCCTCACATGGCAAAGGATCTGTCAGAAGTCTTCTTAAATGCATATACAGAACGTACAAATATTGATGTAACAAATGATCTAATTCGGGCATATTCCACATCCAAAGTAATACAGATCATGAACCGAATCAAGAATGCTCATCCAGATGTACATAGGGAATGGCTCCGCAGATTAGAATGGACACTGCAAGCGAGCTTTAACAAGTCTTAATCGTGAAATTTCGTTGAAACGCTGAAATATACGTGAGAGGAGTGATGTGATATGAGAAACAATACAAATCTGAGTAGAAGAAATGAAGTTGCAAGAGGTGTTTTTGTCTAGCGCAGAGGACCCAGGGAAGGGTATCGAGGGATTCCTCTGTGTAATTTTCACTAGGAGGAATTTCAAACTATGATTCATTTAAAACGTGTGTCGGTGGATAATTGGTATGCTTGCACCCAACTGGATGTAACTGAAGAGCAGAGAAAAAGTTTTCCCGCGCCAGTTGTATATTGGATTGCTGAATCCAAGGTCGTGACCGATTTTCGACCCATGGCCATCTATTATGATTCGGATCTGGTTGGTTTTGCTGTGTACTCAGATAAGCCCGATCATGAGGATAACTACTGGCTTCTTGCTCTAATGATAGATACAAAATATCAGGGCAGAGGTTATGGAAGAGAAGCGCTTAGGAAGTTGATTGATCTAATGAAAGAATCGCTGAATTGCAAACGCATCATGATTGGACACAGGCCGGAAAATGGTATCGCCGGAAATCTGTATGAATCATTTGGTTTTCACAGCGTAAGTGAAGGGCTGATTGATGGCGAAGTCGTTCGGCTTCTAAGATGCAAGTAGTGCCAAAACACACGCGATTTGGATTGTAAAGGAGGTAGCTTGTCTTTGAAGCATATACACATTATTTTCTCATTACTCTTTATCATGCTGGGAATTGTGATTATTACAATCTCGAAAATGATTGAAGAGGTGATTCCTAAGCTAGGGTATGCAGCATTCCAGTCAGCAGCAGCTGGCAGCTATACTCCGAGTGATTATCAAGTGAATTTTGTACTGAATTATTGGATAGGCGCGATATGCATTTTGGGTGGAGTTATCTGTTTAATTAGTACAATGAATGTTGTCAGAAACTACATTCATGAAATGAATATAAGAAACAGAGCGTTTGATGAAACTCATAATTATGACGACACAAGAGAACTGAAATAGGTTATGATATGACATAAAAAAGAAAGGGCGGATATACATGATTACATTCCAATACTTTGAACCGGAAGATTTTGATCAACTGATCGAATGGAGTGGGGATGAAGCATTTTTGCTCCAGTGGGCCGGCCCTCAGTTCCAATATCCACTTTCCAGAGAGCAACTATCGGATTATTTGCAGGGTGCCAATGATAAGAACACTTCAAATAAGTTCATTTATAAAGTGATGGATGAATCAACTCAGGAGATTGTGGGTCATATTGCTCTTGGCGGTATCGATCGATATAATCGTTCAGGGCGTATCGGTAAGGTGCTACTTGGCGAGCCGTATCAGGGTAAAGGTTATGGGAAGCAAATGATCGATGAGGCACTTCGAATTGGATTTGAAGAGGAGAAGTTGCACCGGATCAGTCTGGGCGTATTTGATTTTAATGTCTCAGCCATCCGATGTTATGAAAAAGCGGGCTTTGTACAAGAGGGACTTATTCGTGATGCGAGAAGATATGAAGATACATTCTGGAATCTAATCGAAATGAGCATATTAGAAAATGAATGGAAAAAATAGCTTATCAAAAGCGATCATCATACTTGAGAGGAGGTTCTCCCACTCGTCATGCTGAGCATACTGAAAAAGCTGACTTTTTGGTTTGTTATTTTCTCGCTAACCGTATGTTTCATTAATCTATCAGGAAATGATGATAAGAATATTCTGATTTACCTAACGAATCCTATAAATCCGTTGCTGAATGACTGGTTGACCAAGATAAATACAAATCCAGAGACGAACTCATTGTTCAGGCCGTTAATATACTTGTTCCATTTGATGTTTTGGGGCGGAGTGGGGTTCATCCTGGATCGGATTATTATGAAGCTAAACCGTAAAGGGTAGAAATAACTACGTGTACGAAAATTAAAAGGGGATGTCCGCCTGTCATCAGAATGACAGGCGGACATCCCCTTAATTGCTTTCTTTCTGATTTATTTCAATGATCCCCGTATCAATAAATTCCTTCACAGGCACACTGTCGCTAGCGAGTAACAGGGTCTCCATCATTTTGGCACCCCAGACTCCTTCATTCTGCGAAATAACGGCAGACAATTGACCGTTGAGCAACCCGTTTTCACTAGTCGGGCTATCACCGAACGCGATTAAATGCCGGTTAAGGCCTTTTGCTTTCCAGATCAGGGTAGAGGCAGAGACAGAAACAAAATCGAGCCCGATAATTGCATTGAAGTGAGGGTGAGCCTGAATCATGTTCTCCATATCGGACATGGCTTGATCTTCATTCCCTTGATGATAACGAACTTCCAAGATTTCGATGTCTGTTTCACTGCGGATATAATCAATGAATCCATTAAGCCGCTGCTGCAAACCTTGCATCTCCTCCAAACCATTCTCGACAAGAATCATGCCTTGATTATGCAGAAGTCTTGTAGTCGTCATCGCGAACTGCTGGCCAGTGCGATAGTTATCGGCGCCCACATAAGCGATTCGATGACTGGATGGGACATCCGACTCAAATGTAATGACAGGAATACCCGCAGCTTGGGCTGCATCAATAACGGGTGTAAGTGCAGCAGCATCCACGGGAGATATAGCTATCCCGTCCACATGCTGTTTGATCATATTCTCCATGATACGGATCTGTTGTTCGGTATTGGCTTCATCAGGTGCGTTTACAATTAATGTAATATTGTGTTTCCCTGCATACTCCGTTGCATCCTTCGTGATCATCTCATAGGTTGGATACGTCATTGGATAAATAATACCGAAAGTTTTGCTCGCTGCAGATTTCTCTACAGGTGAAGTCGCAGGAAGTATTGCAGCCATCTGCTGTGGGCGAATGTGTGCCGAACCGGATGAAACGATCATCGGGAACAGAAGGCTTAGTGTAAGTAAAAGTGCAAATCTGGCTTTATTCATACATTGACTCTTTTCTCATATCTGATGGTCTGGCCTGCGATTCCTCGGTTCCTTGAGTTCGGTATTCTCTTGGCGTAAAACCGGTTGTTTTCTTGAATATATTAGAAAAATAGTGAGAGTCATTGTAACCAACTTTGTAAGCAATTTCAAAGGTTTTGTTGTTGGTTGTTTTCAGCAGCTCCTTGGCTTTGCCGATTCGAATCTGGGTTAGATACTCCGTTATCGTTTGACCAGTTTCCTGACTGAAAATCTTGCTTAGATGACTTGGACTGATTCTGACGTGTGCAGAAATCATCTTCAACGAGACCTGTTCGTTATTGTATTCACGGGATACATAGGCTTTCACCTGATCAATGACATCACTGTATTTTCCAGAGCACGCTGCTCTTCTCTGCCATAACAGGTTAAGCAGGGAACACAGATATTGGGTACAATCCTCCCAGCACGTAATCTTCCGAATCGTCTGTTGCAGGGAAGTAATGTTCTCATCCGAATGGTCACTCATGCGGAACAACTGATTCGCGAGCCGAAACGACTCCAGCGTAAGATCATTCAACAGATAGAAGCCATACGAGGAGGACTTCCAGTCGAAGGACTGTAATGGAGTGGCAAACTCTTGCACAAAATGGTCACGCAGATTGGGGCTGCCGATTTTGAGAAATTCAAGAAACGAATTCCTGTCGAGAAAAAGAGTCGTTTGCTCATCCAGGTTAATGTCATGTAGAGAAGCTCTGTTCTGAAGGGTGAGTCGATTAATATATTTATCCTCCTCCGCTTCCAGATACGAGACATGAATTCCTTGCAGCCGCTCCTGTTGACTGCCAATGCCCAGAATAATATTACATTTGAACGTATGCTCAAGTTCCATACGAACCCGCCCGCGAAGCTGCTCCAGATATACGGATATGCTGTCATCGGAGTGATACTTGAGCAGAAGCACCAACTCGGTCCGGCTTCGAATATAAGGAAGAAGTTCGACGTGGGGATCACGAGTTTCCTCCAGTATGGGAAGCAGCTTCTTCATCAGGGATTCCGGGTCCCGGGAGTCATCTGTTAATCGAACGTCGATAATGACAATTGTATAGTACCGGGCCGAGAGTGGAAGTGAGAGTTGTTTGGCTGATTCAATCGCATCGGTTGTACCGATGAGTCCTCCGCACAGATCGGCCAGCAGTTTTTCTTTGGTGATCGTTCGGTTTGTCATGCGTTGATGTTCTTCATCCATTTGTTTGCTGACCTTATGAAGCATTTGGATTAGCTCTGCTGCGCTAATGGGCTTTAGACAGTACTCGGTCACACCAAGTCGGATAGCCTCCTGGGCATAGCTGAATTCATCATGACCGCTCATGATAATGATTTTGATATCAGGTTGTTGAGTGCGAACGATGGAGGTCAGTTCCAATCCGTTCATAAATGGCATTTTGATATCCGTAATCAGAATATCCGGAGCCCATTCATGAATTAAAGGTAACGCAAGCTCGCCGTCGGGTGCATCCCCACAATAGTGAAAACCTTCCTTTTCCCAATCGATGCAGCTCCGTATATTCTCCCGAATTCCAATTTCGTCATCCACGATCATCACCTTTTTCAACGGTTAACCTCCTTGCTTTTGGGGATACGAATCATAAATGTGCTGCCTTCCATATAGGTACTTTCCATTTCAACGCCATAAGCTGGTCCGAAATAGAGTCGAATCCGGTGATGTACATTGAGCAGACCAAATCCGCCTTCCTGCTCGTCATCTTGGGGTGAACGGGAACCGGCCGGCTTCTCCAGCTCTTCACGTAATTGTGCCAATCGATCCGCAGACATGCCAATTCCGTTGTCTTGAACGGTGAGAATGATGCTATTGTCCTCTACATATCCGTGTATGGATATTAGCCCTTGACCGCGTTTGTTCTTGATCCCATGGTAGAGCGCGTTTTCAATCAGGGGCTGCAGCGTCATTTTTAAAATGGGATAATCCTGAAGCTCACGATCAACGCTGATCTCGTAGGTGAGAATATCGTGGTACCTCATCTGTTGAATGACCAAGTAACTCCGCGCATGTTCAAGCTCGGTTTGAATGGATACCCAGTCGAATCCTTTGTTCAGACTCAAACGAAAGAACTTCGAGAGGGCTTGCACAAGTTTGATTACATTTTCTTTTTTCTCTGCTTCAGCCATCCATAGAATAGATTCCAACGTGTTATACAGGAAATGAGGGTTGATCTGAGCTTGCAGCGTACGTAGTTCAGCTATTTTCACCTGTTCATTCTCTCGAATGCTCTTTTCGATTAGTGTTTTGAGATTATCCAGCATCACATTGAAACTTTTGCCCAGATCAGCAATTTCGTCCGAGCCGTGTGGTGTGACTTTGGCTTCCAAGTAACCGTTTGCAGCTTTACGCATCTTGTTCATCAGAATTCGGATGGGAAGAATCAGTCGGTTATTCAGGAAAAAATATAACGATATCGCAAAGAAAGCACTTAACAAAACCGTAATGATGATCAATTGGCGAATGCTATTGGCCTCTGCAATGATTTCCTGATAAGGAGCTACCCCGATCATTTTCCATCCGGTCTGTTTTGAGGTGCTGTATACAACAAACTGGGGCTTGGATCCTGCAGACAGGATAAAGCTGTCGTGCTGTAGATGTAAAGGGACCGATCGGATCTGATCCATCATGGTTATGGATGCAGGGGTGACATCTGGCCTAAAGAGTGTATTTCCGTATTGATCACTAATATAGAAAAAACCGGAATCCTTAATGGGGGTATTCGTCAAAAAATCATCAATGAATGAATCATTCAAATCAATCACTATGAACCCGATGACCTCATGCGTAATTCGCTCTTTGACCGTGGTTATAATTGAAAGCGCATTCTGTTTAGGGTAAGCAAACCCATCCAGCCTGTTATATTCGGCATAGGCTGCAGAATGAGGGATGCGCAGAATGGCATCCGGATACTGTATCAGATACTTGAAGTACGGGTTACGCAGCGGATTTCGTTCCAGCTTGAACACGCCTTTTCGTTCACTTATGCCTTTTCCATAGAAATTCACGAATGAGATATTAAGTACCTTGTCATACTTGTAGGTTTCCCGATAAAGATTGTATGTCTGAAGGATGGCTTTGGCTTCCGGGTAGGACTCCGATTGAGAATACAAGTATTGAAGCACTTGCGGGTTCTTGCCCAGTTCGAGTAGCCGTTCCGTATCCTCAAACAAGATGTCAATGTTCCTAGCAAGCTGGTCGGCAACCAGCTGTGTCGAGGCCTTGTTATGATTGGATACGACCGTATAGGATTTGTGGTAAGAAATCAATCCAACCACGATCAGTGGTACTGAACTGAGGATGATAAACATGCTGAGTAATTTAAGCCTGAGGCTTGAAGCAATCCATTGAATGAGTTTCAACGTTTTCCACTCCATCTGAAGGGATCAAAAATGTATCATTAGTATAACATGATTTTCTAATATGTAAGAGAATCGCTAAATACTACACAATTAAACAAAGAAATTACACTTTTTAAACTTCATTCTTTGAAATTACTAAATTATTACATAAATAAAGTATGAGACTCCATATAAGCTTGGAATGAAAGCGTTCTATAATGTGGTCACACCACAAGGTGAAACGAAAAAAGGGAGGATCACAACATGCGAACCAAAAAAAAGTGGGGACTTGCCATAACATTGGCTATGGTGATGCTGGTCAGCACGGCATGTAGCAGTACCAATGGAGGAGCAGGCTCCGATAATGAAACTTCAACGAGTGGGAATGGCAGTACACCTGCCAGCGCCAAAACAATTACGCTTGGTTTTTCGCAGGTTGGTGCGGAGAGTGGCTGGCGTTCGGCGAATACCAAGTCGATTCAGGATTCAGCCAAAGAAGCGGGTTATGATTTGAAATTCTCCGATGCGCAGCAGAAGCAGGAAAATCAAATTAAAGCTTTGCGATCCTTCATACAACAGAAGGTGACGGTGATTGCTTTTTCCCCTGTTGTAGAATCCGGTTGGGATACCGTATTGAAGGAAGCGAAGGATGCAGGAATTCCCGTGATTTTGACGGACCGTGCTGTGGATTCGCCGGATAAAACCCTCTACAAAACCTTTATTGGTTCCGACTTTGTAGAAGAAGGACGCAAAGCAGGTCAGTGGCTTAGTGACCAATACAAAGACACACAAGATGAAATCAACATTGTTGAGCTGCAGGGTACAACAGGCTCCGCACCAGCGAATGACCGTCAAGAGGGCTTTATGGAATTGATTGCTTCCAATTCGAAGCTTAAAGTGATTGCTTCACAATCGGGTGACTTTACACGTGCCAAAGGCAAAGAAGTCATGCAAGCTTTCCTTAAAGCACATAAAAAAATAGATGTTCTCTATGCACATAATGACGATATGGCACTTGGGGCAATCCAGGCCATTGAAGCGGCAGGATTGAAACCAGGCGTAGATATTACCATTATCTCTGTGGATGCCGTGAAGGATGGTATGCAGGCTGCTGCTGATGGCAAAATCAACTTTATCGTTGAATGTAATCCGTTGTTAGGACCTCAATTAATGGAAGCGGTTCAATCGGTAGTGGACGGGAAAGACATCGAACCCCGAATCGTTACGGATGAGACGACCTTCACATCGGAGCAAGCCAAAGAAGCATTGCCAACACGTGAATATTAAAAGCAGATTCGTATAACACCGAAAAGTCATTTTTCGACCAGGCTGTCGCTAAATGACTTTTTTCCATAACAAAGGAGAGGGTTATATGGCCGAGCAAGCACCCATTTTGCAAATGACAGGCATCACCAAACAATTTCCCGGGGTTAAAGCGCTATCCAGCGTCAGCTTTCGCTTGTTTCCGGGCGAGATTCATGCCTTGATGGGTGAGAATGGAGCGGGGAAGTCGACGCTTATTAAAGTTCTGACTGGCGTTTATTCCATTGATGAAGGAACGGTAACCATGGATAACCGGCATCTTTCGATCTCCGGTCCGCTTGAAGCGCAAAAGGCGGGAATCAGTACCGTTTATCAAGAGGTCAATCTTTGTCCGAACTTAACGGTCGCTGAGAATATTTTCATCGGGCGGGAGCCGATGCGATTTGGCAAAATCAATTGGAAGCAAATGAACAAAGATGCGGAGAACATTCTGCGAGACAGATTACATCTGTCCATCGACGTTAAGGCTCCTTTACAGACCTACTCGGTCGCGATGCAACAACTGATTGCAATTGCAAGAGCACTCAGCATCTCGGCAAAAGTGCTCATATTGGATGAACCCACATCCAGTCTGGACAAAAACGAGGTTCAGCAACTGTTTCGTATTATGCACAAATTAAAGAGTGAAGGTCTCGCAATTCTTTTTGTTACTCATTTTCTTGATCAGGTTTACGAAATGTCGGATCGTCTAACGGTGCTCCGTAACGGGGAATTGGAAGGAGAGTACATAGCCGCAGAACTTCCACGCATGGAACTTGTGCTCAAGAT
The DNA here is from genome assembly GCF_056395745.1 of Paenibacillus sp. 10L310. Taxonomy (NCBI): domain Bacteria; kingdom Bacillati; phylum Bacillota; class Bacilli; order Caryophanales; family Paenibacillaceae; genus Paenibacillus; species Paenibacillus sp. 10L310. The sequence continues at coordinate 765,513 of NZ_JBFTKC010000002.1, read as the reverse complement.
GATCGGCAAGGAACTCGAGGTGCTTGAGGAGCTTCCGAAGGAAGCGGATGCTGCCCAGGCGGAGTCGGGAGAACTGTTAATTACCGCTAAGGCACTTGGACGCAAAGGAGCAATTGAGCCATTTGATCTGGACATTCACAAGGGAGAAGTCGTTGGCTTGGCTGGATTATTGGGGTCTGGTCGTACTGAGATTGCTCGCCTTTTCTTTGGTGCAGATCGTTCAGATGTAGGCAAGCTGCTCGTTGTAGATACAGGAAGTACGGTCAAGTCTCCGCGTCATGCAATTGATCAGAATATTGCTTTTTGCTCCGAGAACCGTAAAACCGAAGGCATAATCGATGATTTGACCATTCGGGAGAACATTATTCTGGCTTTACAAGCGACACGAGGCTGGTCCAAACCCATCTCACGCAAGAAACAGGATGAGATCGCCGAAAAGTACATCAACCTGTTAAATATCCATCCGAAAAACCCGGAGCATTTAATTAAAAATCTGAGCGGCGGTAATCAGCAAAAGGTGTTGCTTGCACGGTGGTTGCTGATGAACCCCGATCTGTTGATTCTCGATGAACCTACGCGTGGAATTGATATCGGTGCAAAGACTGAGATACAGAAGCTGGTGCTCTCTCTGTCGAAGCAGGGAATGGCCGTGCTGTTCATTTCGTCCGAGCTGGAAGAAGTGATTCGTGTCAGCCACCGGATTGCCGTAATCCGGGACCGCAAAAAAGTGCAAGAACTTAGCGGGGATCAGATCCATCAACAGCAAATCATGAAAGCAATGGCAGGAGGTTAAAGAGATGGCGGGCAAGATGCGTAAACATCATTTGTTTTGGCCGTTATGTATGCTTGGTTTACTTTTAATCTTTAATTTGCTGTACTCTCCGGATTTCTTCTCCCTCGTCATGCGTGAAGGGAATCTGTATGGCAGCTTGATTGATATTCTCAATTTTGGAGCGCCCTTAATTCTGGTATCGATCGGCATGACACTGGTGATTGCAACCGGAGGTATCGATTTGTCCGTGGGCTCTATTGTAGCGATCTCCGGTGCCGTGGCTTGTATGAGCATCAGCAGAGGAGTGGATCAGAGTTCGCTCTGGCTTGTGTTGGGTGCACTTGGATTATCTATAGGTCTCTCACTGATCTTGGGCATATGGAACGGGGCGCTGGTTTCGGTTGCCCGAATCCAGCCCATCATTGCAACGCTTATACTGATGGTAGCCGGACGTGGGATTGCGCAATTGATTACGAGTGGACAGATTATTACTGTATCCAACGCGAACTACGCCTATATCGGGGCAGGTTCGCTTGCAGCATTGCCTTTTTCCATCTTCATCGTATTAACTGTGCTGCTAGTTGCCTCATTGTTGACGAGAAAAACGGCACTGGGACTGTTTATCGAATCGGTTGGAAGTAACGCAAACGCGAGCCAACTGGCAGGCATTCGTTCAAAAACGGTTATTCTTACGGTATATGTCTTCTGTGGTCTGTGTGCCGGCATTGCCGGGCTTATTCTCAGCTCGAATGTATCCAGTGCGGATGGCAATAACGCAGGTCTGTGGTATGAACTTGATGCCATTCTTGCTGTAGTCATCGGGGGTACTTCGCTCAATGGTGGTCGTTTCTATCTAATGGGTACCGTCGTTGGAGCACTCATTATCCAAACCTTAACAACGACGATCTATATGATTGGAGTCCCGCCAGAAGTTACGCTGGTTGTCAAAGCCTTTGTTGTACTGGCCGTTTGTTTGATTCAATCCGATTCATTCCGCAATTCCATGGTGATCCGTTGGAAAAAACGGAAGTTTCCAGCCGAACAGGGGGTTAACCGCCATGTTTCTTAATCGTAAGTATCTCCCGGTCTTTGTCACCTTCGGTTTGCTGGCCGTGATGTTTGCCATAGGCTCTTTCCGGTATACGGGGTTCTTTTCCACACAGGTACTGCTTAATCTTCTCATTGATAACGCATTTCTGATTATCACGGCAATTGGCATGACTTTTGTGATTGTATCGGGAGGAATCGACCTGTCGGTAGGATCTGTCATTGCGCTGACGACCATCATTAGCGCAAGTCTGGTCGAGAAGCAAGGATGGTCGCCTGCGATCGTTATACCTATGGTGCTTGTCATGGGTGCGTTGTTTGGCACAGTCATGGGGGCTATCATCCACTATTTTAAAATTCAGCCCTTCATCGTGACACTGGCAGGCATGTTTTTGGCGCGGGGGCTGTGTTATGTCATCAGTCTCGACACCATTACCATTACGAATCCATTTTACACACAGGTTGCGCAGGCGAAAATTTCTCTGCCAGGGGGCAGCTTTGTCTCCATTAATGTGATTATTGCACTGGTTATTGTACTGCTCGCGATCTTCCTGGCACATTACACCCGGTTTGGACGCAACGTTTACGCCATCGGCGGAAGCGAGCAATCCGCGTTGCTCATGGGGCTGCCGGTTGCACGTACCAAAATCCTGGTATACACGTTCAGCGGTTTGTGCTCCGCGCTTGCCGGTGTTGTCTTTACCTTCTATATGTTATCCGGTTATGGATTACACGCCATGGGTCTTGAACTCGATACCATTGCCGCTGTTGTAATAGGAGGCACCTTGTTAACAGGTGGTGTAGGGTATGTGGCGGGAACCTTTATTGGTGTATTGATCCAGGGGGCTATCCAAACTATAATTAGCTTCGAAGGTACGCTCAGCTCATGGTGGACCAAGATTGTGATTGGCCTGATGCTGTTTGTTTTTATTTTGTTCCAGCGACTTCTTAGCGGGCGGCGAGTATCCTCGAAATCACTGCATTAAGTTGATCGAATTAAATGATATGACAATGAGATGGGGGATACGTGAGTGAGAAGACATGTGAACTGGTTGTGTTTGTTCATTCTACTGCTGCTTGTCGGCTGCACAACCCCTGAGTCTGAATCTGTTCCTCCTCCCATCTCGTCTAACAACTTAGAAACTCTTCCCTCCGTTGAGGAATGGATGGAATCAGCGGTAGCAAGGGATACCTCTACGAAACCGATTGTCTTGGGTTTTTCACAACTGGGCAGAGAGAGTGCCTGGCGTCTGGCAAACTCCACGTCTATTCGGAATGCTGCGGCTGAATCGGGAATCTCCCTTGTCATAAAAAATGCAGAACAGTCTCAGACGAAACAGTTCGAGGCTGTTCGGTCGTTCATCAGGCAAAAGGTGGATGTCATTGCCATTGCACCTGTCGTGGAATCGGGCTGGGATGGTATTCTTCAGGAGGCCAGGGATGCAGGTATACCCGTAATTATCGTAGACCGGTCAGTTGATGTCAAAGACACTTCACTTTTTGTGACAACGATTGGATCGGACTTTTATGAGGAAGGTGTGAAGGCTGGGAAGTACATTCAGGATCGGATGCGAAATCATCCGGGTTTGATACGGATTGCCGAACTGCAAGGCACGAGTGGTTCTACACCCTCTATCCAGCGTGGCGAGGGCTTTAGAAGCATTTTCGAAACCAGAGCAGATATCATTTTCTCACAAAGTGCTCCTGCCGATTTTACGGAGGACAATGGCAAACAAGTGATGAAAGAATTCCTTCAGGTCCCGGAAGACGAACGGCCGCAGGTTCTTTTTGCCCATAATGATGAAATGGCTTTTGGCGCCATACAAGCGATAGAAGAAGTTGGGCTGAAGCCGGGAGAGGACATTATCATTGTCTCGGTGGACGGCTCCCGCAAAGCACTTGAAATTTTGGCGAGTGGGAAAATCAACGCTGTGGTGGAATGTAACCCGCTGCTTGGTCCTCAGCTTATGCAGGCTACAAAAGAAATTATTGCAGGGCGTACACTCCCGAAGCGCATGGTGCCCCCGGAGGATATTTTTACAAAGGAGAGTGCTGGACGGGAGATGTACAACAGGCGATTCTAGAATTCGTGAAAAATTAGAACATTTTGGATAAAATTCAATTTACTTTAAATAGAGGTATCGTTTATACTGAACTCACCTTGAACTAAAAGCTCTTCTCTATGAGAAAGGACGTAGCGGATTACATACTTTTGAAAGCGCTTTTTTTCGAGGGGTGAGAGTTCGATAAAGAGAGGGAGTGTAGAAGGTAGTATGCTGTGAATATATTATGAGGAGGTAATTTTATGTTCAAAGTTAAGCTGGCAAAGGCGGTAATATCTCTCGCACTTTTCGGTACCTTGTTTTCTATTCAGGGGGTGCCTGATGCTCGTGCTGCAGATGCAAGTTGTCCGAATGGTTATGTAGGTCTGACCTTTGATGATGGCCCATCTGGAAATACAACAAACATGCTTAACGCACTGAAGCAGGCTGGCTTACGGGCAACGATGTTCAATGTTGGACAAAATGCACAAAATAATAAATCTCTGGTTTCTGCACAAGTAGCAGCTGGTATGTGGATTGGCAATCATTCCTACACACATCCAAACATGACTACATTAAACAGTTCTCAGATGTCGTCAGAGATTACTCGGACACAGCAGACGATCCAGTCTATTACCGGAAGTTCACCTAAACTGTTCAGACCTCCTTACGGTGCGACAAATGCGACCTTGAAATCCGTTGTGAGCCAAAACGGCCTGAAGGAAGTACTGTGGAACGTAGATTCCCAAGACTGGAATGGCGCCAGCGCAGCCCAGATCGTAGCAGCTGTGAATACGATGAAAAGTGGTGACGTCATACTAATGCATGATCAGTACCAGACGACACTTCAGGCCATTCCGCAGATTGCACAAAATCTGAAGAATCGTGGCCTTTGCTCAGGTATGATCTCATCAACTACCGGTCGGGCAGTCGCACCAGATAATAGCACTACCAATCCCCCGAATAACGGAACAAAAGTGGAAGCTGAGAACATGACCAAAGGTGGACAATACACCGGCAATATCAGTTCTCCTTTCAATGGTGTGGTCCTTTATGCCAACAATGATTTGGTTAAATACACTCAGAATTTTGCAACGAGCACTCATAATTTCTCGCTTCGTGGAGCTTCAAACAATGCCAACATGGCTAGAGTTGATTTGAAGATTGGCGGACAGACGAAGGGAACCTTTTACTTTGGCGGAAGCGCTCCAGCGGTTTATACCCTGAATAATATCAGCCATGGGACGGGAAATCAGGTCATTGAGTTGGTTGTAACAGCCGATGATGGGACATGGGATATTTATATCGATTACTTGGAAATACATTAACAAGCTAAGGTTGATTGAAAAATAATGCACTATAATGAAATCCCGTTGGGTTGACCCAATGGGATTTCATTATGTTTTTTGCCATTTTGTAACACAAAAGTGGAAGGAAAACATTTATAATGGATGAAATTGTATGTGAAGAATCTGGTTTCTATTGAAAAATTTCATTGAATGGGAGTGAAATCATCAAATGATCATCATGATTAATGGAGCGTTTGGTTCGGGAAAAACTTCTGCAGCAGAAGCACTTCAACCTTTGATTGCCAACAGTATGATCTACGATCCTGAAGAAATAGGTTATATGCTCAGAAAACTTCTCCCTGAGAATTGTAGAGAGGAAAGGGAACGTACGGATGATTTTCAAGATATCGATCTATGGAAAATTCTAACCGTAAAGACGGCAAAAGAAGTAAAGCAGAAATACAACAGACACTTAATTATCCCCATGACCATCTATAAAGAGGAAAACTTTAATTACATCTATAACGGGTTGAAAGAGATCGATCAGGACATTCATCATTTTTGCCTTACGGCTACAGAAGAGACGATTTATCATCGTTTGGCTAAACGTGGAGATGAGTATGGAGGCTGGCAGTATCAACAAGCACCAAAGTGTGTTGAAGCTTTCAAAGATGAAAAATTTCAAACTCGCATTATTACCGATCATCTGGAGACTAGTGAAATCATAGAACTCATATTGAGGAAGGTCCTATCCAAATAATTATCATTTTTTATTAAGGAGGATTTTAGGATGATGATTGTAAATGTACTCTCAAGAAAAGAGTGGGAAGCCGCGTTGATCAATGGGATTTTAAAATAAAATCCAAAGTTATATGGGAAGATCTGTATAATGAAGGCAGGGAATATCCTCATATTTACGGTGAGTTAAATCTAGACGCGGTATTTCATACATACGATGAAGAAATGAACTGAAGAGGATGGAACCTAATTGACGACTGTGACTTTTGAAGAGGTAACCGAACAACACCTCCCTGAAATTAGAGAGATTTATAACTATTATGTAATGAATACAACGATTTCATTTCATACGGAGGAATTAGATCTTGATCAGATTAAATCCTCTGTGATGAACAAGGATACGCGGTATAAAACTTATGTAATTCTTGAAAACAATCAAATGATGGGTTATGTTCTGATCACTCAATATAAGAGTAAACAGGCATATGACATTTGTGGTGAAGTCACCATATATCTAAAGCCCGACATTTTGGGAAAAGGCTTGGGGAAACAAGCACTACGTTTTATTGAGAAGATTGCAAAAGAACAAGGGTTCCATACCTTAATTGCGACGATTTGCATGGAGAATACAAGAAGTAAATCATTATTTGAGAGAAATGGTTATGAACAATGTGCTCTGTTTAAAGAGATTGGATATAAATTCGATAGAAAGCTGGATATCGGAAGTTTCCAAAAGATATTGTAAGGAGAATAGAGAATGAGTAGAAACCTATATATTATATCTGGCCCCCCTGGAGTAGGGAAATCTACAACTTCCAAGCTGCTGGTTCAGACTTTAGATAAAAGTGCCTACATTTCTGGAGATGCGGTTAGTCACTTTCCGGTCAAAGGGCGAGGTAAACCCTGGCTTGATAAGGATACAAACGACTTAACTTGGAAAAATATATCTAGTCTAGTGAAAAACTTATTGGATTATAAATACGATGTTGTTCTGGACTATGTGGCCCTTCCGGAAGACATTGATGGATTATTGGCAGAATTAGCAGACTATCATGTTCGCATAATCTATGTTGTACTCATGGTTGATCGTCAAACCATTATTCGTAGAGACCGTCTAAGAGCAGAAGAATATCAAATGAAAGAAAGAAGTATAATTCTGCTGGATGAGTTTGAAAATCATCCGGATCTGAGAGTAGATAACAAGCTGTATACTAATCATTTTACAGAAGAACAATTACCTGAAATAGTAAGTGGAATTATAAATAATGAGAAGTATCGATTGAAATAACTGTACTGTTATTATGCTTCGAATTGTAAAAATGCACGAACGTTGAATAACCAATAAGAGGTAGAAAAAATCATTAGATTTTATTAAGAATGGTGCAAAAGAAAAAAGATTCGCTGGGGGGATTATCGATGTCTCGTATATATGGAGAGCGAATTGTGTTAAGAGAATACCAGGATTCTGATTTGGATTACATCAAACAATGGGTGAACGACCCGGAAATCACAGGGACATTATCAGATAATTTTCTGTATCCTCATTCGAGTTATGAGACAGAAGTCTTTTTTAGGACAATGGTTGAAGGCAAGTCTTCAAATAAAAGTTTCATTATCGGGTTAAAGGATTCGCTAGATTATATAGGTCAGATCGATCTGTACAAAATTGATTATAAAAACCGTTTTGCATGTTTAGCAATTGTAATAGGGAGAAAAGAATTTCTAGGTAAAGGTTATGGGAGTGAAGCAATCCGTTTACTACAGAAGTTTGTCTTCGAAGAGCTGAATTTAAACAGATTAGAACTTGAAGTGTACGAGCATAATGAGATTGCTTACAAATGTTATTTAAAATGTGGCTTCAAAGAAGAAGGAAGATACAGAAAGAAGATATATAAAAAGGGGAAATACTGGGATAGTGTTTGCATGAGTATCTTGAAAACTGAATATGAGCAGTCATAGTCTCAAGAGGAATAAATAGGAAAGTCAATCCCAATAGTTTTGTGCAGTTGTATTCTTTATTAATTTCGATTACGTTTGTGATCCAAAAATCAAAAGATTAATGTACTAATATATATGCGTAAAGAGGGTGAGTAGATGAACAGAGGAATACGTTTTGAAATACCAAATGCCTATGGTCGCTTTCTTGGGGAGATTTTAAAACCAATGGAAGTATCTAATTTCGATTGGTTTATTGGTGAGGAGGAGTCCTATTTCGTTGTTGATGATACGTTAGGGGATGATCTTTTTCCGGATGTGATTATGGGTATGAATGGAGAAGAATTACAGAAGATTATTGATGACAACGAGTATTATTTAATATTTGCGAATTTAAAAGCATTTCCAAAAGGCTCACAAATAACAGATGTAATCACCTATGAAGATTATGTGGAGAGTGAGTGTCAGATGGTTCTTCTTGTGATCGATAGTATCTACGTCACGGTTTATTGTAAAGATCTAGAGAAAGTCGAGGAATTATATAATCATATAAATAGACAGGGATTTGAATCTCTCGCATATTTAACAGATGAGAATGATGCTAGGACAAAACTATCGGTCTGGTGATAAAGGAGCATGGGATTAACTGCTAAGGTTTGATAGAACTTCCCATGCTTTCGTTGTTATGCATTAGCATAGCGTTGAGTTTAGTGTTAGGGGTTAAATGCTAACGAACCTGACACGTCTTATTCGGGAATTTGAAACGCCCTCCGAAATCTAAGAAATCTGAGACACGCTATACCAGAAAAAATAGCCTTTTGTAGCGTTTTTGTAAGATGATTTTGAGAAATAAGATGTCCTGTGTTCCTTAGAAAATCGCCTGGCGATTCGCCAGCATCAGCCACCCTGAATTTTAGGGATTTTCGGACGGTAAGCTGGCACCCATCATCGTTTAACTTGCCTGAGTATGAAAACAGACTCTAGTCCGTTTCCCCATGATATTTGAATGTTTATGAATACGATTACATCTTATGAATGAAAAAGGAGTTGAGAGAAAGATGGAGACAGAACGACTTATATTTCGGAAATACACCAAATATGATTTCGATTTACTTTTTGAGATGACACGTGAGCCAAATATGATGAAATTTATAAGACATGGAGGACCCTGGACGAAGGAAGAAACCATGCAAAGCCTGGAAAAGTTCATCAACTGGAATAAAGACGATAAAGGGCTGTTCCTCGCATTTAATAAAGAGGATAACAAGTTAATTGGAACCTCTGGACTGATTCCTCAAATCATTGAAGGCAATGATGAGCTTGAAGTTGGTTACTGGGTTGTAGAGCAATACTGGGGAATGGGTTATGGTTATGAACAAGCAAAAGCGTGGAAAGAATATGGCATGGATCACTTGAAGCAGAAAAGATTAATATCGTTAATTCAACATGGCAATGTGGGTTCTATGAAAGTCGCGCAAAAGAATGGTATGAAACACGAGAAGGACGTAGATATAATTGGGAAAAATGTAGCAGTATACTCGATTGAGGTGAAGTGAATATGACTCCATTTCCTGAACTAGAAACCAAAAGATTGCTGTTAAGAGAGATTAAACAGAGTGATTCCCAAGACATATTTCATATTTTTTCTTCAGATGAAGTTACAAGATTCTACGATGTAGAAAGTTTCACAACTATAAAACAAGCAGAAGTACTTATACAAAGGTGGAAAGAACGATTCGAAAATGGTCAGGTGATCCGCTGGGGAATTGCTTTGAAATCGGACAACAGAATTATTGGAACATGCGGATTTCATGGTTGGATGAAACAACATCATAAAGCTGTGTTGGGATATGAGTTAGCACCAGAGTTCTGGCGGCAGGGTTACATGACCGAGGTAACTCAGAAAATCGTTGAATATGGATTCAAGAATCTTGAATTAAACAGAATTGAAGCATTTGTCGAGCCAGAGAACGCGGGATCAAGGAAGTTACTTGAGAAAATTGGGTTCAGTGAAGAAGGCATATTGAAAGAACATTATTATTGGAAAAATCGATTTGTTGATAATGTCATCTATGCATTTTTGAAGAAAGAATATGTATGAGAATACGAATTATTGGATCTTGCGGTAGTGGGAAATCAACATTAGCCAAAGAATTGTCGGATAAATACGGTATTCCTTGCTATGAATTAGACAATCTCATCTGGGACAGAAGTGCCGAAAATCTGAGATATCCTGAACATGTTAGGGATGAATCAGTCCAGTCTATTGTCAGTTCAGAAGCTTGGATCATAGAAGGAGTACATTGCAAAGATTGGACAATAGCGTCCATCCAGGAAGCGGATTTGATTTTTGTATTAGCTCCAAATGTTCTCATTAGAGATTATCGAATTATAAAGAGGTTTGTATTGTCCAGAATGGGCTTGCAACCGTGGAATTACAAGCAGTCATTTAAGAACTTATGCAAGATGATTGTGAAATGGAACCATCAATATAATATAGAAGAAGTTATATGTACAATTAACAAAAACCATAAGACTGCAACAATCACGAAGAATAAAAAACAAGTGATACAGTTGATTGAACATCATTTGGAAGTGGTTGTAAGTGAGAGTGAAAAGAACCTTAGAGGTAATCAAAGATTATCGAAAGAGGAGATACAGTGGTGAATATAAAGATACAACCAGTCACACGGGAGAATTGGGAAGAGGCGCTGAAGATCTCTTTGTATGAACACCAAGTCTCATTAGTTCCATCTGTTATTGAGGGGATCGCTTACGCCTATATAAAACCGTGGGATGAAGCATTTGATCCTTACGTACTTGAGATTGATGGGAAGGTATTTGGTTTCTTTTATCTAAGTTATACGCCAGATAGTACAGATAATTACTGGATTGGTGGTTTTCAAATCGATCAATCCTATCAAGGCAAAGGAATGGGAAAGCGCGCTATAAGAGCCATTCTAGATTACATTACAAAACAGCATCCGGAATGCAAGGTTATTTCATTAACGGTTGAACGGGATAACGAAATAGCACAGAATTTGTATAAGAGCATGTCCTTCATTAGTGAGAACAGAACCAATTCAGATGATGAAGTGATCTACAGGTTGGCAATAAAATGATAGACTCAATATTTAAGAGGGCAATATATCTTTGTTAACCAAAAGCGAGGATTGGTTGCGGCATTCACAACGATTATACCCGATGATAGCTTGTTACCACTTCAATGGTTTAACAATTATATATTGAAAGAATAGTTGTTTATGGGAGAGATAACATGAGCCACTGGTTTGATCTAGATGAACTTGATCCAGAGTTAATCAAATTTGCAGTTATGATCGCTAAATACAAAAATAAATTCATCATTATAAAAAATAGGAAAAGAGGAGGTTGGGAGATCCCAGGAGGCAACAAAGAAATAGGGGAAACACTTTTACACACGGCAAGTCGAGAACTCTATGAAGAGACAGGGGCAGTACACTTCGAATTAATACCTTATGGTGTATATGAATGGAATGGGAGCTTTGGTATGGTTTCTTATGCTGAGGTTAAATTGCTGGAGAGCTTACCGGAGTCTGAAATCGATGAAATAAAGCTTGTGGATGTATTACCTGAAGGGATGAACTTCGGAGATATGTTTTATCGTTTCTCAGACAGATGGGATGGACTTGAGAACCATAAGCTTAAGAAATACACTATCGAAATAAATCATTTGAATGAGTTACCTGAAATTAAAATAAGCTAGTTTTAGTTGGAGGAACTCTGTTTTGAAACTAAAGGAGATGAAAAGAACTAGTGAATAAGAATAAGGGACTCATCATGTCACTATTACTTTTATTGCTTTTAATTTTGTTATGGGATTCCTTTCGAACTTCAATTTTTGAAGCAGTTACTGTTCAAAAGATTAATGAAAATGAAATGACTGTAATTAATTTTAATAATCTTGAAAGAACAATAGCCGTTCCAATGGATATGTCAAAACTAATTGAAGAGAACAAGGAATACACTATTTTGTACGATAAAAGGGTCTTTGATAAATACAGACTTCGATCAATAAAGCCATAGGATCTTAGAAATAACATGGGGAAGGAGAGATGCAACAATCATGATAACGTATAGAACGTTGACCCTTGATGATGTGAATCAGCTGCAGGAAATAGATCGCTCGGAACATATTGATCTCATTTATGAAATGAGAGAGAACCGATTGGTTGAACTTGAACAAAATCATGAATGCTCAAACTGGGATGAGATGCTTTTGAAAGAGATTCAAAATCGATATGTGTACGAATTAGAACAAGGTGGCATGGCATATGGCGCGTTTGCTGGCGATCAATTAATCGGATTTGGAGTACTGGCACATCAATATAGAGGAAAAGAACGAAATCAATTACAAGTTGACTTGATGTATGTCTCACGCGGGTACAGAAGACAAGGCGTTGGAAAACGTATTCTAAACGAGTTAGGTGAAGAGGCTAAGAAACGTGGTGCACAGTATCTGTATATCTCCTCCACAGAGACGAAATCAGCGGTATCCTTTTATAGAAGTCAGGGCAGTCAGATTGCAAGTGAGATTGATCAAGAACTCTATGACAAAGAGCCGAAAGATATACACATGATAAAGGAGCTGGGCACATGACAACGGTTGGGATACTCGGAACCATTCATAATCCAGAACTCAGAGAGCGATATCATTGTTCTCTTTCCCTTTACAAGAATGTGATTACTGAGTTTAAACCAGATCTCATTTGTGGTGAAGTTCATCCGCAGAGTTGGTTGAGGTATCTAAAGGGCAAACATGATAGAGGATACTGGGGAGAACCAGCCAGTGAGTATTGGGAATTGGTCTTCCCTTTATGCGAGGAGCATAACATCCCATTTGTCCCTATTGACTGGTTTGAATTGGATGTGTGGAATGCTTTTGATCCATTCAACGGTTATTCGGACGTGGAACGCAAAGAACTTGAACAACGGGATGATCATTGGTTTGCAGAGCAAATGGAGACGTATCAGTTTGGCGAGATTCCTTTTAATTCAAAGGAGTTCGATCGTGTAACCAGACAAAAATATGAATGGTTGCATCAGGTAAACGCGAAGGCACAGAACTTTCGCTGGGTGGTCCGTAATCAGATTATGATTCAAAGAGTCAAAAATACAATTGAAGCTCATCCAGGAAAACGAATCCTCTGTATCGTTGGAGCCGATCACAATTACATCTTCCAAGAAGAGCTGATGATAGAACCCGTTGAATTGTTGTATCCGTTACGATAAAGGAACCGTTGGTAGAATTACAAATGAAACTTATTATTTAAGGAGCATTACATGCGCAAAAAAATACGTAAAACACTCAAGTACAGCATATTCAGTATTATTTTAATGGTTATAGTAGCTCTGATATTTCCCACATGGACACCCAAAATTAAAGGTGAAAACAGCATCAGCATGTTAGAACAGGTCGAAATTAACGGTACAGGACATGAAGTCATGATCAGGGGTGTTGATCGGACTAACCCTATCCTGATTTTTGTGCATGGTGGGCCAGGATGCTCGGAGATTCCATACGTAAGGAAGTATCAGAAAGAGCTTGAGCAACACTTCACGGTGGTGCATTACGATCAACGTGGGAGTGGGAAGTCCTATCACTTTTTTGAAGATTACTCGAATCTCACAACAGATGTATTAGTAGATGATTTGTTAGCGTTAAGGGATTATGTATCTAAGGAGTTAGGTCAAGAGAAGGTTATATTAATCGGTCATTCATTTGGTACATACATCGGGATGAAAGCTGCGGCTAAAGCACCTACTCAGTTTCACGCTTATATAGGCATTGGACAGATGGCTAATACACTTCAGAGCGAACTGGAAAGTTTGGAGTACACGTACGAGCAAGCGAAACAAGCCGGTAATGAAGATGATGTTAAAAAACTGGAGCTAATCCGCAGCTCGATCGAGCAAGGAAAGGAACTTACGCCTAGAATTTTGTTGCAAAAGTACGGTGGTGCAGCCAGACTCATCAACGAGAATAGAGATTATATTTCAGGATTCCTTTTAAATCCCGAATATAATGGGCTGGATATGATTCGCTTTTATACAGGGATGTTCAGTTCACAAGACATCTTACTGAAGGAAGCATTTGATCAAAATTTACCCGAAATTGTTGATCATCTGGAGATTCCCACCTATTTTGTAACGGGTAAATATGATTATATGACCACTGCGAATGCAGCACGTGATTATTTTGACGTATTGGATGCACCGATCAAAGACTTCATTGTACTCAACGAGTCGGCGCATTACCCACAGTTTGAAGAGAAAGAAAAATTCGTAAAGTGGTTAAATGAGCTATTTTAATATGCATGGAGAGGAGCAAGATCATATTGTTAAATGAATTCATTGAGCTTGAAGAAGAGAGTGATGAGAGTTACCGGTGTTACACTCTGCAAAATACTGTGCAAATATTTAAACATTGCATACAGGATGAGGATTTAAATGACGTTCGAATATATGTGTCCACTAATACACCGTTAGATTCAATTGTTCATAAAATAGAAGATTACATTAAGTGGTTTTCAACTTGTGAGACTGTCTTTCGAGATTATTATGAGAATGAACTTCATGAAAAGGTACATCAGAATTGGTTTAATGAGATTGAAGTCTATCGTGTGGATATCACATTTAACAGTGTAACCGACTACGGCGCAACAATATCTTGCGGAGATCATATTTTGCGCGATCACATTATGATTATTGATTTTGATAGAGAACAAATCCAAGCAATCCACTTAAACGGATAGATGGATTATTTTGTAGTAAATAGTCACAAAAAACAATAAAGATATCGCTTTATTTTCCATAAATGTGTTATTATGTTGTTGTTGGACGAAGAATTCATTTGTTTGATCGATTAGAGAGAGGAGGCACGTATTCTCGAATCATTCAATCTGTATGCATAGATTAACTGCACTGCTTGTTAAAAATAATAGAATAAGCGGAGGTATGGTTATGTTCAAAAAATGGAAGAAATTTGGCATCAGCAGCTTGGCACTGGTATTAGTGGTTGCGGTAGCCTTTACGGGATGGAGCGCTAAAGCATCAGCAGCGGACGCTTCGCAAATAGTGTCTGAGATGGGTGCAGGATGGAATCTTGGCAATCAGCTGGAAGCAGCGGTGAACGGTACACCGAATGAGACAGCTTGGGGCAATCCTACGGTAACTCCCGAGTTAATCAAAAAGGTAAAAGCGGCAGGCTTCAAATCCATTCGTATTCCCGTTTCCTATTTGAGTAACATTGGAAGCGCTCCCAATTATACAATCAATGCGGCATGGCTGAATCGAATTCAGCAAGTCGTGGATTATGCGTACAATGAAGGTCTGTATGTGATCATCAATATTCATGGTGATGGGTTTAATTCCGTACAGGGTGGATGGCTACTCGTGAATGGTGGCAATCAGACTGCCATTAAGGAAAAATATAAGAAGGTGTGGCAGCAGGTTGCCACCAAGTTTAGCAACTACAATGATCGTCTTATTTTTGAATCCATGAACGAAGTATTCGATGGTAACTATGGCAATCCAAACTCGGCCTATTACGCCAATCTGAACGCATACAATCAAATCTTCGTGGATACGGTTCGTCAGACTGGAGGTAACAACAATGCCAGATGGTTGCTGATTCCAGGCTGGAATACCAATATTGACTACACTGTTGGTAATTATGGCTTTGCTCTTCCAACAGATAATTACAGATCCTCAGCTATTCCTAGTTCGCAGAAGAGAATCATGATCTCAGCACACTATTACTCTCCGTGGGATTTTGCAGGTGAGGAAAACGGCAATATCACACAGTGGGGTGCAACTTCTACGAACCCTGCCAAAAAGTCTACTTGGGGCCAAGAGGATTATCTTGAATCGCAGTTTAAGTCCATGTACGACAAATTTGTGACTCAGGGCTATCCCGTAGTGATTGGTGAGTTCGGTTCCATTGATAAAACGTCCTATGATTCCAGCAACAATGTCTATCGTGCTGCTTACGCCAAAGCAGTTACAGCAAAAGCCAAGAAATACAAAATGGTTCCTGTTTATTGGGATAACGGGCATAACGGTCAACATGGATTCGCCTTGTTTAACCGTTCAAACAAAACCGTGACGCAGCAAAATATCATTAATGCCATCATGCAAGGTATGCAATAAATTACTGTCTGGCTGTATCCGTGTAAACGGCGTGTTCCTGTAAAAGGGACATGCCGTTTTTTTGTGCTACTGGAGATGAAGATGAACAACATTTACCAATGCATTTTACATAAGCCACATACAGAATTCATTAAATCCCACACTAGCTTTTATATACTTAATTTGCTTGATATAGCGAACTAAAAGGACTAGGTGGTAGACAGAATGTTAAAAAAACGTGATTTGCAGGAATGCCTTTCACTGTACAGCTTAATGATGGACCCCGCAGTCTCTCCTTACGTTCGTTATCAATGCCAATCGTATGAAGAATATCTATTCCTGACCAAACAATTGATGGTCGAAGAAGAGCAAAAGACAGTGATTTCCCGAACGATTTTGAATGAAACAGGGCAGCCTATTGGAACCATTGATCTATATCATATTGAGCATCAAAGCGGTTTTTTAGCCACTTGGATTGGTTCACCGTTTTTTGGAAACGGGTATAGCCAAAGAGCCAAATCAGCCTTTTTTGTTGAATTGTTTCTGGAACATGGGATTGAAACGGTATTTATGAAGATACGCAAGCAGAATATAAGATCCAGAAAAGCGGTACAAAAACTGCCTTATGTGAAGTTAGCCAATGATGTGTATCCAGATGTATATCAACGGATTAATTTGAATGAACAGATGTATGATCTGTATTATGTTGAACGGTCAGCCTTTTTCGAAAATAGTATGGATCTGCACCAAGTGGTAGCTACGTAACTTATTCAGAGAGCGTCAACAGCGGCGTCAGTGATGACGCCGCTATTTGATATGATGATATAGGAACGGACCGTTAATATAACATGCAGGAATATGGACTAGAGAATCGAAAGACATTAAGTAGATAACCTCATAAAAAGTGGACGGTTAATCAAGGAGGCATGAAATGAATAATATTAACAAGATTTTGGGTGTAGTCCTCATGCTTGGCAGTGTGTTTATTTCAACGATGGACAGAATTTCAATACGAGTCTCTGTCGCTATAGTAGAAGCAGGATATGCGTCAGGAGGGACGAACGTACCCCAGTTTGCTCAGATGAACGAGCATCCAACAGGTTTACTCGTATACTTCATGTTTTTTGTTGGATTCATACTATTGGTGGCGGGATTCCCGGGGAGTTATAAGAAAAATCGTAATCATGGGTATAACAAGGAAGTTTAGCTTGAGGAGGGATGAAAGTGGCCCAACAGGAGGAAGTGTTATCAGGAGGTAATGTGAATCAGGTCGTCAGAATAGGTGAGACGGTTCGCCGGCATGTGAAGCCAAATCCATATGTGGTTGAACTGCTTTTACATCTCGAAA
This sequence comes from Paenibacillus sp. 10L310, assembly GCF_056395745.1. NCBI lineage: Bacteria > Bacillati > Bacillota > Bacilli > Caryophanales > Paenibacillaceae > Paenibacillus > Paenibacillus sp. 10L310. The sequence goes on along the minus strand of NZ_JBFTKC010000002.1, from coordinate 748,173 downwards.
AAGTTGGTTATGATCATGCCCCTCGATTTCTGGGAATAGATGAACAGGGGAGAGAAACGCTCTCTTACCTCGAAGGCATCGTTCCAGGCAATGACTACCCTGATCTAGAAGAGTATATGTGGTCAGACGAATCTTTGATTGAAGTAGCAAAACTGTTGAGAAGTTACCATGATGCGACCATTGGATTTACAACAACATCAGTATCAACGAACAGATATCCAGGCATAACAGAAGATGAAGTTGTATGTCATAACGATTTTGCGCCGTATAATGTGGTGTACAAGGATGGCCGTCCTCAAGGCATTATTGATTTTGATATGGCGGGTCCGGGTCCGCGAATGTGGGATATCGCCTATGTCTTGTATACGTCCGTTCCACTCGCAAATTTCTCACCAGAGATGGACGGAAAGGGTGTAATGCCATACGTCAGCCAGGCACACGGAACTGTTCGAAAAGAACGGATTGCCTTATTCATGGCTACGTACGGGCTGAGTGTTCCAGCAGATTTGAAGGATTGGGTCATATCACGTATCCGTTTCATGTGTAAAACACTGACTGATCGTGCGGCTGATGGAGATGTCGCTTTTATGAAGATGGTCGAAGAGGGGCATCTGGCCCACTATGAGAAAGAAGTCATTTTTCTTGAAAACCATTGGGATGAATGGGTTTGAAAGGTAATGCTAATGGACCGCGTGATAGCCTACGGGCTGGACCGCGGTTTTTTTTGTTTTCATCTTTCAAATCCCTATAAATTCCTTTCTAATCATTTTCAACAATTGTGATCAACAATACAGCAATATAGTTCAGATTAGATCGAAATAACTGTGATACAATTCATTGTAAAGCGCTATCATTGTAAATTATTAAACTATATTGCTTTTTATATTCTGGGAAGGGAGATCTTACTGATGCTAACCATACACACCCCGACGAATATTGCTTTGCAGGAAAATGAAGTTTATGTGCGATCAGAAGCAGATAATTTTCAGGATGAATGGCCTGTTCATACGCATAATGGGTATGAGATACATTATTTTATTCAAGGAGATGCAACCTTTTTAATCGGTGACCGAATATATAAGCCGCTGCCTGGAGATATGTTTATATTCAGAGGCGGTGTGCCCCACCGAATCAATCCTTCAAGAGAAATGGTGTACAAGCGAAGTTTTGTCAATTTCACGGAATTATTGCTTTTGGACATGCTTGCTGTCAGTCAGTTGGAGAATCTGATGTCCATATTCCGTCATCCCAATGGGTTATTGGTGCATTGGCCTCCGGAGGAGCGTGAGTATATCACAGCTATATTTAAGGGAATCAAGGAGGAGATGGGGGCAGGAAATACAGGGTACAAAACAATGGTCAAATTAAGTCTTACCCAATTGCTACTGCGGATTTACCGGAAAACAACCAGTGAGCAATCCGCCAATCCTATCTTATGTTCTTCCCAGAAGCAAACAAGCGTAAGCCGGGTTCTTCATTATTTAAACCAGAACTACACGGAGAATGTTTCATTGGATGAACTGTCCAAAACACTCCATTTGAATAAATACTACATTTGTCATTCTTTCAAAGAGACGACGGGATATACCATAAGCAACTATGTTATACGGAAAAGAGTTGCAGAGGCCAAAAAATTGTTGCTGTCTACGGATGCACCGATTTTGTCCATATCTGAGACGCTAGGTTTTAACACACCTGTATATTTTAGCAGGGCCTTTAAACAATATGTGGGTGTATCACCACAGTTATTCCGTAAAAGTGAATTGCTCAACGAAGCCAAAATTCATTAGAACCTTCCAAGGAGATGTTGATATGACAAGAAGAACAACGTTTAAGCTCATCACTAGCATGGTATTGGTCATGTTACTCATCGTATTGACTGCTTGCGGAAATTCAGGTACCAATGCTAATTCAAAACAAACAACCCTGGATTTCCTGTGGTTCTCTGACGGAAAAGAAGGAGAAGTCATCAAGGAAATCATTAAAGATTATGAGCAGACCAATACCAAGGTTAAAATCAACCTGATTGAAGTTGGCTTCAAGGATATCCAAACCAAATTAAAAACAATGTTATCCGGTGGAAAGCCACCTGCCCTGAGCCGGGTCACGGATACCGGATCATTTGCTAATCAGGCGGTTGATCTGACACCTTACGTGGACAATGCGGACCAATTCGAGGATCAATTTATTGACTCACTTAAACCTTATTATGTTATTAATGACAAGCTGGTAGCGGCGCCTATGGATGTTACAGCGAATGGGCTTATTTATAACAAAACCTTATTTGATAAAGCGGGCGTCAAAGTACCGACCTCTCCTGACCAGGTATGGACGTGGGATGAATACACAGCTGCGTTAAAAGAGGTTATGGACAAAGGCGGAGCACGTTATGGCATGGTATGGGATGTCACACCGCATAGATGGTCCACTCTTTTGTATCAGAATGGCGGAAGCATCTTAACAGAGGATGGCACTGCAGCAGCGATTAACAGTGAAGCCGGAATCCGTAGCATGGAGCAGTTCAAGCAGCTTCATCAAGAAGGGATCATGCCCGAATCCGTATGGCTCGGAGGGGAAAATCCGAACAACCTGTTCCGTTCCGGGACGGTGGCTACCCACTGGGCTGGCAACTGGATGATCAGCAATTACAAGGATATCACCGATTTTGAATGGGGAGTCACCTATATGCCAAAAGGAACACAACGTTCTTCAGTACCAGGCGGGAAGTTTCTGATGGCTTTCAAAGGCAGCGGATATGAGCAGGAGGCGGCAGAATTTATTGAATACTTAACGTCCAAAGAAGTAAATTCAAAATATAACCAAGAATCATTGTTTATGAGTCCACGGAAGGACAGCTCTGTATTGAATTATGAATTCGGCAAGGAAATGTTTGAAATTTTCGCGGATGAACTGAAGAACAGTTCGCCTCTTGCAGCTAATGACTGGTCCAGACAGACCATTATATCCAAAATTTCAACGGACCTGAAAAATAATATTGTTGAGGTTTTATCCGATAAGGCAACTCCGCAGGAGGCATTGGATCGAACAGCCAAGCTGATTAACGAGGCTATTGGCAGTCAATAAACGTAAAGCCATGTGGTTAATTCGTATACGGGGGCTTAGCGATTCCTGTAAAGCCTCCCTTTCGAATAACGCATAAGGAAGGGGCAAGCAGATGAGTGAAGGACAACGATTAAACAAAAATACGCTGGCAAAACAGAACAGGAAGCTCGTTATTGCTCCTTATCTGTTTATACTACCCAACCTCCTGATCTTTGGAACTTTTATCGTATTTCCTTCTTTATTGGGCCTCTATTATTCCTTCCATGTCTATGATGGATTGAACCCAATGAAGTTTAACGGGCTGGATAATTATATCAAAATTATAGGGGATCGGGAATTTTGGTCGACCATCGGACGAACGGGGATTTATGCAGCGATTGTTGTTCCGCTAATATATGCAGCAGCGTTAGGCATTGCTTTGTTGCTTGCGCGCGAGATTAGAATGCGCGGGTTCTTCAGGGCCGTATTTTACTGGCCGACCATGATTTCTTACATTATTGTAGGATTGACCTGGAAGTGGATTTTCGGAGATTCATTTGGCATCTTGAATCATTTGTTAACCGTGGTTGGTGTGGAACCTGTTGGTTTTTTAACTTCTTCCTTTTGGGCAAATACGGCTGTAATCATCGCGACGGTATGGTCACGTGCAGGCTTTTTCATGGTCATTTTTATCGCGGGTTTGCAGGCTATACCTACGGATTATTATGAGGCTGCCCGCTTGGACGGGGCAACGGGAATAAAGGTGTTTCGATATATTACGCTCCCGTTGTTGAAGCCCACAAGTTTGCTTGTTGTTATGCTGACTCTGATTGACGCGTTCAAAGCATTCCCACTTATGTTTGCGCTTACAGGTGGTGGGCCGGGCAAAGATACCACCTATATTGTTCAATATATTTATGAGATTGGCTTTAACAGACAGGAACTCGGTCTGGCCAGTGCCATGTCGGTGATACTGTTTATCCTTATTGGTGGATTCTCGGCTCTGCAATTCCGTCTATCGAAAGGAGGGGCTACGTAATGGTAATGAAGCCTATGGTCAAAATCTTCATCTACAGTCTGTTAAGTGTTGCCGCAGTGGTGTGGCTCCTGCCTGTCCTGTGGGTCGTGATTTCTTCTCTAAAAACGAATAGCGATCTGTACAGCTTCCCTCCCAAGTTATGGCCGCAGCCAATCACCTTCGAGCATTTCAAGGAGGCATTCAGTAAAGGCGATTTTGGCTTGTATTTTATGAATAGTACGATCGTAACTGTAAGCTCAACGCTGCTACTGTTATTGATTAACTCCATGGCAGGTTTTGCATTGGCGAAATATCGCTTCCGCGGAAGCGCGATCATATTAATTGCTTTTGTCTCAACACTCATGATTCCGATTGAGGTAATTATGATCCCTATATTCAAAGTGCTGAGTGCACTGGGGTTGTATAATAGCCTACTCGCGATTATTATCCCGCCAGCAGCAACCCCAACAGGTGTGTTCCTTATGCGGCAGTATTTGTTGTCCGTACCGGACGAGCTGTTGGAAGCTGCCCGGATGGATGGAGCGGGCGAATGGAAAATTTACTGGAGCATTATTCTTCCGATAGCGAAGCCGATTCTTGCGGTGCTCGCAATCTTCTCCTTCATGTGGAGATGGGATGATTTTGTATGGCCATTAATTGCGATTAGTGATCCATCGAAATATACGATTCAGCTTGCGCTCTCTAATTTTATTGGTGAATACAACGTGGATTGGGGAAGTTTGCTTGCGATGTCCGTCATCACGATGCTTCCGGTACTGATTGTTTTTATGGTTTTCCAGCGGTATTTTGTCAGCGGTATGATTACTTCAGGAATGAAAGGATGAGTTGAATGTCAGATACCACCCGGAGTGGGATGGATACCTTGAATTATAAACCTATGAAATTAGGTCACAATCAGGTCATTAATCATTGGATGATCAGCGGCATATATACAAAGCCTGTTGCCTTTGTTCCAACAACGATGGAGGGAGATATTAATGATTGGCTTATCGATGGTTTTGCCATTCATGAGAATCCATGCAGAAAGGAATTTGTAGAACATAGGAGAACGCAGCCTGTGAAGCGATTTTTTGATCAATGGAGCGAGTTTCCTAGCCCGGGAGACGACTTCGTTGGAGAAGAGAACGGAATGCCTTGGGCACTGTATTCTCCTTGGAATAATCCACGTGTGGAGCAATCAGGATTTTGGTTTGTACCGACACATCTGCGCAGTTACGCGGCGACAAGACTCATTTCTCCGACTGCTCATACCGCCTCTTTGCGGATTAAGACCTATGGCAGTCTGACGTTGTGGGTGAATGGGGAAATGGTAACGGATTTTGCGCCACTCATGCGTAACAAGGAGCAGGAAATCGTAATTAAAGCTGAACTTTTAGCTGGAATTAATGAGATCTATGCCTGCTGGGAGGATCTGGCTGAGCGGGATACCATGTATGCCTTTGCGTTGGAATATCTGGGAGACGAGGAATTGGTGATTTCCCTGCCTATTGCTCCTCATTTGGCTGAGTCTGTAAAATCCGCAGAGCAAGCCCTCGAACAGGCTTATTTTCCTTCGGATCTCTTCAGAGGTGAGCAGATTAAGCTCAAGCTGCCGCTTCCCTTGCCGGATATCGTTAGAGAGGTTGATATTCAGTATGGCAATTTTTTTGACGGTACCGAAAACAAGACGATACACATCGCCGAAAAGGAAACGGACTTGGTCCTGGCACATACGAATCAACTCGGTCATCATTACGTATATTTCACGCTGGCTATTTCAGTTTCAAATGTTGTACTAACCAAGAAGTTTGGCTGCCAATCCTATGATACGAGCTATGATGAGGCAGCTCAGCAAGCTGCGGATATTGAAGCCCGCAAATCCTTGGCTCTGCGATGTATTGCCGAGAAGGGCAGTCCCAATATTCATAAGGCCATTGCCATGCTCAAAACAGGAGGTAATCTGCAAGAAGCGGAGAACATTTTGCTTGAGGGTGTGGAAGGGATTGAGCAACGGAAGGATTGCAGTGACTTCTATCTGGTGGGACTGTTCCGTCTTTGGAGAGATGAGCGAAATAGCGGTCTGTTTAGTGAATCGTTCTGGGATCGGGTGAAAGCAAGTATTCTGGGCTATCGGTATTGGATTGATGAACCTGGCGATGATGTGATGTGGTTCTTCAGTGAGAACCATGCCTTGTTGTTCCATACCAATGAACTGTTAGCCGGACAGCTGTTTGGAGATGAAACGTTCAGCAACAGTGGTGAATCCGGTGAAGTACACCGTCAAAAAGCAGAGCAGAGGCTTGCATTATGGTTTGAGCGCTTTTTGGATGAAGGATTGGCAGAATGGAATTCGAGTGCATACATTCCGATTGATGCGGTTGGGTTGTTGCATATCTATGAATTTGCCCATAATGAACAGCTCAGACAGCAAGCCAAAAAGGCAATGGACCTATTATTCTATTATATTACCGTTCAGATGCATCAAGGAGTCTTGTCCACAACGTTTGGGCGCAGCTATGAGAAGGAACTGCTGGGTGGTTATGCAGCGGGAACCACTTCAATGTGCTGGATCGCTTATGGCGTTGGCAATGTAAACAATTATTCAATAAGCAATGTTGCCTTGAGTTTATCGGATTACAGCCCTCCAGCAGCATATCAGGAGCATCTGTTGCTTGGGGACAATCAGCAGTTGGTGTTCGCTAATCAGCAGGGCAAGGGAGGTTACGCCAAGCTCTATCATTGTCGGACCAGGGAATACTCCTTATCCTCAATCATTCGCTTTCGTCCAGGCAAGCCAGGTTATCAGGAGCATGTCCAGCATTTATCTCTGTCACCTGAGGCGCTGATCTGGGTGAATCATCCGGCAGAAATATACAAGCATGGGGATGGTCGACCTTGCTTCTGGGCTGGGAATGGGATATTGCCCGATGTTGTTCAGCATGAGGGGATCGCTTTGATGATGTTTGATATTCCTGCGGATAACAACTCTGACTGGACACATGCTTATTTTCCTACTCACTCCTTCACGGAATGGGTAAGGCATGAGAACTGGCACTTTGCCCGTTTGGATAAGGGTTATGCAGCTATATATGCGGCCAACGGGACGAGTATGGAGAGCAGCGGGGTGACAAGAAAACGTGAGCTTATTTCACCTGGCTTGCGTAACGCCTGGATTATAAGAGCAGGAAGCGAACAGCAATTCGGGTCATTTGACGCTTTTATCAACCAAGTTCGTTCTGCAAGCCCGCAATTCGATAATCAAGCTTTAACTCTCACTCTAACAGACCCGGTATATGGTCCAATTCAATGGGGAATGAACAAGCCTTTTCTTATTAAAGAAGAGGAAATTATACATGAAGGTTATGGAGTGAAGGGACAACTGAAGTTACTGGACATGTAGCGCTGAATCATTTGCAAGAAACCAAGGGAGTGATAACCAACATGCCGAATCAAATGGTGCTGCAGGAGAGAATAAGCAAGGTATCCCAAGCGATGGAGTCTATGAAAAACACAAGTATCAATGAACAGTTTCCCATCGGACTAATCGACATACATCTATGGGAATGGCCGCAAGGTGTCGGTCTGTATGGCTTGCTTCAACTCCATGAGGCAACGAAAGATCCTAAAGTGCTGGAATTTCTCGAATCATGGTACAATGCAAGGCTGATGGAAGGGTTACCGGAAAAAAATGTGAACACCTGCGCTCCGCTCCTTACTTTGATCTCACTATGCGAGCTGACCGAAAACAGGGAGTACGAACAGGTCTGTGAGGAGTGGAGCAGTTGGATCATGGATGGACTGTTGCGAACCGGAGATGGTGCGTTTCAACATATGATTACGGGAGATGCCAATGATGGTCAAATTCTGATTGATACCCTGTTTATGACGGTGCTATTTTTGGCCAAGGCAGGGGTATACTTCAAGAAACCCGACATGGTGGAAGAAGCCAAACGACAGTTCCTTGTGCATATCAAATATCTATATAACAAGAAAACCGGATTGTTCTATCATGGCTGGGATTTCAATGAAAATCATAACTATGGTGCTGTTCATTGGGGAAGAGGCAATGCATGGTATACGGCGGGAGTTATGGATTTCCTGAATATCATTCCGATCGAAGACGGGTTAAAGGCCTATCTGTTGGATACAGCAACCACTCAAGTCAGAGCACTGAGCAAGCTTCAAGGTGAGGATGGCATGTGGCACACTGTGCTGGATGATCCAACCTCTTACAAAGAAACCTCGGCAACGGCAGCGATTGGATACGGCATTCTTAAGGGAATTCGGTATGGATACCTGGATGAATCCTATCGCCAGAATGGCTTGAGTGCGCTTGAAGCGGTGTTGAAACAGATTGATGATAACGGCGTTGTACAGCAGGTGTCCTATGGTACACCTGTGGGGCAGGATGCTCAGTTTTATAAAGATATAGCGATCAGTCCGATGGGATATGGACAAGCACTTACGTTGTTTATCCTGATTGAGGGCTTGCGGGCTCCAACCGCCGAATAGAATCAGGCGGACTTGTACGGAGGATAGGGGATACAGTTTCCTGTATCCTCCTTTTTGTTTTAGTAAGCTCGAATCTCGATTAATTGGGCATATCTGCTGCCATTTGTGGCATCAATTATGATTCTCAGAGCCTGAGCTGACACAGGGACATCCAGGGAATGAATAACTTTTCTTTTGTGATTTTCTTGAACACTTGCGACTTGTGTCCATTCGCCAGCAGGAGTCAGTACCTCCACGTGATAATCACGCACCAGCTCAGGCATCACACGGAATGTTGTGTGATGGTGATGTAAATTAACCAGATCCTCGTTCACATCATCATTAAACGTCAAGTGCAACTCAGCCAAGGTTTGTGGCTCTTCCCATGTCAGTTGCACCCATTCAGGATTGCCAGACTGCATCGGCTGCGACATCCACTGTTGCGGCCCACCGTAAGGGCGATGATAACCGTTAATCGTGTTGTCCGCTGAATATGCCGAAGTCTCAGAGAGGGTACGACAGCAGAATGGCTGACGCGCCAACCCCTGCATGGACCATAATACGACAGGCTGATTCGTGGCATGATCCTCCAGATTTTTGGACACGTGGTTTTCTTCTGTTTTGAAGAAGATCAGCACTCCGCTGTGTGCTTCTGTCGAATGGTAGAGTGAGACGGCTTTATTGGAGCGGATGATTATAAAAGCATTCTGCGGTTCTTCCGGTCGCCATTCGAGCGGCAGCTTCACCCACTGCGCATTTCCTGTTGTAACGTTAACAGTCGCCGTAACTTGTAACGAATGCGGGACGTAGTTCTCCTTACGCCCCGTATCCCACAGCTCTACCGTCAGTGCGGTATCGCTGGATGCATCCAGCAGTAGCTCCAGGCCGCTGAGCACTGGATGCACAGGCAGCAACAGGGCGACATCTGTACCCAGCGGGTACGTCTCGCCAGGCTGCTCAAGGGCGATGCCCGTCAGCGTGCTGGAGGCTGTAACCTGGGCACGCCGGGCCAGATCCAGCTCATCGTGGCTGCGCACCCCGATGATGGAAGCGTCCTGCCGCAGCAACGTCTGTTGCAGCACCGTAAGATGCCTCGCGTGCAGCTCGCGCGGCGACACCCCCATGGACGCGCAGAGCGCCGCGCCCGTACCCGCGGCTTCGCCGATGACCGCGCATGTTGCCATGACGCGCGTTGTGCCGAAGGCGACATGTGATGCACTGATGTCTCGCCCGGCCATGAGCATATTCCGCACATTTGCGGAATACAACGAGCGGAACGGCACGTGATATACGCCATCGGCATGCATATGCTTCGAGCCACTCGCTTCGGCGTACATGCCCTGCGGGGGATGCAGGTCAATGGACCAGCCGCCAAAGGCAACGGCATCCGGGAACTCCCGCTGGCTGATAATATCGTTCTGGGTGAGCACATAGTCACCCGTGAAGCGGCGGTACTCCCTTTTGCCAGGTAGAGAACCAATCCACTCCAGCGTCATATGATCTGCATCAAACTTGCCGGAGTTCTTGATATAGTCCCAGATCCCGTAGATCACGGACCACAGTTCATCACGGATCAGCTCATTGTCATGAACGGTGTCATGTTCACCGCCCCATTCAATCCACCAATAATGACAACCGGAATCCCCGCTGCGAATGACCCGGCGAATCGGAATGCTGGTCTGTGTAATATCCTTGGCAAAAGAGGGCGGGATATAGCGGACAGGCGCACCAGCATCTTTGGTATAAAAGAGAAGTGTACTGCCCAGCGTGATCTGATCAGCCACCTCAGGTGCCCACTCTTCGCCATATTCGCTGCGGGCTTCCCGGCCGAGTGCAAACTTGGCTCCAGCCAGAAAGCCGACCAATCCATCACCCGTACAGTCCAGATAGATCTGACTTTCGAATCGGATTTTGCGCTCAGAACCCATCATCCAGCCAGTGACAGAGGTGATCTTTCGTTCATCCCCATCGCCAGTAGCCTCGACTTCATGTACATCCGTGTTCAGGAACAGGCTGATGTTGGATTCAGCTCGAACGGCTTCCAGAATGATTAAGTCCCAGAGATAGGGATTGCCCTCCGGATTACGATACTGATTCTCTACAAACAATTCCCCCATAATACCCGTTTCCCGGGCATAACGGTTAATCCCGTGGGCGGTGGCACCGCACACCCAGACCCGAACCTCGCTGCTGGAATTGCCGCCAAGCACGGGGCGGTTCTGCACCAGCGCCACCTGTTGCCCCATGCGGGCAGCGGCTATCGCAGCGCATACACCAGCAAGTCCTCCGCCGATGACGGTGATGTCGTATTGTACATGCTCTTGTTTCATATCTGTGACCTCCTTAACTGAAGTTAGATCCACCTTGACTCCAACTACATATCTATAATTTCATCTTAGATTTATATATTCACTTTTTAAATGCACTATACTATCATCAAACATATACTTTATTTCACAGAAAGGGTGGTCAAGTCATGGAGCTGCTTAACCACATCTACTGGAAGCAAAAAGGAGAATTTGCTCTTACGGAAGATATCTATACGACTTGGGTGGCTTTTGCCGTCGAAGAGGGAATATTCCATTATGAGATTGCGGGTCAGATCGGAGAAGCGAGTTTTGGCGATCTGGTGCTGTGCCCCCCGGCGGTTCCTTTTCGGCGGACAGTCATTACCCCGCTGACATTTCACTATTTACAGTTTAGCAGTAGCCTGGAGGAGGAGGAGTTTCTGCCACCAGCCGGAAAATCGCTGATTAATGACACGAAGCGGTTAGCCTCGACGTACGCTTATTTACGCCAGGACAGTGAGGAGAATAAGGGGGAAGTTGCCCGTTGGAAGACACATTTTATGATGGATTTGTGGCAGTTGTATCAGGTGGAACGCAGACAGAATCGCTTAAAGGAGCGGAGATTTACCGAAGACGCACGAATGGCTGAAGCGGCAGCGCTGCTGGAGGAGCGGGCGGAAGAGGAGATCAGCCTTCAGGAATTGGCACAGCGACTGGCCTTGAGTCCGGTGCAGTTGACAAGGCGTTTCCGGGAAGCTTTTCAGGAGACGCCATCAGGCTATCTCAAACGGGTCCGTCTGAAAAAAGCGCAGAACCTCTTGGCTGACAGTAGCCTGACCCTTAACCAAATTGCCGAGCGATGCGGATATGAGAACGGTTTTTATCTGAGTAGAGTGTTCTCCAAAACGTTGGGCATAAGTCCATCTGAGTATCGCAGGAGACACAGGGTGTAAGCTGAAAGAAGTGAGCAGAAAGCTTGAAGACAACTTTAAAGACAACTTTTGAAGCCAGCGGAGCACCAGGTATACACTTCGTTACGGGTTGCCCAGATTATGGAGGAGCTGGTGCGAATGAGTGCAGAAGCAACGGATACTGCATTTCTAACCGAAATTAGAGGGGAAGTACATTTCAGTTGTAGATCATGGACGATTTATACTATAATTTACCATATGGAGTCCTTATCCGAACGTATGCCCCCCGTATCCGTTTGAATGAGGACTCTGATTTTATAATTAAAACCAAGGAGGTGGATATGGCCTTAGCCTTTGGAATAAGGAATTCATCCTAATATTCGATAAAGGAGAATGGAAGCGATGAGAAAAATGATATTTTTGAAAGCGCTTAAATTTGTTTTGATGATAACTTTGTTAGTTCCTTTGTATTGGGTAGCTCCATCTGTTCATGCGGCAGAAGAGGAGAATACCTTGATTCTGAGTCATGATTTTGAAGATGGCACGGTCCAGAACTGGAGCGGACGCGGTGAAGTAGAAACGCTTCATGCAAGCGCCGTTGCAGCGCGTACTGGAGATTATGGACTGGAGGTGAGCGGGCGTGCTATGACATGGCATGGGCCAGCGCTGGATGTGACAGAACTTTTGGAGGTGGGACAGACGTATGTGTTCACTGGCTGGGTGAAGCTTCCGGCGGGAGCGTCCAGCACAAACCTCAATATGTCTTTACAGCGTACCCTGCCAGATACAACACATTATGAAAATTTAACATTCGGTACCGCATCCGCAGGCGGATGGACCAAGCTTACTGCACAGTTTAAAATGCTGGAACCAGCGAATCAGTTATCGGTTTATTTTGAAGTGCCAGACCGTGCCACAGCTTCTTTTTATGTGGATGATTTCCGATTGGAGAAGCTGCCAGATCTCGGACCCATTGTGATCGAAGAAGACATTCCTTCCCTACAGGATGCTTTTGCGGGCAAGTTTCGAATTGGGACGGCCTTCACGAACAATGAACTGCTGACCGAACCGGACAAGCAGCTGCTTACGAAGCATTTTGATAGTCTGACACCAGGCAATGTTCTGAAATGGGACAGTACCGAGCCGCAAGAGGGTATGTATAATTTCAGCGGGTCGGATGCCGCAGTCGCTTTTGCAGCAACGAACGGACAAGAGATACGCGGGCATACCCTCGTTTGGCATACACAAACTCCGGATTGGGTATTCCACGATGCCAACGGCAATCTGGTGAGCAAAACGGTGCTGTATGAACGGATGCAGCAGCATATTGAGACGGTAATGGAGCGTTATCAAGGCCAGATCTACGCTTGGGACGTTGTGAATGAAGTCATTGATGCCTCCGAGCCGGATGGCCTGCGGCGCAGTCTGTGGTACCAGATTGCCGGGGAAGAATATATTGAGAAAGCATTTGAATTCGCCCATGCAGCCGACCCGGATGCCAAGTTGTTTATTAATGACTACAATACCCATGAGCCGGCCAAAAGCCAGGCCCTCTACAATCTGATCACTCGCCTTCAAGCCAAGGGTGTGCCTGTTGACGGAGTCGGCCATCAAACACACATCAGCCTCTTTTATCCAACCCTTTCGGAAATTGAAAGTTCCATTGTCAAATTTAAGGCGCTGGGCCTCGAAACACATATTACTGAGCTTGATGTAAGTGTGTATTCCAATGATTCGCAATCTTATGATATCTTCCCGGAAGAACTGAAGACACAGCAGGCGGCGCTGTACAAGTCCCTGTTCCAGATCTTCCTGAGGCATACGGATACAGTCAAAAATGTTACCTTGTGGGGCAAGGATGATGCCAATACCTGGCTACGAACCTTCCCGGTCGCCCGCAACAACTGGCCGCTGCTTTTCGACGAGCGACTCCAGTCCAAGCCAGCCTATTGGTCCGTATTAGAGACGGTCCAGGTCGAGGCAGTACCTGCCGCTCCGCAGAATCTGACCGCCACTGCGGTTAGCGACAACAGCATCAATCTAAGCTGGAGTGCATCTGCAAGTGCGACCTCCTATACGGTAAACAGGTCGCTGACAGCAGCCGGACCGTATACATCTGTGGCCGCTGTATCGGGAACAAGCTATAAGGATATGGCGGTATCTGCTGGAACCACCTACTACTATGTGGTGAATGCGGTTAACAGCGTTGGGAAGAGTGTGAACTCCGTTCAAGCTTCCGCAAAGGTCCAGGGTGGAGGGCCGCCAGAGCCTGCTGGCAATCTGACTCTAGCCTATCGTGCAGGGGATACAAATCTGCTCGATAACCAAATGAAACCGCAGTTTGTCATTCACAACAACGGTACCTCCACAGTTAGCCTGAATGAACTGACAATTCGTTACTGGTATACAGTGGACGGGGAGAAACAACAATCCTTTTTCTGTGATTATGCACAGCTTGGAGGCAGTCAGATCAGCGGCAGCATAGTGAAACTGCCTGCACCTGTTCCTGGAGCGGACCATTATCTGGAACTGAAGTTCGGTACCGGAGCAGGCGTGATCCCGGTCGGAGGAACCTCTGGGGAGATACATACCCGGTTGCACAAAGCAGACTGGTCCAATTACAGCGAAGGGGATGATTATTCCTTTAACCCGCTGCAGACCTCTTTTGCCGATTGGACCAAGGTAACTCTTTACCGGAACGGCGAGCTTGTCTGGGGAGTGGAGCCTATATCCTAATTTGCTAAGTCGTTATATCCAGCCTAGCCGGAGATCCCAGATCTCCGGTTTTTTTAATGCAATAGAACAAATCTGTGTATCCCTATCCCGTCCTTGGCGACTGGTATCACATATCCATGCGAATGAGCCCAGCCCCGGCCGAAGCGGGGGAACTGATGGTATAATGATCTCAATAATTGCAGGGGGAGCGCTGAGAGGATGACAAAGCCCGACTGGAAGACCTTTTTGCCGCATAAGCTCAGGTATCGGCTGTTTGGTGCGTTTGTGGTGTTGATTCTGCTGCCATTCAGCGTACTTAATGTCTACAACTATGGACAGATCGAATCTCTGGTTGAGCAAAAAATCAGCGAACAGAGCCACGAGCAACTGGTGCAGATGTATGGTTCTCTGGAGGACCAGATGAGTATTGCATTCAAAACCCTGATTTTTCTGGAACAGGATTCAGCCGTAAGAAACGCCCTGACTTCTCCAGACAATCGTTCTCCGCTTGAGAATAAGTCGTTGGTGGAAGAGAAGTTCAAGATGATCAACAACAGTTTTTTTCTATATAATCCTTCCGTGTACTTCACGCTGTTAGATTTTCATGATAACGTTTACACTTCGTATTTGCCCAAAAAAGCTCTGGCCTATGGCCCTTATCGGGAACAATTTCGCAAGCATCTTGGAGAAATGACCTTTATCAAGGGCAACACTGATTCAAACTCGTTTCCATCAGAAGAGTTACTCTACCGCTGGGATGCCCGGGATACCAACCATGTCCTGCGGGAGTTATCCTCCAGCCCGTATCTGTTGTCCCTCTATGCGTATATGAAGGACAGTGGCGGCAAAAGGTACGGAATGGCACGGATCAGCATCGATTATTCGTACTGGTTTCAGTCTATGCTGAAGGATTCGCAGAGCAATCAGGAGTATTTCCTGATTACTGGCAATGGGGAAACAATTGCCCGCTCGTCCGAAAAAGCGGTACTTTCCCCAGACGTGACCCGGGAAATTGCACTTCATCCGGCAGAGGCCTATCTGACGGATAATGATTCAGATACGCTGATTAACTACGTATACATCGAGTCACTGGACTGGTACATGGTAAATCGTATTCCACTAGCTGTGTTGTTTACGGAGATATCGGGGCTTAAGCAGCGCTATTTTTTAACGTTTTTTGGCTTCACAGCAGCATTTGTGCTCATGGCCTTTATGATCTCGGCGACGTTCACTCGGCCTTTATCACATCTGCAGAACCAGATGAAGGAGGTTGTACGCAAAAACCTCAAGGTCCGTATCCCTGAAGGCCGCAGCCGCGGAGAAGTGCTGGAACTGACCCGTACGTTCAATACGATGCTGGATGATGCCAATCAGATGATCAACAGACTCAAGGCGGAGGAACGCCAGAAGGAAGCGGTACATTTTCATATGCTCCTGGCCCAGATGAATCCGCACTTTCTCCTGAATACATTGAATACAATGAAATGGAGTGCGATCCGCAGCGGGAATGAAGAGATCTCCGAGATGTGTGTTTCCTTGGGCAAATTACTGGAGGTCAGCCTGAATTCACAGGTCGAATTGGTATACCTGAAGGACGAGATTGAGTTGGTTCAAGCCTACCTTCATATCCAGCGGATTCGTTACCGTGATAGCTTTGAGGTGACTTGTGAATTTGACGAAAAACTTGAGTATGCGCTCGTGCCCAAGCTGAGCTTGCAACCACTGGTGGAGAATGCCATTCACCACGGTGTCGGGCCACTGGAGCAACTTGGTCAGATCCGCATCGGAATTTACAGGCAAGACACAGGAAAGTTGATGCTGGAGGTGGCAGACAACGGAATTGGAATGGAGGAATCCCGGCGTCAGCAGATGACCCGCACACGTCCGGGAATTGGTCTGTCTAACCTTAAGGAACGATTGCGATTATTGTTCAAAGGCCAAAGTGAACTTGAAGTGATTGATACCAAGCCGGGGACATTAGTAAGGTTCAGTATTCCTTTTTTATTGTCGACGCCTTACTTACAGAAGCGGTCAGACTAGGAGACTGGAGAGGGGAATCTGGAATGTGGAAGGTATTACTTGTAGAGGATGAGGTATTCGTACGAGAGTCGGTGAGAGAGATTATTTCCTGGGAAGAGCTGGGCTTCACGGTCATCGGGGAATCCGGTAATGGGACCGAAGCGCTGGCGATGATTATACAGGATACACCGGATCTGGTACTGACCGATATTGTCATGCCAGGTATGGATGGTCTGGAATTACTCAAACAGACCCGTCAGGCCGGGTTAAAAACCAAATTTGTCATGCTCACCTGTATGGGGGAGTTCGAATATGTACGCCGTGCAATGGAATACGGGGCTTCCAATTATATTTTGAAACTGTCCATGAGTGTGAATTCACTGCGTGATACACTCCGTAAAGTAAGTGCAGAACTGGGAGCTTCGACTGAAGCCCGGTCAGAGACAGATCATCATCAAGTGCCACCTTCCACACCGGTTCTCACATCAACGCCTGTTTCGCCTGATTCTCTTACGGTCTCTTCTGCGCCCCCGTCTGATACGGATCTTCCATTTACACCTGTTCGTGAGCCGATTGTGAAACATCCGGAGATTAGCAAAATAATTCAGTATATCGGACAGCATTACGACCAGGACATTACCGTCAAATCCATGTCACGATATGTGATGATGGGCGAGAATTATGTGAGTGCTTTGTTCAAAAAGAAAACCGGCCATACCCTGATTCATTACTTGCATGGGGTACGGATGGAGAAAGCGGCTGAATACTTGCGCGAGACGGACCTTCCTGTACAGGAGATTGGTTACCGGGTAGGGTTCGGAAGTGATAATTATTTCATTAAAATATTCAAGCGTTGGACCGGTTGCACGCCCAGCCAGTATCGCCATCGTTCGTGACTCACAGGATGAGTAGAAGGAATATGTGTACCGAGTGCTCAAGCAAGCACAAGTAAATCCGTATTTTTGTTCAATCCGAATCATGGATATGTATCTTATGAACCCAGCAAGGTCCCTGCTACGATATAACGGAAGGTACACTTCAATTCAGGGAGGTCATGTGACCAGATGAGAATCAAAAAAGGATTAACGGGATTAATCGTAGGTGCGCTGATGCTGGGCTTGCTTGCCGGCTGTGTAGGTAAAAATGAGACGAACGGTGGAGATAACGGAGGTGGAGCGGCAGGGGGAAAAGTGAAGCTCACCATGTGGGGCGCGGTGCCGCCCGAGAATGGTCCACAGGAAGTGGTGGATACCTGGAATGCGGAGCATCCTGATATTCAGGTGGAATATGTTCGGTTTGTGAATGATGATGATGGCAATCTGAAGCTGGATACAGCGCTGTCCACCGGGCAGAACGTTGATCTGTATGTCAACTATACCCTCACAAATCTGGATAAACGCATCAAGGGTGGGACAGCACTGGATCTGGGCGAGTTCACCGATTACAACATTGATGAGAAAATGGGTGAAGATGCGGCTTCCTGGAAAGTGGACGGCAAATATTACGGGATGCCAACCAAGAAAAACGCTGCCTTTTTCGCTTTAAATATGAAAGCGCTTGATCAAGCGGGACTGAGCGTACCAACAGCCTGGACTTGGGATGAAGCCCGTGAATATGCACTCAAACTGAAGACAGCTGGCTTCAAGTACGGATTGGTGCAACATACCGCTTCCTATGTAGACCCGCTCGATTCCGTTCTGGTGAAGAACGGTTATGTTAAGGCAGACGGCACTTCCAACCTAGATGATCCGCTCGTCACTAAATGGCTGGAGACTTTGAACGGAATGATGAAGGAGGATGCAACCACCCCTCCGCTCGGAGAGCAGCTGACTTCCAAAATGCCGGTGGAGAACATGTTCCTTGGCGGTGAGTCTGCCATGATCAACATCGGCGAATGGCTGATCCGCACATCGAACAACATGACCGAATTCCCGCGGGATTGGAAAATTGCCTTTGCCCCTGTACCGAGACTGGCTGCACAAGAAGCAGATATGGTGAAGAGTGGAGGACTTGGTGACTTTATTGCGATTAATTCCAAGTCGAAAAATAAAGAAGCCGCATGGGAGTTCCTGAAATGGTACGCCGATGGGGGAATGATGCCGATGGCTGCGGGTGGACGTTTGCCTTCCTCCAATGCGGTTGATCAACAGACTGCGATCGATCATCTGCTGGGCGATTATGCCGATTCTTATGATAAAGAGTCTCTGGAATTTGTGTTGTACGGTGACGAGACACCTACGTTTGTCCGTAGCATTGCGCAGGAAGTGGTCGATCTTCGTGCACAGGAGTATGAAAAGTTCTTCCTCGGTAACCAGACTGCCGAAGTAACGGTACAGAACATGGTCAAACGCCATAATGACTGGCTGAAGCAGAATCAATAGATTGCAAAAGCAATGAGTCCAAAGGCCGTCCCAATGGGGCGGTTTTTTCTATATAAGCAATAGAACAATTCCATGTTATTTCTCTCCCGAAAGTCACTGCCGAAATACATATATCTGTGATATCAGGTACAGGGTTATGTTCCTTAAATGTTAGAGGACATCTTGTTATGCTTAATTCCAGAACAGATGTTAAGGAGTGGGGGAGCATATGCATAAATCCTGGATGAAACGGCAGAGCAGGCTCGGGTATCTGTTTATTGGGCCCAATATGATTGGCGTGCTGTTGTTTTTTATTATACCGGCTGTCTATTCGTTCTATCTCATGTTCACTGATTACAAATTCATGAGCCCGGAGACGAATTTCGTCGGGCTGGACAATATCCGCCGGATGTTGAATGATGATCTGTTTGGCGTGGCGCTGCGAAATACATTTGTATTTCTGTTAGCGGTTCCGGTATCGATGGGGTTGGCATTTATCGTGGCGGTGGCGCTGAACAAGTCGGTGTATTGGCAAAAAACGCTTCGTGCCCTCTATTTCATGCCCTATATCACCAGCGGCGTTGCCATCGCCTTTGTCTGGATGCTTCTGTTCCAGCCAACGTCGGGACCGATTAATGGTTTCTTGCGCGGAATCGGTATTACGAACCCTCCCGGCTGGTTATCAACAACCGAATGGTCCATGTATGCGATTGATATCATCTGGATTTGGTTCATGCTGGGTTACAACATGATTATTTATCTGGCCGCTTTGCAGGAAATTCCGGAGGAATTGGTTGAGGCTGCACGGATAGATGGAGCCCGTCCTTGGCAGACGATACGCCAAGTGATCTGGCCGCTTGTGAGTCCAACGACCTTTTTGCTGCTGATTACGGGGCTGATTATGACGATCAAAAACTTTGGTATCATTCAAGCGATTACCCAGGGTGGGCCGGGGAACAGCACAACCGTCCTGTCACTTTTTATCTACCAGAATGCCTTCCGATATTACGAGATGGGATACGCTGCCGCCATAAGCTGGGCACTCTTTGCCATCATCATGATATTCACTGTTTTGCAGTGGCTCGGTCAGAAACGTTGGGTTCACTATTAAGGAGGGGAGGGATCGTTATGGAGAAACAAATTGCCGCGAATGCGAAGCCCACAGCTCCACATTCACCTAAAGTTAAAGTCCGCATGGAGTCCTTGAGCCAGATTCGAAAAATCATACTGACACTTCTGATGTCCGGGTTTGCCCTGCTGATGGTTATGCCGTTCATCTGGATGATCAGCACGTCGTTCAAATCTCCTGCGGACGTATTCACCTATCCCATCCAGTGGATACCCTCCAGCCTGAACTGGGAGCATCACATTAAGGTCTGGAGCGGAGCGGATACCTTTGCGACGTATTATCTGAACTCGTTGAAAATATCGCTAATTAGTACGGTCGGAGCTGTATTTCTCTCGGCTTTTGCAGCCTATGGCTTCGCACGTATTCAATTCAAAGGCCGGGAGACACTGTTTC
Source organism: Paenibacillus sp. 10L310 (assembly GCF_056395745.1). Lineage (NCBI taxonomy): Bacteria > Bacillati > Bacillota > Bacilli > Caryophanales > Paenibacillaceae > Paenibacillus > Paenibacillus sp. 10L310. The sequence goes on along the minus strand of NZ_JBFTKC010000002.1, from coordinate 727,807 downwards.
TGATCTATCTCTCGATGATGATGGTGCCTCCGCAGGTACTCTTTGTACCGAAGTTCCTGATGTTTGAATGGGTCGGCATATATAATACGCATTGGGCATTGATCCTGCCCGGAATGTTCACGATCTTTGGGGTGTTTATGCTGCGGCAATTCTTCCTGTCCGTGCCTTCAGAGATCTCGGAAGCGGCGTTCATCGACGGTGCCGGTCACCTGCGCATATTCTTCAGGCTGATTCTGCCCTTGGCGAAGCCAGCGCTGGCTACACTGGCCATTATTGATTTCTCCTGGCACTGGAATGACTATGAGAATGCGCTTGTGTTCCTGATCGACAAAGACTTGTACACCGTTCCGCTCGGACTGCAGAACTTTATTCTGGAGAATAATGTGGATTACAACGGCATGATGGCCGCTGCCACGGCAGGCATTATTCCGATGATCATCGTTTTCCTCGTGGGTCAGCATTATATCATTCAGGGCGTGGCCGGAAGTGCCGTGAAGGGCTGAAGCTGCTGTCACTGTGATCCCATATAATAACCCTTTTGCTGAACGAAGAGATTTTCGCGGCAGAAGGGTTTTCTGTTGAAAGGGAGAGTAACTTATCTTGCGCGATACAATAGTTCAAACTTCGTATATAATTAACAATGACATATGATGCTGTATGACTACATAACTATCGCGAGGTGCACTAGACTTATGCCAACCATCTACGACTTTACCGTAACCAGAACCAGTGGAGAGCGTTTCCCACTCTATCAATATGAAGGAAAACCTGTGCTCATCGTAAACACGGCAAGTAAATGTAAATATACGCACCAGTTTGATGACATGCAGAAGCTGTATGACCAGTACAAGGATCAAGGACTTCAGATTATTGGTTTCCCGTGTAACCAGTTTGCAGAGCAAGAGCCTGGAAGCAGTTCGGAAGCGGAGTCCTTTTGCCAGATTAACTATGGTGTGAAATTTCCGATGTTCTCCAAACTGGATGTGAATGGAGAAGCGGCGCACCCGCTCTACGACTTTTTGAAAAGATCAGGGCCTTTTGCTGGCTTTGATGAAACAGATATACAGGCCAAATTATTGAAATTAATGGTGGCTGAGAAGGCACCGGAATGGTTACACGGCGATGCAATCAAATGGAATTTCACGAAATTCCTGATTGATGCAGAGGGTCGTGTGGTCAAACGCTTCGAACCTATCGACTCCATCGACGAGATTCAAGAAAGTATTAAACAGATTCTATAATTTCACTTTCATATATCCTACAGGGGCATGACACAAATCGTTTCCCTCTTCCGAACAGGAGGTGCATGAATGTGCCGAGCATGATGCAATTTAGTGCTTCACTGGAGTATAGTTACCGATCCACCAGCATATTTAACCCAGGCAAGTCAGATGGATTCCACTCACATCCACATTATGAGATTTATTATTTTCATGATGGAGAATGTACCTACATCATAGGAGACCGGGTATATAACCTGGAGCCGGGTGATCTGGTGTTAATGCATGGCTTGACTCTTCATCGACCACATCCGAAGCCAGGCAGTGCTTATGAGCGAAGCACACTGCATTTTGATCCGTCTGCCATTCGCAGCAGCCTGCATCCGGACCGTATGGCTGAGGTCCTGAGACCATTTGAAGAACTCAGAAATTGCCGGGTCAATCTGAAGGGAGATAACCGCTCTGAATTCGAAGCTCTATTGCATGATCTTCATCGTCTGTCTCAAAGTCAGAGCAATTTCAGGCAAGAGCGAATGAATGTCAGACTGTGTGATCTGTTGTATTTTGTAGCAGAGATCTGCCAGGGTGATGTCCAGGAACAACTTCCCTCATCGGAGAGGGAGCGGCATGTCCAACACATTATTCGTTATGTGGATACCCATTATATGAAGGACATTGGTCTGGATGATCTGGCACTGGAATTACATCTGTCCAAGCCATATCTGGCAGGCATGTTTAAGGAAATGACAGGTTTGACGATATTTAAATACCTGTATGACCGTCGCATCAATCAGGCGAAGCTTTTGTTTCAGTTTCAGCCTGAGATCACCGTGACAGAAGCAAGTCGATTGTCCGGTTTCAAACGCCTTTCTCATTTTAGTCGGATGTTCAAACAAAGTGTGGGATGTTCGCCTGATCTGTACCGTACCCAATTGCATCGCCAATCATAGAAGTCGTCTTTGAGCTGACCAACTTGTCTGGTTGGCTTTTTTTGTTGGTTTTTGTTTGAGGAATGCATCCCACTGTGTTTAGAGGACACGCAGAACAGGTAAAGAAAGGTAATGAACCCAGAGGAGGCGAATATGAATGAAACAGCGCACACCGGATCAGAATAACAACGATACCCAACAGGAACAATCCCGTGACAATCCTGAACAATATAAGACAGAGCACGAAAGTCTGCTTGACCGACATGAAGAAGAACAGACTGTAGATCCAATTCCGATGGAAGATCTGAATATGGAAGCTCAGGAAGAGAAGAATAAAGATCAGACAAAAAGTAACTCGTCTACGGAAGAGAAATACCGGGCGGATTATCGTAAAAAGACGGGCGAAGGATAATTTCAATTGCTGTGTTGGGCAAACTTGTGGAAATGTTTTCGGTGAATGTATATTTAGTGAAAATAAATTAGTTTGTTGACTAATGTATGTTACTATATTATAGTTACTATGTTGGCAATTGAAAAAAAATTTTGGGAGGCGAATAAGAATGACAACTTTTTTTGATGCGTTGAAAAACAGAAGATCTTATTATGGAATCAGCAAGGAATCTACAATTTCGGATGCTAAAATCCAGGAAATCGTAGAAGAAGCGGTGAAATATACACCAACTTCCTTTAACTCACAAACATCCCGTGCCGTTGTATTGCTCGGTGAACAACATGATAAATTGTGGAATCACACAGAAGAAATTTTGCGTGAAGTGGTAGGTAATGAAGAAGCCTTCAAATCCACAGCAGAAAAAATGACTGGATTCCGCAGCGGATATGGTACGGTTCTCTTCTTCGAAGATAACAATGCGATCGCACAGCTTCAACAAAATTTTGCAGCTTATGCAGATAACTTCCCAATCTGGGCTAACCAATCCAACGGTATGTTGCAACTGGTAATCTGGACTGCTCTGGAACAAGAAGGTCTGGGTGCATCTTTGCAGCACTACAACCCGTTGATTGACGAGAAAGTGAAGCAAGAATGGAGCATTCCTGAGAACTGGAGATTGATCGCTCAAATGCCATTTGGTAAACCAACGGCAGCACCGGGTGAGAAAGAATTCCAACCAATTGAAGAGCGCGTAAAAGTACACAAGTAAGCTTCGCATTTCCCAACATTTAACCACATACGGCCTCGCTTCAATTTGATACGATGATAGTTGATCGTAATCCAATGAAGCGAGGCTTTTTGATGTGAATAATAGATTAAAAGACATAACGAACCAACGGATATGGAAAATGGTTTTATGCGGGTTATTAACACTTGGATCGGTGGCTGGATACAGCTCTACTGTTCAGGCTGCAACCGTGCAGCAACAGTTTCAGGATACGCACACCAGTTACGCCAAGGATGCCATTACACATCTGGTGGCAAAAGGCATTGCTGCCGGTACGTCAGAGACTACGTTTGAACCGAAGAAAGCCGTTACTCGTGCAGAATTTGCGACGTTTGCTGTGAGATTACTAGGTTTGAAGCCCGTTAAAAATAATATTAATCCCTATCAGGATATAAGCATGAATGCTTGGTATTACGGCAATGTTGCCGCCATGACGAATCTTTTTATTCTGGAGGGTAAGGGTCAGGGAACGTTCCAGCCTAATGCTTCTATTACGCGCGAAGAAGCGGCTGCCCTTCTTGTTCGAATGTTAAAACAACAACCCGTAGAGACATCACTCTTATCTTCAACGTATTTTGACGCAGCGGATATCTCGGACTGGGCACGTCCTTATGTTCAGACGGTATATCAACTTGGACTAATGCGGGGAAGCGGAGGCGTGTTTCGACCACATGACCAGGTAACGCGAGAAGAAGCAGCCGTAATGCTCGATGCCATTTTACAAAAGAAAACATGGTCTGAGCAGTTACAACGTGGGGATGAACTTGGCGTTCAGCTGGGCTGGCAATATAACTCCACTACAACTGAATTCAAGAAACAAGTGGAAAAGTCTGAGGTCAACACACTTGTCCCACGCTGGTTTTTCCTGAACAGCAGTATGAAAGTAACAGATCACGCGGACCCTGCATTGATCTCCTGGGCATCAGCCACCGACAGGCAGCTATGGCCATTACTTGGGAATCGTTCCGATTCGGCACTTACCCATCAGATGTTATCCAGCTCAGCCAACCGAGCGGCAGTGATTTCACAGGTAGCCGCTTATGTCAAAACCTATAAATTGGACGGCATTAATGTGGACTTCGAGAATGTTGATCCTGCGGATCGTGAAGGGCTGACGGCATTTGTGACCTCTTTGACGGCTACGTTGCACGCCCTCGGTGCTGTGGTGTCCGTGGACGTTTCACCCGACCTGGGTACTGATTGGACGGATGCATTTGATTATGCCAAACTGGGCGCTGTATCAGATTATATGGTGCTGATGGGATACGAGGAACACTGGAACGGTGATCCGAAAGCAGGATCAGTGGCGTCTCTTCCATGGGTAGAAAAGGCTTTGGATACCATGCTCTCCGAGGTGGTACGTGCCAAAACAATTTTGGCCCTTCCGTTATATACACGAGACTGGTCTTCCGTGAATCCGGCAACCAGTTCTTGGGACATTACACTGGCAGACCAGGGAATGCGTGCGCATGCTACGGGATCTGTAAGACGATGGGATGCAAGTCTGGTTCAATATATTATCGGGTACAACAGTAATGGTAAGCCAAGATATATATGGGCAGAGGACAGTCGTTCGTTATCAGCCAAAGTGTTAATGAGTGAGCAACGGCAAATTGCTGGACTGGCTTACTGGTATATGGGCGGCGAAACAGCGGATGTATGGAACGCCATCTCGAATGCATCGCGATTTGAATCTTATAACTTCTAAGTAATCATAAATCTTATAGGCCCAAACTCACCGTGATTCCTACGGATGGTTTGGGCCTGTTTATTTTGGTATAAGATAAGGAATATGAGGAATCGTTTAAGCTTGGCTGAACGGTTTAATGTATATAAGGACAAAATATATATATATTGAGCTAAACATTTACACAATAACGGAGAGGACAGAAAGAGCCTGAAGAAGCGAAGCGTGCGCCTAAAAGCTTTCTGAAAGAAAGCTGCATCGAAAGCATACGCTTATCCCCGGATTTACCCTTTGTAAAAGGTATTAAAAAAATCTGGGGATAACAGCGATCGGAAGGTTGTTCTGTCATCGGAGTGACCCAGTGTAAATATTCTTTAGTTCAATGTATATAGTTCAGGAGGAGAAGGAGCATGCGAGAGGTTGATTGCATAATTGTAGGTGGAGGGCTCGCAGGGCTTCAGGCAGCCATTCAGCTTGGACGTTATTCAGCTCATCAGGTGTTGGTAATCGACGCGGGAGAAGGCAGATCGACGTTATGCCGGACTTATCATAATATCCTCGGTTTCCCCGATGGGGTATCCGGTGAAGAGCTTAGAGAACGAGGCAGGATGCAGGCAGAGCGGACCGGTGTATCTTTTGAGAAAGACCGTATTGTTAAAGCAGGACGTCATGGAGAGATGATCCAATTGTTCGGTACTTCAGGAACTGAATATAGGAGCAAAACCGTGTTATTGGCAACGGGGCTCACGGATAGAGTTCCGGACATTCCGGGACTAACCCCTACGCTGGGCCGAACGGTGTATGTCTGCCCTGATTGCGATGGTTATGAGATTCAGGATCAACGTACGGTACTATTGGGATCTGGCGAACCAGGTGCCAATATGGCGATGATTTTAATTCAGCGTACGAATGATCTGTTATATATCAATCATGAGCAGGCTCCCATATCTGCAGAGCTGCATCGGAGCATGAAAGAGGCGGGAGTTCGTTATCTGGAAGCGGCTGTTCAGGAAGTACAACAGATTGAGGATGGCCATATCACCGGTGTTCTGACCGAAGATGGGCAGATTTTTGAGTCGGAGCGTGGATTTATCGCATTTGGAGGCAACCGGGTACACTATGAACTGGCGGAGCAGCTGGGAGCTGTAATCGCAGATAATAAACATGTGGAAGCCGATCCGCGCAGCTTGCAGGCAGCGACTAATGTGTGGATTGCCGGGGATCTGGGCCTGCACGCAGAACAAGCAACCGTTGCGATGGGTGAAGGTTCCATTGCCGCGATCTGGATTCATAAGGCGTTACAGCAGATGACCAAGGATTCACGATGAATTTCACCTCCAACTATGAGGTTGATTATTCCATTGCTCATTACCAAAAAAGTCCTCCCAAGCCATGCATGTGGCAGGAGGACTTTTTGAGCTATCTTTTGCTAGGGAGAAAAGGATTACGCTTATTTGTCTGATGAATCCTTTGACTTGGAAGAAGACGTCTTGTCCTTCGAGTCATGGGAGAAGTCTTTGCGAATGTTGTCCACGATATCACCAACCACGCCTTCGATCATATCGGTTGGTCCGGGATTATTTTTGTCTGGATGGATAACGGTATTCACTCCTGGTTCAAGTTCATCATTTGTCTTCTCATGTTTGGTTTTATCACGCATGGGGAATCCCTCCTGATTCGATATTGTATAAGGTGTTCATTAACATATCCAAACACCGTTACGTATATGTAAACGATTAACCACTGTAGTTCTTTTGAAACGTGTACTTGCTCATATATAGAAGATATATACAGAATTGAACGTACTGATTAAACTTCTGCAATACGTTTATATTATAGATAACCAATGAGTATTAAGTTTAAAGCTTGAAACCAATAAATAACTATTATGCAGGAGGTTATTCAAATGAATGAAGAAAATCATGTAATCCATAAAGATGGCCAAGTATCAACTGACAAGGTGGACAATGCAATTGAGAAGATTGCGCCGGAAGAAAGAGAACAGATTTTACAGAACTTTGATGCATTCAAAGAATACCTGGGTAAGCGAATTGCCATGGGAGAATCGATTGGACTAAGTGAGGAGCAGATGGCCAAAATTGCCGAGAAAGTAGCGGATTATCTGGCAGCTCGGGAGGAACCCCGTAATCGTGAAGAAAAACTGCTTCAGGAGTTGTGGAATGTTGGCAAGGAAGACGAACGCCACATGTTGGCTCATATGCTCGTTCGTTTGGCGCAAAGCTCCACACCCAATCATTAAGATTAGCGTCTATGCGTAAGCATAAGAAATACTTTGACCAGGTCTTCAAACCTGCCAAAAACCTGCCAAAAACCGGAGCGTAACTCTTGAACGTATCTGGAGCAGGGCATAGAGCGGGGAGCGCTAACGAACCTGTGACGTCTTATTCAAGGGTTTGAAAGTCCCGTAGCAATCTAAGGAATCTGACACACGTTATATTGGTATAAACAGCCGTTAATAGCGTGTTTTCAGGGAATTTTGGCAAATAACGTGTCTCATGTTCCTTACAAAATAAAAGGACCGCCAGAAGACCAAATAAGATGTCCTCGATTCCTTAGTTATCTGGACACAGACATCCTTCAACGTATCACTTGCCTGAGTTTAAAAAACACACCCTAGTAAATAACCTCTGAATGGCGATGCCTTCAGGGGTTATTGCCGTTTACGGAGAATACAGACAGGAGTGATGACGCACATTGTAACTATTTTTAATCTGGCTGATACTTTTATAATCCCTGTTCGAAGTATGATAGGAAAAGAAAGAACGTTGGAATCGATAGTTCACATGAGCGTTTGAGAAGCAAGACTTCCGGTTAAGGAATAGTAACGTTCATATTAAGGAGAGATGTTACCTATGAAGAACGCGACAAAACAATGGAAACTAGGAATGATCGGTGCAGTTGTTGCTTTACTTGGTATGATTGTGCTGACTACATATTTACTTACCCCTGCGAATGCTCAAGGTAGTACGGACGCTCAACAAACTTCTGCGAAAGAAGCTCAAGTTGCAAACTCCGAGATGTTTACAGCCTATGTTGAAGGTATGCATATAGAAGACGGCAAATTGTTTATGACAGTGGACAAGATTGGCTGGTATCAGGGTGAAGAGGCCGATGCGATTTTTGCACAGCGCAATCCGGAAGCAGGTATAGACGGTGCTCCAGATGGTTACTATATTGTCAACGATAGCAAAGAGCAGGAACAAGTTGAGGTTAGTGCCAATGCTGAAGTATTGATGCAGTTGTATGATCGGGATGGTACGATGCAGGGCGCAGACATTCAGTGGAATGAACCTGTGGCATTATCCAAGTTCGAATCGTTGTATGAGAATACCCGTATTCTTGATCTATCCGTATTCCCGTATCATCTGACGGTGCAGAACGGAAAAGTTACTAAAATTGTGCAACAATACATCCCATAAAATAAGATGAAATTCATCATCAAGCATTCCTCCTGTTCATTGGAACGGTGAGGGATGCTTTTTGGTTATGACAAATTCATGAAAGCGATTGTAATTAATGGTAGGTACATGTATCATTATTGGAATGGCGTTTTTACATAGTTCAGGAGGAGCCTCATGCTTAAAGACATGATTGCATTAACTAAGCCCGGACTTCTAAGGTTAAATGTGTTTGCGGTGGCGGTAGGATTCTGGGTAGCTTCAAAATGGGATATCAACTGGTTATCTCTGCTCATGGTCGTGATTGGATCAACTTTGGTTATTGCTTCAGCTTGTGTAATCAACAATTATTGGGATCGTGAATTGGACCAAAAGATGGAGCGCACCAAAAAAAGGATGGATTACATTAACCATCTGAAGCCAGGGTTTGTGCTTGGCTATGGCATTATCCTAGGTGTTGTGGGAGTAGCAGTACTGTATCTCCTGGTGAATCCGTTATCAGGGTGGATGGCACTGCTTGGATGGTTCGCTTACATCGTGATTTACACGATGTGGTTGAAACGCAGTTCAACGTGGAGCACGTCGCTCGGTGGAATTGCCGGAGCGATGCCGCCTGTCATCGGTTATACGGCTGTAACCAATGAGATTGATGCAGGTGCCTGGTTGCTGTTTGCACTATTATTCTTGTGGCAACCACCACACTTCTGGTCATTGGGTATTCGCCGGGTAGAGGAGTATCGCGCTGCGGGCTTCCCGTTGTTGCCAGTGGTTAAAGGGGTGAAACGCACCAAGTTTCAGATGATTCCTTATGTTTTTCTGCTGCTTCCTGCTGTATTTCTGTTGTATTATTACGACTACGTAGGTCTGGTATTTCTGATTGTATCTTTGGTCGGTGGACTGATCTGGTTTGTGCATACACTTAGCGGACTGAAGACACAGGATGATGAGAAATGGGCAAAAGTGAACTTTCTGATCTCGGTTAATTATCTCATGCTCGTATTTATTGTTATGGTAGCGAATACGGTATGGTCTTAATTAGACGATGAACAGATCATTTTCAGAGAGATTTTAGCTTAAGCTATATAAATTGAACTAAACATTTACACAAAACGGAGAGGACAGAAAGAAGCTGAAGAAGCGAAAGCGTTCGCCTTTATCCCCGGGTTTTCACCTTTGTTAAAATGATTCGAAAAATCCGGGGATAACAGCGATCGGAAGGTTGTTCTGTCATCGAAGTGTCCAGTGGAAATATGCTTTAGTCCATTTTTTATAACAAGCTGCAAAGAATGAAAAAGCACACGATGGAATAGCGTTTGGACAACCTTGAGTTGTTACAACATATTCTCTGGGGTGCTTTTTTGGTATAATAAAACAATTGAATCATATAAGTGGAATTTATAATGCAAGATGGGAAGTGACAGCATGAGCAATTTGGAACAGGCCGTGCAATGGAGACAAGAAGGCAAGGTGCAGGAAGCGATTGAACTACTGCAAGAGATTACAGTCCAGGAACCCGAAAATGCAAATGTCTGGTATCAGCTGGCTTGGGCACATGATTCGCTTGGATTGGAGCGGGAAGCTGTCCCGCATTATGAGAAGGCACTAAGTCTTGGTCTTTCTGGTGAGGACAGAGCAGGGGCAATACTCGGGCTGGGCAGCACATATCGAACGCTTGGACAGTATGAGCAGGCAAAGGTTTGGTTTGAAAAAGGGATGAAAGAATTCCCGGCGTACCGGGAATTTGAAGTTTTCTATGCCATGGTGCTCTATAATCTGGGTGAACATGCAGAAGCGATGCAAAGACTGCTCGTGCAACTTGCGGACACATCAAGTGACAAGAGAATCAATGACTATAACAGAGCAATCCGTTACTACGCAGATCAGCTCGATCGGGTGTGGGAATAGATCGAATACACAGAAAAGGGAGAGATGGATGAATGAACTCCAATCAAGATCTGAAACAGGTAAATGAAAGGTTGGATCAAATTGAGCAGAAGCTGGATAGATTGGGAGAGAGCCAACAGGGCAAACGCTCACCTGGCGTGCGCTTCCTGATTGGTTTTGGCATCACGATTGCGATTATATCTGTACTGTTGCTGACTCTTGGTGTTATCCAATTTGTGAGTAATGTGAGTAATGGATAGAAAAAGTCGATCATGACGACAGGTAGTGAGTTCTCCAAATTTACATTACCTGGCCGAGCCACTGTTGTACCTCTTCAATGAAACGCCGCGTAGCTGGCGATAGATTGCCCAAAGATGGGCAGGCCATGCCAATTGTACGATAAGGATCTCCAGAGAGTGGCACGAGCGCGAGTGAATCGGTATGATTTTGAAGAACCATTTCCGGAAGCAGGCTGATACCGAGGCCATTACGGACCATCGCCATAATGGCTTGATCCTCGGCTACTTCATAGACGACATTGAGCTTGGCCGCATGCTGCCGGATCAGTCGTTCAATCTCGTTATCTCCGCCCCACTTGGGCAGAATAAAGGGTTGTTCCAGTAAAACATCAAACGAAACAGACTCCTCTGAGGCGAGAGGATGATCCAGAGGCAGGATGCACATCATCCTGTCTTTTTGTAATGGGATCGTCTCAAAAGGTGATGAATCGCCGAGGGATAGAAATCCGAGATCGATGGCACCTCCAGCTAGCCAGCCCTCAATCTCAGCATAATCGCCTTCCCACAGCTTAATCTCAATTCCGGGATGACGCAGGCGAAATTGTTTCAGGATGCCCGGCAACCATTGTGTGGAGACACTTGCGAAGGTACCAATACGCACCGTACCAATCTCAGCGCCGCGAATGAGGGAGATTTCCTGGTTCATGAGTTCCGTCCAGCGCAGAATCTCACGTGTGTATCCCAGAATGCGTTCCCCTTCAGCGGTAACCCGTACACCTGAGCGGCTGCGATGGAGCAGGGAAAAACCACATTCTGTCTCCAGACTGGCGATGGCATGGCTGACTGCGGATTGGGTGATGTTTAACGCTTCTGCCGCTTTGGTGAGACTGCCATATTCCACAACGGTATTCAAAATTTCGTATTTGATCAGTGACATGAATGGTTCCGTTCCTTCCCATTTTTAATGCATGAGTTTATTTCATATAATCCATTATAAATATTCATTTTAATAATGCAAAGAGATGGTTTATACTTGCCAAGGCGAGTTAGTTTGACGCACGATCACACAGATCAGAATACATAGAATGAAGGTTGAAGCAAGATGAATGGTGTACAGGTTAGTCAAGGTCAGACAACAAGAAGAGCGGACATACAGATGCTGCTCGCAACGGTTATATGGGGATCTTCCTATCTGTTTATGAAATCGGGTCTGGAGTCCATGCAAGAATTGAATCTGGTCGCATTTCGTTTTGGAATTGCCTTTATTGCGGCAGGGATTCTTTTTCATCGGCGGTTGTTTAACATGGATCGCAGAACACTTGTGGCAGGCGCTATTATGGGGACAGCTTTATTCGCTGCATTTGTATTCATCACCTATGGTGTGCAACGAACCACGACATCCCAAGCGGGATTCCTAATAAGTTTGGCCGTTATTTTTGTACCGATCCTGACGACGATCCAGCATCGTCGTATGCCGGATAAACGATTGACACTCAGTATCCTGGTTGCCGTTACCGGGCTTGGCTTGCTGACGCTTCAGCATCAGCTTAGTCTGCACACGGGAGATATTCTCTGCATACTAGCAGCACTTGTGTATGCCATCTATATAATGATTGCTGGCAAGTTCACACCGAAGCACGATCCGTTAACATTGGGGACAGTTCAATTGGGTGTTGCAGCGATGTGGGGAATTGCAGCTACATTTATGCTGGAAACGCCACGTATGCCCGATACGGCTGAATCCTGGGCAGCCATTCTTGGCTTAGGTGTTTTGTGTAGCGGCTTGGGGTACATTCTGCAGACACTCGCGCAGCGCCATGCCTCTCCCACAAGAACAAGTCTGATTTTTTCACTCGAACCACTGTTTGCAGCAGCCTTTGCATTTACCTTTCAAGGGGAATCGCTAACGTTGCAAGGGTATGCGGGAGCAGCTTTGATGTTGGTTGGTGTTCTGATCACAGAGATCAAACTTCCACAGCCTATCTTCTGGCGCAGAAAACGCCCGGTTTTACAGTCGGAACTCGGCGATCAGGGAGCACCAGGCGTATAATTGGCGGACAAAGGGTCCTTTCGTCATCTTCTATGGAAGGTGGGGAGAGGGCCTTTTTTGGTTATGTCGCACACCTTGTGAAACAGATAAACTACTACCTAACAAAAACAGAATAACATAACCTTGTTTTGTTGATTTTTGTTTTTTATGCTACACTGAATGGAAAATTAGGAAAAACGGGTGAGTAGGATGGCCAAAAGAGTAACGATGCAGCAAATTGCGGATGCTGCGGGGGTATCCAAATTCGCAGTCTCCCGTGCGCTGACGGGCAAGCCTGGTGTGAGTGAGCATACACGCGAGATGATTGTCAGAACAGCGGGGCAGCTCGGGTATTTCAGAACTGAGCCTAAGCGTTATCCGGGGGAGACACAGATATCAACGGAGATGAAGCCAGAAGCGGAGCGACAAGGCACCATATTGATTTTGTTCCCCAACATTCGTTCTCAGAATCGAGCTTCCTTATACTGGGGGCCTGTGTTTGATGGCATTTCTGAGAGGTTGAATGAGAAGGGGATGGATATTTTAACGCTGACAGAACCCTCTTCAGATCGGATGTTCTCGGTCCTTAATCCCGAAGCAATCAGCGGAGTCATTACCGTGGGCACCATCTCGACATCGGTATTGCTGGAGATTTACAGACTGCGTATTCCGCTTGTCATGGTGGATCATGAAGACCCTGCCATATACGCAGACTCGGTTTTTACGGACAATATGAAATGTATGAAAGAACTGGTTCTCATGCTCGTTGGTAAAGGGTATAGAAGGTTCCAGTTTGCCGGGCAACTGCCCGATGCAGCAAGTTTTAGAGAACGCTGGCTTGGATATCGTATGGTGCTGGAAGAGAAACAGTTGGAGGGGGAACAGCAAGACGGCTTGCTGGGACCAGAGTATGATCAGATCCGGAGATCCATTGCTGAAATGGAGCTGGAGGATATCCCTGAAGTTATCGTGTGTGCAAATGACCATACAGCTGTTATTGTCATTCAGGCACTCCAAAGTCGAGGCATTCAGGTGCCCGAACGTTGTGCCGTAACCGGATTTGACAATACGCAGACGGATGAACCCATTCTTGCTTCGGTACATATTAACAAAGAGAATCTGGGAACGAGATCAGTAGACCAGCTATTGTGGCGGATCAAACACCTGGATGAACCTTATGAACGCAAGCTGATCTATTCGGAATTAATTATTCGTGATGAATATAACGCCAGTATACTGTAATGGGATATGAATTTACGGGCTCATTTTAACAATGATCATACGGGTAAATGAAATCAGGTGAAAGACATGGAGAGGTTAGAGCTTCATGTCTTTTTGTTATGCAGAGATTGTTTAACAAATTAAATCACAAAACAGATTGACTATAAGAAGCATATCGTGTTAATTTTGTTTTGTAAGTTATTTGTTTTTATAATAACAAAACCTAACAAAATAATATTTACCAACTCTAACAACAATGGAGGCTGTCATGAGCACAATACAATCACATGTTTTTCAGAATTGGACGTTCAAGGCTTGCGAAGATCAAGAGTGGATGCCGGCTCAGGTGCCCGGCTGTGTGCATACAGATTTGCTGAAGCTGGGCAAGATTCCAGATCCTTTTTATGGAACAAACGAGAAGGAAGTACAATGGATTGATAAGATAGATTGGGAATATCAGACGGAATTTGACGTTGCCGAAGGGTTGTTCTCCCAGGAAAATCTGGAACTTGTGTTTGATGGTCTGGATACATATGCGGATGTGTATGTGAATAATGTGCATGTGTTATCAGCAGATAATATGTTCCGGGTATGGAAGGCAGATGTAAAGTCTGTATTGAAGGGGAACGGCAACATTCTTCGAATACGTTTTCGGTCACCAATTCAGGAAGATCTGCCTAAGCTGGAGAAGCTCGGATATGCATTACCTGCATCGAATGATCAGTCCGATGTTGGTGGACTTGGCGACAAGAGAGTAAGTATTTTTGCACGTAAAGCCCCGTATCACTATGGTTGGGACTGGGGTCCGCGTTTTGTAACCAGTGGGATCTGGCGTGAAGCACGTCTTGAAGGTTGGACACAGGTACGAATCAATGATGTGTATATCCAGCAAAATGAAGTAAGCGCTACCTCAGCTTCATTAACTGCTGTTGTGGAAGTCGAGACATCACAAGCGGTAGATACGACTATTCGTATCGGCGCAGATGGACAGAGATGGGAAAGATCCGTATCGCTACAACCCGGAACTCAGACGGTGGAGATTCCAATCTCTATTGATGAACCGAAACTGTGGTGGAGCCGTGGGCTTGGTGATCCGCATATGTACACCTTCCTTACCGAAGTGCTTCAAGGTGAGCGAGCTGTGGCTGAATCTACAGTGAAGACTGGGCTTCGTTCCATTCGGCTGGTACGTGACAAAGATGAAGCAGGAGCATCCTTTTACTTTGAACTAAATGGTGTTGCGGTCTTTGCCAAAGGGGCCAATCACATTCCAAATGATAGCTTTATCACTGAAATTACTCATGAACGTTATCGTCATGAGATCGTATCCGCAGCCGAGTCTAATATGAATATGCTACGCGTGTGGGGTGGCGGAATCTATGAGCAGGATGTGTTCTACGAACTGTGTGATGAATACGGAATCCTGGTATGGCAAGACTTCATGTTTGCATGCAGCATGTATCCAGGAGATGAAGCGTTCCTGAACAGTGTGAGACATGAGGCGATTGATAATGTGAAACGTCTGCGCAACCATCCAAGTATTGCACTCTGGTGTGGGAATAACGAGATTGATTCGGCTTGGGCTCACTATGTTGAGAATGGTGGCTGGGGTTGGAAAAAGGAATTTACTGCCGAGCAGCGTGAAAGCATCTGGGCCGATTACGAAGCCATCTTCCATGATTTGCTGCCAGAAGTCGTTGAAGCGTATGCGCCAGGTGTGGATTACTGGCCTTCCTCACCACTGGTATCACTGACAGGGGATGAGACGCAGCATGCGCACCCATCCACAGCTGAAGGGGATATCCACTACTGGGGCGTGTGGCACAATGTAGAACCGTTCGAGAACTACAACGTGCATGTGGGTCGTTTCATGAGTGAATACGGATTCCAGTCTTTCCCGGAGTACAAGTCAGTACGCACTTACGCAGAAGAAGAGGATCTGGCTCTGGAGTCGGAAGTCATGCTGGCTCATCAAAAGAATGGGGCAGGTAATCGTCTGATCAAACAGTACATGGATATGTACATGCATGAATCGAAGGACTTCCCATCGTTCCTGTATATGAGTCAGGTGCTTCAAGCGGAAGCGATGAAGACAGCCATTGAAGCGCACCGTCGCCGCAAACCATTCTGCATGGGCACACTTTACTGGCAAATGAATGACTGCTGGCCAGTGGCTTCATGGGCAGGTATGGACTACCTTGGTCGTTGGAAAGCATTGCAATATTATGCGAAACGCAGCTTCAGCGATGTGTTGGTATCGGTAGATGGAACAAAAGAAGATACAACAGATATATATATCATCTCGGATCAATTACAACCTGTTAAAGGGCAGTTACAGATTCGTTTGCTCGGGTTCGATGGAACGGTGCATCGTGATGAAACACATGACGTGACCTTGGCACCTAATACAGGTGATCGAGTGCTGTCATTACGTAACGTGGAATGGCTTGAAGGTCATGATACAGCTAACACGCTGCTACGCCTGGATCTGAAACAGGAAGGTGCTGCGAATATCGTACAGGAACACTATTTTGTACCGTCCAAAGACCTTGCTTTGCAGCCTGCAAACATCAATGTAAGCGGAGGAGCGGATGAAAACGGCGTTCATCTGGTACTGGAAAGTGACGTGCTTGCTAAACAGGTATGGCTATCTTCGGATGTGGAGGGTGTCTTCTCAGATAACTTCTTCGACTTGATTCCTGGCATTCCGGTGAAGGTGCAGTTCACTTCCAGAGAGGGATTGCAGTCTAATGATGTGATATCAAATCCGGGACCGATCGAGGTTCGATCCATGATTGATTTTAGTCGTTTGACCTAGAAGACACGGTTGGAGTCTCTCATAAGAGAGATTTCAACCGTTTTTTTATTGAAAACTGACCTCATTTATATATCGTAATGGTTTCGTAATACTTCGCTTAGAGAATCGTAAGCTGTCTTGCTTATTGTAATCCATGTAAGTAATAAACGAATGGAGAGTGATAAGAATTATGAAAACAAATAAGAGCAAAAAAGTGATGGTAGCAGCGGTATTGGTGATGTCTATGGCCTTTTCTGGATTGGCAAGTGCTGCAGATATGAAAACGATTAAAAAGGATGGCATGGAGCTTGTTCAATTGAGACAGGCGGCGAAAATGTATGATTACAGCATTATGTGGGACAGCAAGGACAGATCTGTAACTTTGATGTATATGGGCAAAATGGACGACATGAAGATGAAAGACGACAACATGATGGAAGACGACATGAAGATGAAAGACGACAACATGATGGAAGACGACAACATGATGGAAGACGACATGAAGATGAAAGACGACAAGATGATGAAAGACGACAAAATGATGGAAGATGACATGATGATGAAAGACGATAAGATGATGAAAGACGACATGATGATGGAAGAAACGATGATGCCTGCCGGAAAAACGATTAAATTGTGGATTGGATCGAAAAAAATTATGGTAGACGGTATGCAAGTTAACTTGAAATCGATGCCTGTCATCCATGAAGGGAATTCGTATGCGGCTGAGTCTGTAATTAAACAATACATGATGCCAGCCATGGGAATGAAGTAATTTAAGGGCTAAGCATCGCCATCACCATATGATATGATTGGCTCAAATGTATTTTCTGGAATATGGGGTGGGTTCGTTTGAATGAATGTGTACTGGTTGCTGATGATGATACAAATATTACGGACGTTTGTCGCAGGTATTTGGAACGGGAAGGTTATCTTGTCGTGACGGCCAAGGACGGTTTGGAGGCTATTGAGCTGTGGCACAGCCAAACGCCAAGCTTGATTGTGCTCGACCTGATGATGCCACATAAGAATGGTTGGGAAGTTTGCAACGAGATTCGGCAAACTGAGGATGTGCCCATTGTAATGCTGACGGCCCGGGGGGAGGAGCAGGACCGTCTGATGGGACTGACGATGGGGGCGGATGATTATCTGACCAAACCATTCAGTCCGAGAGAACTTGTTTTGCGTGTGAAGGCAAT
This sequence comes from Paenibacillus sp. 10L310, assembly GCF_056395745.1. Classification (NCBI taxonomy): domain Bacteria; kingdom Bacillati; phylum Bacillota; class Bacilli; order Caryophanales; family Paenibacillaceae; genus Paenibacillus; species Paenibacillus sp. 10L310. The sequence continues at coordinate 710,005 of NZ_JBFTKC010000002.1, read as the reverse complement.
CCTGCGGAGAATGCGAATTGCGCAGGCATCACCTGTTACAACATCTGAATATACGATCAATTATGAAGGGCTTACCATTGATTTTACCAAGCGTGAAGTGCATATCAGCGGGCAGGTAATTGAATTGACCGTTACAGAGTTTGAGATGTTGTATTTGCTGGCAAGTCACCCGGGTCAGGTGTTCTCCCGTAACCAGATGTTAAGCAAGATTTGGGATTTTAGCTATGAGGGAGATACAACAACGGTGACTGTACATGTTCGGAGATTACGAGAGAAGATCGAACAGAATCCTTCTGATCCAAAATATATTAAAACAGTTTGGGGCATAGGATACAAGTTTGCGGGTGGTAGTTCATGAAACTTCGCACATACTTGGTGTTGTCCAGTCTCACGGGAATTGGCGTATTATTAATTTGTTTGTTCATCAGTTATTCCAAAATGCTGCTTACGATCGAACAATTGTATTGGTTATCGGCTATAACGGCAGGGGTAGGCTTACTTTCGTTTATTCTTCAATATTTGCTGACTAAGCCATTGGAGAAATCAATTGCGCGAATTACACAGCAGACAATACGAATTGCCGAAGGGGATTTCCATACGGAAGTCCCTCTCATCGGTACGCAGGAATTTAAGCTCCTGGCACAGCAATTTAATGAAATGAGTTCCAAGCTGAAGGAAAGCTTTGATCATCTGCATCACTCAGAAACCGCGAGACGAGAGTTGATCGCCAATGTATCCCATGATTTACGAACTCCCTTGGCATCCATTCAGTCATTCGTCGAAGCGTTGGAGGATGATGTCATTAAGGATAAAGAAACCTTTCAACGTTACCTGAACACGATACGACTTGAGACGAAGCGTTTGGGAGGGCTTATTCAAGACTTGTTTGAATTATCCAGCCTGGAAGCGCAAGGGGAGGTATTTGACCCTCAGCCTTGTCACGTCGATGAGTTGCTGCTCAGTACATTGGAGAGTTTTTCGTTTCACCTCGCCGAGAAAACGCTGAACGTTGAAATCGATTTGCCCGATAAATTACCAGCCGCGGTCATGATGCCTGCACAAATGAAGCGGGTCCTTTCCAATTTGCTGCAAAATGCCATTCAATACTCTCCTGTTGAAGGAAAAATCATTCTGGCTGCCGACGAAAAGGGGCCGTTTATACGAATTTCAGTTACGGATGAAGGGGAAGGCATTGAAGCGGAGGAGACTTCGCGTATATTTGAACGTTTTTATCGAATTGACAAATCACGCAGCAAGAGTAATGGGGGGGCCGGGCTTGGGCTTGCCATCGCTCAATCAATTGTGGAACTCCATGGTGGCGAGATCGGGGTTCAGAGTACAAAAGGAGAAGGAAGCTGCTTCTGGTTCACGCTTCCGATCTACGTCAGTCGTTAACCTTGGTTAATCAAACGTAGTATTTATTCAGGTGGTGAATGACTTGACCAGTGATTTGGTTTTTCTTTTCGGGGTTTTTGGTGCAGGATTGTTATCGTTTTTTGCGCCATGTATTCTGCCGCTGATCCCGGTATACGTGTCTTATCTATCCGGAAGCATGGTCAACGGTACGAATCAGCAGCAGCCTGACACCAATTCGGTTCGGTTGCGGTCCACACTTGTTTTGCGGACATTTTTATTTGTTCTTGGGCTGTCCCTGGTATTTGTTTTACTCGGTTTTGGTTCCGGCATGGTTGGTAATTTGATCTCAAGTCCTGTGTTTATTGCGATTTGCGGAGGCATCGTGGTGCTTTTTGGGATTTATCAAACCGGGTTGATTCGGCTATCCTGGCTGGAACGGGAGAGAAAGCTGTCAAACGATCAAGCCAAACGGGGAGGGTATGTCGGAGCGTTTCTGTTGGGTCTAACGTTTAGTTTTGGCTGGACGCCTTGTATCGGGCCTGTGCTGGCGGCCATTCTTGGTATCGCTGCAGGAGAAGGCTCTCCACTGTATGGCGGGTTTCTCATGTTCCTGTATACCCTTGGATTGGCGATTCCTTTCCTGATTCTGTCCGTTTTTTCGGAATATGTTATGAAGCGGATACGTCGTTTATACAAGTACATGGGCGTCATCAAAATAACTTCCGGCTGTATTCTTATTGTCATGGGACTATTGTTAATGACAGACCGACTAAACAGCTTAGTGACCTGGTTTCAATAATCATTGGAGGAATTTGGTATGAAGACGGCACGGAAATGGATGGTATCTGTAATCGTATTTGCTGGAACCCTGTTGATCTTGAGCGCATGTGGATCACAGCAAACTGAATCAAAACAAACGGGGTCATCATCAGCCCCAGCATCAACATCCGATATGAGTTCGTCAACCATGATGAACAAGGGCGAGACGGCTCCTGAATTTTCATTGCGTGATTTGAAAGGAAACACGGTTGGACTTTCTGATGTTCAAGGCAAGAAAGTGTATGTGAAATACTGGGCTTCCTGGTGTTCCATCTGCCTTGCGGGTTTGGAAGACCTGAACAATCTGGCTGGTCAAAACAATGATTTTCAAGTCATTACGATTGTGACGCCGGACTACAAAGGAGAGAAATCCTCCCAAGAGTTTACCGAATGGTTTGACCAACAGCCATATGATAACATAACTGTTCTTTTGGATGAGAAAGGTGTATGGGCCAAGAAATTTGGCGTAAGAGCATATCCTAGTTCCTTTTATATTGGCTCTGATGGTATTTTAACGAAATCGCAGCCAGGGCATGCATCCAATGAACAGATCATGGAGTCATTACAAGAGATTTTGTGAGAAAGGAGGAAGTGTCATGAAAAGGACGTTGCTGGGCCTGTGCCTCCTTGTTATAGCGATAGTTGTGTCTGCTTGTGGAAACAGGGCTGAGAGCCATTCAGCTCCATCTTCGATATCCACTCAACCTGTCAAGGCATCGAGTGTCTCCGAGGAAAACCTGAGTAACCTGTACTTGGCAGGAGGCTGTTTCTGGGGTGTGGAGGCATATATGGCTCGTATTCCGGGGGTTCAGGATGTGACTTCCGGTTATGCCAACGGTGAAGGAAAGAATCCAACCTATGAGGATGTTATTCGCGGGGACCAGGGGTTTGCGGAGACTGTTCATGTAAAATATGATCCGCAGCAAGTATCTTTACAGAAATTGCTTGAATCTTATTTTCGAGTTATTGATCCTACCAGCTTGAATAAGCAGGGCAATGATCGTGGAGTTCAGTATCGGACTGGCATATATTATACGTTGCCTGAAGATGCCAAAATTATCGAGCAGGCTGTAGAGGCAGAGCAAGAAAAATATGACCAACCCATTGTAACGGAAGTAATGCCTCTGCAGAATTATTATTTGGCGGAGGAGTACCATCAGGATTATTTGGAAAAAAATCCGAACGGATATTGTCACATTGATATGACTGTTTTGGATGACCTGGAGATTGGAATTGATCCCGCTCAATATCCACGTCCAACAGATGAACAATTAAAGGAACGTTTAACAGACGAACAGTATGCGGTCACGGTAAACAATGATACGGAGCATGCGTTCAGTAACGAATACTGGGATAATGAGGAGCCCGGTCTGTATGTGGATATTGCAACGGGAGAGCCGTTATTCACCAGTCGAGATAAGTATGATTCCGGTTGCGGGTGGCCGAGTTTTACAAAACCGATTGTACCTGAGGTTGTTACCTATACAACGGATACGAGCTTTGGTATGGACCGCACGGAGGTACGAAGCCGGGCAGGTGACATCCACCTCGGGCATGTGTTCGATGATGGTCCCGAAGATCGTGGTGGCAAACGTTACTGCATTAACAGTGCATCGATCCGCTTTATTCCGCTAGACAAGATGGAGGAAGAACGATACGGATATTTATTGTCTATTGTCGAGTAGAGAAGGGCAGCTGACTTTATCAAAACATAATAAGGCCATAATCTTAGAACGGTTGAGATCTCTCTATGAGGGATTTCGACCGTTTTTTATTTTGCAGCATCTAACAAAAACGAAGGTAGGCTTCAAAGATGGTTGCATCATTGTTATAATTGATAATCATTATCAATTATAGGTGGATTTTTAGTCACAATGCTAAGGTATTGTGTGTGTTTGATCGTTTAGGAGAGGGAGTTTATATGGGAATTCAGAATGACATCAAGCTGTGGGATCAGGTCCAGGTTCGCGTGCTTGATGTGCGTCTTATATCACTCGCAACACACGAGTTCATACGCAATTATGTGTTACCGACGAGTGCATTTGTGTATGTTCAAGGCAGGGGGCAGGTCTGGCTTGATGAAGAGGTATGGACTACAAACCAGTTCTTGTTGCTGCATGGGGGAAAAGGAAGACGTCTAACACTTGAAGCGACAGGGGTAATGGAGGTACATCTGATTTTGTACAAATCAACCTTGCCCTCCAACGTGCTTGTGGAGTACCGAATGATGTTGAACCAGCGTAATCCGTTTGAAGAGTCCTGGGCGACAGTGCCGGATCATACACTTGAGCTGCGTGAGCTTGTGCGGAATATACATGAATGCTGGTCAGGGCAGGTGCGAGTGAGCAAAATTCAGGTCAAAGTGTATTTTTTTCAACTGGTACAGCTTGTCTTGTTACAGCGGAGTCGCATGTCTAACGAATTTCAACAGCCTTCGCTTACCGATCAGGTTTTGCGATATATCAAAGCTCATTACCGGGAATCCATCTCACTTGATTTGCTTGCCCAGTCCTTGAGTTACAGTCCGCAATATTTATCACGCAAATTCAAGGAACAGACGGGATGTACACCGACAGAATATGTAATTCGGTTACGAATGGGTGAGGCAAGGAGTCTGCTTGCGTCCACAGAAGCTTCATTACAGGAGATTGCTGCGTATGTGGGTTATATGGACCCGTTTTATTTCAATCGTATATTCAAAAAAGAGATCGGTATCACACCGGGGCAATATCGGTTGAAGCAGCAGGAAAACTCGAAATCAGTTTCAAAAAGTACATTAAATGCAACAAATGAATCCATTGTAACAGGAGGGGATGAACGTTATCCTTTAATTGATGATGATAATCATTATCAATATAAGGGAGATGAGGAAATCAACATGTTTAACCATTTTAAATCAGCGATTATGTCGCTTGCGCTTGTACTCACATTGAGTGCTTGTGGAACAACTCAGCAGGGGGCAGAAACATCCGAAGTTGCGGCTGAACCCGAACAACCGGCAGTCGTGGAGACCCAAATGGTAAATACGACCTTTGGTGAGGTAGAGATTCCTGCACATCCGGAGCGAGTTGCTGCCATAGATTATCTGGGAACGGTACTTGCTCTTGGTGTCAAACCGATTGGTGGAGGCCAATTTCTAATGAACAGTCCTTATCTGGAAGGTCACATGGATGGTCTTGAAACGATAGGGGATTCCGTTGAACAATTGATGGAGCTGGAACCTGATCTCATTATTACATTGAATCCGGACAAGGCGGCTTATGAGAAATATAGCAAGATTGCTCCGACCGTTTCGATCGCATCCATCACTTTTCCGACACTGAAGGACGAAGTGAACTATTTCGGTAAAGTCCTTGGCAAAGAAGCGGAAGCAGAGAAGTGGCTGGCTGATTTTGATGAGGAGATTGCCAAAATCAAGCAGGAGGTGCAGAGTGTTGTTCCAGCTGATGCTACATTCTCCGTTATGCAGGAATATGATCGCCAAGTCTTCATTTTTGGCAATCAGTCGGGCCGGGGAGGGCGTAACATCTACGAATTGCTTGGTTTGCAAGCACCAAAGAACATTCCATCCGAGTTGATGCAGGGCGCCTATCATGAATTCTCCATAGAACTGCTCTCCAAATACGCTGGAGATTACATTGTGCTGACCAGCAAGTCTCAGTTGAAAGACCTTCAGGCAGATCCGATCTGGGGTTCATTGCCTGCTATCAAAAATGGAAAAGTGTACATATGGACGGAAGAACAATCCTGGTTCCGTGACCCTATTGCCTTGTTGAAACAGACACAGGATCTGGCTGAATGGATTATTGGACTTAATACACCGTCTAAATAAGGAACTTCAAAAAACCGTGCCGCCCAGTTTGCTGAGCAGCACGGTTTTCATTTCTTATGTAGGACTGAACAGTAGAGGGGATTAGGGCCTGTACGGAGATGAAATAATAGTGTGGTGTGATTACCGTATAAGAGTTTATTCGCTCTTTTGTTCGTTCTGAATTTCTTGCAGATCCTCCAGTTGCAGTGTGAGGTCATTCTCGGGGTTTGCGCTCACAATGACTTCTGACTGTGATTGTTGCTGACCAGGCTGATTCGACTTGGCGGCAGGTTTAATCACGTAGAGACTTTGAACGGAGTTGAGCAGGCTGGCAGGGGTGTCTTCATACGTTTCCAGGAAGAGTACATAGTCTTTGGTAGGAATCAGCTTGAGGTTGTCATCATTAATAATCTCGGTGTTACCAAGTTGTCCCCCAAGTTGCTTCACTTCAAGTTTTTCCCCGGCAGTGTAACCGCCTTTATAGGATTCAGCGACCTGAATCGTGTGGATCGTATAGATTTTGTCAAAAGAAGCTGGCTCTCCGCCCGGATCGGACGCAGGGTTTAACTCGTTTTCATTGGCAGCATCAGTAACTTGTACGATATCGTTTAAAGCTTCCACACGAGTCTCAACAACACTGCCTTTCACAATGGTATTTGCTCTCTCGGACAGGTCGCCAATGCTGCCATAACTCGGGTGATCTTCAGAAGCAATAATGGTCATGGGTGCATCGGATGGGGACGCGGTAGGTGTAACAGAAGAACATCCAACAGCAGATAAAATGAAAATGGAAGAGAGAAGCAGCGTTAATACTCGATTTTTGTTCATGGACAGGAATCCTCCTTGGATTATTGGGATAAGTTCGTAGCGGATTAGTACTTGGATTTTACGTTATTGATATCAAAAGTTTGGGGTTGGGTCATGGAATTGCGGTTACGGGAGTAAGACATAATGGAAGGACTACTTGTTGTCGGGTTGTCACCGAGCCAGATGGAGTGTCCGAGTTCGTGGACAAATACGCTTTGAATGAAGTTGGATAAGTTGGTCGCGTCAGGGGTGATTGTGGATGCATTGAGTTCGATGCGGAAGCTTACGACTTGACTGCCGGATACGGAGGCGTAGTTGACACCATATGCTGTATTATTGAAGTTTCCTGCGGTGATGATGTTTGGGGAGTTACTTGTTTTGGTGAATTTAACTTTGGCACCTGCATTGTTCCAGTTGGTAAGGGAAGTGTCCATGGGAGTCTGCCATGCGGCGGCGTAATTATACGTACGAATGGGGATGGTGGTGCTGGGATAACCGTAGGTCAGAAAGGTTGCCGCATAGATGGTACTGCCAAACATCGCAATCGCTGAGAACAACATGATGCTCATCAAAAACTTCCTTTTCATACTTAAAACCTCCAATAAATGTATTTTATTCTCTATATATAGTAACAAGTAATATTGGAGTTGAAATGAGTCCGAGGTCGTTGTTTTTGTCGTGAAAAACATGAAGTATATCTTGATCCGACCCTAATGGTGTCAAAATAAGTCATTTCCTGTTCAATGTTCATGAATAATTTCCCTAAAATTACAAACAATACGTTCAACTTCTCATAGGGAAAGGTAGTGCTTGAACATGTGCAACCGTTTTTCATTGGCAGCCGATTTGGACGATGTTAGAGATCATTTCAAGATTCAGCGAGTGATGTATTATTACAAAAACCGATACAATATCAGCCCAACCCAGCATACGCCGATTATTTTGCATCAGGATGGTGAGCGTGTACTCGATGAGTTCCGGTGGGGGTTCATTCCATTCTGGGGGCGTGATGCCGTTAACGCAAATCTTATGACAGTACATGAGAATCCTTCCTATTACAAACTGGTAGAGACCAAACGCTGCGTCATTCCTTGCAACGGATTATATTACTGGCGGCAAGAGGGCAAAAAAAGTTATGCGGTTCGTGTTGTTATGCCGGATCGTGGCTTGTTCGGTATTGCTGGGTTATATGAGGTGTGGAGAGATACACGGAAAGAGCCGCTTCGGACCTGCACGATGCTTATGACAGGCGCAAATATGGTTACACGCGAGTTTGGCAGTAAAATGCCAGCGATCCTTTCCGAAGAAGAGATCAACACCTGGCTTGACCCGGCAAATACAAGGGTGACTCAGTTATTACCGCTATTGAAATCGTATAACAGTACAGAGATGAATCTGTATCCAGTAACCCCAATGGTCGCCAACGATGAACACGATTGTTACGAATGCGTAGAAGAGATGGATCAGAAGCTGGCTTACGTTCGGAGTTTCTGAGTATCTTTTGGATGATGTGAAGAAAATGAAGAGGGCTGAGAGTCTGGAGACACTCTGCTCTTTTTTTCCTTTCTGAAAATGAAAAGTTGCAATTGCAGTGAAACGTAACTATAATCATTACAGTAAGTGAACGCATATATTCATATATCTATTAAAAGAGATATTTATAATCAGGAGGGAACCACGAATGAATCCAAAGTTTAACCAGATGTTTGAACAAGTTTCACTACCGACTGGCATTACACTGAAAAACCGTATCGTGCTCGCTCCCATGACTCATATGTCCTCGAATGCAGATGGTACAATATCCGACGCTGAACTTGCTTATTATGCACGTCGCACCGGTGGTGCGGGCATGTCAATTACGGCTGTAGGGCATGTAACAGAGACAGGCATTGGTTTCCCGGCTCAATTTGGCGTATATGACGACCGCTTCATTCCTGGTCTGAAAAAACTGGCTGATACCATGAAACAACAGGGCTCCGTAGCCGTATTGCAAATTTTCCATGCGGGCCGTCTGACGCCTGAACAAGCTGTACCTGCGGGTCAAGTGGTTGCTCCTAGTGCGGTTGCAAGTGAGCGTCCAGGATCTCCTGAACCAAGAGAATTGACGGATGCCGAGATTACTTCGATTATCAAAGACTTTGGTGAAGCGACACGTCGTGCCATCAAAGCCGGCTTTGATGGTGTTGAGATTCACGGTGCTAATGGTTACTTGATCCAACAATTCTTCTCCCCGCATTCCAACCGACGTGAAGACCGTTGGGGTGGTAGTGTCGAGAAACGTCTGACATTCCCACTTGCTGTAGTGGATGAGATTCAGAAAGTGGTTGCCGAACATACCAAACTGCCGTTCATCATTGGTTACCGTTTCTCCCCGGAAGAACCGGAAACACCGGGACTCACAATGGAAGATACGTATGCACTGGTGGATGCGCTGAAAGATAAAAATCTGGATTACCTTCATGTCTCTGTGAACGAATTCTGGTCCAAGCCAAGACGTGGCGAAGCAGACACGCGTTCGAGAATGGAATTCATCCTGGATCGTGTGAATGGCAAATTGCCTGTAATCGGCGTAGGTTCAATTCATACTGCTGATCAGGCCGCTGAGGCGCTCCAAACGGGAGTACCTCTGCTAGCCATTGGACGTGAACTGATTATCGAACCGGATTGGGTCGAGAAAATCGAGAGCGGACGTGAAGAAGATATCGAGACGATTCTGACCAAATCCGATCAGGAACGTCTGGTTATCCCTGACGGATTGTGGAATGCAATCATCCACACACCGGGCTGGTTCCCTATGGCAGAAGATAAATAAGATACACTTCAGAACTGGAATGGAGGGGGCGAAAGCTCCCTCTTTTTGCACATGGTCCAAATTCTCCTTGTCATCGCTCTGTGGTATGATGGATAAACAGGATCAACTGGATAATCAACGGTTTGGAGTGAAGGAATATGCTCGTAGCTGAACGGTATGAGAAAATAGTGGAATGGGTGGATACGCAAGGTAGCATGCGTGTGACCGAACTTAGTGAGCGCTGCGGGGTGACGGAAGAGACGATTCGTCGTGATCTGGACAAGCTCGAACAGGCGGGCAGGCTCAGACGGTCCCATGGCGGGGCGGTCAGCGTAAAATACAAGGATGAGTTACAGTCGGAGATTCCATATCCGGAACGGGCTGTAGCCTATGCAGAAGAGAAACGCAGAATTGCAAGCGAAGCGGTGAAAATGGTGGAATCCGGCGACCGGATCGCCCTGGATGCAAGTACAACGGCGTGGTATATGGCGGCAGGATTGCCGAACATTCCACTGACGGTATTAACCAACTCGATTAAGGTCGCCGCAGAGCTGAGTAACAAGGAGCAGATTCGTGTGATTGCCACAGGTGGGCAATTGGCTTCGAAGTCACTGTCTTTTGTAGGACCGCTGGCGGAACGTTCGCTTGATGCCTATCATGTGGATAAAGTATTCCTGTCTTGCAAAGGAGTGCATCTGACCAAAGGCATCAGTGAATCCAATGAATTACAGGCCTTGGTGAAGCAGAAAATGATCCATATTGCGGATGAGGTCATTCTACTTGCAGATTCCAGCAAATTTAACATACAGGCGTTTACCAGAGTTGCTGAGATGAACAGTGTGGGCAAAGTGATTACAGATCAGGGTGTAGATGAAGAGCACGTTAGCGCATTGATTGAGCAGAATATTACGTGTATACGTGTGTAAACAAGAAAGGAATGAATGTCATGAAACATCCTTTTCATCTGAAAGCGGTATGGAATGGTGGGCGTAACAGTGAGGGAACAATCGATGCAGGTGGATTAAAAACGGTCATATCGATTCCGCAGGAGATGGGCGGACCCGGTACGGGAACTAACCCGGACGAGATGCTGCTGGGTGCAGCCTCCACCTGTTACCTGATCACGCTGGCAGCGATGCTGGAGCGTTCGGATATTACGCCGGATGAATTAACGCTTGAATCGGAAGCAACGGTAGATGTTACGAATAACGTATTTACGTACGAACGGATCGTACATAGACCTCGGATTGTGCTCAGCGCAGATGCCTCTGAGGCGGATCTGACAAAGGCTGAGCGCTTGGCGCATAAGGCTGAATCCTCCTGTATGATCTCCCGAGCGGTGGCAGGTAATGTCCAGATGGAGACACAGCCAGTCATTGTTATCACTGGAGCTAACGCGGTGTGATATACTGAAGAATAGACGATTCAAGTTGTCATTTGTGTAAAATAAGGAGTAATTCGGTATGAACACACAGAAGCGCAAGACTAACCTCTGGGTACGTTTAACACGTGCTATGAAGCTGAATTTCCTCAAATTGTTACGTGCTCCCGGAGGTGCTCATAAAGTATCTACCGGATTTGCCATAGGGTTCGGACTGGAACTGATCGTGATCTCGACGGCTTCTCTGATATATCTCGTATTTTATCCGATTGTGCGACTGTCTGGGGGTTCGGTGCCAGCAGCCATTGTTGGTAATGTGATCGGGAAACTTACGTTTTTACCTATTATCCTGATGCCGCTCGCGAAACAAATTGGCTCATGGATATTGCCTGCGCACAGCATGGGACAGGGACCGGTACATGAGAGTGCATTCATGGAGCTGTTTCGCGGGAACTGGTCGGCCGTGAGTGAATTGTTGCTTGGTGGACTGGATATTCTGGCAGGCATGTCCGTGTTTGGTGTCATTCTGGGTGTGATTTCGTACTTTGTCGTAAAATTCTTCTACGTCAGAGCGCTCAACCGGCGTTATGAACGCCGGCTGGAGAAACGCCGCCAAGCGGATATCGCTTCGGTATCACCTCCGGTATTAATCAGGAAGCCATCACAATCATAATGGGTAGCATCAACATGGATGCAGCGGTGGTCCACAGAATGCAGCGGGATACAAACTGCGGAGAAGCATTGAACTGTTCAGCCAAAATAACGGCGTTCACTGCGGTCGGCATCGATGCGAGGATCAGTAGCACACTGAACAACGTACCTTCGACCTGAAGAGCGGTCAGTATCAGCCAGGACAGAATTGGCGCAGCTGCGAGACGGACCACAAGCCCGGTCCAGAAAGCTCGGCGTACATTGGGCAACCAAGGCACCGTTGCACCTTTTGGTCTGAGCATCTGTGCTCCCAGAATAGCGAGAACGACAGGAGAGTAACCCGCAGCCAGCATGGAGATCCCTCCATCCAGCGCTTCAGGCAGGCTCAGATTGGATGCACGCAGCGCAATGGCGATGCCAGCAGCATAGATAGATGGCATGCGGAAAACGGAAAGGATCGCATCTTTCACCGTGAATTCGGATCTCGCGGCAAAAAAGATACCTACCGTATTAACAATGATCATCTGTCCAATGACGTAGACCGAAGCCTTGTCCAGTCCAAGCTGACCAAAGGCAAGCAGTACAAGCGGGAGCCCGTAATTCACGCAGTTCGTAAACGTGGAGACGAGGGTGAGACCCGCTTTTTCGCTTGCACCCAGACGGAACACCCGGCTCAACAGCTCGGCGAGGGCCCACAGAGCAATCAGATTAATAATAGAGAACCAGAACGTGCTGGTGACGTCCGTCCAGGTAATCTCTGCATGCAGCAATGTATTGAAGATGAGCGCAGGGCTCAAAATATAAAGGGAAAAGGTCGAGAGCGACCGGGTATCCCAATTTTTAAAGCGTTTTAACAGAATACCTCCGATCACGGGAAGTGATATCGGCAAGAACACATGGTATAAGGTGAGTAAAAATGAGTGAAGCAATGCAATTCAGTCCCTTCTGGATGAAAAACCTATCTTATCATAGCAGAAGATGCATCTCATATGAATGGATTTCAGTATGATGATGTGTAGTAATCGCCTTGCTTAACTAAGGATTTCCCTGATGGGCAGCGACAGCGGATTGCTATTTTGATATGGCAGATTTATTATAGAAGAGGTGCAACAAGATTACATACACATAGAGGAGGAAACTGTAATGAGTGAATCAAAACGCTTGCTCGTACTTGCTGGCTCTTACGCCGAAGCGGAAAATGAGGGCATTTATGCATATGAATTGAATGAGGATACAGGCAGCTTGTCCAAGCTTGACGGCATCGCGGGCGTGAAAAACCCAACGTTTGTCAACGTGGATGCTGAAGGAAACAAACTGTATGCGATTGGTGAAACAGCGTCAGCTGAAGGCAACAAAATGTCTGAAGCTGTAGCTCTGAGCATTGATCCTTCTACAGGAAAATTAACGTTGCTGAACCGGAATGACTCCATTTCAGCTCCACCATGTCATATCCAGCGTGATCCTTCCGGCAAATACTTGATCCTCTCCAGCTACCACGGTGGTCTGGTAGGTCTGCAAGCCTTGACGGATAACGGTGAAGTTGGAGCGCTTCTGGACGAGAAGAAACATGAAGGACAAGGTGCGCATCCTGAACGTCAGGACAAGCCACATGTTCACTCCGCATTTTTCAGCCCAGATGGTAAATACATGATGGTACAGGATCTGGGCGCAGATAACATCGCGATCTATTCTATTGATGCAGACAAAAATGAACTTGTGCTGCACAGTGAAACCAAAACACATCCGGGAGCAGGCCCACGTCACTTGGCGTTCCACCCGAATGGTCAGTTCGCATATGTCATCAATGAAGTGGATTCTTCCATTACTTCGTTCAAATATGATGCAGCAGCGGGCACGTTGACTGAATTGTCTACTGTATCCACACTGCCTGATGGATATGATGGCAAAGAGAATACAACAGCCGAAATCACGGTTTCCAATGATGGACGTTATGTATATGGTTCTAACCGTGGACATGACAGCATCGTTGTATTTGCAGTAGATGCAGACAAAGGTCACCTGACACTGGTTGAGCATGTATCTGCAGAAGGTGAGCACCCGCGTCACTTTGCGCTGACACCTAACGGCAAATTGCTGATCGCAGCTAACCGCGATACCAACAACCTCGTGACATTCGCGGTAGATCAGGAAAGCGGACGTCTGAAATACACTGGTCACAGCACAGGTGTATCCAAGCCGGTATGCGTGAAACCTGTATATCTGTAAGACTTACATCACACGGTAAAGCACGAATTTTGTAAGACCCTCCTGAATGGCAGAGTCTTTATAAAAGAGACCACTTTCTTTCTCTTTCAAGAGGATAAGTGGTCTCTTTTTAATCATGAGTTAGTTAAAGGAAGATCATGTTTGAATATTAATTGTATACAATTATTTACTTTATTATTCTAAAATGTATACGCTTACTATATAATGTGTGATAAGAACGTTTCGTGAATATATCTCTTGGGGGGTAACATTCAATGTGGATTTTTATTATTGTTTTTAACTTAATGGGACTCATTTCTGTTTTTAGTCCCCGAACTTCTTGGTTTTTATCCAACTGGTGGCGTTTTGAGGGTGACGCAGAACCGAGTAGCGTTTCTCTCCTATTTTACCGGATCGGTGGAGTTGTTTTCTTGATCGTGGGTATCTCATTACTTTTTAGAGAGATATGAAATAACTTTCTGGAACGATTCAGGCTGTCGAGAAAGTCCTTGACAGCTTTTTAATGTCTCTGTTGTCTGAAAATTGCGTGAATATTTACGTAACAGAGCATGGATTGCAATTCAAGGCTTAATATGAATACAGAGGATAGGTAACCGATCGTTTCCCCGATGTACATATACTTGAACACATAAAAAAACCCAAGGCAGTAATATGACTTGGGTATCACTGAACATTTTGTAGCCGTTTAATAGTCTTATACTTTATCGAATATTAGCTGTATCATAGATTGTCCACATCAGAGGAACGAGTTTTACAATAGCACTAACTGTAGTTTCTGCTGCGAATTTACCTTTAGTAGCATCAATAATCCATTCTCCTCCTACATTCTGTTGTCCAGCAGACGGCCAAGCCGGTGAGTGATATGCCTGATTACTGTTTAAGTAATCATACCATAATGATACGCCATCAGAAGGCCAGTTATAAGCGATACTGTATCTTAAATTAGTAAGTTTGAAAAATTGTTGAGTTTGATAACTAGAATATACCCAGCCTTCTGAGAAACCACCGCTGATTAAAAATGGAACACTTAGTCCACTTGCCAGTACATGCAAATCAGCAGCCATGGGGCGAACATCAGTTAGAGACAATTCTTGGTGAGGCAGGGAATTGATATTTTGTATAGATTTTTTTAGAGTTATGCTATGTTCAGATTGTACTTGATTTAGTGTTTGCTTCAGTGCAGTTTGATCCGCACTTTTAGAGATAACAAATCCAAAGGCATCCTCAATGGTTTGATTTATAGGAGAAACCTTGGTGTTTACTGCTACACCCGTAATATTACCATTGGATTCAAGTAGATTGAACGAAATACCGTCTTCACGTTCCTTTGTCGCATATTTATTTCCGTTTTCATCTTTGCCGAAGTTAACGGCCTCAATTTCAATAATCTTCCCATTAAGTTCAAAACTGACTTCTAGATTTCCTTCATCTTGGGAGAACTTAATGTTCTCTAAGCTTGCAAACTCATTCAAATCGGCCTTGTTATAAGCAATCCCCTCAAAAGCTTGTGGTTTAGATGCATCTGCAAAAACATTTGGCCCAATAGATAATAGAGCCGCCACCAAAAAACCGGAAACTAAGGACTTGAATTTCATAATGATTCCTCCTTCAAATTTGGTTGTTTTATTTAGAATAATTTTCCATATTCATATATAGTGAAACACATATGATATTTTTTGTCAAATAATTACAACCGTTTTTATTGGCTTAATTATAAAATGAGTAAATTCAAGAGGGGATAGATCTAGATTGCATATTCACCTAACAACGAATAATTATCAATAGTATCCCCCAAGTAACTACCCCACTTCAAAGTGCGTACTTCCTGAATGGATAGTCAGGGTCTACAATGAGTGAGTAGCCAAAACAAACACTGCATGCATCTGAACAGACCAATTGGTGCAGGCTAAATATCTGATTATTATTTTTACAGGAACGAATCATACTTGAACAACAAAGGAGAAATAAATGATGAAATTGCAATTGGCGCTTGACTTGGTAAATATCCCTGAAGGTATCGCATTGGTTAAAGAGGTTGAACAATATATTGATATCGTTGAGATTGGTACTCCAATCGTTATTAATGAAGGTTTGCACGCGGTAAAAGCGATGAAAGAAGCATTCCCTAATCTGCAAGTTCTTGCAGACCTTAAAATCATGGACGCTGGTGGTTATGAAATCATGAAAGCAGCTGAAGCTGGTGCGGATCTGATCACTGTGCTTGGGGCAACCAATGACAGTACGATCAAAGGTGCAGTAGCAGAAGCGAAGAAACAAAACAAACAAGTTCTTGTAGACATGATCAACGTGCCTAACCTGGAACAACGTGCTCGTGAAATTGATGCGCTTGGCGTAGATTACATCTGTGTACACACAGGTTATGACCTACAAGCTGAAGGACAAAGCCCGTTCGAAGATCTGCAAACGATCAAAGCTGCTGTGAAAAATGCTAAAACGGCTGTTGCTGGTGGAATCAAGCTGGAAACATTGCCAGAAGTAATCAAAGCACAACCGGATCTGGTTATTGTAGGCGGCGGTATCACAGGACAAGCAGACAAAGCGGCAGTTGCAGCTGAAATGCAACGTCTCGTTAAACAAGGGTAAGCAGATGAGCAAAACACAGTACGCAGCTGACATCTTGAAGGAGCTGGAACGTACGCTAAGCCAGATCGACGATGCTGAGATGCAAGCGATGGCTGAACACATTCTAGCTGCGGAACAGATTTTTGTAGCAGGAGCAGGCCGGTCAGGACTTATGGGAAAGGCTTTTGCCATGAGACTGATGCAGATGGGGCTTCGTGTATATGTGGTGGGCGAGACCGTAACACCTGGGATCAGCTCTAAGGATTTCCTCTTGCTGTGCTCTGGCTCAGGAGAGACAGGCAGTCTGGTAGCCATGGCTGAAAAGGCTAGTCAAGCTGGTGCGCCTGTAGGTCTCATTACGATTAAGCCAGAGTCCACGATTGGGAAATTGGCAACTACGGTAGTGCGCCTTCCGGCTTCAGCCAAAGAGGACACAGCAACTTCCGGAGCGGCACTAACCATTCAGCCGATGGGTTCGTTGTTCGAACAAGGACTGTTAATCGGCATGGATGCTCTCATTCTTACGATGATGGAAATGAAGGGTATGACCGGAGCGGATATGTTTGGCCGCCACGCGAACCTGGAATAGTGAATAGATGAAAGACCGGAATCCTTTGATCATGAAGGGTTCTGGTCTTTTCTGCGATACATAGTCATTCATCTGTATAGGTTTTATCCGTGATTTTCAGTTAAACTTTGCATCCCGACCAGGCTGTAGTAGAATTAATAGATAGCTGTATCGAATGAATGTACTTATTACATCATGCATGGAGCGGAAAACTTACCTCGTGTGAAGTGTCCCCGTGATATGTGTAATATACGCGATATAAGATTGAAGATGAGGGGGCTCGGAGCCATGGCGTCCGAAGTGAAGGAACGGATTAATCTGAAAGAAATCAACTGTGAGAAGGAATTGACCCTTGCGGTGATCGGTGGCAAGTGGAAACTGATTATTTTGTGGCACTTGGGCCTGGAAGGCACCAAACGTTTCAGTGAGCTGAAACGCCTAATCCCTCATATTACCCAGAAGATGCTGACCAACCAGTTACGTGAGCTGGAGGAAGACAAGTTGATTGAGCGTAAAGTGTATGCAGAAGTACCTCCTCGGGTGGAGTATACGTTGACCGATCACGGTCAAAGCCTGATGCCCGTCCTGCACGCGATGTATAATTGGGGTAAAAACTATGGTGAAAATGTAATTTGGAAAGAAAGCTAAATAAGTAAGTTCTAAGAAGCTAAATAAGTAAGTTCTATAATGAACCGCCGGGTAAATGGATTCTTCCATTACCCGGCGGTTTTTTTAGTTACTTTCAGACCATGGTCACATGAGCAAAAGTTTATACGAAACGTAGAGGACAGAAATAGTTTGAAGAAGCGTAGCTAAAAGCTTTCTGAAAGAAAGCTACATCGCAAGCATATACTGGCCTTTATCCTAAATACCCCTTTTATATAGATGGAACTAAACATTCACACGAGAACGTAGAGGACAGAAAGAACCTGAAGAAGCGGAGCGTTCGCCTTTATCCCCGGATTTTCACCTTTGAAAAAGGGGAATCAAAAAATCTGGGGATAACAGCGATCGGAAGGTTGTTCTGTCATCGAAGTGGTAAGTGTGAATAATCTTTAGTCCAATCTATACTCCCTTGAACTGGAATATGATACGATGAGAGATATTGGAAATGCAAGGAGGATGACAACTAAAGATGGAAAAAATACGTACACGTGCTGAAGTAAACCCAGAAACGACTTGGGATCTGAAAGACTTGTTTGTAACCGATGTAGAGTGGGAGCAGGAGCTTCGATCACTTCCTCTGGCTGCTGCCCAGATCGAAACGTTCAAAGGACGTCTGGGCGAAGGGGCTGAACAATTACTGGCTTGTCTGGATGCGCGTGAAGCTTTGCAGGAGCGGATCAGCAAGACGGCTTCTTATGCCCGCTTGAAGCAGTCAGAGGACAGCACGAATCCGGTGAATATTGAGAATTCAGCCAAGTCAGGAGATATCCTATCAAATCTGTCGTCGTCCTTGTCTTTTGTCAATTCGGAGATCGTTGATCTGCCGGAGGGAACAGTTGAGCGTTATCTTGAAGAGCTTCCGGAATTGGAGCCGTATGCGCGCAGTTTGGAGCGTTTGATTCGAGAAAAAGCACATCGGCTTACGCCTGAGACCGAGAAGGTACTCGCTTCATTAGGAGAGGTACTGGATTCGCCATACCGTATCTATCTGCGCGGTAAACTGGCAGACATGACGTTTGACGATGCTCTTGATGGAGAGGACAATAATCGTCCACTGTCCTGGTCATTCTATGAAAATAATTATGAGATGTCGTCTGATACAAAGCTGCGCCGTTCTGCTTATGTTGCATTCAGCTCGACATTAAATGATTACAAAAATACGTTCGCAGAAGGTTATGCAACCGAAGTGAAGAAACAGGTTGTATTATCCAGGCTGCGTGGTTACGACGATGTTACAGATATGCTTCTCAGCCCACAGCAAGTGAGCAAAGAGATGTACAATAATATTCTGGATATTATCCAGCAGGAACTCGCACCTCATATGCGCAGACTGGCGGCTCTCAAGAAACGTGAGCTGGGTCTGGACAAACTGATGTTTTGTGATCTGAAGGCGCCGCTTGATCCTGAATTTAGCCCTGCCATTACATATGATGAGGCGTGCATACTCATTCGAGAAGCACTTGATGTGCTTGGGCCGGAGTACGGCGAGATCGTAGAGCGCGCATTCCGTGATCGCTGGGTGGATTACGCAGATAACGCAGGCAAATCCACAGGGGCATTTTGCTCCTCTATATATGGTTCACACTCTTATATCTTAATTTCATGGGCGAACAATATGCGCGGAGCATTTACACTTGCCCATGAAGTGGGGCACGCAGGCCACTTCATGCTTGCGGGACGTTACCAACGGCTCACGAATACACGGCCATCTCTTTATTTCATTGAGACGCCGTCGACCATGAATGAAATGCTTCTGGCCGATCATCTATTGAAGCGTTCCGATAATCCGAGAATGCGTCGCTGGGTCATTTTGCAATTGTTGAACACGTATTACCATAACTTCGTTACACATCTGCTGGAAGGTGAATTACAGCGCAGGGTGTACGCACGCGCAACCAATGATGAGCCCATTACGGCGAAGACGTTAAGTCAACTCAAGGGAGACATCCTTTCCGAATTCTGGGGACCTGATCTGGTAATTGATGAAGGGGCCAAGCTCACGTGGATGAGACAGCCTCATTATTATATGGGACTATATCCGTATACCTATGCGGCAGGCTTGACGGCTTCCACAGCGGCTGCACAGCAGATTCGGGAAGAAGGACAGCCTGCGGTAGATCGCTGGCTTGATGCACTCAAAGCTGGTGGAAGTCTCACGCCACAGGAGTTAATGAAGCTTGCGGGTGTGGATATGTCCGGACCTGAGCCGATTCGCTCTGCGGTTGCTTATGTCGGCAGTCTGGTCGACGAACTTGAACGTCTGTATTCCTGATCTGGTTCATATAGTATATGGACAAGGCAGAACGGGTTGTCTGCATGCACCGCCTTCCTTGCGTGGGGGGCGGTGCATCTTATTTTTGCAAGGGGAAAGGAACGATGATGAATGGCGTTAACGAGCGTGTCCTCATCGATGGGCCGATTAAGCGTAGACGGCTTTGGTGTGTTTGACGACATGAATGGAGTACCAGGTTTTGAAGGCAATCAGGGTGGTTTTTTTTCGGGATTTAATGAGTTTGCTACAATGAATGCATTTGCTTCGATTTTCATTGGCGCCATATTTCTCATCATTGCGGGAGTCATTGTTTTTGTTATTATTTCAGGCATACGCTCAGGGATGTCAAATAACGCGGCAGCCTTGTTAACCCTGCACTCAACGGTGGTGGCTAAACGAACGGAAGTCTCAGGTGGAAGCGGCGATAGCAGTGCGACTACCCGGTATTATGTTACATTTGAATTCGACAATGGGGAGCGCACTGAACTGATTGTTGGCGGAAACCATTATGGCATGATGGTGGAAAATGATCGAGGGATGCTGACGTATCAGGGGACACGTTTCAAGCATTTTGAGAGAGATGTACAACCCCAGTCGGGGGTAAGCAAAGGTCAATTTTATACGTGAAAAAAGAAATGCGGCTCCTCCCAGGTGGGAGAGAGTCGTTTTTGGTATACCCAAAAGAAAGAAAAACCGAAGGGTATTCAAACGCTTACATTGGTGATATACTCGTAAAATAAAGTAAAACAGTATTAAACAAAAACAAACAAACAATAAATACAGAATAAAGTACAGAGTTACGGTCTGAATTAAGGGATACCGTTTGGAAAATAGGATGGGTTCGAAAGGTTGGTGAAGCGCGGTGAGTGTGCTGGCTTATGATTTGGGCGCTGGGAGCGGGAGAGCGCTACTGGGACATCTGAATGATCGAGGGATCGAAACAAGCGAAATTCATCGGTTCAAGAATGAACCAGTGAAGATTGGCGAGCGGATGCACTGGGATATTCTGCGATTGCATCATGAATTGTTGCAGGGGCTTACCCTTGTGAAACAGCAGGGAGAACAGCCGGAGAGCCTGGGGATCGATTCCTGGGGCGTTGATTTTGGTTTGCTTGGCAGTAATGGTGAGTTGCTTGGTAACCCGTATCATTACCGTGATACACAGTTTAACGGCATGATGGATCAGGTACGCCAAGAGCTGAGCTCTCAGCGAATCTTCGAACGTACAGGGATACAGTTTCTTAGCTTTAATACCCTGTATCAATTGGCAACGCTTCAACGCAGCGGTTCCCCGTTGCTTCATGAAGCAGAGCGTTTTCTCATGATTCCGGATTTGCTACGTTATTTCCTGACAGGGGAAGCGGTGAATGAGTTCACCAATGCAACCACAACACAATTATACAATCCATCAGCGGGGCAGTGGGATAGTGAGTTGCTGGCGCATATTCGTATTTCGGAGAAACTGTTTGGTAAAGCCGTGCTGCCAGGTACCCGTGTTGGACAATTGCGAAGCAGTATCTGTAACGATCTGGGATTGTCCCCGATTCCCGTGATCGCTGTTGCGGAGCATGATACGGGTTCAGCCGTTGTGGCTGTTCCTGCAACGGAACGTTCATTTGCTTATCTGAGCTGTGGAACCTGGTCCCTGATGGGTACGGAGATAGATCATCCTGCAATTAGTACCGAGAGTCTGGCCTTGAACTTCACGAATGAAGGCGGGGCGGGCGGAACATTCCGTCTGCTGAAGAACATTATGGGACTATGGATTTTGCAGGAAAGCATGCGGGAGTGGGAGCGCCAGGGGCAGGGAATTAGCTATGATGCGTTATTGGCGCAGGCGGAACAAGCACCTCCATTTGCCAGTTTGTTTGATCCGGATGATGAACTGTTCATGCCCGCAGGAGATATGACGACACGTATACGTCAGTATTGCCGTGATACAGGGCAAGTGGTACCAGAGGATCAGGGGGCTATTGCCCGGGCAATTCTGGAGAGTCTTGCATTGAAGTATAGAAGAGTTCTGGAATGGACGGAGCAATTGTCGGGTCAGGCGTTCAACGGATTGCATATGGTCGGTGGAGGCATCCAGAACCGCCTGTTATGTCAGTGGACTGCAAATTCCATTGGTAAGCCGGTATGGGCAGGTCCAGCAGAGGGAAGTGCCATCGGGAATATGGCTGTGCAATGGATGGCGAGCGGAGCTTTTAGAGATATCTGGGAAGCTCGTAAGGCCATTCGTGATTCATTTCCGGTAACTGTGTATGAGCCGCAGGACGGATCAATCTGGGAAGATGCTTACGGCAGATTTCTGCGTGTGACGGCTTCATCTAATTCACAAGCGGGGAGTGAGGTGTAACATGCTGGCAGCCGAGCGGTATGACCGGATTGTGGAGATGGTGAATGTAAAGGGCAGTATGCGTGTATCCGAGCTTAGTGAGCGCTGCCGGGTGACGGAGGAAACCATCCGGCGTGACCTGGATCGGCTGGAACACGCAGGACGACTACGCCGATCTCACGGTGGTGCAGTGAGTGTGAAGGAAGATCAACCGGAGATCCCTTACCGGATCAGGGAGACAACCCATGCGGAAGAGAAAAAGCGGATTGCACAAGCGGCTCTGACGATGATTAATCCGGGTGATCGCATTCTGTTGGATGCGAGCACAACGGCAGGTTATATGGCAGCGAACATGCCGGATTTTCCGCTGACGGTCTTAACCAACTCGATCCAAATCGCAACTGAACTCAGCAACCGTGACAAGGTTGAGGTCATCTCAACAGGGGGCCAGCTGGCATCGCGCTCGTTATCTTTTGTTGGGCCGCTGGCGGAGCGTTCTTTGGAAACGTATCACGTGGATAAAATGTTTATGTCGTGCAAAGGTGTACATCTCGAAGGTGGCGGAATCAGTGAATCCAATGAACTCCAGGCAAGGCTGAAGCAGAAGATGGTTGGCATATCAGATCAAGTCATCTTACTTGCAGATGCCAGTAAATTTGGTGTACGTGCTTTTGCCCGAGTATCCGGGTTAAATGCAGTCCATATGATCGTTACCGATCAGCCATTGGAGGCTGAACAGACAGAACATTTGAGCGGATACGATATTGGTATCATCACGGTTTAATCTTTCAGATTTTATCTATATAAAATGAACTAAACATTTACACGAAACGGAGTGTCCAGTGTAAATATTCATAGTAAATTTATCTACTAATCAGTTAATAGGAGCGTGTAATTATGAAGGTCTCCTTATTCATTACCTGCCTCAGCGATGCCATCTATCCCCGAGTGGGGGAGGCCATGGTCAGATTGCTCGCCGCTCATGGCGTTCGGCTGGATTTTCCGCCGGTGCAGACCTGCTGCGGTCAGCCTTCCTACAATAGCGGGTACTGGGATGAGACTCGGGTAGCGGCCAAAACGATTCTTGAAGCGTTTGACGACAGTGATTTTGTGGTATGTCCTTCGGGATCGTGTACGTATATGATTCATCATTATCCCGAGCTGTTCGCGGATGAACCAGTATGGTTGGAGAAGGCAAAACGATTGGAAGCCAAAGCTTATGAGTTTACTCAATTCCTCGTTCAGGTGCTCGGGATAACCGATCTGGGCGCACATTTTCCGCACAAAGTAACCTATCATCCATCCTGTCATGGCAGCCGTCTGCTTGGTGTGAAGGATGAGCCGATGGCGCTACTCTCTCAAGTAAAAGGTCTGGAATTGGTTCCGCTCCCATTTGCTGAGGATTGCTGCGGGTTCGGGGGCACGTTTGCCATCAAAATGTCCGATATTTCAGGAGCGATGGTGACGGAGAAGGTCGATCATGTCAAAGAGACACAAGCCGAAGTATTGGTGGGGCTGGACATGGCCTGTCTGATGAATATCGCAGGTAATCTGCGTTATCGGAATGAACCGGTGCGTGTAATGCATCTGGCGGAACTACTGTATGAGGGGGTGCGAACAGGATGAGCCAACCGGGAGTCATGGATACTACGGTCAAAGAACGTGCCGGACTGGCCTTGAATGATGATTTTCTGCGAAAAGCAGTCAAATTCACGACAGAACGTTTGCGTAACGGGAAGAAATCTGCCTCAGAAGAACATGGAAATTGGGATGAATGGCGGGAGCGTGGCCGTCAGATTCGTTTGCATACAATTGCGTATCTGGATTATTATCTGAATGAATTTGTGAACAACGCCCGTGCGAACGGGGTTCATATTCATTTTGCAGATACATCGGTGGAAGCAGCGGCAATTGCGCTGGATATTGCGGCGCATAAGCAAGCTTCTACGGTGGTGAAATCCAAATCGATGGTGTCGGAAGAAGTACATCTCAATCATGTGTTGGAGTCGGCGGGCATTGAAGCTATCGAGACCGACCTGGGTGAATACATCATTCAGCTGGCAGGCGAGGCGCCATCTCATATTGTCATTCCAGCCATCCATAAGAACCGCTATCAGATCGCAGAGTTGTTATCCAAGGAAGCGGGTGAAATTCTGGAGCCGGACACAACGGTACTTGCCGGATTTGTTCGCAAAAAGCTGCGCGAGAAATTCCTCGAAGCAGATATCGGCATGACCGGCTGCAATTTTGCAATTGCAGAGACGGGTTCCATGGTTTTGTTCGAAAATGAAGGCAATGCCCGTATGGTATCCACTGTTCCGAAAACGCAGATTACACTGATGGGCATGGAGCGGATCATCCCTTCGTGGACGGATCTGGAAGTCATGGCAACCTTGTTGCCACGCTCCGCAACAGGTCAGAAACTAACGATGTACATGTCAGGCATCACAGGTCCTCGCCGCACAGCGGATGCTGATGGGCCGGATGAAATGCATATTATTATCGTGGACAACGGTCGATCTTTACAGCTCGGTGATCCTGAATTCCAGGAGTTGCTGAATTGTATTCGCTGTGGTGCTTGTCTGAATGCTTGCCCAGTATATCGTCATATTGGAGGTCATGCCTACGGTGGGACGTACAGTGGTCCAATTGGCGCAGTACTGACACCTGCACTTAATGGCAACATTGATGAATGGAACGATATTGCGGGTGCTTCGAGTCTGTGCGGAGCCTGTTATGAAGCATGTCCAGTTAAAATTCCATTGCATGATATGCTCGTTTATTTACGCAGGCGTAAAGTGGAAGACGGCCATGGAAACAAAAT
The DNA here is from genome assembly GCF_056395745.1 of Paenibacillus sp. 10L310. NCBI lineage: Bacteria > Bacillati > Bacillota > Bacilli > Caryophanales > Paenibacillaceae > Paenibacillus > Paenibacillus sp. 10L310. The sequence continues at coordinate 684,915 of NZ_JBFTKC010000002.1, read as the reverse complement.
GGAAAGCATGGGCATGAAGGGATTTGCCGCTGTTGTATCCAATTCCAAACGTTTCAGTGCGGCCATACGCCTGGGACAGATCGGGCAGAAGGCAGTTGTACGCAACAACGGCATTTCTCTCAAGTTGGGTCCTCTCAAAGGCTGGAACAAGTATCGGGTTGCCCCAAGTCTCGCCAAGAAATCCTTCCGGCAACAATGGAACAAGCTGGATCAGGAACTGAACCAAGAGCAACCGGCCATGGATTCTTCCGTTCGCAGTCGTATGGAGCAGATTATTCGTGAACGAGAAGAAGGGGAGGATAAGCATGGTCACTGAACATCAGCAATGGCTCGCACAATTGGAGAAGAAGTCCATGGAGAAACAGGAGCAGTTCATGAATGATATTGCTTCGAAATTGAGGAGACCAAGGCAACGCCATGCGCCGACCCAACCCTTTCGGGGAGCACCCGACTTTTGGACTGAACTGGAATGGGATGAAGAGAAGCGTATTCAAGCATTTACAGATAACTTTGTGAGTGTAGGCGCACACATTGCCCGGGTTCAGAACATGGAAGAAGTATCTCAATTTATTGCCAACAAGTCTCATGAACTGAGTGCCAGGTATATCATTCGTCAGAATGAACAGGCGTTACAGGATCTCGGATTGGAAGAGCAGCTTCCGGATGTACAGATCTCAGTCTGGAATAGTCAGGCTGATGAGAACTGGAAGGCTCGGGCAGCTGAGGCTGATATCGGTGTGGTTATGGCGGATTATGCAACAGCATACACAGGCTCGGTTACTGTACTTTCTTCACCGGAAAAAGGTCGTTCAGTCAGTCTCTTGCCTACGGTACTCATCATCATTATTCCAGTAGATCGACTGCACACCAGACTGGGTGAGACGCTGGATCGATTTGACGAAGCGGGGAGAGAGAATCTTCCAGCAGGCATCCACTTTATTTCCGGGCCAAGCCGCTCTTCCGATATTGAAAATGATTTAACCATTGGGGTACACGGACCAGGCATTGTATATGGTTTAATTATGGGTTAACGATGTGTTTAGCGTGATTTAACATCATGATTTTGATAACTGTCCGAGATGCAGTGTGTGACTGCTAAGGGCAGTTTTTTATTTCGTCTACTATAGTTAAAAGCTATTAAAATTATATTTATTATATATTTCACCTATTAATAATGGAGGTGTATAATCCATCTCAAGAGAGAGTTCATATGAGATACAAAAGAGAAAGAGGAGGATGAATACAGATGAGTATATTTTCTTACCAAGTTCCGTTTATGGATAGACACAAGGGTGATTTTTCTGCTTTTAAAGGGAAGGTGCTACTTATTGTGAATACAGCAAGTCGGTGCAGCTACTCCCGGCAATTCAGTGAACTTCAGCAGATGTATGAGAAATATGGTGATCAGGGGCTGGAGATTCTGGCGTTCCCGTGCAACCAGTTTAACGACAAAGAACCTGGTAGTAGCGCTGAGGTAGCTGAGTATTGCAGAAGTCAGTTTCAGATATCCTTTCCGATTTTGGAGAAGGTTGAGGTCGTTGGGCAATCGATGCATCCTGTGTTTCGTTATCTGACTACAGAAGCGCCATTTCAAGGTTATGATCTGGACACGAAGGAAGGAGAGTGGATGGACACCTTTGTGAAAGAGAAGCATCCAGAATTGTATCAAGGTGACGGCATCAAATGGAATTTCACCAAATTCCTGATTGACCGTAATGGGGACATCCATGGCCGTTATGAAACGACAGTTGCTCCATTAGAGATGGAGTCTGTTATTCAGGTTCTGTTAAAGAATTCATAATTATACCTTAATCCCTGTCCTGAGGTCCTATGACTTTGGGACTGTTGAAGATTAGAACTGGAAATGTTAGGGTAAAAGAAGATAACGAAGGGCTCCATTTTTTTTAATCAAAAATGACCAATATACCATTTTGGTCAGTTAGTTCTATTGTGGTTTTATCGTTATCTGGATGAAATATGAAAATGTGCAAAAAATAACTTGAATCTGTCGATCTGAAGAGTAAGTGTAATCGAGTCTGTAAATCAAGTCATTATTTTTTAGTTGTAGAACTCTTAACTTGGAAAGAAGGAGTGAGTGTCATGCCACCAATTTCAGTGCCTCAACCAAAAACATTTGGCCCACTGGGCAATTTGCCGCAATTGAACTTTGAAGAACCGGTGCAATCCCTGGTGAAACTGGCTGAAGAATACGGACCGATCTTTCGTATGGAGTACCCCGGACGAAGTGAATTGTATATTTCCGGTCACGAACTGGTCGCCGAGGTAACAGATGAATCCAAATTCGACAAACGGGTGTGGGCACCCCTTGCGAAGGTTCGTGCTTTTGCAGGAGATGGGCTATTTACGAGTTGGACCGAGGAGCCGAATTGGAAAAAAGCCCATAACGTACTGCTGCCAAGTTTCAGTCAACGTGCGATGCAGGGATATCACAACAAAATGATTGATCTGGCTGTGCAGCTGGTTCAGAAATGGTCACGATTGAACCCGGATGAGACGGTTAACGTTCCGGATGATATGACACGTCTTACGCTCGACACGATTGGCCTGTGTGGGTTCAACTATCGGTTTAACAGCTTCTATCGGGAAGAACCACATCCATTCATTACGAGTATGGTTCGTGCGTTGGATGAATCCATGAGTTCATTGCAACGACTGCGTCTGCAAGACAAGCTGATGATCACCAAAAAGAAACAGTTTGAACAGGATATCCGTTCCATGTTCTCTTTGGTGGATCACATTATTGCCGAGCGCAAAGAGAAACCGCAGGAAGGCGCAGATGATCTGTTGTCCCACATGCTCAGCGGCAAGGACCCGGAAACAGGAGAAACGCTGGATGATGAGAACATCCGTTATCAGATTATTACATTCCTGATTGCTGGACATGAGACCACAAGTGGACTGTTATCCTTCGCCGTTTATTATCTGATGAAGAATCCGGATACGCTGGCTAAAGCACAAGCTGAGGTGGATCAGATTCTGAAAGATCCGGTTCCCACGTACAACCAGGTTCGCAATCTGAAGTATGTTCGCATGGTTTTGAATGAAGCACTGCGGTTATGGCCTACGGCCCCGGCATTTTCCCTGTATGCAAAAGAGGACACGGTACTTGCGGGTCAATATCCTTTGCAAAAAGGAGACAGTGTCAGTGTACTTATTCCCAAGCTGCATCGTGACCGCGAAGCCTGGGGAGACGACGTAGAGGAATTCCGCCCGGAACGGTTCGAAGATCCGAGCAAAGTGCCGCATGATGCCTATAAACCTTTTGGTAACGGTCAACGGGCCTGTATTGGTCAGCAGTTTGCACTTCAGGAAGCAACGCTGGTACTGGGCATGGTGTTGAAGCATTTTGACTTCATAGATCATTCTGATTATCAGTTAAAAGTGAAAGAAACGCTGACGCTCAAACCGGATAACTTCACAATTCGTGTACGTGCGCGTGGCGGGCAGCCAGTCATGGCCGTTCCGGGTGTAGCGGTTGAAGAACCAAAGCCAGTTGCCAAAAGAACGGAGCCGGATGCAGCCAATGCCCACCACACACCGATGCTTGTTCTGTACGGTTCCAATCTGGGTACCGCTGAAGGCATTGCACGTGAAATTGCAGATACCGCCAGATATCAGGGTTTCCGGAGTGAGGTTGCTACGCTGGATGATCGTGTTGGCAAACTGCCAAAGGAGGGTGCCGTCATTATTGTCAGTGCATCCTATAATGGTCAGCCGCCAAGTAATGCCAAGATGTTTGTCGAGTGGATCGAACATGCAGCTGCGAATGAATTCAAGGGTGTGCGTTTCGCCGTTCTTGGATGCGGTGACCACAACTGGGCCAGCACCTATCAGCGTATTCCGCGTTTAATAGATGAACAGTTATCTTCCAGAGGAGCAGAGCGGTTATCACCGCTGGGTGAGTCCGATGCCAGTGGAGATTTCGAGAAACAGGTGGGGGATTGGACAGAGCAATTATGGCCAGATCTCGCACGAACGATGGGACTGAAACTGAACACAAGCTCCAATAGCGAACGCAGTTCCCTATCTGTACAGTTTGTCAGTGGGCTCGCCGTAACACCGCTTGCGGATACGTATGATGCCCATGTGGCAGAAGTACTTGAGAACAGAGAGCTTCACGACGCGGGCAGTGAACGAAGCACACGTCACCTGGAGATTAAATTGCCTGAAGGCATAACCTACAAGGAAGGGGATCATCTGGGCATTCTGCCACAGAATCCACCGGAACTTGTGGAACGTGTATTGCGTCGTTATGGATTCACCGGAACGGAGCATCTTGTTCTGGATGCATCCGGTCGGAGTGCCGCGCATCTGCCGCTGCAACAACCAGTGAACCTCTATGATCTGCTCAGTCATAGCGTTGAGCTTCAGGAGGCGGCAACTCGTGCGCAGTTGAGAGAAATGGCAGCATACACCGTATGTCCACCGCATAAGAAAGAACTTGAAGCGCTGCTTGATGAATCTGTGTATATGGATGAAGTGCGGAATAAACGGATCTCCATGCTGGATTATCTGGTGAAATATGAGGCATGTGAACTGCCGTTTGAGCGTTTCCTTGAATTATTGCCTTCACTAAAAGCCAGATATTATTCGATCTCCAGTTCACCGCGTGTTCAGCCCGATCAAGCGAGTATTACGGTCAGTGTTGTGCGCGCCCCAGCATGGAGTGGACAGGGAGAATACAAAGGCATTGCGTCCAACTATCTGGCAAACCTGAAACCGGGTGACGAGATCGTCATGTTTACGCGGACACCGGAATCCGGCTTCCAACTGCCGGAGGATGCACAGGTTCCCGTTATCATGGTAGGTCCGGGTACAGGTGTTGCTCCATTCCGAGGTTTCTTGCAGGCAAGGCACGTATTGAAGGAACAAGGTCGTGAGGTTGGCGAAGCCCACCTGTACTTTGGATGCCGGAATCCCGAGCATGATTATCTGTACAAAAATGAATTGGAAGCAGCCCAGCAAGAAGGGCTTGTGAAGCTTCATACGGCCTTCTCCCGTGTAGACGGGGAGGAGAAATGTTATGTACAGCATCTGATGAGAGACGATGCCCGTCATCTGATTCCTTTGTTTGAAGAGGGAGCGCATCTGTATATCTGCGGTGATGGCAGCAAGATGGCACCTGATGTGGAAGCCACACTCCAGCAGGCATACGCTGATATACATGGCAAATCCGCGAAGCAAGCAGAAGATTGGCTTAATCAGCTTCAGCAGGAAGGTCGTTATGCCAAGGATGTATGGACAGGCATCTGATGTACACATGTGAAGGGTAAGCTTGATCCGTAACTGGCTGAGCGGTGAGATACAGAAGCAGTTCTGTTCTCACCGCTTTTTGACATAAAATGATTCTTCAGCAGATAAGTGGTTGCATGGGTTATAATTATATATTGGAAGGGAGCACCCGTATGCAGACATTTGGGAACCATTGTATGGCTTGCGAAAAGAACCAGCTTTACTTCCGGGTACACGGCCGTTTCAGTTTTTTTCTTCCGGCGGTTGGCCGATAGATCGACTCGACGCTGGAAAGAGGAAATAATATACGGGAAGGGACTCTGCCTTTTCCCTGGAGTTCAAGATAATCCAGTCCCACGTCCACAAGTCTGATATTGTTAAATGCATTCCTGGAAGGGAAAGTCGTACGGATTCCCACTCTGACGCCTCGCCGTGTTCGAGGAATATCGAATACCCGAATGGAATTCAGACTAAGTGGAATGAATAACTGCCGGTTTACTTTGATAAACTGCCTTGGATAGACACGACGAATACGTCCCGGTTCCAACCCGGAGAGTGGAGTATTCAGTTCTGCAAGGTGCCCCTGGAGTTCTGCCAGACGCTGCTGAAGTGTTTTTCCAGTATGGAGATGCTGCCAGCTCATAAGTATTCCTCCGTTCGCCATTTGTACCTAGTATATGAAGGAACGGGGTAGGAAGGTGTACGTTTGATAGCCCATGTTCGTTACGGCTAATGGGGTTTCTTTTATAATAGAGGAGTGATTCACATGATCGTAGAGATGTATAAAGACCTCATTAAGGATGAGCGTGGCAATTATTATCTAGCAGTGCAGATCGAGGGCAATGAGCTTACGCTCGTTAATGCTTTCGTCGAAGCGGCATTCACACCTGAACTGATCTACAATGAAGAGTTTCGTACCAAGCATAAAGAGATGGAAGGCGGGTTTGTAGGCAAAATTGCGATGGACCTGCTAAGGCACGATGTGGTCATGGGGATGAAGCAAATCGACCGAAAACTGTTGAACTTGTCGGATGTGGAACAGCAGTTCACGGTAAATTATATTGATACGATTGAATTTTATCGTCATCCGGCGTGGCAACGGAAGGTGTAGAAATAAAGAAATGTAAAAGCGCAAGTGCAGGGAAGTATACCTCGGCAACTTGCGCTTTTTGCATACAAACAATTAACGATACGTAGGATGGATGATGCCAATATCGCGCTCGGTGCTCAAACTTCCATCAGCGTAACGCTGCATTTCATTTCCTTTGACCCGAATCGGAATGCGCTCTCCTTGATAGTAAAGCTCCCCCTCGACGGTGCGAACGCTCATTCCGATGACTGCCTCCAGATGCCCACTATGATCCGTCACCAGTCGAATCCCTGACGGGCCATCCAGATGAACCTTGCCTTCCAGATATACCGTCATGCGATCAGGCGTGTTGACCAATTCATATCCTACTCCGTTGACTTTTCGGCTATAAGCTGTGTTGCCAGATACGATCTCGCCATGATCCATGTCGATGGGGAGCAGTCCGGTAAACCAGAGCTGATTCGATCCAACAGGGATAATTCCGCATAGTCGCTCCACATAATCGAGGAGACAGAGGATGGAGGGTGAGTACGTCTCGGTAAAACCTTGTTCTCCGGTCCAGGGGCTTAGTACCTGACCAAATCGCTTATCTTTGGATAGAGCGGACAAGATAGGCTGCATTACCCAGGTTAGCTCCACATATCGATGATGATACTCGAATGCGTGTGGCGCCCGAATCAGACTCAGGAAATTGGATGCCCCTCCCCAGCTGTTATAGGAGGAAAAGGGATCAAATCTGGGATCATCCATTGAAATCGATGTAAACGGGTATTTAGCGAAAAACTTGCTTGTATTCAACAGGTACCGACGCAGTAGGTTATCGAATAATTCACGGTCGCCCACCTCGCAGGCCATTACGCGGAGCAACACATCAGATTGGACTCTGACCAATTCGTCATTGCGATCCCGATCATAGAAGAACATATCCTGTTCGTCGTAACAATAACGGAAGAGACTTTCCAGGCTAGACTCGGCTTTTGCTTTCCAATCCGTTCCCGATTCTCCCAGTTCTTCAGCCATACGGGACAGATACATGCGCTGACAATAGATATTGGCGGTCAGATCCGGTGCCAGAAAAGGCAGAATCGGAGAATCCGGATGATAGGCAGAAGCATCATTCATATAAGGTGTATCCGGAACATGCCAGAATCGCGGGGATAAGTCATGTCCGGTGTCAAACGTACTGAAGGCCTCTACACAGCCAGTTCCTCGGGTATTACGGTTGCGTGCAATCCACTCATCGTAACGAACCATAGCCTTATACATCGTGTTCAGGAAAGGCGACTGCTTCCCATGATTGCCATGAAGCTGATAGTGGTTCCATACACTGCGTGCCAGCGGAGTGACCAACTGGATTTGCCGGAAAGAGGGTCCGTTTGCCGTGAGTTTATACGGGAGCAATCCATCTGCTCTTTGCTGCTTGGCAAATGCGAGGTACGTTGTTTCGGACACGGAAGGCAGCAGGCGAGACAGCAGCTGCGCATTGATGGTACCTGTGCTCTCTAACCAACATCCCAGATAGATGCCACCTTCTTGTAAAATAGGGTCGTTGTCTCCCATGGGCAGGATACAAGCAAGCAAATTCCCCACTGCTGCATAATACGTAGCTTCCAGTTGTCCGCCTGATGCCGCAAACCGGATACCCGACGCATGCCATTCTTGTAATAACTGCTGATCTTCCGGTTTAACTGGCTGAACTTGATCCATAATCGAAATGTTGCGCAGCCGATTCAGTATCTCTTCTGTCATATGTTCCTCCTCACAGTATCTGGTTTCTGGTTATTGATTCGATTCAAAAATACGAACGGTCCCGTTATAGAAGTCGGAGACAGCTTGCTCCACACTTTTTCGTCCAAATCCAATCTCCTGATTCGTCGTCTGAGCTAACTTGGAGAACTCTGCAAATCCAGGTGGATTGTAACTCACGTCAAAAGGTTCAGTTTTCGTAGCTTCAGAGACAAGGTTTTTACCGAGTCGACTTGCAGATTAGGCACAATAATATAAAAAAGACTGCGTGATATGCGCAGCCTTTAAATGAAATTAATAATGTAGTGCAGACCTGGGGGACTTAGAAACGAACCAGATTATTGACGTTGACAGGCAAACCCGTCGCGATGGCGCGATTGGCAGCAATACCCGTCAGAATGGATCTGGCACCGTCCACGTGGTTAGCAGCGCGATGGAACGGATCTTCAACAGGCTCTCCAAACAGATCATTCAGCAGAACCGGGTCACCTCCGCCATGTCCACCTGCTTTCTCTTCCACTTCAACCTCATATGGCGCATCAAACATTGGAAGAACCCGCAACGTTTTACCGATTAAAGCACCTTCTTTACTTTTGTCACCCAATGAATTGACATAGGATTGCTCCACAATGTTCATTTCAATCCGGCCTTTGGTGCCATTAATGGCAATGCGGTAACCTTCCCATGGCTGGTAGGCGACGAGGGAATACGTCAGAATCGCTTTGTTCCGATACTTCACAAGAACACCCATCGTATCCTCAATGTTGATGCCATCCCCAAATACACTCTGATCGCGATGGTAACCATCTTCCGATTCGGCATCCAGATACATGGACTTCATATGTGCGTCTGAATCCAAATGCAGTGCAAAAGGGTCATCCTTTGCGATCGGGTTGCCGGTTGCCCGGTTGTAGAATTGCGTTACACCGCGTTCTTCTGCGTTTTCTCTGCCGTAATACATCAGATCACCAAATGCAAACACGGTATCCGGTTGCGAGCCAATCCAGAAATTCACCAAATCGAAGTGATGGGTGGATTTGTGCACGAGTAATCCGCCGCTATTACGCTTGTCCCGATGCCAACGGCGGAAATAATCTGCCCCGTGGCGGGTATTCAGCAGCCATTCAAAGTGAACGGAAGTGACTTTCCCGATGGTATCATTCAGAATAAGTTCTCGAATCTTAGTATGGTGCGGTGCATAACGGTAGTTAAAGGTGACTCTTACGTTCTGGCCAGTCCGCTTGACAGCATCCAGAATCTCCTGACATTTCTCCTCATCGATGGTCATCGGTTTTTCGGTGACAACGTCACAACCCAGTTCCATCGCACGAATGATGTACTTGTGATGGGTGCGGTCAACACTCGTTACGATGACATAGTCAGGCTTCTCGTTCTCAATCATCTGATCAAACTGATCTGCAGGATAAGTGGGTACCTCAGGATACTCGTACTTTTCCTTCAATAGTTGATTCGCGTAGTTCATGCGGACTTGATTTATATCACAAAAGCCGACAAGCTCGGATGTATCCCTATAATCCCGGGTCAAAGCACCATAAAAAAATTCGGCGCGGCCGCCAGTTCCGACTAATACATAACGTTTCTTGTTACTCATGTCTATCGCCTCCTTGAATATAGCTCTAGACTATAACAAGGGAGTACTTCTTTCGCCGCATTTTATGCGTAACCGCTTTCAAATGCCGCATATTTTGCTATAATTTATGGAAAGGAGAGAGGGCGACATGACAGAACCTTTCAGTGCAGATTTTCATGATCCCTCGGATTTACTGCACATCGAATATGATCGTCGCATTGGATATTTCTCGATGACGGATGACCATCTGCATGATCATTATGAGTTATATTACTTGTTGTCTGGTGAGCGTATCTATTTCATCAAGGACCGGACTTACCGGGTAAAGGCTGGTGATCTGGTGTTTGTTGACCGAAATACGGTTCATAAAACATTGGAGAGCGGTATGCCTGACCATGAACGGATGGTGCTGTATTTGAAGCCTGAGCTTTTTGCAACCATAGCTATTTCCACGGAGTTAGTTGAAGGTTTGAAGGAACCCTTCTGTTGGGAGATTCCTATTGTAAGGTTTCCATCTCAAGTCACTGAGGTTCTAGAACGGATGGTTAGCGAAATGGTGGATGAAATGCTTCGTCCTCAACCTGGAAGCAACCTGATGCTCCGTCACCGGGCTGTTGAATTGTTGCTCCATGCCTATCGTAATCAACATTTGGGCAGGTTAAGCTCCGATGATCGTGAGCCGGTTCTTCATCCCAAGACACAGGCAGTTGTACGTCACCTGAATGAGAACTATCAGAAACCACTGACATTACCGGAGGTGGCGGGCATGTTTCGCATTAGTCCGCATTATCTGAGTCGATTGTTCAAACAAACGACGGGATTTACCTTCAGTGATTATCTGAATCTGTTACGGGTGAAGGAAGCACAGCGTTTACTGCGAGAAAGTGAAGAATCCATTACGGACATCGCCTGGCTTGCGGGATTCAGTAACTTCTCTCATTTTGGCAAGATGTTCAAACGTACCGTTCAGGTATCACCAAGAGTTTATAGACAGGAATACAAGGAATCGGGTTCCGTGAGGACCCTAAAAGAGGGAGAGAATATACGATGATTGAAGCGAGATTAAATGAACTGGGGATCATTTTGCCACAGGCCAGTGCCCCCGCAGCGAAATACGCCAATGCCGTTATTGTGAATGGAATTATGTATGTATCCGGGAAAGGACCGGATACCTCCGAACGCGGCAAACTGGGATCAGACTTCACAACAGAGCAGGGGTATGATTTTGCCCGGAATGCTGGACTGGAGGTGCTTGCTGTCGTTCGAGATGTGTTGGGTTCAGTGGATCGGGTGAAGAGAGTGGTTAAAGTGCAGGGATTCATTAATGCGTCCGCTTCGTATCAGGAGCATCATAAAGTGCTAAATGGATTCTCGGATCTGATGATGGAGGTATTTGGGGATCAGGGAGTACACGCTCGTTCAGTATTCGGTGCAGTGTCCGTAAGGGATAATTTGCCGCTGATCATTGATTCTATTTTTCAAGTGGAGGAGTAGGTATAACGATGACAGAATCGTCTTCATTTAATCCAATTATGCTAACGATTCCCGAGAGCTTCCACACGGAACGCCTCACAATTCGAGCACCGCAGTGGGGGGATGGCGTAGCCGTTAATGAAGCGGTCCGTGAGAGTGCGGAGCAGCTGCGGTTGTGGTTACCTTTTGCCGAGAAAATCCCTTCGTTGGAAGAGTCTGAAGTGACTGTTCGCAAAGCAAGGCTGCAATATCTGGAACGTACCGACATGATGTTACATTTGCGTGATAGACATACGGATGAATTCGTAGGCAGCAGCGGGTTACATCGTATTGACTGGAATGCACGCTGTTTTGAGATTGGTTACTGGATTCGAACATCGCGAGCTGGTGAGGGTTTGATGACAGAAGCGGTGAAAGGCATTGAGCAATTTGCCATTACTCATCTGGAGGCGAACCGGCTGGAGATCCGCTGTGATGCCCGCAATGTGCGAAGTGCCAAAGTAGCCGAACGAGCGGGTTATACACTGGAAGGTGTACTGCGCAAGATGAGACGTGACAGCACAGGTACGCTGGTTGATTGTATGGTTTTCTCCAAAATCAGAGGCAGTGAGTTCGAGTAAAGGGAGGGTAGATATGGAGCGAATCGGTCAAGGAAGAACTGCGGAAATCTATGCGTATTCGAACGAGCACATTATGAAGTTATATCGAATGGATTTTCCTCACGAAGCCGTCCAGAATGAATTTAGAATAAGTGAGTTGGCATACAAAAAAGGACTCCCCGTACCACAGGCAGTATCCTTGATAGAACATACTACGTCGCGTGCTGGCATTGTTTTTGAGCGAATCCAGGGGATTACCCTGTTATCACTTATCATTCAGCAACCGGAGTTACTAGAGCAGCTGGCGTTTAAAATGGCTGACTGCCATTACAGACTTCATTGCGAGCGAGATGATGAAGGAACACTCCCCTTACAGAAGCAGATTTTATCGGGAGCGATTCGCAATGTTCGATTATTGTCGGAGGACGATCAAGCGCGAGTCCTTTCTTACTTAACAACATTGCCTGATCAACAACAGATCTGTCATGGCGATTTTCACCCTGATAATGTTATGCTCAGTGAGGCTGGCGATCAATACTGGGTCATTGATTGGATGACTGGTATGTCGGGTGATCCTGCGGGTGATGTGGCTCGAAGCTGGGTAATATTAATGAGTGCCACATTGCCGGAAGATACAGATCCTGCTATACGAATGGGGTTTGAAACGGCTCGTGAATCACTGGTCGAATATTACATCCATCATTATATGCAACTTTCCGGGATTACACGTGAAGCAATAGAGTCCTGGATGCTGCCAGTTGCTGCCGCGCGTCTTGACGAGGATCTGCCCGCTCAAGAGGTGGAACAGCTGCTCAAGTTTGTTCAGGAACGAATTCGTCTGTTATAAAAGTTGAATTACATATTATTTACACTGACACTACGATGACAGAATAACCTTTCAATCGCTGTTATCCCCAGATTTTTTTGATTCCCTTTTCCGAAGGGGAAAATCCGGGGATAAAGGCGAGCGCTTCACTTTTTCAGGTTTTTTCTGACCTCTTCGTTATAGTGTTAATAATTAGTTCAACTTCTATAGACGAATCTAATGATTTTTATATATAAGGGTAGAGAAAGAGAGGGGACATATTTATGCTGCATTCATTAAAGGCCATACAATCATACAAGTCAGGTAATACGCCGGAAGCCCAGCAGCTATGGCTGCAACTGCTGGCAGCAGCGGAGAAACCCCATATTAACCTCGAACGCATTCATTCCATTGCCGAACTTGAGGGAACAAATCCGGTACTGGACTACACTGAGCGTACACTGCATGTGTTGGAGGAGCTTCAGGTTTCTTTTTGGGTGCGAGAAATTCTGGAAGACGTATTAATCTGGTCAGAGACGGCGAAGGCCGGATCACGGGAGCAACGGCGGGTATGGCAAAAGCAGGGCGTTAACTTGTTTGTACACAATGTGGGGTCCGCTCAGTTATATGACTTATACGCAGTGGCAGAGCACCTGGATAATGACATCGATAAGACCAAGGAGACGAGTATATATCAACTTGGTTCTCCGAGTGGTGCTCTAAGTAACAATGCGGATATAAGCGAGCATGATGCGCTGAATACACACACTCCAAGGCATGAGATTATACGTACTCTAATTGCTACACATGGACTTATTGGTCAATACATACGGGGTGAGATTCCATTTGCCGAAAATGCTCCGCTTCACGGCTTGATCGTCAAAGGATGGCTTACTACAGATGAATTGCACACCATACTGATGGCATTAAATGAGTGCATTATTGCAGGCGTTGATCGAGCGTTATGGAATCAGGTTCAGGCTGAGGTACAGCGAATTGTAGGCTGGATTATCACCGGACCGAATCATGAGGACTGGAGCGTGAAGGAACGGTTATCCCGCTTAAGAAGTTCATCCATTCGGCAAGGAGAAGCTATGGATACGGCTTATGCCAGGCTCCAAACGGAACTGGATGTAGAACAGGCGCTGGCTCCGCTGGCTCATCGCACATTATGGTATGTGGAGTCGGCCATGCAGGATTTTTCGTTGCAGGAGATGGTGAAAGTGTTCCTGTTGACACTTCGCAGCGAGAGAATGCATCCAACATCCATGGAGAGTCGATCTGAAATCGTTCGCCATATCAGCTTTGAACCATTGATGAATACGATGTATTACGACTATAAGGGCGTCAAGAAGCTCAATATTTACAAGAAACGAATGATTGAAAAATATTTGGAACAGTATTCGTGGGAACAGATTGTGGCAGGGGAGCAGATCGTCTATCCCCATCTAACCCATCGCATTGAACGTCATACGGATCTGCCGGATACATTATTCGTGACCTTCGAATTTTCTCCGGCTGCCGAGAAGCTGATTGCATTCTGTATTGAAGCGGAGAAGTCGCCGTTATACGAGAAGGCTGTACTGCTGTTATTTGACCTGTTCGGATTACGCCGGGATGCGTATGATCGTTTCCACAACGAAGAGACGTATTTGTCCGATATGAACAGCTCCGGTGATTACAAAAAAGTACTGCTCGACTATATCGTTGGTAAACGAGTACTGGATATTGGTCCAGGTGGAGGAATTCTGCTGGATCTGATTGAGCAGGAAAAACCGGAAGTGGAGCCGATTGGTATCGATATCTCAGCCAATGTCATTGAAGCGCTGGAACGCAAAAAACAACGTGAGGGACATCGCTGGCAAGTGATGAAGGGCGATGCCCTACAACTGGAGCAATATGTGCAGCCGGGCACAGTGGATACGGTTATTTTTTCATCCATTCTGCATGAATTATATTCATATATTGAACTGGACGGTCGAAGATTTAATTCCGATACGGTTGTAGCAGCGCTGAGAAGTTCATTCCGTGTGCTGTCACCTGGAGGAAGAATTCTGATTCGGGATGGGATCATGAGTGAGCCGGAGGCGCAGAAGCGCCGGATTCGTTTCCTGGAACCGGATGGGATGCGCTGGCTGGAGCGGTATGCAGAGGATTTTCAGGGACGTGCAATTCAATATGAGCGGGTCTCAGACAATGAGGTCGTATTGCCGATCAACGATGCAATGGAGTTTCTCTACACCTATACGTGGGGCGAAGAGGCATACGTGCATGAAATTCAGGAACAGTTCGGTATATTCACGCCGACAGCCTATGAGAACTGTATTCGAGAAGCGCTGGGTGAACAAGCCGAGATGATTACGTTCCGACATTTTCTCCAGGAGGGGTACACGGAAGCACTTGGAGAACGAATGATCTTCATGAAGGAAAATGGTGAGCCTGCGCCTTTGCCAGACAGTACCTGCCTGATTGTCATTGAGAAGAAAAAAGGGGTGGCGGATGGATGATGAGTGAGGCCAGTACGTTTTTATATTTTGTCAGACATGCGGAGTCTCGATATGTTGAAGGACAGGAACGCGAGCGTGGACTGACAGAGCAAGGTCATCAAGATGCGGGAACGGTTGCCAGTCTGCTCCATGGGGAGCAGATTCAACTGTTTTATTCTAGCCCCTACAGGCGAGCGGTAGATACGATTCAGATTCTGGCAGATTGGTCAGATGGAATTGTGGTGACAGAGGAAGATTTGCGTGAACGCCAGTTGTCGAGTTCAGATGTGAAGCATGCTAATTTTCGTGAAGCCAAGCAGCAGTTGTACCGTGATCCTACGTATGCGTATTCAGGTGGGGAGTCTGGTGAACAGGCTCGCTCAAGGGCAGTAGCGGTAATTGAGAAAATTTTGGATAAACATGTGGGTCACAAGGTAGTCATCGGAACCCATGGAGATGTAATGACACTTATTTTACAACACTATGATTCTTCCTACGGGTATGACTTTTGGGAGAGTACTACGATGCCGGATATTTTTAAATTGCAGTTTGATGGAACGCGCAAGTTGGTCCAGGTCACCCGATTGTGGGAGTGACAGAGTTATATATGAGAAATGCATTTGCCAGAATGATAGTGGGGAGGAGTGAGTTGGCGGATGAAAATTACGCTTTTGCCTGATACATACTTTATTGAAAATCTAAGCGTATCTCCATTACAGGATAGAATGTACTGCATATTTGATCTCGAAGGTACAGGCATTAATCCTGTGGTGGAGAGTGTGACTCAATTTGGTGCGATGCATTACCAAAGAGGTCAACAATGCAAGACAACATTTTCTTCACTTACACGCGCGAACAAACCAATACCAGAACCTGTGGCGAAATTAACAGGAATTTCGAATGAGGAAATGTTGGAGGCTCCGTCGTTCGTAGAAGCATTTCAGGAATTTCAGAAATTTATTGGTGATAACGTTCTTGTGACACAAGCTGGATATGAGTATGACCTACCCATCTTGAAGCGGCATTGTGATGAGTATGGGCTTCCGATGTTGACCAACCCGGTGCTCGATACAAAAGCGATGTTCACCTACATTCATCCTGAGATTAACGAGGTCGTTTCTACAGATTTTCTGATTCGGTATTACGATCTGAATACAGATGGAATTCACAGGCACAATGCTTTGGCAGATTGTGGTGTGATCGCTGGTATCTTTGAAAGTATCCTTAGCGAATATGAGGAACTTCAATTGGATCATTTTACAGCCGATCCAAAGCAGATGATGAAACGTTTCGTTATACCAGAGATGTATCTGACTTGACGAGGAACTGGAGGAGAGATCAATGAGCAAAACGGATGTGGAGAAGCTACTGTTGGATCTTAACGAGGGACAGATTCTGACCCAGCAGACATTCGAAGGATTGGATGTGGAAATTTACTTGGATGAAAGGGATGCTTCTGCATTTGCTGACGAGTGGATGCAAGCTTTTGTACGATGGGCTCAAGATACCGCGGTAGCTGAAGAAGAGGTGCTGCGCGCATGCAGGGAACAGGCGTTTAAACAAACCTTGGCTCTCACCGGCGAACCTGAGTTAGCGGGGTATGTGAGTGATGATATGGGTTTAATTGGTGCTGCATTGTTACAGGGTACGGCGAACGATTTCTTTGTGGATCAGTTGTTGGAAAGTTATCGTCAAGGCAGGTTGCCCCTGCGATAAGCGGGGGAGGACCAACAGGGTTGTTTTCGTTTGTATAAAAAAACAGCATCAAATGTACATTGTGGGTCGGCTGAGGCATAAGGTACAATTCACCTAAGCAATCGATGAGAATGATAATCATTATATGTGAGATATTCTCACGGTTACATCAACAGATCACATAGGGGTGAAGGGTAACATGGTAGGTTTAGTTAAAGGTTTCAAAGGGTGGACGATTACATTACTGCTCATGGGTCTGGTTATTTCAGGATGTAGTACAAATACCGCTACGAATGCGGAACAGACTCCTGCAACTGAAAGTGCGGCTTCTGGAGAAAATACTTCTGGAACCGAGACAGAGCCTGCGACACGAGTTGTACAGGATGAATTTGGAGATGTGACAATTCCGGTTCAACCACAGCGGATTGCTGGAATATATGTGGAAGATTATTTGAAGGCGCTTGATATTACACCTGTAGTGCAGTGGTATAACCCGATGTGGGGTGTACAGGATTATTTAGGACTGGATGTTCCTCAATTTGATACTACGGGGAGTATTGAAGCTTTGTTGGAATATGATCCGGATCTCATCATTGTAGATGGTGGGGTAGATATGGAGAAATATGAGATGTACTCCAAGGTGGCACCGACATATCGTCTGCCTGAGAGCGTACTGCAGGATTCGAATCAAATTTTGAAAACCATTGCCGATGTTGTAGGGAAACCGGACAAGGGTGAAGAAGTTGCTGCGGCATTTAAGGCCAAGATTGCAGATGCTAAGGCGAAGTTGCAGGAAGCGGTTGGAGACGAGACTGTCGCAGTTGTCCGACTGAATGTTAACGATGATACACTGGCACTGTTCGGTGTGAAAAATCGGTTCACCGGATTTATTTATTCGGAGCTTGGCCTAACACCTCATCCTCTGGTTAACAAGATGGAAGAATACCAGGAAATTCTGTCTGAAGAGGCCGTGCCGCAACTTGATGCAGATCATCTTATTGTGTTCCCTTCCAATGGTGAATGGTCTTCTCCTGAGAACAAGGAAGCCTTGAAGGTACTTGACAGCAAATTGTGGAAATCTCTTCCGGCCGTTAAGAACAATCAGGTATATATTATGGAAAGATCACATTGGCAATCAGGTGCGATTACAGCAAATTCCATGAAAATTGATGATCTCTTGGAAAAATTGACTCCATAATTGAATCGATTACTTAAAGAAAGTTCTTCAGCCAGGGTTGAAGAGCTTTCTTTTTTCGTATACACTATTTTAAATGATAATAATTCTCAGTTAAGGACGATGAACATGTGCCCTACGATAATACAACTGATCCCCAAGCCCTGGCTATGCTCACTTCAGCATATGGAATACGTAGATCACCATCAATCTCATATCGATAAACGTTTGTTATACAGAACGTCGTCTTCACACGCTATTTTTGTTGTAACGTCTGGGAAGGGTTCAATAGTTTGCTCAGATCGGGAATCTCATTTGGAAAAAGGAATGATTATGTTTGTTCCGGCTGGAACATCCGTTAAAATAGAAGGTTCTCTTGGGACAGGAAGTGAATTGCAATACTATAAGCTTGATCTGATGGTGGCTGAGTTAAGCGAAGAGACTTCGAACGCTTTGTCTAGAAGAAACACGGAGAAGCAGCAGGAACTTTCCCAAAGTCCAGATTCTCCGACATTATTACCGCTTATGCAACTCAGTTACAGTCCGTGGAGTTCCTGTCTGGAAGCCTTGGAACAAATACTGCGTCAACAGGTCACTGGCGATTGGCTGGAGCAATGGGAGGTACAGCTTCGTTTCCAGGAGTGGTTTCGTGCCTTGCTTCGCCATAGTGCCCTCGAAACAGAAGTACCCGATGACCGTGCCCGTCTTCAAAGTTCAATTCGTTATATTGGCGACCACTATGATCAGACCATAACCGTGGATGAGCTCGCAGCAGATATTGGTCTAACAAGAGCCAGCTACACTCGGCAATTCAAAAAAATTACGGGCAAGCTCCCGCTTGAATATGTAAATGCGGTTCGGCTGGAGCGCTCGAAGCAACTATTGCAGCTCACGGATGATCGCATCCATGAAATTGCACAGAATGTGGGATTTAGCAGCGAGTATTATTTTGGCCGCCGATTTAAGCAATATGCTGGTATTTCACCTGGGTTATACCGCCGTCATCACCGTCAAGAGGTTCGTGTCTTTGCTCCTTATCTGGAGGACTTTGTGTTGGCTCTTGGCGTAAAACCTGTACTGCAATGTTCGCATCATTCTTGGGGCAGGCAGCAATATTTGGGGTTGGATGACGTACCTGAATTTGATGTGAGCCAGATGGATGCGCAGTTTAATCTGGGTAATGTACCGGACTTTATCATGCTGGATAAGGGATATGATCGATGGAATCTGGACCGCTTCAAGCAGGTAGCACCTACATTTTACGTAGATCATTTGGGAGAGGACTGGCGCTCCATTTTAAGATCGACAGCCGATGTGTTAGGGAAGGTGAATCGGGTTCAAGATGTAATTGGTGCGTATGAGGACAAGGCAATGGAAGCTAAGAGTCGGTTAGCACGTTATATGCGTGGTCAAACAGTAGCTTTTTTGCGTATATCTGCTTCGGATATTACTCTCTATGGGGTTCAGCAGGGCTATGTCGGACCTGTAATTTATCAGGATCTTGGACTGACTCCCCACTCCCGTGTGCAGCAATGGACAAGACACGAGCGGAGGATTTTCATTGGATTGGACCAGTTAAGTCAGCTTCATGCGGATCACTTGTTGATTACATTTGACACTGGAAATTCTGCTAAACCTGGAGAGGAGCGCGAACTGCTCGATAGGGATGAATGGAAACGTCTGCCTGCGGTGAAGAGCGGTAATGTGTATGAAGTGGATTTTATGTCTTGGATGAACTACGGTGTGATCTCTCATGGGAAGAAGATTGAGGATGTATTGCGGTTTATGGCTTGATAATGAATGGTCTGTGAGATGTTTTTCGAAAAAATCAAGAAAACCATATAACTTTCAAAACTATCAAAATTTTGTGATGTAACTCACGGGCACTCTATGAATCTACTGGTATTATCCTTTTCGTTAATCTATAATCTGTTTGTTTAATAGACTAAATAAAGGAATTTTAATTAGATTGAGGAATATATTATAACAGATAGGATATAAACTAAAGGAGCAGATCAATGATAAAGGATAAAATTCCATTATGGTTCTGGTGTATCTCGATAGTAGTTGCCATTATGTTAGTATATAACTTGTTTCAAGTAGATTCTCGTATTAACATGCTTGCACTAGGCATACTAAATATTGCTAATGCCATTCGGATGTGGAAGAAATATCGGAACTCAGCAATTATGTTTTTGGTAATAGGTGTTCTTGGTACAGTTTTATTTTTTAAATATCTATATCAATAATCAGAAGCCTGACCGTCATATATCTGGCGGTCTTTTTCGTTTTTAAAAATTAAAACAGTGGAGGAATTACAATGAGCGACAAACTACAAAATAACAAACACGCTGGATTCAACATCGGAGAAAAGGAAAATATTACAACAATCCATTTTAATGTATAATATAGGAAAAATGAATTGGAGAATAGACATCCTATGAATAAAAAAATCTGGGCCTCGCTTTTAGTAATAGCTGTTATTGGAATGATTCCTGTTACAGCAATATCGACGACTACGGTTGCCGAATCGCATGAAATTTTGAGTGAAGATCTTCCTGAAAGCTTACGATATGATTCTAACCATCCAGATATAATTTATGTGAAGGATTGTGGGGTCTTCGAGAAAGTGGATTCGAGTTTAGTAGATTACGGCGAAGAAGAAGTTGTGTTCGATGATATACAAAAGGTAACAGATAAAACGAATGTAATTGTTGCTTATGATGCAACTTACATCAAAAAAGGTGAATGGGAATAGCTAATTCATTAGATTTACAATCTGGAAGCGGAAAAGCATCGTATGCGATCAATAAACACGACAACAACAAAGGGCCATTTAAGAGTCGAAAGGATTATATCCTGTTTGATCGGGTGCTGACATTTGAGGTAAGTGAATACTAAAAAATGTGAAGTTCCTTCAGCTTAGTTGAAGGGGCTTCTTTTTGCTTCACTGTGATGAATGAGCCAATGCAACTGCTCGAAAGGCTTGTTTCATCTTATTTTAGTGTAACGTTTACAAAAAAACAGGATAACGAGCACAAAATGCAAAAGCGGATGTCCTTGACTGAACGATTGTGACATACCATTAGAGTGAAGGCTGATCTGTAACGCAGGGATTGAAGCCTTCAAGCATAGCCATGAATGGCGGATGGGAGAGCTGTAATGACAAAACGGGTAATTCTGTTGGAAGAAGGTACGGCAGAGATGAAAGGGCTAATGGGCAGTAAAGGGGCTGATCTTGCAGAACTTATCCATGCAGGGTGGTCTGTCCCAGCCGGATTTGTGGTCACAACGGAATGCTGTCGCGAGTTCTGTACCCGTCTTGGACATCTTTCCGGTGAAGGAGAGGAAGAGATTATTAACGCGATCCGGCATCTGGAACAGCAAACCGGGAAGTTCTTCGGACATTCGGTGAACCCGCTACTACTCGCGGTACGTACGGACCAGGATCGAACCTCAGCAACTGCGACACAATCACTGCTCAATGTTGGTCTGAATGATGTTACTGTGGAAGGACTCGCACGTCAAACTGGTGATCGGTTGTATGCACTCCAATGTTATCTAGATTACTTAGAGGAATATGGACAGCTGGTATATGCAATTCCGTCTGAATCTTTCACAGAAATATCGAGTCACGTCAAGGGTCGGGATGAAACGGAACTTGAATTAACCATTACCGAGTTTAAATATTTAATCGAAGGGGAGGGGCGTAACCCTTTTCCTCAAGATGTTCAAATTCAATTCAAAGAAGCAGTACGTGCGGTATATCATTCACAGCGTATAAAAGCATCCAGATCTCAGGACGAGATCATGCGTAAATCATATTACATCTCTTCGGAGCAAAGCGCTCCTGTTCTTATACAGACGATGATGCATGGAAAATGTGGAGAATCAAGCGGGATCGGAACAATATATACGTGTAACCCACTTACAGGAGAAAAGGGAATTACAGGACAATATGTCCCAACCGGGAACGCGAGCCACACTGATCACAGCCTGGAGCGTTTACCGAATGACGAACCTGAGCTGTACACAAGTTTGCTGGAGATAGGTAGCCAGCTGGAGACGCATAAGGGAGAAGTGCAGGAAATCACCTTTGTGATTGAATCCGGCGCGTTGTATGTTGTGCAGACCCAGCCCGCACGATTATCTTCAACAGCCACACTGAGGAGTACTGTGGATTTTGTCCATGAAGGACTCCTCACCAAGGAGGATGCACTTCTTCGCATCCAACCTGCGCATATCACGGAAGTGCAGAAGCTTTACACCAATCCTACTTCTATCAGCGAAGCGAGCAATGGACATCTGCCCATACAGATCCAGCCAGTAACTAATGATGAATGTCCAGCTTATAACAACTCAGATTCACTTTTATCAGCAGATCTGCAACTACTGTTTAAGTGGGCTGATGAAGTGAAAGAGCTGAAGGTACTGGCCAATGTAGATCATCCACAGGATGCCATGACAGCACGGCTACAAGGGGCCGAGGGAATAGGTCTATGCCGGACGGAGAACATGCTGTTATCACCTGCGCGGTTACCATTTGTACAAAAAATGATCCTGGCAGACAGTGAATCCGAACGCAGGCGTGGTTTGGAGCGTCTGTTGCCGATGCAGCAGTCTGATTTTGAACAGATATTCGAAGCGATGGATGGATACCCGGTAACGATACGTTTGCTCGATTCGCCGTTGCATGAACTGTTACCGGATCTGGGAGTGTTGGAGAAACGACGTGAGTGGTTACAAGCAGAGGAGTGGCAGGAGCAAAAAGACCATCAGAATGAACTGGAGGAACTGGAGCGTGTCATTCGCAGAGTCTGTGAATTGCATGAACATAATCCGACATTGGGGCAACAGGCTTGTCGGCTGAGTACGGTGTTCCCGGAGATCGTTGATATGCAGCTGGAAGCGATATTCCGCGCAGCGGTGAAAGGCATCCGGCAAGGCTGGTGGGTACGTCCCGAGATTATGATCCCGCAGATCGGTCATGTGCATGAACTTCAGGTGATGAGAGATCTGGTGGATCATGTGGCTGACCAAGTGCTTGGTGAGGAGAAGCGGCATTGTCTCTATAGAGTAGGGGCGATGATCGAAGCTCCGAGAGCGGCGCTGACGGCGACTCATATTGCACGCCAGGCTGACTTTTTCTCGTTTGGCACGGATGAGCTGACAGAGATGACATTTGGATATAGCCGTCATGAAGCTGAGAAGCGGCTCCTTCTCCTTCAACGTGATACGGACTCTCGTGCGGTAACGAATAATCCATTTCATGTGCTGGACATTGAGGGAGTCGGACAACTGATTGAGATGGCGGTAGTCCAAGGTCGAATTCGAAAACCTCATCTGAAGACAGGGATCTGCGGAGAAAATGTTGTGGATCTGGAGTCAGTTACGTTCTGCCACCGCATTGGTCTGGATTACGTAAGCTGTTTGCCTGAACAGATCCCTTATGCACGAATTGCTTCTGCACAAGCAGCCATTAAGGGACAGAGAGAGGGAGCGGACACGCAGAACACGGATATCTCTACAATTGCGTAACGATCACCCTGCCCTACACGGAACTTCCATGGAATAGCAACCAGAAAACTGTTATACTGAAATATGCGTTTTGTAAAATGAACGTAAAATTTCAGGGTAAGGGTTGAAAGCGACCATGTATAATTCCAAAAATGAACGAACTTCATCACGGACCTTATTTGCCGTGTTATTCATTCTTATGCTGCTGAAGCTGTCACTGTTGCGGTATTTCTTTTTCCAGGGTCTGTCCGGCATCGGTCTGTTAACTGACGCATTAGGCGCACTAACCGTGGTATGCCTGCTGGATCTGATCGTGCCCAAAGGCTGGAAGCGAGCAGTATACGGAGGATTCAATATTCTGTTTTCTCTGGTGTTGTTCGCGGCTACGCTGTATAACGTTCATTTCAGTTCGGTACCCACATATACCGCGCTAAGTGAGTTGGGGCAAGTTGCCCAAGTACGGGGAAGTATCGGACCACTGGTACGACCGGAGCACTTTCTGTTTTTTGCAGACATCGTACTGGCATTGCCAATATGGTTGATTATGCGCAAACGTGCTGGCGGGCGTAACCGCAGCAGTTACCGCGATAGCGGTTTGACTTTTGGCAGAATTCGTAGACGTTACTGGGGCAAGCTCGGCGTTGCGCTTACGGCTGCATTCTGCATCGTGCTGTCTGGCAGTTTTATTGTCAAAGGTGAAACGATTGATAACGAGTTGGTGCGAGCCGAGAATCTCGGTTTCCTGAACTACCAGGTATCGTCTGCCATTCTGACGAGCAAAGAAAATGAGGCCATTGCGAATGGCAACATTAACGAAACGATTGCCAAGATCAATGAGCTGGTTAGCCAGTATCCGTATCAGGATAAACCAAGTGACGGTACAGCCGTGAAAGCCAAATATTTTGGTCAGGCCAAAGGCAGCAATCTGATCGTACTGCAACTGGAGTCCTTTCAGAATTTTCCGATTAATGCTTCATTAGACGGTCAGGAGTTAACACCGGTACTGAATGATCTGGCCAAAGAAAGCTATTATTTCTCTCATTTTTTCCAACAGATCGGACAGGGAAACACATCAGATGCGGAGTTCATGTCGAACACGTCTATCTATCCAACCGGAGTTGTGCCCATGTCAGCAGGTTATAGTGACCGCGAACTTCCAAGTCTTCCTAAGTTATTAGGAAAAGAGGGATATGAGTCCGAGACGTACCACGTCAATGACGTCACCTTCTGGAACCGGAACAAGATGTATCCGGCACTCGGATTCACTCGTTACTTCGACAAGCCCAGCTTCGAGAATGACAGATTCAATGACTTTGGACCATCGGATGAAGAGTTGTACCGTGTAGGTGTGGAAAAAATGACTGCGCATCAGGCTGCGACTCAGCCGTTCTATGCTCAGTTCATTACGGCATCGAGCCACTCGCCGTTTACGGTTCCCGCTGATCGTGCACGCATCACGATTCCTGCGACTATTACGAACAAACTGCTTCACGATTATCTGCAAGCGATCAATTATACGGACTATGCCATCGGTCAACTCATTAATGAGTTGAAGGCGAACGGATTATGGGATAACACAACGTTAGTGCTCTACGGAGACCACTTTGGTCTGCCTGCTGACGAAGAGATTACACAGCAGATTCAGGCCAATCTGGGCGTCCCTTATGACGGTAAAGTAAGTCGATTCAACATCCCGTTCATGATCCACACGCCGAAACAGACCAAAGGACAATTGATCGAGCAGCCTGGCGGTCAGCTGGATATGCTGCCAACGATCATGAATCTGATGGGAGTTTCGCTCCAGGATGAGAAATTCACTGCCTTCGGACATGATCTGCTCAACATGGACCACAATGCCTTTGGTATCCGGTATTACCTGCCGACGGGTTCATTTGTCAACAATGACATCATGTTTATTCCGGGTGCAGGCTTTGACGATGGAACAGCCTATTCGCTGAAGACATACGAACCGGTAACGGATTTGGAACCGTATCGTGCCGATTATGAACATGTGCTCAGCCTGATGAAACTGTCTGACGAGTATGTGAAGTTGCTACCGAAACGTGCACCATAAATCAATTTTCTGCAATAGGTCAGATCAAAAACGTCACCAGTTCAAAAGCTGGTGGCGTTTTTTTGCATGTTTCTTGCACAAGTGTGGTAATAAAGAGAATAACTAAAGTTTGAAACTGTAATAATTAATATTACAATGGAATGAGCAAGAATGAAGTGAGCAAAAGCGCATAATATTCGCTGATCTCATATTCACAGTACTTATGAACCTAACAGACGAGAGGATTGAATATATATGAAACTGAGTGTACTCGAACATGGACATATCAATGAAGGACGAAGTGTACAGGATACGTTGCAGGAAACGGTGAAACTCGCACAACATGCGGATCAATTGGGGTACTCCCGGTTCTGGATGTCGGAGCATCACGGTAGTGGTGCGCTGTCATTCTCCAGTCCTGAAGTTATGATTGCACATGTGGCTGCACATACTGATCGTATTCGTGTAGGTTCCGGTGGCGTTATGTTACCTCATTATAGTGCCTATAAGGTTGCAGAGAATTTCCGTCTGCTGGAAGCTTTGCATCCGGGGCGGATTGACCTGGGGATTGGCAGAGCACCAGGTGGCATGCCGATTGCCAGCAGAGCTCTGAATGAGGGGAAATCATCGAATGTACAATTCTTCCCGCAACAGATCGCGGATCTGGGCGGATACTTCCACGAGCAGTTGCCCGAGGATCATCGGTTTGCATCCCTGGTAGCCGGACCATCGGTTCCCACGGTACCAGAAGTGTGGTTGCTGGGTTCCAGCTCCGAAGGTGCAAGAATTGCTGCGGCACAAGGGACATCGTATGCGTTTGCCCAATTCTTCGGAACACCAGGCGGCGAAGAAGCGATGAAACATTACCGCAGACATTTCAAGCCGTCCATCCTGAATGACAAACCACATTCAATGATTGCTGTCTCGGCATTCTGCGCGGAGACAGAGGAAGAAGCTGCTGAACTTGCACGCAGCAATGAGCTTTTCTTCTTACGCCTTGGACGAGGTCTTGAACAAAGTTCATTCCCATCTCTGGAGACGGTGAACAACTATCCATACACAGCGATGGAGATGGAACAGATTCGTCAACGTCGTTCTTTTTCCATCGTGGGAACACCGGATCAGGTGAAAGATAAAATTACCGCAATGGCTGAACGCCATGAAGCAGATGAAGTCATTATTGCATCAGCGGTCCATTCGTTTGAAGCACGTCTGCGCTCATTCGGCTTGATTGCAGAAGCCTTTGGACTCAAGCAGGACTAATGGTAAGCAAGCGGGAATAACTACTCTGAACAGACTGGAATCTTGCTCATGCAAGGTTCCGGTTATACTCTTGCGTGATCAGGGAGAGGAGAGATTCACATGCGCAGATGTGTCATTAGTGATATTCATGGCTGTTACGATGAATTTAATGCACTGCTTAAGCTTGCAGATTATAATCCGCAGCAGGATGAATTGATTTTACTCGGTGATTATGTGGATCGCGGTCCAAGCAGCAAACAGGTCATCGAACAGATTATGCAGCTTCAGCAACAGCACGATATTATGGTGATTAAAGGCAATCACGATGCCATGATGGTCAAGGCGTTAACCCAGGATGTTGAGCAATATGATCAACACTGGATTCGTAATGGCGGATTACAGACGATGGCAAGTTATCTGGATCTGGAACTTACTTATGATGAGCAACAGATAGATTGGGAAGCTTATGCTGAAGCCAAAAAGTGGATACGTACGCACTATGAACACCATCTTCGTTTTCTGGAACAGCTTCCGCTGGTGTACGAGATTCCGGGTTATATTTTTGTGCATGCCGGGATCAACCCGGATATCGAGGATTGGAGAAGCCAGTCCGAGCGGGACTTCATTTGGATTCGTGAATCATTCTATTCCAGACCAACAACGATTAGAGAGACGGTCGTATTTGGACACACCCCCGTGAAGCATTTGCATGATGAGACAGGCATTTGGTTTGACCCGAGCGGAGACAAAATTGGCATTGATGGTGGTTGTGCCTACGGAGCACAACTGAACCTGCTGGAGATTAGCGAGGACGGCAGTCTACAGACCTTTTTTGTACGGCAAGGGCAGAGCGCGGAAGAGCCTGAGATTTAATGTTTTCGTTGCGTATCAGAGTTTCGTATGCTAATTTATAAGGTTGTACGATGGAATAAATAGGATACATACCATATCGACTTGAGGGGAATGAACCAAGTTTGGCTATTTTCCAAAATGACTTGCCTGAGAATGATTTGCAATTAATTCGCTGTAAAGGGATTGGAATTTAGCCTTATTAGCGCTATAATCAGTAGGGTATGATTGAAATATGACATATATTTTCTATATAAGTTCAACTAAACTTTTTACACGAGAACGGAGAGGACAGAAAAAAGCTGGAGAAGCGGAGCGTTCGCCTTTATCACCGGATTTTCCCTTTAAAAGGGAATCAAAAAATCTGGGGATAACAGCGATCGGAAGGTTATTCTGTCATCGGAGTGGCAAGTGTAAACATTCTTTGGTTGAACTTATATAAATCAGAATTGACGGAGGGCTATGAATATGGAAAAAGCGTTAATCTTCGGTCACAAAAATCCCGACACGGATACGATCTGTTCGGCAATCGCCTATGCGGATCTCAAAACAAAATTGGGTCAGGACGTTGAAGCAGTTCGTCTCGGCGAAGTCAATGGTGAAACCCAGTTTGCACTGGATCAATTCAAAATTGCAGCACCGCGTCTGATTAAAACCGCTGCAAATGAAGTAAACAAAGTTATTCTGGTTGACCACAACGAGCGTCAGCAAAGTGTAAGCGATATTGAGGAAGTGACTGTTGTTGAAGTTATCGACCATCACCGTATTGCTAACTTTGAGACAAGCGGACCTCTGTATTTCCGTGCAGAGCCTGTAGGTTGTACAGCAACCATTTTGAATAAAATGTACAAAGAAAATGGCATCGAAGTGAGTGCACCGATTGCTGGCCTGATGTTGTCTGCCATTATCTCCGATTCCCTGTTGTTCAAATCCCCGACTTGCACAGAGCAGGACGTAGCCGCTGCGCGTGAACTGGCTGCCATTGCTGGTGTAGATGCAGACAGCTATGGTCTGGACATGCTGAAAGCCGGTGCGGATCTGAGCCAAAAAACAATTGCTGAACTGATTTCCCTGGATGCCAAAGAATTCGTAATGGGTCAATCCAAAGTGGAAATTGCACAGGTTAATGCTGTTGACGTGAATGATGTTCTCGTGAAGCAACCTGAGCTTGAAGCAGCTATTGATGCGATCATTTCCAGCAA
Organism: Paenibacillus sp. 10L310; assembly: GCF_056395745.1. Taxonomy (NCBI): domain Bacteria; kingdom Bacillati; phylum Bacillota; class Bacilli; order Caryophanales; family Paenibacillaceae; genus Paenibacillus; species Paenibacillus sp. 10L310. The sequence goes on along the minus strand of NZ_JBFTKC010000002.1, from coordinate 656,140 downwards.
AGGTCTCGACCTGTTTGTATTTGTCGTAACAGACATTCTGAACAACGATTCCGTAGCTTTGGCATACGGTACATCCACTAAAGCAGTGGAGAAAGCCTACAATGTGACGCTGTCTGATAGCAGAGCTATCTTGAAAGGCGTAGTATCACGCAAATCACAAATTGTACCGGTTCTGACGGAAGCATTCAACACGCTGTAAATCAAACCGATTGGCATATTCATACGCTGATATGTATTACAAATAAGTAGCAACACCATCCTAGCCTGCTCTGATCCGTAAATGGTCAGGACAGGCTTTTGATGTAGAGGAGGTAGAATCATGATCAAAAATGAAAAGATCAAAGCAACCGAAGTGCAACTGACCGGCCTGAATGGTGAAGATCTGGGTGTGATGTCCACGCAGGAAGCACTTCTACTTGCAAAGCAGCATAAAGTGGATCTGGTGTGCTTGTCCTTGATGACGAGTCCACCACCATGCAAGCTGATTGGAGCTGGAGCAGCCAAAGCAGAAGCGCAACAGGCGAAGAAAAAAGCGAGTAAATCTCCCGATAAACGTAAAGTCAAGGAAATTCGCTTGAACCTTGCGATGGAAGATCATGACCGGGAGACGAAGCAGTCTCAGGCGGAGCGCATTCTGAAGAAGGGTGATTCGGTAAAACTCGTCATCCAGGTGCATGGAGCCAAAGAAGGAGTTGCAGGCAAGGAGTGGGCTGAGCAACTGAGCAAATCGCTGGCTGAATTCGGTAGCAAAACGACAGGTGTTCAGGTAAGTGGTAAACAGGTTGTTGTGCAACTGGACCCGAATGCGTAAACTGCCAGAGCGATCCTCGATGTAGCACAAAGGTAAAGCGAATGTCGATATAGTAATGATTTTTTTTTGGATGTAAAAAAGCCCAATGAGGTGGCAGGTTAACTGCTACTGTATTGGGCTTGTTTGTCATCACTTGGATTGAGGTATTGTTCGCAATTTAATGCAAAATCCGTTTCCGTTTCAGTAGTTCAGCTGCGTAAATAACGGCTGCCACCAAGTCGTACATATAACTGTCCGGGTAATACGGGCGTAGAACCAGCGGCAATATTATTCTGGCTGTTTTTGGCGAATCGGGATAAATAAAAGAAGTCCGGATAGATCACCATATCCATTAAGTAGGCGGAGACTCGGCTACCTGGAACGCGGAACTGATTCAGGGTACGTATAATCTCTTCGCCACTTGCAATACCAATGCCATGACCATAATACAAGTTCTCGCGCAGCATGAACGTATTCTCTCCCTGCCACTCGGGGGTTTCCGGAGAAACATCCGGATTTTTGAAATACAGCACATCTCCTGGCAGGGCGGTTTCGCTACCGTTTTTTTCGGTTAATCGCAGGTCACTGTCATAATGCCAGTCAAAGAGTAACAGATTGCGAAACAGGGAATTAAAGGCGTCTTCGCGAATGCTTCCCAGCACTCCACCATACAGCACAATAACGGTAGCTGTTGCACATTCAAAAGCATATAAGTGTCCATTCCTCCAGATATCCCGGATGCCGTCGGCGGGGGTCACGTTTGATCTTAGCTCAAACCCACCTTCCGCATTACGATTCCAGTAGGCAGGATTACATCTGGATTTTTCAAAGGATGCAAAACTCACACCGCTTCGATCCAGTCCTTCCGCGGCCTCCACGAGAGAGCCCCTCAAGTCCCATTCAAATCGAAGATGATCCATGGATTGGTACACATACCTCGTTGGACGATTCTGGAGTTGCTGTAACCAATACCATTCAAAATCAGACCATTCCGAGCGGTTCAGCTGGACGGGTTGATTAGCAACAATGATCATGATCCATAACCTCCGTTCCTATTCGAATATTCAACATTGTATAATCGGGAGAGCACGGGTATTGTGTAGTATATGTCGATTCATGCAGGGATTTTGCCCGATCTCGTTTATCAATCATGGCATTTGGGGTAGTACTCTATAGATGAAGTTATGTTCAGGTCTATCTATTCATACGGAATACATTCAGATTCTCATAAAGGAGGACATGTAATGTCGAAATCCATTACAGAGAGCCGATCTCTGTTCGAACAATTGTATACGCACGCACCAATCGGCATTGCTGTCGCATCGCATGTAAATGGACGGTGGTTGCAGCTTAATCCTGCATTTTGCGAGATGCTTGCATACAGTGAAGATGAACTGATCGATACTTCGGTCATACATATGATCTACGAAGAAGATCTGCATATGGAGGAATTCCGCAGCAAGTTCTGGGAAATGACTCATGAAACAAGTCCGATGTACGAGACGGAGGTTCGTCTGAAACGAAAGGACGGTTCGTTATTATGGGCAACCATTAGAGCTTGCATTGTTAGGGATGAAACAAATGGTGAGCCATTGTATCTGTTGGTACAGGCTGCTGACATTACGAAACAAAAAGATGCAGAGGAAATCCTCATTGTGCAACGTAAGCAATTGGAAGAGAGCAGTCGCATCTCTCGCCTGCTGGCGGAGTCTTCACTAGACCTGATTGCAATACATGATGCCGATTCAAGTCGTACATTTAAATATGTATCGAATGCATGTAAAACCATGTTGGGCTATGAGTTGGAAGAAGTTATAGGTAAGCCGGGAACATTTGTGATCTATCCGGAGGATGTGCCTTTGGTTGAAGCGTACGTAGAAGAGCAGAGAAAGGGTCTGGCTCCCAAACGGCTCAATTATCGCCTGTTACATAAGGATGGATCTACGGTATGGGCAGATACGATTACGCACTATGTATATGACGATTCAGGTGAATTAATGGAGATGGTCGCCGTAACCCGCGATATCACAGCCAGCCAGCAACAACAGTTAAGCATGCAGGAGTACAGATCGTTATTTGACTGTAATCCCCTAGGTGTGGCTTCTCTTGATCTGGAAGGCAATCTGCTGAAAGCCAATATGGGTCAGGAACAGTTGACAGGACACACCAAGGAGGAGCTGCTGAGTCGGCCTTTTGATCACCTCATTGATCCTGTGGATCTGGAGAAGACTCGATATCATTTTGAGGAAACGGTGAAAGGCAATGCACAGAGCTACGAGATAGGTTTAATTCACAAAAATGGGCAGCGGATTGAAACAAATGTGATTAATGTTCCTATTATACTTGAGGACAAAGTTGTTGGGATCTACGGGATTACGAGTGACATTACTGAGTCCAAACGTTACGTCGAGGAAATCGAGAATCTTAGTTATGAACGGGCATTGATTTTGAATGGCATGTCTGAAGGTGTTATTGGACTGGACCTGGAAGGGAATCTGAATTTTGCCAATCCGGCCGCTGCGGAGATCATGAACTTCTGTCCAAGTGAATTGAATGGCAGACCATTAGAGCAGATGATGATCCAAATGCAGAGCGAAGGCATCCCCTACCCATCCAAGGATACACCAATTCTACAGGCTGTTCGTGAGGGACGAGGTCTGCCACGTACCGAATCCGTATTCTGGAGACAGGATGGGTCCAGTTTCCTGGCGGAGTTCCAATTGAAGCCGATTATGGATCAGGGTAGAACCCGCGGAGCAGTGTTGGTTTTCCGTGATATGACATCTGTTAAGGACATCATACGTGCCAAGGAAGCAGCAGAGCATGCAGACCGGGCCAAGTCCGAGTTTCTCGCCATCATGAGTCATGAGCTTCGTACGCCATTAAACGGCATCATGGGCATGGCCCATCTGTTAATGGAAACCGAGCTGGATGATGAACAGAAAGGTTTTGCGGAAATCATGATTGATAGCGGCGAATCCCTTTTGTACATTTTGAACGAAATTTTGGATTTCAGCAAAATCGAAGCAGGCAAAATGGATCTTGAGCGCGCACCTGTTGATATTAAGGCGATGCTGGGTGGGGTGATCGAGCTGTTTGCACTGAAGGCATCAGAAAAAAATATTGAACTCTATTGTGAAGTGTCGGACCATATTCCTGAACGCATTCGAGGGGATGAGACACGAATCCGGCAGATTTTGATTAATCTGGTGGGTAATGCCGTTAAATTCACAGAGCAGGGCCGTATTATGGTGAGCGTAGGTGCTGATTTCTCAGATGAGCATGGTCAGGATAACCTGATGTTGACCTTTAAGGTAAGAGATACGGGCATTGGCATTCCAATAGAAAAGCAGCATCAGTTGTTCCAATCCTTCTCACAGCTTGATCCGGCCATCAATCGTAAGTTTGGCGGGACAGGTCTGGGGCTTGCGATCAGCAAAAAACTGGTGGAGTTAATGGGCGGAGCGATTGGCGTACAGAGTGAGATCGGTGAGGGGGCAGAATTCCAGTTCACCCTCGTAGTGGAGCGGTGGTTGGAGGAAAGTAATGACCCGATTGAAGTCACCACGAATGATGAACTGCAATTGGATCGAGCGAGTCTTGCCCATGACATCAAAATTTTGATTGCTGAGGATCAAGCGGTCAACAGTCATCTGTTGGAGGAGATGCTGCGCAAGTTTGGCGGAGTCTGTGATATCGTTGAGAATGGTGCACAGGCCGTCGACATATTGAACAAGGTTCAATATGACCTGGTGTTTATGGATATTCAAATGCCAGTTATGGATGGGATTGAAGCGACCTGCCACATCAGACAGAGCCACCCAGAAATACCGGTTATTGCAGCGATTACAGCTTTTGCAGGCGCCGGTGACCGTGAGGAGTGTCTGAAATGCGGGATGCAGGACTTTATCAGCAAACCGTTTCATTCCACGGAGATTAGCCGCGTACTGAATACATGGGTTCCATATATTCGCTCTCAAAGGGTGACGTAACAGAAAAATAACCTGTACCTTGAATTCAAGGTACAGGTTATTCTGTCATTTACGACCAGCCTCCGATTAAACCGGAGAGGGTTACGCATTCGTCATCTTCCAAATCTGCAATCAGAGTGAGTTCTTCGTTGTCTTGTGGATCAACGGAGAATAATTCACGGCGTCCGTCCTCATGCACAATAATGACTAACTGATGGCCGCCCTTTGTATCAAACTGGTACTTAACTCCGATACCAGGTAGTGGGCATTCGCGGATATTCATGAAACCTGTCACCTCTTTAGCTTTGCTTAATAAAAAATTAACCGTTCACACAGTACGGATGTATTCTACTATCCATAACACCGTTTGGCAAGTCACAAATAAAATTGGTGTGAAGAATTAATTTTTTCCCCGATGTGATCTTGCACTATGGCGCTGTCTGGCCCGTCTGCGACGAACAAAAAACCAAATGAGCAGAGCAGCGATACATAATAGGCCAATGACTGCAATTATGATGATATTCCGGATATTTGGGACCTGTACAGTCAGATCCAGTTTATTCATCTGGAGGGGTGAAACGTGCCAAATGAGCGTTTTTCCGCCATCCTCCACCTGATCGGCATTGGAATCGGCTGCCTTGATGGGCAAAGACAACTTGAAGTCAAAGTTAACATCTTTTAACAAGAGGTTTTTAAGAAAGCTAGGCACCTTGTTAATTTGATTTTTGATCTCACCATCGGGCATGGACTCCATGAGGTCGGCTTCTGCTGTAATGTGCATCTTGGAAGTGAAGAAGCCGGGTGAAGTTGATTGTTCAACCTTGATCCCTTGTGGTAACTTGGACGTATCAAAGCTGGTTTTATTGCTTTTTTCATAATGGGTGGTCGCTGTGAGCTGCTTCTGATCCCCCTGTTCCGAAACCTCTGCCTGGAAGTTATTTCGATTCAATGCATCTGCGATCAGAGGCATGAGATTGTCTTGTCCAATTTTTCCAAGAGCGGAGTTCTTTACGTTGAGATTGAGATCCAGATCCGTTGATCCATCCATATTTACCGTTAGATGGGCTTCTCCATCAGCACAGGAGGTCAAAACAGATAACATAAGGGCTAATAAAACAGTAAGAAATAGCTGACGTAAGGGAATGCGAGTTGACATGTCTTTCAACCTTTCTGCGTAAAAATCCAAATTCCATTTCATAGAAGTATAGTATACACCGTAAGCATGGCGGATGAAACTTTGCACCGCGTAGCGAGGTACGTATGATTTAGTGTGATCGGGGAAATAATCCATTTATTAAAATTAAAGATTTCGTATTTTTGTCAATGTTCGGTCAATTCAAACGGCGCTTCACCGTGTACACTAGTAGTAGTGTGATGAATATACGGAAGCAGGGAGGTTACATTCATGACATATATCATTATTATGGCCGTTATTATGGTCGTGGGCATGGTCGGAATGGGCTGGTTCTATCAGATTATGGATAAAGACCAAAGCTAGTATTGTTTAAATGTGAAAAGAAGAGAGACAACCTATAAGCTGGCTTCGCTAACGCGAGGCGGGCTTATTTGTGTGGGGAAAAATTTTGAGGCACTGACCTTACATAAGTACGTAATATTTGTAACCATTCATGTTGCACAATTTGACCGATGGACAAATATTTTTCGTAATTATGGGATTTTTTAGCTGCTCTTTTGTATAATAGGGGGTAGTTTAACTCGGGATACTCCCGAAATTCTGCCAAACAGGAAAGGGTGTACATAAATGAAATTTAGTGAGTATACGTATACACGTCCGAATCTGGAACACATCAAGACATCTTTCCGTGAGCTGTTGAGCGGTTTTGAAGCTGCGGCAACGGTTGAAGAACAGAGTGGGTTCATGGATCAGATTAACGCGCTGCGCAGTGATTTTGAGACACAAGCCCAATTGGTCTACATCCGTCATTCCATTGATACCAATGATGAGTTTTATAAGGCGGAGAACGAATTTCTGGATGAGAATGCACCAATTGTGCAGGAATATATTACGGATTTTTACCGTGCATTGGTTAACTCCAAATTCCGCAACGAGTTGGAACAAAAATGGGGTTCACAGCTGTTCCAACTGGCGGATCTTTCACTGAAAACATTCAGCCCGGAAATTATTGAAGAGCTCCAGAAGGAGAACAAACTTTCCACAGAATACAATCAGTTGATCGCATCGGCCAAAATTCCGTTCGAAGGTGAAGAGCGCACGTTGCCACAGCTTCATCCATTTGAACTGTCCACGGATCGCTCCATGCGGGAGCGTGCTTCGGAAGCCAGATACACGTTCATGGCTGAACATGAAGCTGAATTCGATCGCATTTACGATGAACTGGTTAAAGTACGTACACAGATCGCGAAGAAACTGGGTTATCCAAGCTATGTCGAACTCGGCTATGATCGCATGAACCGCACGGATTACAACGCCGAGATGGTTGCCAACTTCCGGGCGCAAGTTCGTGATTACATTGTACCTGTGGCGACCAAGCTCAGAGAGCGCCAGCGGAATCGGATTGATGTGGATACGCTTTATTATTACGATCAGGGCTTCAGCTTCAAGACGGGTAACCCGACACCTAAGGGTGACGCGGACTGGATTATCGATAATGGTAAAAAAATGTACGCTGAATTATCACCAGAGACGGATGCATTTTTCCAGATGATGACCGAAAACGAGCTTATGGATCTGGTAAGCAAAAAAGGTAAACAGGGCGGCGGATATTGTACGTTCCTGAACGATTACAAAGTGCCGTTTATCTTCTCCAACTTCAACGGTACCTCTGGTGATATTGATGTATTGACACATGAAGCAGGTCATGCTTTCCAGGTGTATGAGAGCCGTGATTTTGCAGTGCCTGAATACAACTGGCCAACATATGAATCGGCTGAGATCCATTCCATGAGTATGGAGTTCTTCACATGGCCGTGGATGCAGTTGTTCTTCAAGGAAGATACGGACAAGTACAAGTTTGATCACCTGTCTTCCGGTCTGTTGTTCATTCCGTATGGTGTAGCTGTGGATGAATTCCAGCATTTTGTGTATGCGAACCCGGATGCAACTCCAACGGAGCGCAAGCAGGCTTGGCGCAACATTGAGAAGACCTATCTGCCACACATCAATTACAAAGATAATGCGTATTTGGAGCAAGGTGGTTTCTGGCATAAACAGGGTCACATTTTCTCATCGCCATTCTATTACATTGACTATACGTTAGCACAAATCTGTGCATTCCAGTTCTGGAAACGCAGCAATGAGGACATGAAGTCCGCATGGGCCGACTATCTGACATTGTGCAAAGCGGGAGGAAGCCTGTCCTTCACTGGATTGGTTGAACTGGCTGGATTGAACTCTCCATTCGAGGATGGCTGTGTATCCTCCGTAATTGGTGAGATTGAGGCATGGCTTGACGGCGTGAACGATAAGGCGCTGTAAGCCTTCGTCAGGATGCTTTTAGTGTAAGTACCTTCGGTAAGGTATAAGTAGTGGATAAAGCTTTAAGATAGATAAGTAAGACGGCTTGGAGACCTTCGGGTGTCTGGGTCGTCTTTTTCATTACGGAGAAAAATCAACCGCAAGTGTAACATTTATCGGATTCATTGTGATTTATTTCACTATATCTGAAAACGGATTCAGTTACAATGAAGATAGTAAATCAGGGGTTACAGGAGGCTGGTTCAAATGGCAACACATGCATATTATGTTCCGCCCGTGAACTTGATGGGTAGAGGCTGTTTACAGGAAGCAGGTCAGATGATTGAACAGATGGGTATCCGCAAAGCGCTGGTTGTAAGTGATCGTCAATTGATTACTTCAGGCGTTGCAGAGCAGGTACTGTCTATATTAAGAAAATCAGGGTTAGATTATGTAGTATATGATGAGGTTCAGCCTAATCCAACATGTCAGAATGTACATGATGGACTTCAAGTATTCCAGGATCATGGCTGTGACGCCATTATATCGATAGGCGGAGGTTCACCGCAGGATGCTGCCAAAGGCATTGGTATTGTAGCTACGAACGGTGGGCATATCCGCGAATATGAAGGATTTCATCAATCGAAACACAAGTCCGTGCCACTTGTGGCTGTTAACACAACGGCTGGCACATCGAGCGAGGTGACAATTAACTACGTGATTACAGATGAGGAACGTAAAGTAAAGATGGTGATGGTGGACCGCAACAGTCTGGTCTCCCTGTCGGTTAATGATCCGGAGCTGATGCTCAGCAAACCTGCAAGTCTCACAGCGGCCACAGGAATGGATGCGTTGACACATGCCGTAGAAGCGATGGTTACACCGGGTGGATTTACAGTGACAAGTGCGACAGCTGCAGCAGCTGTTGAACTGATCTTTGAATACTTGCCAAGAGCTGTGAGAGACGGCAGTGATCTGGAAGCGCGGGAACATATGACGTATGCGTGTTTCCTTGGCGGGATTGCTTTTAATAATGCGGGCCTGGGTTATGTCCATGCGATGGCGCATCAACTGGGTGGCGTATATGATCTGCCGCATGGTGTATGTAACGCAATGTTACTCCCCTATGTGGAAGAGTTGAACGCCAAGCATGTACCCGGCAAATTCCGTCATATTGCTAAGGCAATTGGTATGGATGTGAAGGGTAGAAGTGATGAGGAGTGTTCCGATTACGTCATTGAGGCCATACGTCAGCTATCGAAGGAAGTCGGCATTCCTGAGAAACTGTCTGAACTGGGTGTAAAAGATCCCGATGTGGAACTGCTTGCCGATAACGCGATGAAAGATGCCTGTGCACCAGGCAATCCCTATCAACCGTCCAAGGATGAGGTGATGGAGCTGTTTCGCAAAATTATATAGACTGTTTCAGGAACGGATACACCAAAATAACAGACAAAATGAGCCGGGATCGAAAGTCGGCTTTTTTGTCATGTGAACTCATTCTTTTTACTTATTTTTCCACTTAATGTTTGCACAAAAACTAAAGGATTTTGCTTCTCTATTATCGAATACAATATGAATAACAGCGGCAAGAGAAAGGGTAATCTTACCCGCAACTTGATGTCGATGTTTTCCAGTAAGATTCCCCAGTCCGTTTCGTGTTTAATGTTAAATAGGAGTAGACTATTTCATTGTTCACGAGCTACACCTTAAGTTCTGCATCTAACATTCACCTCTGTAAGACAGTCAAGCAATTCTACACCAGCATCATCTCTATTTCAGGCTTTACAATCCAAGAAGTTCAACTGCAACAAAGATTCACCGGTTACACATCTGTACAGCAAGCTCCTAATCAAGACAACAGTGTCCACACAACAGAATATCGATTATGGGCTCTGAAATGAATCAGAACGAATGCACGTGGAGGAGGCTGTAATGATGGCGAAAAAAGAAGTTGTAGCGATGCTACTTGCCGGAGGGCAAGGTAAGAGGTTAAAAGGATTGACCAAATCACTGGCTAAGCCGGCTGTATATTTTGGCGGCACGTACCGAATCATTGATTTTCCGCTGAGTAACTGCTCTAATTCTGGTATTGATACAGTGGGTGTATTGACCCAATATGAACCACTTGTCTTACATTCCTATATTGGCATTGGCAGTGACTGGGATCTGGATCGGAAAAACGGCGGGGTATATGTACTTCCTCCACATGAACGTGAAGACGGTAGCAACTGGTACCGGGGTACAGCGGATGCGATCTTCCGGAACCTGAACTTTATTGAACAATTCGATCCTGAGCATGTGCTCATTCTGTCAGGGGATCATATCTATAAGATGGACTACGAAAAAATGCTCCAGTATCACAAAGAAAAAGATGCGGATTGCACCATATCGGTCATTGATGTCTCATTGGAAGAAGCCAGCCGGTTCGGAGTGCTGAACACCAACGATGACTATAGCATCTATGAATTTGAAGAAAAACCTCCTGAGCCCAAGAGCACACTGGCTTCCATGGGTATCTATCTCTTCAAGTGGGATGTACTGAAACGTTTCCTGATCCAGGATGAACAACAGGCATCCACCTCCTATGATTTTGGTAAAGATATTATTCCTTTATTGCTTCAAAATGAAAAATCCTTATATGCGTATCCATTTGAAGGTTATTGGAAAGACGTTGGTACCATTCGCAGTCTGTGGGAATCCAATATGGACCTTTTGGACGAAGACACACCGTTTAATCTGAATGATCCGGACTGGCGTATTTTCACACGTAATCCAAACCAACCTGCACAATACATCTCACCTTCGGGCAAGGTGCGGAATTGTATTATTAGTGAAGGTACTGTAGTGCATGGTGAGGTAAATCATTCTGTTCTGTTCTATGGAATTGAAGTTGGTGAGAACAGTGCGGTCATTGATTCGGTGATCATGCCAAGAGTGAAAATCGGGCAAAATGTGCGCATTTACCGAGCTATTATCGCAGAAGGATTGGTTATTCCGGATGGAACACAGATTTCGCCTGCACCGGAAGATGAGAGTGATATATTGCTCGTGGATCAGGAAGAACTGGAACGTCAGCTTCGCCAAGGAATAACTAGCAAGGCCTAATTGAAGTCAAAAGGACGGTGCATGCGATGAAACAATTGATCGGAGTTATTAACCTTGACCATGAACTTGAAGAATTGAAGGAATTGACGTATTTTCGCTGCGGAGCCGCGGTGCCTTATGCCGGGCGTTACCGTCTGATCGATTTTGTTCTATCCAATATGATGAATGCAGGCATTGAGAGTATTGGTGTATTTGTACGGCGAAAATATCGCTCGTTGATGGACCATCTTGGTGACGGTAAACCTTGGGATTTGGATCGCAAGCATGGGGGTATGTTTATTTTGCCACCAGACTGGAACGATCCAACAGATACATCACAAGGGGACTTGCAGCATTTCCACAACAATCTGGACTTTTTCCACAGAGGAGCAGGACAATATGTTGTGCATGCGGGCAGTCGCCATGTGACCAAAGCAGACCTCCAGGATGTCTACAGGTATCACATCAGTAAAGGAGCGGACGTTACACTGGTCTGCAAAAAAGTAGATCAGCTGCTGCCGGAGCATGATGCCTGTGTCAAAGTTGAACATGACGGGGACGGTAACGTAGTGGACATTCACCAAAGCGCTAATCACCCGAATATATATACAGAAATTTTCATCATGGAAAAAGAATTGTTCCTGCGCCAGGTGCAACGTTGCATTGATCATGGCGAGAGCCATTTCTTCCGGGATGTGATTCAAAAAAATCCGGATGGATTGAATATCGCTGCGTATGCATATGATGGCTATCACGCAGTCATCAATTCCATTGACAGTTATTATCGCAACAGTATGGATCTGCTGAACACAGGGCAATATGAACAACTGTTCAAGGAAGATCCGATCCAGACCAAAATTAAATACGAAGCGCCTGCCAAATATCTGGATACCGCCGATGTTAAACATTCACTTCTCGCGAATGGCTGCATAGTAGGTGGAGAGGTGGAGGACAGCATTCTGTTCCGTGGGGTACAGGTGGCCAAGGGTGCCAAAATAAAAGGTTCCATCATCATGCAGAAATGTTACATTGGTGAGGGGACGGTACTTGAGAACGTCATTCTCGATAAAGACGTGAAGCTGACCGGAGGACAGACGCTGATCGGCGACCCGTCGAATCCATACATTTTAGCGAAAAGTACTATTATCTAATGCCCCCACGTAACCGATATCTTCTATAAATATATATAAAATAAAAATCCTGTAGGATGGATTTAAGGTTCATACACTTACTAAGCATCGGGTGCCACTGTTAGAGCTCCTTCATACGTGCAAACGTAGTGGAGGGGACGAAATCGATTCTGAAGAAGCGAAGCGCTCGCCTTTATCACTGTATTTTCACATCTAAAGTAATAAATTCAAGAAAATACAGGGGTAACAGCGATCATAAGAACGATTCGTAACCGTAACGGCCACTTTGCACAATGTTGAGCAATTGAGTATATGAACCGCCACCATCCTGCAGGATTTCCCCGGGAGGAACCTACTTTTGTTTGACAACAAGGAAACGTTCAAGAGTATATTTACACGGAATCTGGTCAGCAAATTGGGCAAACCGATTGAAGAAGCAACACAGGAAGACGTGTACCATGTACTGGGAAGCATGATTCGTGAATATGCAGGCCAGGATTGGGCAGCGTCGAATCAGGGGTTCAAGCAGCGCCAGGATAAACAGGTCTATTACTTCTCGCTGGAATTCCTGATTGGACGTCTGCTCGGCAACAATCTGTTGAATGTGAATGAATTGGAATTGGTGCGTGACAGTTTAGCTGAGCTGGGCTTCTCCTTGGAAGAGATAGAAGAACAGGAGGCGGATGCAGGACTCGGTAACGGAGGTCTGGGACGACTCGCTGCCTGTTTCCTGGATTCACTTGCATCACTACGATATGCAGGACATGGTTGCGGGATTCGATATAAATACGGGTTGTTTGAGCAAAAAATCATCAATGGTAATCAGGTAGAGTTACCCGACAATTGGCTGGATAAGGGCAATGAATGGGAAGTCCGCCGTCCAGACAAAAAGGTGGAAGTACAGTTCTGGGGCCGAGTAGAAGCTCATGAGCAGGATGGAGAATATCAGTTTGTTACAAAAGATGCCGAATCGGTTGTCGCCATACCCTATGACGTGCCTGTCATCGGTTATGGTCAAACCCATGTGAATACATTGCGTCTATGGAGTGCCGAGCCAAAGCGCGAGACTTCACTCGACACCCCTTCGAACTACTACGGTTATCTGGATTATAGCCGATCGGTTGAATCAATCTCGGAATTCCTGTATCCCGATGATTCCCAGTACGAAGGAAAGTTGCTGCGATTGAAGCAACAATACTTCATGTGCTCAGCAGGTGTACAGAGCGCCTTGCGTACGTTCAACAAGCTGGAGCTACCGTATGATCGTTTGCCTGATAAAGTGGCCTTCCACATTAATGACACGCATCCAACCTTGGTTATTCCAGAACTGATGCGCATCCTGATTGATGTGAAGGGTTACGGCTGGGATGAAGCATGGGATATCACAACCCGTACTGTATCGTATACCAATCATACAACGCTTAGTGAGGCTCTTGAGAAATGGCCTGTATCCATGATCAGCAGGCTGCTGCCACGAATCTACATGATCATTGAAGAGATCAACAAACGCTTCTGTGGCATGCTGCTGGACCGGTATCCGGGAGATCAGGATCGCATAGGGCATTTGGCGATTGTTGCAAACGATCAGGTACGGATGGCACATCTGGCGATTGTAGGTAGTCATAGCGTGAATGGTGTTGCTGCTCTGCACACCGAGATTTTGAAAGAGCGCGAGATGGCTCCGTTCTATGAACTGTATCCAGAGCGTTTCAATAACAAAACCAATGGTATCACCCATCGCCGCTGGTTGATGCATGCCAATCCGAAACTGTCGGATCTCATCACGGATACAATCGGTAACGAATGGATAACAGAGCCGGGCAAGCTGGACCAGTTGGCTGGTTTTGCGGATAATACATCATTCCAGGAGCAGTTCCGTTCAATTAAGCGGGATAACAAAGAGCGGCTTGCTACGTATATTCTGGATCATACCGGGACAGCAGTGAATCCGGATTCCATCTTTGATGTACAGGTGAAGAGACTACACGGGTACAAACGTCAACTGTTGAACATTCTGCATGTTATGCATCTGTATAACCGGCTTAAGAATGATGCTTCGTTTGATATGGTACCACGTACGTTCATCTTTGGTGCCAAGGCAGCGCCGAGTTATTATTTTGCCAAGAAAATTATCAAGCTGATCAACAACGTGGCTGACACGGTGAATCGGGATGCGGCCGTGAATGACCGCTTGAAGGTATTTTTCCTCGAAAATTATTCCGTCTCTCTTGCAGAGAAGATCATTCCCGCTGCGGATGTTAGTGAACAGATCTCAACCGCAGGTAAGGAAGCTTCCGGTACGGGCAACATGAAATTTATGATGAACGGGGCTTTAACGATTGGCACGATGGATGGAGCCAACGTGGAGATGGCGGAGCAGGTTGGGGAAGAAAATATGTTTATCTATGGTCTGCGTGCTGACGAAGTACTTGAGTATTATCGTTCCGGCAGCTATCGTCCGAATGAGATTGTGCAGCACGATGAACGCATTCGCGAGGTCGTGGAGCAACTGGTGCATCCAGGTGCATTCTGTTATCGTGACGGGGAGTTCTGGGATATTTATGACTCCTTGCTGGCCCATGGTGACGAATACTTTGTATTGCGTGATTTTGCTGCTTATGCAGACGCGCATGCAGCGATTGACCAGGCGTATCGGGATATTCCGGGCTGGACTCGGAAAGCGATATTAAACACGGCACATTCCGGCATATTCTCCAGTGATCGTACCATTAGTGAGTATGCGACAGATATCTGGGGTATTCATCCCGTGTCCGGGAACTGGAAAGGTTAAGAACAGATTGTTAAACAAACAAGTCCCCTTGTTCACAAGAGCTATCTCTGTTGGTAAATCAACCAGCGTAGAGAGCATCTCCTTGTAGAACAAGGGGTTTTTGGCATACAGTGTATCATAGTGTCATTCAACTTGAAGAGAATCGGAACTCGCGTATCTTTCGTCATACAAGTTCGCACACAAAATCAAAAAAAAGATCTGGATCTCAGTCATACTACATAAGAAATCGTTTGATATTTTGAATTAGATAGGGGAGCCGTCACTATGGATCATTACACACGAATTCAGCTTGCTATTGAGTATTTGGAGCAGCATTTGCAAGATGATTTTAATATCAGAGAGACGTCCGCTGCTGCGAGCTTTTCGGCGTTTCATTTTCAGCGTTTATTTCAGGCGATCACGGGATTCACGGTACTGGAGTACGTGCGCAGACGCAGATTAACGGAAGCTGTAGGGATGCTGCGGGGCACATCGGAAGGCATACTGGACATTGCGATGAGCTTTGGCTATCAATCTCAAGAGGCATTTACCCGTGCATTTTCAGCCTACTTTGGAATGACACCGGCGAAGCTGCGTAAGCTGGAAGTGGATCAGTTGTCTCTTCTGAAGATGCAACAGAGCATTGATTTTAACGATTATCGAACTCGGCTTGATGGAACTTTCCACATGAACACACCCCGTCTGGTCACACGGGAACCGAACTGGATTGTCGGCTATGAATATAAGACCAACCTGAATGACAATCAGCATTATGCTGAAATACCCGGATTTTATCACGATTTTGGCATGGAACAGAAATTCATGGCGATCCCGGAGAGGACACGCCCTGATATGGCTTATGGTGTGGCCTGTCATTTTGAAGAGGATGGAGCATTTTCTTTTATTGTGGGTGAAGAAAGCAGTGGAGCATCACAGGTACTTGAACCCGGTTTTGCTTCGATTGAAATTCCAGGTGGCTTGTATGCAGAATTCACCGTGGAAGGCTCAGGGCAGGATATTCGGAAAATGATCTATGGCAGCTGGCTGCCGCAGTCGAACTATGAGCGGAGGGAAGGGCCTGACTTTGAAGTGACGGATGTCTGGAAATCGACCCCTGAACAACTGGACATGAAGATCTATATCCCGTTAAAATAGACCTTACCGCTTCGCGGAATTCAAGGTCGGAGGACGGATGGATGAGCGAAAAGTCGTGGCTCCACTCCAAGTGGATGCTGACCATTGTTGCTTGCATGGCAGCGCTCTATATACTGATTATGGGCATTTTACTGTTTGTCAGTGGACGAACACCTAGCATGTATTATCAATATAATCTCGTACCCTTCGAGACGATTCGTCCACTTCTTATGGAGAGGGAGAGGTACAATACAGATACCTGGGTCAAAAACCTGTTTGGCAATATCGTATTGTTCATTCTACTAGGCATCTGGATCCCATGGTTGTTTCGAAGGTGCCGTACGTTCCTGACCTTTACATCTACAGTTGTTTTGCTTCTGCTGGGTGTTGAGGTCACACAATTGATTACACGTGTAGGTTCGTTTGATGTGGATGATATCATTCTGAACACGATCGGTGCCTGGATAGGTTACACCGGATTTAAGTTAGTCTTATGTTCACAAAAAAGGACTCGGAATTGAACCGCAGATCGCGGTCCATGACCGGGTCTTTTTGCATAAGATACCTTTCAAATGTTTACAAGGGAATCATTTCGGATAAAACATATTAACGGCTTAATACAGTGAGCAGAGATTATATAGTGGATAATGATGAGAGCGAGGTGGGCGATATCGTTTGGTGGAAAGAGAGTGTGGTATACCAGATTTACCCGAGCAGCTTTAAAGATTCGGACGGAGATGGATATGGCGACTTGCAGGGGATTTATGAGAAGCTCGATTATTTGGAGAATTTGGGCGTAGATGTGATCTGGCTTTGTCCCATTTACGATTCACCAGGACATGATAACGGATATGATATCCGAGATTACTACGGCATTTTACGCAAGTATGGCACGATGGAGGATTTTGATCGATTATTGGCAGAGGCCCACAAGCGTGGTCTCAAGATCATGATGGACCTGGTGCTGAATCATACGTCAGATGAACATGCTTGGTTTGCTGAATCGCGTTCATCAAAGATGAATCCGAAGCGGGACTATTATATTTGGCGTTCAGGAAAAAATGGGCAGGTGCCGAATAATTGGGAGTCCTATTTTGGGGGTTCGGTGTGGAAGCATGATCCCGAGACAAATGAATATTATCTGCATCTGTATTCCGAACAGCAACCGGATCTCAACTGGAACAATGCACAGATGGCAGAAGAGATGTATGAGATGGTGCATTGGTGGCTGGAAAAAGGGGTCGACGGATTCCGTTTCGATGCAGTGGCGCATATCGCCAAGGCAGAGGGTCTGCCAAGTGCCCACAACCCTCATAATCTGCCGGTGGTTCCAGCGTATCAGCTCTTTTCCAACCTGGAACAGGTACACTCCATCCTGAAGAAACTGAATAACATGATCCTGAAACCCTACGGACCCATGACAGTTGGCGAGACTTCAGGACTTGGACCTGAGCAGGCCTTGGCTTATGTGGGCACGGATCGTGACGAGCTTAATATGGTATTCCAGTTTGAGCATATGTTTATCGATGCTAAATCCTCCGGAATTGGTAAATGGAACTATAAGGAATGGAAATTGACCGATCTCAAAGAAATCATGAGCCGGTGGCAAACGGTTTTGCATGGTAGAGGCTGGAACGCCAATTATATGGGCAACCATGATCAGCCACGTCCGGTTTCCCGTTTTGGTGGTGACGGTAAATATCGGGTGCGTTCTGCTCAGATGCTGGCGACATGGATGCTTACACTCGAAGGGACCCCCTACATCTATCAAGGAGAAGAGATCGGCATGACCAATGTCGCTTTCCCGAATATCGAACAATACCGGGACATCGAGACCAAAAATTATTTCAATCATTACATTGGTCAAGGTAAATCAAAGCATGAAGTTATGCAGGCGATCTGGCTGAAGAGTCGCGATAATGCCCGCACGCCGATGCAATGGGATGAGACGGAACATGCAGGTTTTACCCAGGGTCAGCCGTGGATTCAGGTGAATGATAATTATCCTGAGATTAATGTGGCTGATGCCGAAAGTGATCCGCAATCCATTTTGCATTATTACCGTAAGTTAATTGCCCTTCGCAAACAACATAAAGTACTTATCTATGGTGCGTATGAACTGCTGCTACCGGATGATCCGGATATCTATGCCTATACCCGAACGCTGGAAGATGAGCAGATGCTGGTCATTCTGAATTTCCGTGGGCATGAACCTGAGATGCACTGGCCGGAAGGTTGGACTTCCGAGCATGCCAAGCTGATCATCAGCAATGTGAGCAGACGTTATTCTACCGATGAAGGTGCGATTCAGCTTCAGCCGTATGAAGCAAGAGTATATCGTAAGCAGCGGTGACACGGAGGCTAGCGTGATTTTGCGTTGGTGAAGAGGTATGATTTATAATATATAGTGGTTTTCAAAATAATCAAAACATATGTCGGGAGGAATCCAAGTTGTTGAATATTACGTTCCACGGTCACTCCAGTGTACAGCTGGGCACAGAAGAAAAGTCTCTGATCATTGATCCCTTCCTGCGTGGCAACGAGCTTGCCGTCACGAAGCCTGAAGATATTAAGACAGATGTTGTGTTGCTGACACATGCACATATGGATCATATCCTCGATGCTGAGCCTATTGCCAAAGCAAATAACGCCAAAGTTGTGGCTATTGTGGAATTGGCTACATATATGTCTTGGAAGGGTCTGGATACACTCGGCATGAACATGGGCGGAACGGTAGATCTTGATTTTGCTCAAGCCAAAATGATTCAGGCGTTCCATACTTCCGGGATTGTGCTCGAAGAAGAACAACGGATCATGTATGCAGGTTTGCCTGCTGGATATATCATTAATATTGGTGGTAAAACGATTTTGCATGCCGGAGACACAAGTCTCTTCGGGGATATGAAAATGATCGGTGATCGTCATGATATCGATGTAGCTTTCTTGCCGATTGGTGGACATTTCACCATGGGACCTGAGGATGCGCTGCAAGCGGCCGAATGGTTTAATGCCAAACTGACGATTCCAGTTCATTATGATACGTTCCCGGTAATTCGTCAGGATGCGGAACACTTCGTGCAGCAGCTGGCTGCAAAAGGGTTGGAAGGCCGTGTGCTGGCCCCGGGAGAATCTATTACCCTGTGATACACATTTAACCTCTGTTCAATAATAAATGGATTTATGGATAAAGACGAATATCGCGTCAAGATAACTGATGCGATATTCGTCTTTTTTCGGTTTCAGGTTCAATTTTCACCAATAGAGTTGGTACAAATGACAAAAAGATTGAAATTCCATTGTTGAACTCCGTTTCGGAATGATATAAAAAGTTACACGGAAACCAACCGGAAATCCGAATTGACCGCAAAACAGGGGGAGCGTTTATGTCATTTGTGAAATCATTATTCTTTCAGATTATTGTAGCGGTAATCATCGGGATTGGCGTAGGCATTCTGTGGCCGGATCTGGGTAGCCTGCTGCAACCGCTCGGAACAGGTTTCATCAAATTGATCAAGATGATCATCGCACCACTGATTTTCATGGTGATTGTGACAGGTATTGCCAAGATCGGTGATCTGAAGTCGGTAGGTCGCATCGGACTGAAAGCCATCGTGTGGTTCGAGATTGCAACTACAGTGGCGCTGGTACTTGGATTGGGAACAGCCAATCTGCTTCGCCCCGGTGCCGGAATGAACGTGGACCCTTCAACCATAGATGCAAGCGGCATTGAAGCAAAAACGAATGGTTCCGAGTTACCGCATACGGTAGACTTTATCATGAATATTATTCCGACAAGTGTTGTAGATGCCTTTGCACAAAATGCACTTCTGCAAGTATTGCTCGTGGCCTGCCTGTTCGGGGTTGCCCTGGCAGCAACAGAGAGTAAGGCAAAAGAGAATGTACTGACGCTGATTGAGAACTTGCTCGGCATTGTGTTTCGTATCATCGGTTATATCATGAAACTCGCGCCGATTGGTGCATTTGGAGCCATGGCCTACACGGTAGGTGCTTATGGGGCTTCCACATTGTCGTCCTTTGGTCTACTGATTCTGGCCTGTTACGGCGCAGCACTGCTGTTTTTGGTCATGTTGGCATTGGCTGCCTGGTGGATTACCGGGCTAAATTTCCTGCAATTTGTGAAGTATACCCGTTCTGAAGTGATGCTGGCGATTGGAACCGGATCATCAGAAGTGGTGATGCCACGTATGATGGACAAACTAACCAAGGCGGGTTGTGATCGTGCGGTTGTGGGTCTTGTGGTGCCGACGGGGTACTCGTTTAATCTGGATGGCGCTTCGATCTATTTATCCTTGGCCACGGTTTTTGTTGCTCAGGCCGTAGGGATTGAACTGACATTGATGCAGCAAATTACGATTTTACTGGTGTTGATGTTAAGTTCCGAAGGCATGGTAGGAGTACCTGGCTCCGCATTCTTGGCCCTGTCCGCAACGGCAGTGGCTGTCAATGCTTTTCCGGTAGCAGCGGTTGCTCTGCTGCTTGGTGCAGATCGATTCATGGATACGATGCGTGTCTTCACCAACCTGATGGGCAACTGTGTTGCAGCATTTGTGGTGGCAAAATGGGAAGGTCTGCTGGATCAAAAGCGAATGCGTGCCGTACTCTCTGGTGAGATCAGTGCTGCTGAACTGGAAAGAGAAGAGCAAGCTGCACTATCTTTATTGAAGTTGAATATGCAGGAAAAACAAGGGAAAGCCGTTGTTTCACCGGAGATGTCGTAAGAAGCGTTTTTGAAAAATTCAACCAAGTTCAACCCAATTAGACCGTCTGTTGCCCGCACCAATGGTGGGAAGAACAGACGGTTTCTTGTTGTCCCAATACAGATATCATTGGGTTCACGAACGCAGGTTCCAAAATAAATGTTACAGAGGAAAGATTTATGGGGAATGTGTAGAAGAGGCGGAGAATATACATATTATAGTTTCAACTTGTATATACATGTTTACTTATGTAATATAGATATGAAGTTAGCCGAGAACATCACATAAGAGCATTACAATTTATTGGAGGCGTTAACATGAGTTCTAATAACACAACTCCGTCATCTTGGTGGAAGACATCAACGGTGTATCAGGTATATCCGAAGAGTTTTAATGATACAACCGGATCGGGTACTGGAGATATTCGTGGATTAACCGAGAAGCTTGATTATTTGCAGCATCTGGGTATCGATATTGTGTGGTTGCAGCCGGTATATGTATCTCCGCAGCATGATAATGGGTATGACGTAGCGGACTATTATCGGATTAATCCGGATTATGGAACGATGGAGGATTTTGACGAACTGCTGAAAGGTCTGAAGGCTCGTGATATGAAACTGATGATTGATATCGTGGTGAATCACTCCTCGACCGATCATGAGTGGTTCCAGCAATCCCGTTCTTCCAAGGATAATCCGTATCGGGATTATTATATTTGGAAAGATCCTGCTCCGGATGGCGGTGTGCCAAACAACTGGCAATCCAAGTTCGGTGGGCCTGCTTGGCAGTTCGATGAACAGACGGGACAATATTTCCTGACTTTATTTGATAAAACGCAGGCAGATCTCAATTGGGAGAATGAAGAAGTACGCAAAGCTGTACGGGATATGATCAAGTTCTGGGCCGAAAAAGGTGTGGATGGTTTCCGTATGGACGTGATCAACCTGATCTCCAAAGACCAGCGGTTCCCTGATGATGATGGTAGCGTGTCACCGGGTGATGGACGCAAATACTACACGGATGGACCGCGTGTGCATGAGTACATCACCGAGATGTACGATGAAGTATTCGGGCCTTACAACATGGTGACCGTAGGGGAAATGTCCTCCACAACACTGGAACATTGTATCCAATATTCGAACCCGGCTTCCCGGGAGTTTTCGATGACGTTTAACTTCCATCACCTGAAAGTGGATTATCCGAATGGTCAGAAGTGGGAACTGATGCCGTATGATTTCGAAGCGATGAAGCAGCTCTTCAGTGAGTGGCAAACTGGCATGCAGGCCGGTGGAGGTTGGAACGCGCTGTTCCTTAATAACCATGATCAGCCTCGGGCACTGTCCAGATTCGCCAATGATGGTGACTATCGTGCCGAGAGTGCGAAGATGCTTGCAACAACGATACACGGCATGCAAGGTACGCCTTATGTCTACCAGGGAGAAGAGATCGGCATGCCGAATCCGGTCTGGAATGACGTTAGCGAGTTCCGCGATATCGAATCAACGAATATGTACCGTTTGCTTCAGGAAGAACGAGGCAAATCCGCTGACGAAGCATTCAACATTGTAAAAGAGCGTTCCCGGGACAACTCTCGGACACCGATGCAATGGAATGGAAGTAAGAACGCCGGATTTACTAGCGGAACACCTTGGCTTAAGGTGGATGAGCGGTATCCTTCCATTCACGTGGAACAGCAGCTGGCTGATCCAGATTCGATCTACTATCACTACCGCAAATTGATTGCCCTGCGTAAACAGGTTAACGTGCTGATTGACGGTCTGTATGAACGATTGGACGATGCACACCCGAATGTATTCGCGTACGCACGGACCAATGGAAGTGAAACTCTGATTGTTGTATCCAACTTCAGTAAACGAGACGTCACGTTCTCGCTTCCGGAAGCGGTCTGGAATGATCACATTGCAAGCAAATCAGCAGAGTTACTCATAGGAAATACGGAGGCAGCCCCTGTGCTGACGCAGGAAATCTCTCTCAGTCCGTATGCATCCTATATGTGGCTTGTGCCACAACAGGACTAATCACATTTTATAAATAGGAAGTGACACTATGGCAATCGATAAAAAACAGGTTGAGGAGATCGTCCGGGCTGTCGGTGGCAAAGAGAATATTGAAGCTGCTACACACTGTGTTACACGACTCCGGTTTGCCTTGTACGATGAGAGTAAAGTGGATACTGAAAGTCTGGATCAGAATGATCTGGTTAAAGGACAGTTCTCTTCCCAAGGACAATTCCAGGTCGTTATTGGGCCTGGTCTGGTGGATAAAGTCTATGATGAGATGATTCAGATTACCGGGGGAGATCGTTCTTCCAAGGATGATGTGAAGGCGGTTGCTGGTAAAAAGCAAAATCCAATCCAGCGAGCGATCAAAACACTCTCGGATATTTTCATTCCAATCTTGCCTGCAATCATTACGGCAGGTCTTTTGCTCGGGATTAACAATATTCTGACAGGTCCAGGCATTTTCTTTGATGGAAAATCACTGGTGGATGTTTATCCAGCCTGGAAGGATCTTGCGTCCATTATTAATACGATTGCAAGTACAGCCTTCACGTTCCTGCCGGCTCTAATTGGTTGGGCAGCTGTAAAAAGGTTCGGCGGCAGTCCGCTGCTCGGGATCGTGCTTGGTCTCATTCTGGTACATCCCGATCTGCTGAGTGCATATGGTTACGCTGATGCCGTGAATAATGGCACGGTGCCAACATGGAATCTGTTCGGTTGGGAGATTGAGAAGATCGGTTATCAAGGGCAGGTTCTACCGGTACTGGTATCGGCGTATCTACTTGCGAAGATGGAGATTTTCCTGAATAAAAGGGTACATGATTCGATCAAACTGCTGGTCGTTGCACCAGTTACGTTGCTGATTACCGGATTCCTGGCCTTCACGATCATTGGACCAGTTACATTTGCCATTGCGAATGCAATTACTTCCGGCTTGATCTATGTATACGATTCATACGCGGCGCTGGGTGGTCTGATCTACGGTGGTCTGTACGCTTTGCTTGTTATCACCGGTATGCATCACACGTTCCTCGCGGTGGATGTTCAGCTCATTGGTAGTCAAGGCGGTACGTTCCTGTGGCCAATGCTGGCATTGTCCAATATCGCACAAGGCTCGGCGGCACTTGCGATGATGCTTGTCCTGCGTGAAAAGAAAATGAGAGGACTTGCGGCAACGTCTTCGGTATCGGCCTTCCTCGGGGTAACTGAGCCGGCGATCTTCGGAGTGAATATCCGTTACCGTTATCCGTTTATCTTTGGTATGATCGGTTCCGCGATTGGTGGTGTGCTGCTGACGATGAATAATGTTCAGGCAACCTCCATTGGTGTAGGTGGTGTACCTGGATTCCTGTCGATTTTCCCTGACAAATGGGGCGTTTTCTTCATCGGCATGGCGATTGTCTTGGTTGTACCGTTTGTACTGACCGTCCTTTTTGGCAGAGCCAAACTGAGAAAAGAAGATCGTAGTGCAAGCAATGAAACCGTTGCTGAGCCTAAAGCGGCTACATCGCAGTCTGCTTCGGGTGTTACCTCTTCAACTGCAAAAACAGATCCAAACCAGCGCACACGCAGTGCAGCTCAAGTAGGAGACGAAGCCGTGAATACACTGGAAATCATGGCGCCTTTAACAGGCCAGGCCGTGTCACTGGAGCAAGTACCAGATCCGGCTTTTGCTGAGAAACAGATGGGTGAGGGTGTAGCAATTGAACCTTCCGGCAACGTTGTTGTTGCCCCGTTTGATGCTCAGGTAGCTCATGTGATCAAAAGTAAACATGCGGTGATTCTTGAACACGCGAGTGGATTACAAGTTCTGATCCATGTCGGGATTAATACAGTATCCCTCAAGGGTGAAGGCTTCAACATGCATGTCGAAGCTGGCGAACATGTAAAAGCTGGACAAAAGCTGTTGGAGTTTGATCGTAAGGTGATTGAAGATGCGGGATACCCACTGATTACACCGATTATCATTCCAGATGGTCAAGATATGGTTGAACGGGTGGAAGTCACGACAGGTGTTGTTACATCTAATCAAAATGGTGTGTTGAAGGTTCATCTGAAAGGTTAATTGAATACAACAACAAGAAGGGGCTGCATGATGCGCAGCTCCTTTTTGCTGTATGGTCGTTATTTTCATGACGATCATGGTAAACTGTATATAAAATGGAAGAATCACATTTTTAAAATAATGGTGGTTGGAAAGGTTCTTCTGACAAAGCAAGCTTCAGGCATGTTCGAGTCGTGGCGTTCATATGGTGGAGAAAGAGTTCCTAGATCGATGAGGAGGAGAGCCATGACACGTATTGCGGTGATGGTCATTCATGGGCTGGGTATGCGGAAGGATGGGTACGCGGACAAGCTGATTGCTTGTTTGCATAAGGAATTGGACAAGGTGATGGTCTTGCCTGGAGCCTCCAAACAGATGCTCGATATCGAACCTGTATATTGGGCGGATGTATTTGAGGAGCGGGAAGAGGCGCTCTTTCAACAGCTCGTCAGCTCTCCGGGATTGAACTTTCAGGCGTTGCGCCGATTTGTCATCCACTACCTGGCTGATGCGGTTGCTTATCAACCGGTGGAAAATCAAGGCCATAACTACGATGCCGTACATCGAACGTTGAATCAGGCGATGCATACCCTTGCACAGCGCAATGGACCGGAAGCTCCGCTCTGTGTGGTTGCCCATAGTTTGGGTGCCGTAATCGCCAGTAACTTCTTCTACGATCTGCAATATCCCTCCAGTCGTGTGCCTGAGGTTGTGGATGTGAACTCGGCTCTGGAGCGAGGGGATACGCTGACCCATTTTTACTCGTTTGGTACAACCTTGCCCTTATGGAGCTTGCGTTACCATGACTTTAGTTGCCCAATTCAGGTGCCTTCTTCCCATGTGAATCAGTATTATGCAGGGCTGGAAGGGGAGTGGGTGAACTTCTACGATCGGGATGATATTCTGGGTTATCCATTACGCCCCATTGATCCCGCTTATGAGAAAGCGGTCAAAGAAGACATTGAAGTGAACTCTGGCGGCGTGGCTATGAGTTGGAATCCGCTAAGTCATGGGGGGTATTTTTCCAATCGAAGTATGAATCGGAGAATTGCTCAGGGGCTGGCTCGAACCTGGACCTGGGTAAATCGCTCATAATATAAGAGGTAGTTCAAAAAGTCCGCTTTTGATTACGAAGGATGCCTAATGGCATCATCAGCATCGAATATGGAATTCAGCCCATCTTCTTGGTATTGAAAACCGGTCTTTTTGAACATGTATTGTATGTACTATAGTTATTGAAATGAGGAGGGAATACGTATGGAATGCAGGACAGGCTGTGCCGCATGTTGTATCGCGATTTCCATATCATCACCGATACCGGGCATGGCTCATGGCAAGCCGGCAGGTGTACGTTGTGTGCAGCTTACCGATGATAATCGCTGCGGAATTTTTGGCCAAAAAGATCGTCCTGCGGTATGCAGTGGATTGCAAGCTGAGGAAGAGATGTGTGGTAGCACCGATCAGGAAGCATTTGATATTCTAACCTGGTTGGAGCAAGAAACT
This sequence comes from Paenibacillus sp. 10L310, assembly GCF_056395745.1. Classification (NCBI taxonomy): domain Bacteria; kingdom Bacillati; phylum Bacillota; class Bacilli; order Caryophanales; family Paenibacillaceae; genus Paenibacillus; species Paenibacillus sp. 10L310. The sequence continues at coordinate 629,536 of NZ_JBFTKC010000002.1, read as the reverse complement.
GCACCGAAAGTAATATAAGTAGGTTGTTTTAATGAATTGGGATAATTATACTTAATAGGGAAGAAGGTTGATCAGAGAGAGGAGACGCGAATACAATGGGGCTTGTTAAACGTTTTGTATTGGTTGTAGTGAATATGATCGGAGAGTTATGGATGGGGTTTTACCGACGTAACTCGGATTATTATGACCATCAGACTTCGGAGTCCAAAAGTAAGATTGGCTATTATGCATTTATTATTGGGGCAACAGTGGTTACGGTGGGCATTGTAGGCTGGATGTACAACCGAATTTATTCATAAGTAGTCATTATGCTTAAAATTGAATGAAGCCAAATGCTGAAGTTAAGTCTGTACAAATAAAAGAGAGTATCCGCAGGATGTGGCAACAAATGGATACTCTCTTTGGCATGGGATCAGACAAAATATGATCATTGAAGTGAGGGCTCTGCTTTCTTTTCTTTTAACATATGTACAAGAATCATCTTCAGTACGGAAGAGACGATGAAAAAGATAAACAGGATGCGGAACAATTGATACCCGGATACAACCGAAAGATCGGCATTCACTTCATGTGCCATGATACTCATCTGATCCATCCGTGTAGCCTACCGGTTAAGATCCTGCGAGAGCCGTAGCGGAAGGTTTGGGTTCTCTGAACATTACAAAGTACATCAGTGATGAAATAACATATAGACAGCCTGTGATGCTGAAAGTGATCGCGTAACCCCAATACGTTCCGTACGTGGTGACCAGATAGGATTGAACGGGTCCCATGGTCGCCCATCCAATCATGAACGAGGTCTGCATCAGTGAATTGGCAATGCCGCGGCGTTTGTCCGAGATCCGATCCACCAGTATCGCTGAATGAATGGGATTGGCTGCGTTCATCAATGCTTGTCTGAATAAGAAACTGAGCGAAGCGATGAACAACAGATTGGTGAAGCCTGTTAATAGAAGGAAGGGCAGCGACATGACCTGGAAAATGACAACGGCTCTTACGCTTCCGACCTTTGCCGCCAAGGTAGGACCAATCAGCATGGATACAATCGTCATAATCTGACCAAGTGCAATTAGTAAGCTCATGCCGCTCAGAGAAACCGAGAATCGATTGGTGAAATACAGATTCAGATACGGTACAACCAGTCCGGAACCTAATCCAATTAACAACTGAGTCACTATAAACTGACCAATCAGTCGGGAATCTTTTTTCTTCGTGATCGAATCGTCCGTGCTTGGGGTATTTGTTGAACTTTCTTTTAGCTCCGCATTGGGTTGAAGAACGGGTTGCGCCGGAATCGTGGTCTGCGGAGCAGCCTTGCCTTCGGTTACAAATAACAGTGGAATAAACGCAGCCAGTGTTGCTGCACCACCGACAAATAAAACCGTCTGCAATCCGGTCACCTTGGCGAGTCCTACCGTATGTAACAAATCTGCGAATACACCGCCACCCAGGCTACCAAGCACCTGGGAAGCGAGCACAAGAGATGAATAATAACTGAACATCTTCAGCCGCTGGCTTTTCTTGACGTTTTCCGCCAGATAAGGAATGGCCAGTACTTGGAATACTCCAGCGAAAAGGCCAGAGAATACCGCGAACCAGATCAGTCCTGTAGCCGAATAATCGAAGGAGCGTCCGATCAGAAAGATTCCGCTGAATAACGCCCCGGTAATGAGTAATCGCTTGCGGCTGAACAGATCACCGCATAGACCGATAGGAACAAACATAATGGCTGTTGCGAGTGATTGAATACTTACAATCTGGCCGTTCATTGTATCATTATAGCCCAGACCCTGAATGTACAGATTGTACAAGACAGAGAACATGCCATTTCCGATCTGATACAGAATGCTAGCCAGGAAAAACAGTTGAATATTGCGGGACCAGCCGCGAATTTCATCATTAATATGTTGTAAAACTCTCAAGTGGTTCCCCCCAGTCTGCCTGTGCAGTGATTCCAGTTTAACAGGAAAGGGGAATTTGCGGAAGAATTGACCACTGTTTATTTTGGTTCAGGGGCATCAATCACACGAGCAATGACGAATCCATCGTAACCTTTGCTACCGACCGTTTGCAGTGCTGTAGCTTCAAGTCGAGGGTGATCCGCGATCAACTGCAGGAATGATCGAACGCCCTGAACTCTGGGGTCTGTTCTGTCTGTGCGGATCACTTCACCGTCCCTGACGATATTATCACCAATAATAAGACTCCCCGTCCGAGTCAGTCGCAGGGCCCATCTCAGATAATCGGGATTACTTGGTTTGTCAGCATCGATGAAGATCATATCAAACGGTTCCCTGTATTCTTCCTGAACATCGGGAAGGGTGGTTAGGGCAGGACCAACTCTCAGGTCAACCTTGTGCATCAGTCCTGCTCGTGTGAGATTGGCTCGGGCCAAGTCTGCATGATGTGATTCCGATTCCAGTGAGACGATGCGTCCGTGTTCAGGCAGCGCTCTTGCCATCCAGATGGTACTGTATCCACCCAATGTGCCTATTTCAAGTACACGGGATGCGCCTTGGATTTGCAGCAGGAGCTGAAGTAACTTTCCTTGATTTGGTGTTACGTCATGAGCAGGGAGTCCAGCTTCGGCATTGCTTTGCAGTGTATGTTCCAGCAGGGAATCTGATGGAATCAGCAGATCATTCATGTAGTCGTCGACTTGAGTCCAGGTATGCTGTAGGTTCGTCGTATTTATATTTTTCATGTTCACATGTTCCTTTCCTTGTTCCTTGTATTGGATTTCATATTTCAACTATAAATGGAGCAGATATATAAATAAAATATATATTATGTATGATAATATAACTTTAGATTATGTAATTTGACGTGGAAGAGGTGTAAACATGAATCTGCATGGATTACGATTATTTCATGCCATCGTGAGATATGGCGGGGTCACTCGTGCCGCAGAGGAACTAAATATTAGTCAACCTGCGGTATCTTCTCAGGTGAAGAAGTTTGAACGTGAATTGGGAATCCAGCTTTTTGTTTCGGAGGGAAGAAGACTGGTGCTTACGGATGCGGGGATACAGTTGACAGGTTATGCGGAACGTCTGTTCATGCTGGAGCAGGATGTCGAGAATTTTGTGCAGGATTTTCGGGAGGGCAAGAAAGGACTGATCCGTCTTACGGCAACCTACTTGCCTTCAAATTTTCTGTTGCCGGGCTGGATTGCGCGGTTTAAGCAAATGCACGAGGATGTGGAGATTGTTGTTAGCACAACCAACACCCGGATGGCTTTTGACCAATTACTTCGTTATGAGGCAGAGATTGCAGTGTATGGTGGAAGTGGCATTACACATGCAGGTGTCCAATGGGATGAATTGTTTGACGATGAGATGTGGTTTGTTGTGCACCCTGACCATCCGTATGCGGGCAAAGAAATCGAGCTGCATGAGATGATGGCAGAACCGTTCATTATGCGCGAAGAAGGCAGTGCCACGCGTGAGCGACTCGTTTCCCTTTGCACAACAAATAACCTGGCCGCTCCCCGCATTGCGCTTCAGTTCAACGGGCTGAACGAAACGATTAGTGCGGTGAAGGCAGGTTATGGGGCCAACTTTATATCTTCTTTGGTTGTGAACGAAGATGTGCAGCAAGGCAGGCTGGCACGTGTATTTGTTCGAGGTGTACAGCTGAGAAATACGGTTGCCGTATGTACACGAGCCGGGGAGGTATTATCACCTGCTGCACAGCATCTGGTCAAGCTTATCCGCCAAGAAGCTGCTTTGATGAAATAAATAGCGTGATTGTACTTAAAACAATTTAAAGTACGTGTTCAAAAAGACCGGTTTTCAGTATCCTAAAGCGGACTTTTGAACAGCCACTTGAACATGGACAGGGTACTTCTTCTATTATTAACTTTTATTAACTTTCGCTTTGTTGTGAAGTTCCCCATGCATGTAATCGGGCGTATAGGGTTACGCCGCCAATGATCAGGATAGGAATCCAGACTGCAATCATGGGCACACGGTGGAATAACAATGCGGCTGCAATGACGCCGATCAAATAGATGACAACAGCACCTGCACGAAGGTAGGAGTCTGTGGACAAGGCTTTGGTTAACGATCGGATATTGGCATGTCGCAGCTTTTTGAGGATGTTTACGGTATCCTCGACCACAGCGGCCAAATTATTGGTGAGCACGGTTGTTGAGATGCCAGCAATGCCAATGCGGCGTGCCGCAGTTGTTTGCATCCCCATTGCAACGGCTAGGATGACAATTAACAGATAGGACAGTTGTTCTGAAAATGGACTAATCATGGCGATCGCGAACAGCAGGAGCAATATGCTTTCAACAGTAAATACAGCTGTGACCTTAGAAGACCAGCCATTTTTGGTCTGCACAGGTCCAACCATATGTGCTGCAATGGCATTGCCGGCAATAAAACCGATGAGAGCAAGCAATGACCGCAGCACGACAAATTCCTGAGCACGGGCAATGGCAATACCCAACAAAACAATATTTCCCGTCATATTGGCTGTGAGCACATGCCCCAGTCCCAGATATCCGATCAGGTCCACCATTCCGGCAGACATGCAGAGTAGCAACATGGCGTATTTTTGGAGGGTGCTTTGATTCATCCTATCCGTCCTTTCAAAAAAACGTAGCTCCTCCAGTATACAGCCATAACCCATGCATCTTCAAAATGAAATTCATCGCGCAAGATTTAAGGTGCAGCGAGCCAATCAAACATATTGTTCACTGCTGACTGATGTATTTTCTCGTGAAAATGATGATCCTGCCCGCCATAAGCGTGAAATGTGACCTCTGCACCTTGCCGCTTAAGCCAGTGATACATTCGGGTTCCGTGACTATAATTCACTTGTGTATCTGATGTACCATGCATGATCAGCACGGGACAAGATAGTTTGTTCGCTTTCGACAAGGGAGAACGGGCGAGATAAGCTTCTGGAACCGTGCGTGGGGAACCACCCAGGACCCGTTTCAATGTGCGCCTCAGGTCGGTTCGCTCATGGTAAGTGCGTTCCACATCGGCGACACCGCTCCAAAGAACTAACTTATGTACTCTGTCCGGTCCTTCATTATAGGTCGTTGCGGTATGTACAGCATTAATGGCCCCACGGGAGAACCCCATTAACGATATCCGAGTCGGATCGACAAAGGGTAAACGCTGTATCAACCGGTAAGCGGCATGCACATCTTCGGCATCTTTCCCGCCATACTCGTCACGGCCCTCACCTCCTTCGTTGCCACGATAGGATGGGGCGAACACGATATAACCTTTATGTACAAATTGCTCAAGCCAAACGGTATTTACCCCGCCATAGCTGCCAAGTCCGCCGCGGCAATAGATCAGAACCGGCCACTGTTCCGGTAAGTTATCCGTATCATGTATTGTTGCAGCAGGGTAATGGCTGGCGAGCGGTTGCAGATGAAGATGTAGAGGCTTATGTATGGAAGCGAATTCCGGAAAGGCAGAGGAGACAGAGCCGGGATGAGAAGTTTCATATGTCGTGATATCAGGTAATGAACAACCTTGTGGCAGGTATAAATAAGCTTTAACCCGAAGTGTATCGGATGAATACGTCACTTGATAGAGCAGGAAAATCCACCTCTTTTATTAATAATTGCGGGCCAAATGAAAGGGATGCTTCTATAGGATGCGCGTAAAATAAGTTCCCATACCTTCCAGGCTGAATCGCCAGCCCAAATGTGAGAAATTCGTTTATTGGCTCCATATGATTTATAATGGTTCAGGAGACATGTGGATTGACCGCTTGTTCTCATATTCATAAAACTAATTTTAGTGTGCAGAAAGAAAGGGAGAAAGCCATGATGAACGCTCCACATCCAATTGATCAATTCAAGAAATTCAAATATGAAATTACCAGATTTATGATGATCTATAAATTTGCTCTGGATCAAATGGAGACCAAGATTGAAGTCCTGAAGGAAGAATTCCAGTCTTTGCATGATTACAGTCCAATTGAGCATACAAAGTCCAGACTGAAATCTCCTGAGAGCATTATGAACAAGATGTTCCGCAAAAATCATGAGTTAACGTTTGAGAGCATTAAGCAAAATATCAAGGATATCGCCGGGGTACGGATTACATGTTCCTTTATCTCGGATATCTATCGCATTAAGGATATGCTGTGCAACCAGAGTGATCTGCGTGTACTGGAGGTCAAAGACTACATCGAGAATCCAAAGCCAAACGGCTACCAAAGCCTTCACCTTCTGGTGGAAGTGCCTGTGTACATGTCCAATGGTGAGGAACGAGCATGTGTGGAGATCCAGATCCGTACAATCGCGATGGATTTCTGGGCGAGTCTGGAGCATAAGATTTTTTATAAATACAATAAGGATGTTCCCGAGCATTTGACGAGAGAGTTAAAGAGTGCGGCAGATTCGGCAAATGCGCTGGATCAACAGATGGAGCGACTTCACCGGGAAATTCAGGAGATTAAGGACGCCGACAATGAGCGGGATGAAGAAGAATTGCGCCGTATTATTATTAACAATCAACAGTTCACATTGCCATCCAACTTGCTCAAGCTGCTGGGTAGCGGGGAGTAGTATTTGATGAAAAGTACAACAGTTTCATTGAACACAAACTCCACATCTCGTGTACGGATGGCTTTAATTCTGGGGACACTGTCGGCCTTCGGGCCGTTGTCCCTGGATATGTATTTACCCGCATTGCCCACGCTGGCTGATGAGTTTGGTTCATCTACTTCGTATGCTCAACTCAGTCTGACGGCGTGTATGATTGGACTTGCGGTTGGACAGTTGCTTGCCGGACCTCTAAGTGATGTACGTGGTCGGCGAACACCGCTCATTGCAGGGCTTGTGCTCTATACGATTGCCTCCATACTTTGCCTGGTCAGCCCGACGATGGGCTCTTTTGTTGTGCTACGGTTCATTCAAGGTGTAGCTGGAGCGGCAGGGATTGTCATCTCGCGCGCAATCGTAAGAGACGTATATTCGGGCCCGGAACTGACACGGTTCTTCTCTCTGTTAATGCTGATAAACGGCGTAGCCCCGATTGCTGCACCAATCATTGGTGGACAATTGTTGACGTATACATCGTGGCCCGGCGTATTTATTTTGCTCAGCCTTATCGGTATACTGACGCTGTTGGCTGTCATTTTCGGTCTTGGAGAGACATTACCTTCCAATCGCAGATCAAGCGGAGGATTGAAGCAGACATTGCTTACGTTTCGCCAAATCGCGGGGGATCGTCAGTTTATGGGTTATGCGTTAACCCAAGGATTTGTAGCTGCTGGCATGTTTGCGTACATATCAGGTTCACCGTTTGTGCTTCAGAAAATATACGGGGTATCCCCGCAAATGTTCAGTGTATGCTTCGCCATTAACGGGTTAGGCATTATTCTGGCCAGTCAGATTGCCGGTAGACTTGCAGGAAAGGTATCAGAGAATCGCCTGTTAATCGCGGGGCTGCTAACCGCGGCGCTCGGAGGAACTTCATTGCTCATCGCCATTCTGGCTGGAGGTAATCTAATCTCTGTACTGATTCCGCTATTTTTGGTGGTATCCAGTGTTGGGTTGGTCAATACCGCGTCCTTCGCTTTGGCGATGGCCAATCAGGAGAAATCGGCAGGCAGTGCGTCTGCGCTAATTGGTGTGATGACGTTCCTGTTCGGTGGTATTGTCGCTCCCCTCGTAGGTCTCGGGGGAGAAGGAACAGCCGTGCCAATGGGAATCGTTATCGCGTGTGCTGATCTCGGTGCCTTGGTGATTTACTTCCTAATGGTCAGTAGAGGCGGGAAGCGCCAGAACGATCAAGTGTTGAGTTAAAGGTACTGATTCTGTACACCTTGCGTTTATGGAGTCTTAGTAATGTAAAGGTACATCTGGATAAAAGGACGAAAAAGAGCCTCACTTGGAAGGAATTATGCTTCCAAGTGGGGCTCTTGCTGTAGGTAAGGAGAGGTTTAGCAGAGCGCAAACAAAATCTGTGTATTGGACAGTATACCTGGCGTGAGGAATGGATAGAAGTACCCCACCACAAAACCAAACAGATTAATTGCAGGCCACATCAGGTAGACATCATTGTATGTGAAGACAAGGGACCACCGGTTATAGCAAAAGTTGGGCAGCGCACGTTCTTCGTTATCTCGTGGTGCCGCTGCACCAGTCTGTGCAAATTGCACAGCTTGAGTGAGACTTTGCGGCTGTTGCTGGAGGAAGAGCGGGAGCAGACCCGGGCTGCTTTTGATCAGGTTATACAGAAAAAGCATTTCTGCCGGAGGCTGACCTACCGGACGAGGATAGGCACTAAGTAGGGTGGGCAGGTTGCCTTGAGTCAGTTGCGCAGGTACGCCTGGTGCTGTACCCGGGATTGTACCTGGAATGCCTCCGGGGATATATGGACCGGGTCCTCCGCCTGGAATGTATGGAGGATAGGCGCCTTGACCGCCAGGGATACCAGGAAACGTTGGACCACCCGGTGTGCCGCCACCGCCACCTCCTGGGAACAGGGGAGGCAATTGAAAGGAACGGTCTTCTCCATAACTTAGATAAGGGTTATATTCGTAATACATGTACAGAACATCCTTCCTGTCGTCGTATTCTGCATTCAGCATATGGCGGCATCCGCCTATAGGTGAATGCCGTCAAGAAGATTTTAAATGATCTATATAGTTGAACTAATCATTTACACCAAACGGAGAAGATAGAAAAAACCTGAAAAAGCGAAGCGCTCGCATTTATCACCGGATTTTCCCTTAGAGAAAGAGGAATTGAAAAAATCTGGGGATAACAGCGATTGGAAGGTTGTTCTATCATCGTAGTGTCAGTGTAAATAAATTTTAGTTCAACTGTATAGCGCAGAATATAATCGAATTGACAACTGAACTGATAACAATTATCATTGTCAATGGAATCGGACAAACGTACATGCGGATATTATATGTATCAATAATAGTTTCAATATTTTTGAACATTGAAATCTGTCACAATAGCGCCGAATAAGGTTTCTATAATGAATTGAAAGGGGATATATCAAGTGTTTAAGAGAAATAAAAAGATGATCATGCTTCTAATGACGGTGATGGTTATGTCCATCTGGTTGGCCGCGTGTGGAGCGAAGCCTGCAGAGAATGGAGCAGCAGGAGAGAACGATACAAAAACGGAGACTGAGACACAAACAGAAGCCGCTACAGAGCGCACATTAACAGATGCAATGGGACACGAAGTAACCATCCCGGCTAACCCTGAACGTGTCATCGCGTCTTATCTGGAAGACCATCTCGTTACACTCGGTGTTAAGCCAGCGGCACAGTGGTCCATCAACAACGGCAATGGTTTGCAGGATTATCTGCAAAATGATCTGAATGGCATACCTGGTATTGCAAGTGATCTACCTTTTGAAGCCATGGCCAGTTTCTCACCAGACCTGATTATTATGGGTTCTGAAAGTACAGTGGAAGGGGAGAAATACGAACAGTACAACAAAATTGCCCCTACTTATGTACTCGGAGATGAGGTCAACAAGGACTCGCGTCAGGCTCTGCTCAAGATCGGCGAGCTTTTGAACAAATCGGATGTAGCGCAGAAGGCGCTTGATGATTATGATGCCAAGGCAAAGGAAATCAAAGAAAAAGTAACTGCTGTTACTGGAGGAACAAAATCCGCTGCAGCGTTGTGGTTATTCAATAACAAGTTTTATGTTGTAAGCAACAATGTTTCCAGTGGTGAAGTGATGTACAACGAACTTGGACTTGCAGAGCCTAATGTTGTGAAGGAAGCATCCGCGAAAGCAACGGGTAACTGGTCTGAGATTTCATTGGAGAAGATCGCGGAAATGGACACAGACTATCTATTCCTGGTGAACAGTGACAAGGGAGCAGGCTCAGAAGCGCTGAAAGATGCCGTATGGCAGAGCATTCCTGCTGTAAAGACAGGTAATGTCTTTGAATTTACCCGTTCTAGCAGCTAGCTGTATAGTGGAGTTCAAGCGAACCTTCAAATTATGGAAGACATTCAGAACAGCATCGTTAAATAAGAAATAGCCAATACGAAATGGCATGTTCAAACTCCTTGGTGCAGTGGGCACCAGGGAGTTTTTTTGTTAATTTAGCATTTTACGATATATAATAAAGAAGTAGAAACATTGTCGTATCATGAAGTAGAGTTGTCATTTGCTTCACGAGCATGGAAGGGGATATTTACATATGTACACATTGGATCCACGTGAAATAACGGGGAGAGACAACTATAAACTGATGAGTGGTTCGGTGGTGCCACGTCCAATTGCTTTTGTGACGACACTTTCAGATAAGAATGGTGTAATTAATGCAGCGCCTTTTAGTTTCTTTAATGTGGTTAGTTCGGACCCGCCGCTGTTATCCATATCTATTGCACGTAAAGACGGTATCATGAAAGATACTGCACGTAATGTGATTGCTCATCAAGAACTGGTCGTGCATATCTGTGATGAAGCAATCATAACAGAAGTGAATGAGACAGCAGCCATACTGGAACCCCACGAAAGTGAGCTTGAGCGGACAAAACTGACTACAGTGCAAAGTACCAAGGTTGCTGTGCCAGGAATTCAGGAAGCACTCATTCGGATGGAGTGTGAGCTGTATCAACACATTCCGATCACGAATGATGAGGGCAAACCAGTGAGTGACCTGCTGCTGGTACGCATTGTACAGTATCATTTCAGCGAACAAGTCTACAATCCGGACAAGGGCTATATCCTGATGGATCATTTGAAACCAGTCAGCCGACTGGCGGGTAATGATTATGCCAAGCTTGGGGAGAGATTCACGATAATTCGGCCTGAATAGTTCTGACAGATCGAATATGTAATATAGGAACGGGTTTAATCCGGTATCAAAGGCGGACAGCACGTGCGAAACTCGCATAAGTTGTCCGCCTTTGCTTGTTAATATGAACATAAACAGGACAGGTAGTGAATAGACTTGTACTATATCCTGCACACATGTCATATGAACCTATTTTATATATAGGTTGTTTAAAAAGCCTACTTTTGAACACGTACTATAAGGGGGTTAAGCCGATGAACCAGCTTGAGGCAAATACTGGGGCAAGTATTATGGGAATAGGAACGGCGTGGCCTGCCCACCGTATTGAGCAAAAGGATGTGTCTGCCCGTCTCGCGCAAGCGCTGGAACATGAGCCGGATGCGAGAAGGTGGGCCAAACGAATCTTTAATCAGTGCGGTGTGGAGACTCGGTATACGTGTGAACCAAATCTGCTTGAGCCTGTTGATTCTTGCCGATATTTACCCTTTACCAATGCGGACGAGGTTCCGACTACATCCGAGCGTATGGGCAAATACAAAGCTGCTGCTGTTCCACTTGGTCTCGAGGCGGCCGGACAGGCCATTCAGGATGCAGACGTAACCTCCTCGGAAATTACACATCTCATTACGGTGAGTTGCACGGGGCAATTCCTGCCCGGACTTGATGTTCGGCTGATCCAACAGCTTGAACTGTCACCGCAGATCAACCGGATTCCACTGGTGTTTCAAGGATGTGCAGCCGGTCTGAAGGCGATCCAACTGGCGAATTCCATTGTAACGACAGATCAGAAGGCTACGGTTCTCATCGTGTGTGTGGAACTATGTACACTTCACTTTCAGCCATCTGCCAAACGGGACGACCTGTATGCTGCATCTTTCTTCGGAGACGGTGCCTCTGCCTGTATTATTGGTGCGTCCGGTACAGACCGCAATGAATGTTTTCGACTAGGCCGAGGGCACTCAACGCTGCTCCCGGATTGTGCAGAAGAAATGATCTGGGAAGTGGGCAATACAGGCTTTGATCTCTACCTGTCACCACAGATTCCGAAGCTGCTTGGTTTGCATCTCGGCCCAGAGGTAGAACGGTTGCTGGAGGGGAGCGGTTTACCGGAAATATGGGCGATCCATCCGGGAGGCAGAGGCATCGTGGATGCCGTTCAGAAGCTGTATCAGTTGACAGATGAGCAGGTCTCCTACAGCCGAAACATCCTGCGGGATTATGGTAACCTGTCGTCCGTGACGATTCTTTTTGTTCTTCAAGCCATCCGCGAGGATTACAGACAGAAGGAAGAGCATTCCAGTGGGATAGCGCTGGCCTTTGGCCCGGGACTGACAGCAGAGTTACTTCCTTTTACATACATCCCTGCCCCCATAGCGAACAGAACACCTGTGAATCATGGCATTCAATAGTTCACGAACCCGAGTGAAGGAGATATACACCGCAAGTGTATGAATGTGCTTATGATCTTACCCTTACCGATGAATGTAATCGAATGACTAATCTGATCGCAGAGGAGCTTAGGTATGGGTTATCGCAGACTTGCTGCCTTCATCAGCCGATATCCGCGGTTCATTATTCTCTGCTGGGTATTTATCATCGGGATGTCAGCGGTCTGGGCATGGAAGTTACCTAACATTGTTCAGGATCACGGATTAAAACGGGTTCACGGGGATGCGCAAGCAGTTGAAGCTGTTCTGGAGGACGAATTTGGATCTCCTGCTGATCCGGTTATTCTGGTGTTTGAGAAAAAGGAAAATACCTCGCCGTTACAGTTCCGGCAGTGGATCAAGGATCGTTTGACACAGGTTCAAGTGTTGCCTGCGGTAACCTCTATCACATCCCCTCTGGATGTTAGCGAAAGAGTGACGCTGCAAGACCAAAGGGCATATGCCCTTGTGAAAATGGATGTGCCCGCGCATCAGATGGGTCCCCTACTGGAGCAGTTGCGCGCCGTGCTGGCAACAGACGGTCCAGGTACGGTGCAATTGACGGGGAAGGCAGTCGTGCAGCAGGATGTCAATCATCTGAGCTTTCGTGATCTGGAACGGGCAGAGATGGTGGGCCTACCGATTGCCCTGATCGTTTTGTGTTTTGCATTCAGGGGGCTATATGCCGCGTTGATTGCTGTCATGATGGGGATCAGTGCTGTGATTACTGCGATGGGAGTCACGTCACTCCTTGGTTATAATCTGGAATTGTCCAACTTTATCATTAATGTGATTCCCATGGTGGGCATGGCACTGAGTATAGACTTTGCCCTGATCATCCTGAGCAGGTACAGGGAAGAAGTTCAGCGGGCCTATGAAGATGAAGGCGAAGTTAACTTTACAGGAAGCAGTCTGGATATGCAGAGCGAGGTTCTTCGGAGCGAGATTCTTCAGCGAACATTACGTACAGCAGGCAGAGCGGTGTTGTTCTCGGCAGCTTGCGTGCTCCTTGGGCTACTGGGTCTGCTCTGGATCAGACTGCCGATGTTTCTGAGTGTCTCCTTGGGGGCCATTATTGTTCTGCTCCTATCGCTACTGTTAAATGTTACGCTGCTGCCAGCTCTGCTGTCACTGTCTGCGGGTCGGGTCTTCAGGCGAAAGTTAGTCCATTCGTTACCCAGAAGCTCGGTCTGGCATAGATGGTCTGCAATGGTCATGAAACGCCCAGTCAGTATGGCCATTGGAGGTACGGTTGTGCTGCTCCTGTGTGTTTATCCAGTGACACGGCTGGAACTGTCCGTCCCGGATGCCTCTTCACTGCCAGAGAGAATGGAGTCCCGCCAGGCAGCAGAGCAGTTGCAACATGATTTGGGGCGAAAGAATACCTCCGCCATCGAGATCGTGATTGGCGGACAGCAGGAACTGTTGACTGCCTCTCACTGGCATTTGGCCCACAACAAAGCCCGTCAATTACTGCAGGACTCGGGCGTATTGAGCATTGTTTCACCATGGGGCCTATTACAGCCGAATCAAAATGGCTCGCAGAGCCTTTTTCAAATTCCACCGTCCTTATTGACTCCTTCCATAGAAGGCAAGGAGTCAATAAGGACGGCAAGGCTACGTTCAACGGTCTCTGATCATTCCATACGCTTAATAGCCAACGTGTACGGGGAGCCCGGGTCGGAGCAGGTCGCAGACTGGCTGGAACGAATGAGGAATAGCGATCATACACCAGGTTCCAACAACGTAAAACTACGTTATGGTGGGGAAGCTGCCAAGCAGTATGAAATAATGCAGGAAGTCACAAGTCAACTGCCCAAAGTGCTGGTATTTGTAGTGGTCACCAATTATCTTGTGTTACTGGCGGCATTCCGATCGATGCTCATTCCAATTAAGGCAATTCTGATGAATCTGCTCAGCTTAGCCGCTTCATTTGGCATATTGGTGTGGGTGTTCAATGAAGGACATCTAGGTATGGAGCCGTCAGCCATTGCCATTATGATTCCTGTATTCATTGCAGGATTGGTGTTTGGCATATCCATGGATTATGGTGTGTTTATGCTGAGCCGTATTCAGGAAGTGTATAGACGAACCGGAGACAGTGATGTGGCTGTCCAACAGGGATTGGCTTCTACAGGTCGTCTGGTCACCTCCGCAGCGGCCATTCTGCTTGCGGTGACTGTGCCGTTTGCTTTTGCTGAAGTCGCAGGTGTGAGGCAGTTAGGGATCGGAATCACGGCAGCGGTGTTGATTGACGTTACATTAATCCGTCTAATACTGGTACCTGCATTGATGAAATTAATGGGCAGGTGGAACTGGTGGCTGCCAGGTCAGATGAAATGAAGGGTATTTCCGTAACCTGTCTTCAGGTTGGAGATATCCTTTTTTTGGCTAGAAAGCGTGTGATTCTATTCAAAACAGGCAAACATGTTCAATTCATGGGTGACATGGATGTTCTATAATGGATGGGATTAATTCCATATAACAGTCTTTTATCTACGTTATCCTACTAAAAACAGGAGGGACACAGGCCCATGTCTGATATTGAAGCCTATCTACAACAACAAACGAATCTTCGTGGTCGTTCCGCGTATCATGCAGATCAACCCCTGGAGTTATGGCGCAGTCAGTTACGTACACGTGTGAAAGAACGGCTGGGAGGTTTTCCCACGATGGCGGCCGCACTGAATCCTGTCTTACTGGAGCGCATTACATGTGACGGATATATTCGGGATCGGATTGAAATCACGACCTATGCAGGACTTCGCATGCCAGTGTATTTATTAATTCCGGGTGATGGAAGCATTACCGAAAACAAGAGACCTGCTATCGTTGCTTGTCATGGGCATGGCTACGGTAGCCGAGAGATATCGGGTATGGAACCGGATGGGTCACTACGGACAGGCGAGCCCGGATTACACAAGGACTTTGCAGTAGCTCTTGTGAAGCGTGGTTATGTGGTTGCGGCTCCAGAGTTGCTCGGATTTGGTGATCGAAGACTGGAAGAGGACCGCGATGCGCCACCAGGGGTAAGCTCCTGTACGAAGATTGCTGCGCATCTGCTCATGGTGGGGAAGACCCTCGCCGGTCATAGGGTGTATGAAACAACACGTGTATTGGATTATGTATCGACTCGGCCAGAAGTGGATTTGGAGCGAATTGGAAGCATGGGTATCTCGGGCGGTGGGCTGGTGACCGCATTTACAGCCGCGTTGGATGAACGGTTCAGTGCAACTGTGGTAAGCGGTTATGCAAATACATTCCAGGGTAGCATATTGGATCGGAACCATTGTCTCGACAACTATGTGCCAGGTATCCTGCGTGAAGCGGAGTTGCCGGATCTCATCGGCCTGATTGTGCCTAGGCCACTTTTTATTGAAGCTGGAAGTGATGATCAGGTGTTCCCAATCCATGCAGCGAGAGAGGCGTATGCCCGTTTGACACACATATATGAGCAGGCGGGAGCAGCAGAATCACTGGATGCGGATTTCTTTACCGGTGGACATGAGATTAGCGGAGCGAAGGCTTATGACTGGCTTGATCAAGTTCTGTGAAGCTGTGGATCTTCAACTAATATAATTCTGATTCGAGAGGAGAATTCAGTGATGAAATGGTCAATATCGGTAAAGCTTCTGCTCTGTTTTGTTCTGTTTGCAAGTACAACGGGCATCGGTTTGGGAAGCAGTGGAGGGCAAGTCGCCGAAGCGGCAACGGACAATTACAGATTTGATTTTGGTTCGGGTGGTGTTGAGAGCGGTTACACAGGCGTGTCCGCAGGAGATGCTTATACGCCTACGAAAGGTTATGGCTTCAACACACCTGCACAGATGAGGAATGTGTCTGCCTCAGGAAGCGGGGTTAAGAGTGACGCTGTGCAGTTTCTGACTTACGGCACCAAGAGCACCAATACCTTCAATGTGAATCTGTCCAATGGCCTATATGAAGTTAAAGTGGTCCTGGGCAATACTGCCAGAGCGAGTGTGGCTGCAGAAGGTGTCTACCAGATCATTAATATGACAGGCAACGGGGCAACGGACCAGTTTCAAATTCCGGTGACTGACGGGCAATTAAACCTGCTGGTTACAGAAGGAAAGACAGGCACCGCCTTCACACTTAGTGCACTTGAAATCCGGAAGTTATCCAATCAAACCGTTACCAACCGCACGATCTACATTGGTGGTGACTCAACAGTTTGCAATTACTATCCGCTAGGTAGCAGTGTACAAGGAGGTTGGGGACAGTTGTTTCCGTCCTATGTGAACAATGCCACCTTCCAGGTTCGAAATATGGCGGCAAGTGGTCAATTTGCGAGAGGTTTCCGCGATGATGGTCAGATGGAAGCGATTCTGAAGTATATCAAGCCGGGAGATTATTTTATTTTGCAATTCGGAATTAACGATACCAATGCCAAGAATAATACAACGGAGGCACAGTTCAAGGAGATTATGCGGGATATGGTACGTAAGGCGAAGAACAAAGGAGCAACGGTTATCCTCTCCACGCCTCAGGGCCGGGCAACAGATTTTAATACAGCCAATGTGCATCAAGCGGAGAACCGCTGGTACAATCAATCAACCCGTGCACTCGCTCAGGAAGAGGGAGTCACCCTGGTTGAACTGAATAAGTTAAGTTCTGCTTATTTCACGTCCATTGGTCCAGCAGCAACACTTGCTCTGTATATGACAGGGGATAGTCTGCATCCGAATCGTCAAGGGGCTGCGGAGCTTGCACGTATTGTGGCTGCGGACCTGAGAAGACAGGGACTGAATGGATTCTGACTTTACTACTTAATCAGTCTGCATAATCAGTGCTTGATATGATCCGTGTATGCAAAATAAACAAATACCCCCGGGAACATGCCGCGAAACGGGCGGCTGATCCTCGGGGGTATTTGTTATGCCTAGACTGGGGATTACTCCATCATATCCTTGGCTTCATGGTTCACTTTTTTTCCTTTTAACAAGGGTTCCAGTTCATCTTGCACGCTCTGCTCCCACAGTGGTACATCTGTGCGATAGGCGGCCCGTCCGTTCAGATGTCCGGCGACCGGAGCCGTGATGAATACAAACAGGATACCTAACAACAAGCGGGCACTGATATAGTTATCGAAATACCAGAAGTAGAAAAATGTAGCGCTTAATACACAGAACACTCCAAGTGTCATACTTTTGGTTGCGGCATGGGCACGTAGATATACATCAGGCAGACGAATAAGTCCGAATGCACTGAGTGCACTTAGTAGTGCACCGAGCAGTACGAGTAGACCTATAGCGGTTTCAGCGGCTACTTTAACGATCTCCATCATTTTTGAATACCGCCCCCCGTTCAATATAACGTGCAAATGCCACTGTACTTAGAAAAGCCAAAATGCCAATCAGCAAAATAATATCCAGATAGGCTTGGGTTTGCAGCATCATCGACAGAACGGCAACGATGGCAATCACATTGATACCGATGGTATCCAGTGCCGTGATCCGGTCAGCCATGGATGGTCCCCGAAGCACCCTGTACAAGCAACCCAGAATGGCTAAGGAGAGAATGAGCAATGAGATGAACAACAGTGAGGATAACATTAACGCGTCACCTCCATAATTGCTTTTTCGAATGTATTTTGGATATCATCTCTCATTTTCTGTTCATCTTTGATATCCAGTGCGTGAATAAACAGTTTGCGTTGATTACCTGAGATCTCAAGCGGCAGAGAACCTGGTGTCAATGAGATGAGTAAGCAGAGCAGAGTAACTTCCCAATCCGAGGACAATTGAGTTTTATACGTAAAAATACCGGGCCTTATATCTAACTTGGGCTTGATAATCTGGCGTATAACCTCAATGCTGGCTCGCACCAGTTCCTTGAATAGCAGAGTAATCAGTTTGAAGATGGCCCAGACTCGCACAATATAGAAGCGCTGGGGGAAGAATCTGCGCATCCCCCCGATGAGAAGCAGTCCGAGCAGGTAACCTATGAGAAAACCAACACCATTCCAGGCGTTGTTCAGAAACATCCATACAAAAGCAATGATAAGATTCAGTACAATCTGAAAGGCCATAGACATCTACTCCTTCAATACGGCATCAATATAAATATTGGGATGCAGTAGAATATCGCCTGCGCGGGAGGTCAATTGGAACATGCCTTCAGCCCCCACACCCATTACGATGATGAATACAAACAGAATTCCGGCAGGAATCAGAAGGCCGTTCACCGCGTAAGGGCGTCTTGTAACCCCGGCAGGCGGTTCGCCCCAGAACGCTTGTATGAAGATACGAAGTACCGAATATAACATCAACAAACTCGAAAGCACCGCAATGCCGGTAAGACCATACAAGCCTGCCTGCAAGCCTCCTTCAAAGAGAAGCAACTTCCCCGGAAATCCACTAAATGGCGGCAAACCTGCCAAGGCAAGTGCACTAATGAAGAACATCCAGCCGAGCAGCGGATAGCGATGGATTAACCCGCCCATGTTATCAAGTTTGGATGTTCCGGCAACAGCGATCAAGGCACCGCCGAGCAGGAAGAGCAATGTTTTGATCAACATATCATGCAGCATATAGAAGAGCAGACCTTCCAGTGCAGGGCGACTGGCCGCGGCCATACCAAAAGCGACAAACCCTACACCTGCGACCACGTTGTAGATGAGAATCTTGTTTACATCGCGGTATGAGATCGCACCGATGACACCCAGGACCATCGTTGCTCCAGCCATCCATCCGATTAGTGCATGGAAGAAATCAGGATCATGATAGAAGATCAGTGTGAATGTTCGCACAATCGCGTACAAGCCAACCTTGGTAAGCAATCCTGCGAACAATGCAGTGACAACAGCAGGTGGTGCCGCATAAGAGCCCGACAGCCAGAAGAACAGGAACAGCCCGGCCTTGATGCTAAATACGATCAGAAAGAGAACAGCAATTAAGGTAATGACTCCGCTCTGTCCCACTTCAGCAATTTTGACGGACAAATCTGCCATGTTCAGTGTGCCAGTTATGGAGTAGAGGAAGCCGATGGAAGCGACAAAAAGAGCTGAAGAAACAATGTTAATCAAGACATATTTGATCGTTTCCCGAAGTTGTCTTTCCGTACCTCCCAATACGATCAGTGCATAGGAAGAGATGAGCATCAGTTCAAAGCTGACAAACAAATTGAACAAATCTCCGGTTAGGAATGAACCGTTAACGCCCGCGATCAGAAAATGAAAGAACGGATAGAAGTGGTGCTCTTCTCGCTCCTTGTTCACACTGCGGAACGCATACAGCAGACACGCCAGTGCAATGATAGAAGCGGCAACGACAAGTAGCGCCGATACCATGTCCGCAACAAGCACAATACCATAGGGAGGTGCCCATCCACCCATATTAAGCGTTAGAACTCCAGTCTGAGCTACCCGCGTAATGAGTATCGTTGAGACCGCTGCTGTAAACAAAAGTCCAATGACACTAATGATCCGCTGGATATTTATTTTTCGGAAAAATAGCAGAGCCAGAACACCTGTAATCAAAGGCAAGAGAATGGGCAGAACGACGAGATTATTCATATGGGCGCCCCCTTACTTCTTCCATATCGTCTGTTCTCAGCTTCAGATAAGAACGATAGGAGAGAACAAAGAAGAACGCAGTGAGTCCGAAATTAATAACAATCGAAGTTAGTATCAAAGCCTGAGGAAGAGGATCGACATAACGTTCAGCCATCTCCCCAAGCAGCGGTGGTGCCCCAGTTTTGAGACGTGACATGGTGATCAAGAGCAGATGCACACCATGGGTTAGTATGGACATGCCAAGTACGATGCGGAGCAGGCTCCGCGACAAGATTAAAAAGACGGCAACCGCAAACAGAATGCCAACGGCTACACACATCAATATTTCCATATCAGCGATCCTCCCCGATCTGTAGAATGATGGTCATGGTGACACCCAGGACAGCGAGATACACGCCAAGATCAAACAGCATGGCTGTAGCGAGTTCTGTCTCTCCCAGCAAAGGAAGTTCGAAATAGCCGAAGGTTTGACTTAGGAACGGGACTCCGAATATAAATGAACCCGCACCCGTGAGTAAAGCTATACCCAATCCGATTCCTGTTAGCATACGGAAGTCAACCGGTAACGCTTTGCGTATCGTATCTGTACTGAATGCCAGGGCAATCAATACGAGCGCTGCCGCTGTGACCAAGCCGCCGATGAAACCTCCGCCCGGATTGTGGTGACCTGCAAAGAAGAGGTGCATGGCAAACGTCAGTATGATGAACACAACAACCTTGGTGGTCGTTTGCAGCAATACATCATTACTCTGCAAAGGGACAGTATCCCACGAGGATGAGCTGCGTTCCCGGTTACCATACTTTTTCGTATTGTCCGCTTCATCATCTAGAGTAGGTTCGGAATCCTGACTCTCGTCCTTCTTACGGAACTTCAAGCGGGCTCCAAGATCTTTTGCTTCGAGGTTCAGATTAATCATGGAGTAGATAGATAACGAAGCAACGCCAAGCACCATAATCTCCAATAATGTATCGAAGCCACGGAAATCTACCAGCAACACGTTCACGACATTTTTACCACCAGCTGAGTCATAGGCTTCCTGAAGGAAGAAAGTAGAAATGCTGTCCAGTGAGGCTGTTCCGCTTGCGGCCAATGCAACAAAAGTCATCACGATCCCGACTGCAATCGCTACGATCATATTTACCGTGAGATAACTGCGGCTTGATTTGCCACGTTGAAGCTCAGGCAGATGGTAGAAGCAGAGCAGGAACAGTGCAACAGATACCGTCTCAACAATCATCTGTGTCAACGCCAGATCTGGCGCCCGGAAGAGTACAAACAGTAGGGTTACGAGGTAACCAACCGCTCCGGTCATAATGACTGCTGACAGTCTGTTCTTGGCAAAAGGAATCGAAACTGCAGCACCGATGAGCGTGACTAGCAGTACCACCTCATAAAATGAGAAAGGTGCATTGCCCTGCAGATTCCAGCTAATATTTTCTCCTGAACGGAAGAAGGCATAGACCAGCAACGCGACCGTGAATGAGAAAATGTAAACGAGATAATTACGAACCGAGCCATTCATATAGGCTTCCGTCCATTTGCGTGCATAATGCTGAAGATTATCCAGCACAACATGGTACATATTGTTAATTGTTAATCCTTGTGGATAATGCTCATAAATATTCCTCCATCGTGGCAATAGCTTGTAGAGAGTGATTCCGAGAATTACAACTCCGATTGTCATGATTAGTTCCGGAGTCCATCCATGCCACAGGGAGAAATGTACATCGAAGCGCTCATTCCCATTCAAGAGGGATGGAAGCACAGCGGCCATTGCCGGTTCAATCAGTGATCCGGCCAGCAGATTCGGGAAGAGTCCGAATACAACGACAAGAACACCTAGAACAACAGGCGGAATGAGCATGCCAGCGGGCGCTTCGTGCAGCTTCTCGGCAGGGATCTCGCTTTGGCTACGACCGAGGAATGTTTTGAACACGATAATAAGCGCATAGATCAGGGTAAACACACTTGCAAGCCAAGCGAATACCGGCAATAGAACACTCCAGGACCCAAGTCCAAAGATTCGTAGATGCGTGACTTCCACCATCGCTTGGAAGAATAACTCCTTGCTCAGGAATCCGTTGAAGGGCGGGATACCCGCCATGGCAAGTGAGCCGATCAATGCCACGGTGAATGTGATTGGCATGAATGAAGCAAGTCCACCGAGCTTCCGTATGTCACGTGTACCCGTTTCATGATCAACAATCCCTACGACCATGAACAGAGCGGCCTTGAAGGTTGCATGATTAAACAGGTGAAGCAGCGCAGCGGTTATTGCAACAGTATACATCGCAGAGGATTCGCCATATCCGAAGTAGAGAGCAGCAGATCCAACCCCTAAGAGGGACATGATCAGACCAAGTTGAGAGATGGTCGAATAGGCAAGAATCGCTTTGAGATCGTTTTTTTTCACCGCCAGGAATGATCCATAACACAAAGTCAGAAGACCAACGCCGGTAACGAGCCAGAACCAGAGTCCCTGTCCACCGAAGATTGGTGTAAACCGTGCTACAACGTACAGTCCGGCCTTGACCATGGTGGCTGAGTGAAGATAGGCACTCACAGGTGTCGGAGCTTCCATGGCATCCGGCAACCAGATATGGAACGGGAACTGAGCTGACTTGGTGAAAGCTCCAATCAGGATCAAGATAAGTGCGGGTAGAAATAGTGCACTTTCCTGAAACTGACCCAATCCTGTAATGGTTGCACGAATACTGAATGTTCCGGTAATGAGATACATCATCATGAATCCGGTAAGCATGGCGAAACCGCCAAATACCGTAATCAGGAATGATTTTTGTGCTCCTGAAGTCGAGGCTTTACGTTTGTAATGGAATGCAATCAACAGGAATGACGTAATACTGGTCAATTCCCAGAATCCGTAGAGCACGATCATATTATCAGACAGCACCACGCCCAACATGGCTCCCATGAACATCAACAGATACAGGTAGAAACGGTTCAGCGCTTCTTTCATATCCATGTAGAAGATGGAGTAGAGAACAACGAGGACACCGATTCCGGTGATTAGCAGTGTCAACATGAGGCTCAGACCGTCCAGATACAGATTAAATCCAATGTCCAGTGAAGGAATCCATGGGATATTTCCGGATACGGTATTGCGCTGTGACACAGCGGGTATGAGACTCGCAAAGTATACAAATAATAGTGCCGGGACAAGGAGAACCGGCCATCCCAAATGTAATTTACGGAAGAAACGATGCAGCATGGCAAGAAGAATGCCAGCGGCAAAAGGCAGAATAACAGCAACATGAAGCAGGCTCAACATAACACCCCCAATGTTTAGTATTTCGATTACTCTCTCTGTGACATACAGGCGCATGATCCTTTGAAGGATATGCTTGCTCTCTATATTCATAACCCAAGTATGTATATACAGAATCGTGTCTATTCTTTGAATGGAAGAAACACGGTGAAGATTTCAGTATAATATTGTATGGGCATGTATAATAAAAAAACACACAAGTTCCGATAAATATGAAAACGATTAGGGCGTGTCTGAAACTCCGAAGAAGCAGATTTTGCCGAATTTTCGTTCCAAGCCAGGAAGTTTTCCGCAGGCGTGCCGGGGCACGTCAAGGGAAAGTGACGCAGCAGGGGGCGAAAAGGCGGTAAAAGATGCACTTCAGCGAGTTTTGAGACACGTCCGAGGTGACATTCCGTGTACTCTTTACAGCATAGTTATGTTGAGAAGCAAGATGGTTTCACCGTGTAATGGAGGAAGTAATGTCATTCAAAATTAGAACTGTGCTTACAGTCATCTTTGCTGTGTTATCCTTGCTGGTTACCCTGACGATTGGGTCTATTTTTAGCCAAAAGTCATTTGTTGCTGTAGAGACTGAGATTGGTCACTCTCTTACAGGCACGGCCTCACAGGCTTCGGACAAGCTGGATCGATTCATGTCGGCTCGCGCAGGTGAACTGGACCTGCTGGGCCGAATGGCTTCGTTGGAAGATGAATTCCAACCTGATGAGATTCAGATGCTGCTGGATCAGTTACAAGATAGCTTTCCCTCATTCTCATGGGTTGGATTCATGGACCCGAAGGGAAAAGTGTTAGCTGCTACGGATGGTATCTTGCTTGGGGAAAATTTATCAGAGCGACCTGTGTATCAGGAGGGAGTCAAGGGTAAATTCATTGGAGATGTGCATAATGCAGTACTTCTTGCCAAGCTGCTTCCGAATCCAACGGGAGAGCCGTTGCAATTTGTCGATATCAGTTTCCCGCTGAAGGATAGCAAAGGAATGATTCAAGGTGTGCTCGCTGCACATTTAAGCTGGGAATGGGCGAAGGAAGTTGAGGAATCCGTACTTGCCCCATTGAAAAGGGAAGAAAAAGACATTGAGTTTTTTATCGTAAGCAAAAAGGAACATACAGTGTTGCTGGGGCCGAAGGAATGGGTCGGTAAACCGTTGGTATTGCCTGGCATCGAAGAGGCCCAGCTCAACAAAAGCAGTTGGTCCATTGAAAAGTGGCCTGATGGTAATGAATATGTGACAGGGTTTGCCTACAGCCAGGGTCATCTGGATTATCCCGGATTAGGCTGGACCGTAGTCATTCGTCAAGTCAAGTCATCTGCTTTTGCGTCTGTGTTTGACCTGATGTGGTTTAATGTGTGGTCTGGACTCGCCGTTACCGTACTGTTTGCACTGATTGGCTGGGTTGTCTCACGTCTGATCTCTGCCCCACTTGTGCGTCTTACCAGAGTAGCCAATCGACTGCGTGCAGGGGAAGAGCTTGAGATTCCTGCGATTAAGGGGATTAAGGAGATTGAAGTGTTGTCCCGTTCGCTTCGGGATATGCTGACCTCTCTTATGAATAAAAACTCAGAGCTGGTCGTGATGCAGAATCTGGCGCATTTTGATCAGTTGACTAGACTGCCAAATCGCACTGCCCTTGAAGTGTATCTGGAGGAGTCTCTGGAGACCGAAAGTGAAAATCACACGCTGACTTTTCTCTATCTGGATCTCGATGGATTCAAACGGGTCAACGATACACTTGGACATCAGACTGGAGATGTGCTGTTACAGAAAGTGGCCCAGCGACTGTCTGCTCTTGGTCAGGTGAAGGGGATAACAGTCCGATTGGGCGGAGATGAATTCCTGATTGTACTTCAGTCTGTTGGAAGTCATCCGAGGGAAGAAGCCATGGCTTATGCAGAAGCCATCATTCAAAGCTTGAACAAGCCGTTTATTATCGATTACGAGCGAATTCGAATTGGATGTAGCATTGGAGGAGCCGAATATCCTACCAACAGCGACAACCCAAGTGAGATTATTCGGATGGCGGACGAAGCTTTGTATGAGTCCAAACGTGCAGGCAAGAACAGAATGACATTTTATTCCGAGTTGAAGCAGGATCGTTAGCGTATAATAACATGAGCTGGGTTATCCCAATCACCTTTGTGCGAATGTGCGTATAAACAAGGAGGGGTGAAATGTCTGGAAAATATACATCTGTACCTTATGGTTATGAGCCACCTGCGGCCAGCCGCAAAGGCACATTGACTTTTTATGACTCGTTTGAACATGTGACTGATGAGCAACTCGAGCGCGCCGCTGCAACGGTAGATACCCGTTCATTCATACAGCTTGTGTTGTATCCTTTACACGAGAGCACGTTTAAACGAATGAGCAAGGATTCGATACAGGCATATTACAAAAGAGAAGACCGCCTGCATGATTGGCGGAGAGAACATCCAACTTCACGGATACGTGTGGAGGGGCTTGAGGGCAAGAGAAAGAAATATACACCTGTGGATAGCGCGCTGCGCCATATCACTGCGGAATATCCAGCCCCTCACTTTCTGTATTTGACGATAGAGATGGCAAATATGTTTGCTTCATTTGATTCCTTCAAGGATTGGATCAAAGAGCTGCGTCTCATCATTGATGGATCGTCCGAATACCTGCATCCGATGCTGGAGCAAAATCGCCATCGCTGGGAATGGGCGGAATGAAAACATAGATGTATGAAGAAGATTGGCGTGCTGATCGTATTCAGACCCAAAAAAAGTTGTGTTGTACAAACCGGAATTCGGGTGTACAGCACAACTTTTTTAGTTATATTTTCTCTGCCAAGGACGAAGTCAGATCAAGTGATGTTACGGTTTTATTTTTACCTGTTCGTTTGGCGGCATACAGACAGGCATCCACTTCCTCGAACAATTTGTCTTTGGTTAGATTAGGGCTGTAGCTTTTGAGACCGATACTCACCGTGATGGAAGCTCCTTCAAGTTCCAGATGGCCCATCAGGGCAATCTTTTGGCGAATCTGTTCCACCAAGGCATAAGCCTGCTTGAAAGATTGCTCAAACATCAATAAGGCGAATTCTTCGCCCCCGTACCGTGCTGCAATATCACTTGAGGTAATGGTTTCCTGAATGATCAGGGACACTTTCTCTAGAATAATGTCTCCAACCCGATGACCATACGTATCATTAATGGATTTGAAGTCATCAATATCGATCAGGGCTAGATGCAGACTCATGCCACTGTTGGCATATTCAAATGCTTTTTCATAATAATCCTTGAATGAGCTTTGATTATAAAGGTTGGTTAAACCGTCTGTTTTGGACTGTTTGGTCATAATGGCATTTCGCACAATAAGGTCCTGCTTGGCAAGCATGCTGGCCTGAAGATCATCGAGCACCTCAACGCCGCTGGTTACGATAACCTGTGCTACATATGTACCTAGGATTAGAAAAGCAGGAATGGATACCATGTCAAATGAAGACAAGTACAACCGGTAGGCTGGATCGAACAAAACCAGAAAGTAACCAGTCATCTGCATCAGAAAGACAATCCAGACTCTTTTTTTACTGAAGAACAGCACCGAAGCAAAGATGGGCAACAGACAGATTGCTAATATAATCCGAATGTCATAATTGACATGAATAATCGTCCAGGCGATAACCGTGCTGGCTATAGACATGGTGTAAAAGGAATATGAACTGAAGCGCCGATCAACCCAACTTGCGAACAAAATGCATGAACTGCTGACGGCCGTAGGCCAGAAGAGGACATTCATCAAGAAATCTGTAGGTGTGCGATCGTACTCCAGAAACAGGAAACAGCCAATCTGAATGGCGAAATGTGCAATCGTAACAACCCAGTAGGCATGAAGCATTTTTTTAATCCATTTGGAATGTTTGAACTCGTACTCTGTTGGAATGTGACTATTGTGCGTATGGAAACCTTTCATATATCACCGCTGACTGCATCATAATGGTACGACAGAATTACTCTCGTATATGATAATTATAAATCACAATGAACAAAACGCAAATGTATTTAACTGTTATGTGAGAACAAGACTCACATAAGTTTCGAGTTGTCACAAACTTTTTATGGAGGACAAACAAAACTCAACAATACACTCATAGACTATATACATGGCTCCGTTCCATATGTAGGAAATCATTGATGAAGGGGAGGTGATCTTCATTCCTCTTGTCGTTCGTTCAACCGTTAATGCTACGGGAGCAATTACATTTACAGGAAATACGCTTGGACTGAGTCGTTCGGAAACAGCGGGAGTACCCGGAACACAGGACAGTATTGGAGGTTTTATCACAACCAACACCAGCCTCCAGTACGGCACCTATCCACTGGGAACGACAAGCCTGTATCAGAGCAACAGTTCAGCAGCCATTCTTACACTACCTGCTGGAAGTACCGTTCTGTATGCAGAATTGATCTGGGGCGGCAGTTACATCAATGGTACAGTCAATCTGAGTGCTGCCATTAACAATCCGGTTACGTTTATTACACCCGCAGGGACTTCCAGTGTTACCCCTGATCCACTTACCTACAATCAATTCGATCTGGGGGGCGGTGCTGCTGGCTATGTACGTTCCGCCAACGTAACCACACTTGTACAAAATGGGGGAGCAGGTACATATATCACCGGTGCAGTGGTAGGGACTATAGTTATTACAAATGATTCCACGGCCAATCATGCGGGGTGGACACTTGGAGTCATTTATCAGAATCCCAATCTGCCTTTTCGCAACATGTCTTTGCGTGCAGGCGGCGTACTCGTTCAATCCACTTCACCACCTGTTGTTACCACACTGACTGGATTTGCAACGCCCCTTTCCGGTGTATTGGGAGGAAGAATACTGTTCAGTGCGCAGGAGGGCGACGCAAACCGGACCGGTGACCAGGCATTATTCGGGCCAACCTCAGCTACATCGGTTGCTTTGTCCGGGCCCAATAATCTAGCTGCGAACTTTTTTGCTTCTCAGATTAACGGAGATACCGGAGCGCTTAATACAACAGGAACGTTTGGGACACGAAATCAGATCAACGGAGCTCCAGGTACAAATATTATCGGTGGACGTCAAGGCTGGGATATTACCAATGTGGATGTTTCAGCAAGACTGATCAATAACCAGTCATCTGCGGTGTTGACATTAACGACCTCGGGGGATGCCTACATTGTCAACGCCAATGCAATTCAAGTTGATATTAATGCACCCAAAATCACATTGGCTAAGGCAACGGTCGCCGCCGGTGCAGTTGCCGGGGATAGTATTCTATATTCGGTCACCGTTACCAATGCAGGCACTGCGAGTGCGGCCAGTGTTGTTTTATCAGATTCACTTCCTGCAGGTCTTACCTTTATTCCAGGCAGTGTCACGGTTGCAGGTGTATCCCGTCCAACACTTGATGTGACGGCAGGCATTCCGCTGGGTTCGTTAACTTTATCCAGCAGTGTTGTTGTAACCTATCGAGCACTCATCGGTCAGGATGCAAGCATCCTGCAACTGGTGAATTCGGCCAATGCAGCCTTTACATTTCAAAGTGTAGCAGGGGGGCCGGTCATTACCGGAGTTATTCCGTCCAATAACTCCACCCTTACGGTTTATTCGCCAAACCTGTCCATTGTGAAATCGGCGAGTACCACCAATGCCACGGTGGGTGACCTGGTAACCTATACACTGCAAGTGAACAACGGAGGGAATGTTGCTGCCAACGTTACATTGAGGGATAACATTCCAAGTGGTAGCTCATATGTAGCAGGCAGCTTTCGTCTGAATGGAAATGTGATTGCTGGCGCCAATCCGGTTACCGGCGTTAATCTGGGGAGCCTCGCGGCAGGAAGTGCCAATACCGTGACTTTTCAGGTACTTGTAACAAGCTTGCCGACACCGCCGACTCTTGTGGATCAGGCGACAGCTTCTTATTCCTTCAATTCACCTGATGGTCGGACGATCACGGGAAACATCGCCTCGAATACCTTAACGATCCCGGTAACATTGCCCAATGTGACCACGGTAAAATCAGCATCCGTTACCGATGTTGCTGTCGGGGAGACCTTCACGTACACCGTAGTTACTACCAACAGCGGTATTCAGGTGATTAACAATGTGGTACTTACAGATGCGCTCCCTGCTGGAATAACTTTTGTTCCCGGCAGTGCAATCGTAAGGGGAACTGTCGTACCGTCTGCGAATCCGAGCAGTGGTATCTCTATTGGGACATTGGCGGCCGGAAGTTCTGCGACGGTGACGTTTCAGTTGAATGTGCAGTCTCTGCCTGCTTCAGGTTCGTTAGTCAATCGAGCGGTAGTGTCCTATAGCTCTGGTTCGTTCACGGGCATTTCCAACTCCAATTCCATTACAACCCCTGTATACCAAGCTGTTGTTGGTATCAACAAGTCAGCAAGCCAAACCAATGCGACACTGGGGGATCAGATTGCATACACACTTGTGGTCACGAACAGTGGGAATATAGCGACTCAAGTGAATGTGACGGATACGATTCCAGCGGGGCTGACGTTTGTCCCGAATTCGGTAACTGTGAATGGTACTGCACGTCCTGGAACAAGCCCATTAACCGGAATAACACTGGGCAGCCTCCTGCCGGGAGTTGCGGCTACGGTGGTGTTTCGCGCTACACTCACCACACTTCCGAATCCCCCGACACTGGAGAATCAAGGGACAGCAAGTTATACGTACCAGCTTCCAAGTGGAAGGAATCTCTCAGGCAGTAGCTTATCCAATATCGTTCGTATATCTGCATCGGCTCCCAATATTTCTCTTAGTAAAACAGTAAACACACCAGATGCTACAGTTGGAGATGTGCTTACGTATACCGTTGTTGCAACAAACGCAGGAATTAGTGCAGTACAAAATCTGGTGATTTCGGATGCACCATCCGGCTCTGAATTTGTCCCGGGTAGTGTCGCGATTAATGGATCTGCTGTTCCCAGTGCAAGCCCCGTTGCGGGAATCGCAGTGGGTTCATTGAATAGCTCAAGCAGTGTAACTGTGACCTATCAGACCCGAGTGAATTCCGTTCCATCTACGGGTTTGGTTAGTAACCAGGCCAATGCAGCATTTACATCAGGCAGTTTTAACGGTGTTTCTTCTTCTATATCAGTAAATACCCCCATATTTCTGCCAGTGATCCAAGTGGTGAAGTCAGCAAGTACAACAAGTTTGACTGTAGGCGATACGTTTAATTACACCATCCAAATTAACAATACAGGTAACATAGCTGCAACGGTTACCTTGACAGATCCCATTCCAGCAGGAGCAGTATTCAGCACAAATAGTGTCATTATTAATGGTGTACCTACACCTGGAGTCAGCCCGGAGTCGGGTATCAGTCTAGGAGAGATTGCTGCGGGCTCAGGTGCAACGGTCACCTTTGTTGCGACGGTTACCAGTTTGCCAGATGCAAGGCAGTTAATTAATCAGGCGGTTGCTTCATTTGCCTACACACTCCCAAGTGGGAGAACGATTGCCGGTCTCTCGTCATCAAACACCATCACTATTCCAGTGTCTCTGCCCAATGTTACGATTGTCAACAGTGACAATGTAGAGTACG
Organism: Paenibacillus sp. 10L310; assembly: GCF_056395745.1. Lineage (NCBI taxonomy): Bacteria > Bacillati > Bacillota > Bacilli > Caryophanales > Paenibacillaceae > Paenibacillus > Paenibacillus sp. 10L310. Next base: position 598,951 of record NZ_JBFTKC010000002.1, on the reverse strand, counting down.
GCGTAGTCGGAGATGTCATTCGATACACATCTGTTATTCGTAATAACGGCACAGTAGCCGTTAATAATGTGGTATATGTCAATCCTCTTCCTTCGAATACCCCATTTGTACCCGGAAGTGTCATTGTGAACGGGACTTCGTTCCCGCTCTCCAATCCGACCGCCGGCATTCCAATCGGTACGTTGGCTCCAGGAGCCGAGGTTACCGTAACTTTTGAGGTGACGATTACCATGCCGATTCCTTCGCAGATTAACAATCAGTCGACGGTCAGCTTCACATCCGGTTCATTTTCAGGGTCATCATCGTCCAATACCACTCAGACTCCGGTCATACAACCGCAGATTTCACTTGTCAAAACAGCAAATACCGTAAATGCAACTGTAGGTGATACGGTTGTATACACGGTGACGGTCAGCAATGCTGGCAATCTGGAAGCAAATGTTACTCTCACAGACAACATTCCTTCTGCGACTACTTTTGTACCCAACAGTGTGGTTGTATCCGGTGTGCCAGAGCCGGGAGTAACACCAGGAACAGGTATTCCGGTAGGCATTGTAGCAGCAGGGGCGACGGCTGTTGTCACGTTTGCCGTTGTTGTGGATTCACTTCCATCCCCACAGCAGCTTAGCAATTTTGCTACATCATCCTTTACATTTACACCTCCAGATGGGCGGACGTTGACTGGCTCAGCCACTTCGAATACACTCACGTTCCCGGTCTCGTCACCAAACGTCGCTGTTGTCAAAAGCACAGCTTCCACTGCGGCTACGGTAGGCGATACGGTGACCTATTCCATTCTGGTGACCAACAGCGGAATTGCACCGGTGAACAATATTCAGTTTTCAGACCCGATTCCAGCTGGAGCCTCTTTTGTTACAGGGAGTGTCACAGTGAATGGGGTTGCGCAACCCGGAGCCAATCCGGCAGGTGGGGTACCCCTTGGTACATTGGGGCCCGGAACGTCCGCGACGGTCACATTCAGTATCCGTATCGACGCGATCCCGCCAAGTGATCAGTTGAGCAATCGCTCTACGGTCAGTTTTACCTCAGGTACATTCTCAAGCACAACCTTTTCAAATACCGTGGTCACTCCGGTGTACCAGCCTATTCTTTCAGCACAAAAAACAGCCAGTACACAAAATGCTACCGTTGGGGATACGGTCAGCTACACGATAACCGTGAGCAATCAGGGAAACTATGGAGCCCAGATTAACCTGACAGATAACCTTCCAGCCGGAACCATCCTTGTTCCAAATAGCGTTATTGTGAACGGTCAACCGCTGCCAGCAGGAAATCCAGCAACGGGCATCCCCGCAGGTAATGTGGCTCCCGGAGCTACGACCACCATTACCTTTTCAGTAGTTGTTGATACGCTGCCAAGTCCGCAACAACTGGTGAATCAGGCTTCGGTAGCTCTATCATATACATTGCCGGATGGGCGGAACATCACGGAGTCTGTTCTATCCAATGTGTTGACCATTACCGTATCGGCACCAGATGTCGATGTGGTCAAATCCACAACTTCAACGGCGGTATCAGTTGGTGATATCGTAACGTATAGCATCGCTGTAACCAATAACGGAATTGCAACGGTCAACAATGTGGTTTTCACGGATGCAGTGCCGACAAGTACCGTTCTTGCGCCAACCGGCGTGTTTGTCGATGGTGTTCTGCGCCCTGGTGCCAATCCTTCTACGGGAATAACGCTTGGTTCCATCGCACCTGGCGTTACGGTAACCGTTGTATTTAGTGTGCAGGTTACGGCGCTCCCGGCAAGTGCAGTGTTAAACAATCAGTCCACGGTCAGCTTTACATCAGGGGCTTTCTCAGCGACCACATTCTCCAATACGGTTACAACTCCGGTCTTTCAACCTATTCTGGCTGCAGTGAAAACGGGAGATCAGACGATAGCAACGGTAGGGGATACCGTTGTGTACAGCATCGCCATTTCCAATACCGGGAACTATGGGGCATCTGTCACGTTAACGGATACCATTCCGGCAGGAACAGAGTTTGTTCCAAATAGCGTTATTATTAACGGGGCTTCTGCACCAGGTGCAGATCCAGCTTCGGGTATTCCGCTTGGTGTCGTTTCCACAACAACTCTAGTTACCTTCTCCGTTGTGATTGTGACGTTACCTTTGAGCCAGTCCATTACCAATCAGGCTTCTGCGACATTTTCGTATACATTACCTGATGGAAGAACACTTGGAGGCACGATTACGTCCAACGCACTCAACATTCAAGTATCTGCTCCGAACGTCAGTGTAGTTAAGACGGCTTCGGTAGTTGATGCCGTGGTAGGCGACACGATTGTGTATGAAATGGTTGTGACCAATGAAGGAATTGACCCTGTAAACAATATTGTGTTAACCGATCCCATCAGTCCGGCCGTAACATTTGTTGCTGGCAGCGTCCTGGTAGATGGCGTTCCACGGGCCTCGGCAAACCCGGCGCTGGGCATAGCCCTTGGTAGTTTAGCGCCTGGAGCATCGATAGCGGTATCGTATGCAGTACGGGTCAATACGCTTCCAACACCACCACAAGTGAGCAGTCAGTCTTCCGTAAGTTTCACATCGGGTGTTTTCTCGGGAGCAGCGTATTCCAATACGGTTGTAACACCAATCTATCAGCCGATTATTGCCGTAACCAAAACAGGGAGCACCTCCAATGCAACGATTGGTGACACCATCACCTATTCTTTTGCAATTAACAATAGCGGGAATCTTGATGCAAGTTTGACATTAACGGACAATATACCGAATGGAGCCGTACTGCTTCCCAACAGTGTTCTGATTGATGGTGTTCCACAGCCAGGTGCCAATCCAGAGACGGGTATCGTTGTGGGTACCATACCGTCCGGAGGTACGGTTATTGTAACGGTTACCCTCGAAGTGACTGTAGATACGTTGCCACAGGATCAGCAACTGGTTAACCAGGCGGTGGCCAACTATACATTTAGTCCACCCGATGGCCGTCTGTTGACGGGGACCGTATCTTCGAATGTTCTGGTTATCCCGGTATCTGCACCAAATGTTGTTGTTGCCAAAAGTACAAGTGCCATTGATGCTGTTGTTGGTGATGTAATCACCTATACGGTTGTAGTAACCAATAGCGGCATTGAAGTGGTTAATAATGTGGTCATGGTTGACCCGGTACCTGTCGGTACAGTATTTGTGCCAGGAAGTGTTACGGTGGATGGTGTGCCAAGACCAACAGGGAATCCGAATACAGGCATCACGCTTGGTTCGATTGCTGCGGGTGCTTCCGTTACGGTTACATTCAGAGTAGAGGTTGTGGTGATATGAGCCAATCTTCCGGTCCGTTGTCCCACTGGCTAAAGAATCAGTCCCTGGTTCGATTCAGCTCGGGTGCGACTGAACTGGAACAGGTATCCTATTCGAATACGGTTGTAACACCGTGGATCGGCCCCAGGCTTGAAGTCAGAAAAGTCTGCAATGTCACGGAGGCTGCCTTGGGGCAGTCTCTTATCTACCGTGTTGAAATTGTTAACACCGGAAATCTTACGGCCCTAGTGTACCTATTGGATCAGCTATCTGCAGAGACGGCACTGCTTCCCAACAGTGTACTGCGTGATGGTATTCCGTTACCGGGAGCATCACCGGAGAGAGGATTGCCTCCAGCTGAAATCGCGCCCGGAGCCACGTTGCGATACCACTTCCAAGTTGTAATCTTGCGTTTACCTGAGACACTGAAGCTATTGAATCAGGCACAGGTTAACTATGAGTTTTTGACACCGGAAGGCAGAACGGTTACAGGTATGGAACAATCCAATATCGTGGAGGTCAATCTGGTCTCATCCCGGCTGGAGATCTCCTTTCAGGCGGATCACATCTATACCTTCTCAGGGGATATTGTCATGTACACCGTCATCGTGAGCAATCCGGGTTTTATTGCAGCCACCAATGCCCAAGTAACGATTTCTTTGCCACAAGGTATTGTTTTTATACCTGCGAGTGTCATCGTAGATGAAATGTTTGCGCCACAAGTAACGCCTGATACGGGCATACAACTTGGAGAGATTTTACCCGGAAGCTCAATTAGAATACAATATCGGGTTCAGGTTATGGGGGGAAGCGATGCAAAGGGAATATCAAGTGTAGCTGTACTGGCGTATATCTCGGCAGGACAGCAGGAGATGGTCTACTCCAATCAGGTTACTCTGGAAGTGATAAAGCCCCAGGTCTCTGTGGTGAAAAGTGTGCTCCCGGTAACGGCCACATTGGGTGATGCCGTCCAATATAATATTACCGTCTCCAATGCAAGCAGTTATGCGGTGGATGGAACTCTCCTGGATGTACTGCCAACAGGTATGACATTTGTCGAAGGCAGTCTGCGCTGGAATGGGGTTAAACGTCCCGGAACCAACCTGGCTAAAGGTCTTAATCTGGGGACGTTGACAGCCCGGTCGGTTCTGAATATTCAGTTCGAAGCGAAACTTCCAGATCGAGATGAATCGATGCCTGATGACTACAGGTATGTGAATCATGCTAGCCTGATGTATACATTTCGATTGCCGGATTCACGGTCAGTGCAGCGGATGATTACATCTAATGAGGCTGTGGTCGAATTGAAAGCGCCGATAATTCAGGCTTACGTTCAAGTGACACCCACATTAGTCGAGCAGGGAGGTACCGTCACTTTTCAGGTACGTGTGGGGAATACGGGTAATTTGCCGGCACGTGTACAACTTGGGAGCATTTTACCTGAGGGTGCCAGATGGCTTGGGCAAGCTACGGGTGAGCTCCAATTGAGCATATCAGAGTATTCCACACCACGGGTTCTGCATGTGGGCGTGATTGAGCCTGGAACGGAAAAAAACATCTCGTATGTAGCGAAGTTAGCTTCTGAGAAGGCGGGGACGCTGCAAGGAGACTTGATTGCCAGGTACACGTATGAATGGAATGGACAAAAACGGGCTGGCGAAACCCGATCGAATGAGTACAGCATCATTGTGGAGTATAGAGAAGAATAGGAGGTATCAGGGTTAACGGTAACTTGCCTGAGGAATTTGCTCATTCTGGTTGCCATGAGATTACACGAACGTAAATGAATGGTATACTAATTGAATATGAACTCGGCAATCAACCCGTGGAATCGGGACGTCGGAGTAGAGGAGGCAGCCACATTGGCAAAAGCAAAAGTAGCAAAAAGACCTACACGGGATGAGTTTGAACTCGAAGAGTTGGGAAACCAGCTGGTTGAAGCTTTTCGGGAACGTTCGGAAGTACTGTTGACGGTATGGGGCAAAGAAGATCAGGTGCAAGGAGTCATCGTCAAAATGGACTCCCGTACACGACTCGTGCATGTAGAGTATACCGAAGAAGAGTTCACAGCGAAGGTACCTTTTCTGGATATCATGCGTGTGCAATCTCCCCGGTACTGAACAAAAATACAGCAATCTGAATAATTAGGGCATCCGCCCTGTCAAAGTCGTTCTTCCTGCATAAGATAACCCATACCTGTTGCAGAGGAGGTACGGTCAATGAGCGAAGTATTAGGTGGAGAAACAAGAGGCTACGGATACGGAGGTTTCACTTCTGTAGGTGCCATTCTGGTTCTGTTCATCCTGTTGGTTATCATCTCCAAAGCGTTCTTGGTATAATTGCATATCTCTAAAGAATGAAAGAAGCTCTGCCATCGCGGCAGAGCTTTTTTGTTCGTTCAGTCCTTGGCGAATTTTGTAGAAAATCGGTGTAAGTCCTGCTTACGTTATGTTAGAATATAACCATCCCTAGAGAAAGAAAGAGGTGTTTTGATTATGAGCCAAACGTTAACAGAATCTTTAAATGAACAGATGAACTTTGAGTTTTATTCCGCTCATGTATATCTGGCTATGGCAGCCTATTGTTCCAGCAAAAGTCTGGATGGATTTGCGAACTTCTTCATCGTGCAAGCGGAAGAAGAGCGATTCCATGGCATGAAAATATACAAATTCCTGAATGATCGTGGGCAACGTGCGACACTTGAGGCTTTGCCAGAACCGAAGAATGAATATGCTTCGATGCTGGATGTGTTTGAGCATGGTTATGCTCATGAACAGCAAAACACGAAAAAATTCTACAATCTGGCTGACATCGCTCTGAATGAACGTGAACATGCAACGATGTATTTCCTGAAATGGTTCATTGATGAGCAGGTTGAAGAGGAAGCTTTGTTTGACAATATTATTCAGAAGCTGCGCCGCATTGAAAAAGACAGCAATGCCTTCTACATGCTGGATGCCGAGTTTGGCAAACGTTCGTTCACTGCTCCAACTGAATAAATTGCACGTAGGGAGTCGAGAAGATTCCAGCGTCAAAACACCATTTACATACAGCATGAGGTAATGATCCTGAAAGCAATGGGGGCAATCCCCTTGCAAGGGATGATGGTTTGATGCCATATGCTGATTGAAGACAAAGAAGCCTGCACTTGTGCAGGTTTTTTTGCATGCAACGATATTTATAGATTGTATTGATTTACTTGAATTGGAGTAAAGGTCTATCAAAATTCTGAATGTGGGTAATAGAGGATATGTCACAATTGATCTATCCTGCCGGGATCTTATTTTGCGCAAATCTATCAAATTCGTATTAAATTTTAGGTTTATCTGACAAAAGTGTAACTCTACCGTAGCCTTTGGAGCGAGAACAGGAGCCACTATCTTTGATAGTATTAGGATTAATCGCCAAGGGATGAAGGTAGAAAAACATGGACACCCGGGGAAATATAACACATAAGGGAGACTTTTAATTATGCTACATATTCGTAAATCTATCATGGTCACACTTGCTATTTTATTAATCATTCCACTATTATTGCCGCAGTCGGTATCTGCCAAATCAGCTGCATCCAAGGATGGTGCAAGCAAAGCAAATTCCAAAATCATATACCTGACGTTTGATGATGGGCCAACCGCTCATACGGGTCAGTTACTGGATATTCTGGATCAATATCATGCGAAGGCAACGTTTTTCATGCTGGGACCTCAGATGGAGCAATTTCAGAAGGCTACCAAACGTATCGTAGCTGACGGACATGGATTGGGTCTGCATGGTGTGACTCACGTTCCAGGCAAATTCTATAAATCTGCATATAGCGGATTGAAAGAGATGCAACAGGCCAATGCAAGTCTGAACAAGGTTGCCGGAGTTAAAACAAGTCTCGTTCGGACGCCATATGGTAGTAAACCTTATCTCAAACCGGCATTCCGTAATGTACTGCTGGGCCAGGGTGGATTCCATCTATGGGATTGGAATGTCGACTCGGAAGACTGGAAATACAAGAAAGATCACCAGAAAGTCTATAACAGTGTAATGAAGCAGATCCACAATGTGCAAAAGAGCGGAACAACGCCTGTTGTGCTTATGCACGACCAGGAAGCAACACTGAAAGTATTACCGCAAGTATTAAAAACATTGAAGTCAGAGGGGTATCGTTTTGAAGTATTAAGCAAAAAAGTGCAGCCGGTTAACTTCTGGAACGACAAGCGTTAATCTTTTGAATTTTTAGATTGGCTACAACCAAGGAGGTACACATCATGAAGAAACAGCCATTATGGATCACGATTCCAGTAACGACAGCGGTTTTGCTTGCTTTGGCAGGATGTGGCGGACCGGATTCAAATACAGCATCATCAGAGAATAGTTCTTCACCAACGACAACAGTGGGGGAGCAGACCGAGACCGGCAGCGGTGGTGCTGATTTCTCTAATGAAAATGAAACAGGAACCAAAGAGAATACGGGCACAACAGATAATGAAGACACATCAGGATCGAAGGCAAATGACAACCAAGTTGCCACTGGTCATTCAGGTGTGAATGATGTGATCAAACAAGTTCGCAACCAGTTGAAGATGAAGGATGCAGCGTTACCCACTTCATTTTCATTGGACAAGGGTACATCTTTGGGGGCGGCAATACTGTCCAATACTGCTGATGCATTTAAGGTAAACTTCTACGCTACCACTCAGTCTGTTGCCATTAATGATCAATCTTTAACTGCATCCGACAGTAAGATACCTGTACTGGCTTCCTATGAAGTGAAGACCTATAAGGACCCGGATCAGCCAGAAATATTCCCTGAGACGGACCTGAAAGATATTCCAGCAGATATGGCTGTGGATCTGGGACATGGCATCAAAGGTATGAGTGAAGGTGCCGCAGGCAGTCAATATCTGACTTGGCAAGAAGGTAGATGGACGCTGGAAATTCGTTCGGTATCCGAAGATGAAATGAATAATCCGGGCATAGCGAAAAAAATGGTGGAGTACCTGGAGTTACATACCTTGCCTGTACCTAAAGATAAAGGGTATATCAAGGTTGAATATCCAAGTGGTGGACAGTCTGTTCATGTAACGGTCTCATGGCAGGACGGTAACCAAATTCATCAGCTTAAGACCGATCAAGTGCCATTAGAAGCTCTTGGCATGGTTGTATCTGTGAAATCTTAAGTATTCTACGGTTATCCTGCAATGTAGAAGAAATGAGTGTGGGATTGTTACGATACACCTAAAAAAAGCTTGGCCCAGGAAGAAATTGCTGGGCCAAGCTTTTTATTTTGAGCATGTTATCGCAGCTTATGTAGCCCGGGGTACATGCTTATTTTTGTTTCAATAGGTTAAAGCGGTGCTTTCATTTGAACCACCCTTTTTCCTTGGAGCGAGTGATGGCCTCAATGCGGTTACTGGCATTTAACTTGTTGAGAATAATGGAGATGTAGTTACGCACCGTGCCCGTTGTGATGAACAGATGCCCAGCGATTTCCTTGGTGTTTTTCCCATCTGCCATGAGGCCTAGTACGGCATTTTCCCGTTCTGTCAGGGGGTTTTCTTCTACATAAGCTTCATCTACCAAGTCGGGAGCGAAGATGCGTCTGCCATTCATAACTTGGCGGATCGATTCGGCCAGTTCTTCAATTGGACTATCTTTGAGCAAGTAACCACGGACACCGCCCTTTAGGGCACGTTCGAAATATCCGGTCCGGGCAAAAGTGGTCAGGATAATGACCTTACAGCTCATTCCTTTGAGTTCTTCTGCAGCTTCAAGGCCGCTTTTCACGGGCATTTCTATATCCATCAGACAGATGTCTGGTGCAAGCTCTTGGACAAGGGCAAGGGCTTCCTGGCCGTTGCTGGCACGTCCGACGACTTCCATATCTTCCTCCAGATTGAGGAGGGAGGACAAGGCGCCGAGCATCATGCGCTGATCTTCCGCGATTACAATTCTAATCATGATTCTGCCTCCTTTATCGGTTTGCGAACGAGTTTCGGAACATGAATAATGATCGCTGTACCCGGGATGTCTGTCGCAGAGCGAATATCCAGACATCCGTTCACAAATTCAAGTCGTTCCTTCATGCCCAAAATTCCTGTTCCACGCCGATCCTGTTTGCGAGTTCGTTCTATTCCAACACCGTTATCTTGAACGGTTACTACATTATCCGCTAGTGTTTCCTTAATGATGATAGTACAGGTTGTTGCCTGACTATGTTTGACGACATTCGTGACAGCTTCTTTCAAGCACATACCGAGCACATTTTCATTCAATTGTGACGTATCCTGTAACTTCGGATTACCTTCCAGCACAAATTCAATCGAAGCGGCCTTCAGAATCTGCTCCGCCCGGAACAGTTCATCAACCAATTGTGTACCACGCATAGTGGTGACCATTTCCCGGACTTCCTTCAGAGCTGTACTTGCCGTTTGTCTGAGGTCGTTCAATTCAATCTCGGCCTGATCGGGATTATTGCGGAGCAGCCGTCTCGCCAGATCGGTTTTCAGACCGATCAGAGAGAGCTTCTGTCCAAGTGTATCGTGCAGGTCACGAGCAATACGCTGGCGTTCTTCCATTTTTACGAGATCATCAAGTCGCTTGTTCGCATTCTCCAATTGGCCTTCCAAATGTTCAGTTTTGTTTTTGTTATACGTACTGATTGGGAGCAGGATGGAGGCCATTAAGCTGATGAATACAAACGGGAGTTGGCTCACCAACAGAGAACTCTGATTAATGAAACCGTAATTAATGGTTACGAAACTGGCTCCCAGGTTCACCGAGTAGAGGGTGAAGAAACCAGCTTTATTTTTAATATTCCCAATAAAGAAAGCAAGAAACAATGAGAAGTAGGCATAATCATAGGCGATCGTCATCGTAATGGATATGGCAATAAGCATTCCAATCCACATGTACACCTGCCAGCCCTTGGTGATGAAGGCGAGCAGGTAACAGACGAAGAAGACGAGGATAATGATGATGCCGGTTACCATCGTCCATAATTTAGAATATTGCGATATAAAATAGAATGGCAGGATGAAAAAGGCGAGCCATACATAAAGGTTCAACCCTGTTTTTTTATAAAAATTTTGCATCCACTTTTGAATGGAATTCTCCTCCTCAAACTTGTACTCAACTTTAGCATGACTGTAGCATGACTATGGCTTGAACACAAGAAAACGAATCCGACAGAGTTAAGGCTTCTCTGTCAGACCCGCTGGATTGGTTACTCGGATAGGCGGTTGAACATACGGCTTGCGGGATAGCTTTTTGAGCTGTCTGAAGCTAATAAACTGTTTAGAATCTTCATCCCACAGACGGAAGCGCAGGGCAACCAGACTGGAACGTAATGTAATAGTCGTTGCTTTTTGCAAAGGTGGTGTTGCGTTATGTGCTTCTTCCAAGAAATAGTTAGGTACACGTGGGCTCAAGTGATGCACATGGTGAAACCCGATATTACCACTGATCCATTGCAATAATTTTGGCAATTTGTAATAAGAACTGCCTTCAACAGCTGCTTTTACATAACTCCACTCATCTTCATGTTCAAAATACGTCTCTTCGAACTGATGTTGGACGTAGAACAACCAGATACCAAAGAAACCGGAGAAGAAGAAGATAGGTGCCTGCACCATTACAAAAGCCTGCCATCCGACTAACCAGGACATGAATGCATAAAGCACTACGATCAATACGGTAGTCAGGTGTGTATTGATACGTTCTTTGCGTCTTGCACCTTTGCGGTTAAAACGGTAAGCCAACAGAAACACGTAAATGGGTCCGATACAAAACAATACAAACGGGTTACGATAAATCCGATAGAAGAGACGACCCCAAGGAGAAGCTTCTTTGTATTCGTCAACCGTCATAACCCAGATATCACCTACACCACGTTTGTCAAGATTACTGCTTGTTGCGTGATGGATAGAATGCTCGTTTTTCCACTGCTGATAGGGTGTCACTGTTAATACACCAGTAATGGTACCGAGAATATCATTGGCGCGTTTGCTCTTGAAGAATGAACCATGACAGCAGTCATGGAAAATAATAAAGGTCCGAAGTACAAATCCGGATGCCACCAAGGCAATCGGGAAGGTCAGCCAGTAGGAAACCGATAAGCTAAAGTAAGCTGCAGCCCATAACAAGAAGAGCGGGAGCAATGTATTGATTAACTGGCGGATACTTAGTCTGAGATCATTTTTTTCGTAAGGGGTAACTTCTTTTTTTAAGGCCATTTCTTTTGATCTGTTCATAAAATTGTGTCCTCCTTCAATCGTTATAACTGTAATCAGCTACAACTTGGCGTTTCCCGCTAGACTTTCCTGTAGGAAGCGTTTTTATCATTGTAAAACAATCCGAACATGACAGTAAGTCATAAACGTCAGCCTTCTGTAATGATGAATATCAATGATGGACCATGACATTTGTCATGGGTGTATGATACTCAATAGCTCTGCAGAAGACAGAAGAGCAGGTTTTACTAATTCCTTTGCACAAATTACGCAACAATTTGTATTATGTATACAAATTTTGTTGTGAGCATGGTAAAATCTATCCTTGAGTGAATATGACAACTTATGAGACGGGTCGATTAGGTTGATTTCTGATGGATTGGATGGAATGCATAATGAAGAAACGAATTACGGATATCCTATTTATTATGGCAGGTGCATTTCTGTTTGCACTGGCGGTGAACCTGTTTGTCATCCCGAACGATTTGGCTGAAGGCGGCGTCACGGGTATCACGATTATTTTGTATTACCTGTTTGAATGGTCCCCTGGACTTATGAACTTGATCCTGAACGGTATTTTGTTAATTGTGGGATATCGGTTTCTTGATAAAACGACTACGGTATATACGATTATTGCAGTGGTATTCAATTCGTTGTTCCTGCATCTGACGGAGAGTTGGACGATTGCATCGGATGAACTCTGGATCAATACCATTTTTGCTGGATTATTTGCCGGTCTTGGTATTGGCTTGATTGTTAGAGTAGGAGGCACAACGGCGGGAACAGTGATCCTGGCCCGACTTGCCAACAAATATCTGGATTGGAATATCAGTTACGGACTTCTGTTCTTCGATCTGATTGTGGCTTTCTCCTCATACTTCATCATTGGACCGCAAGGATTAATGTGTACAATTGTCTTGCTGTTTGTTGGAACCAAAACAATGGAGTTCATTATTGAAGGGCTCAATCCGAAAAAAGCAGTCATGATTATCTCTTCCAAACAGGATGAAATCGCGAAGCAAGTCATTGAGAAGATGGATCGCGGAGTAACCGTCCTGTCCGGTCATGGCTATTACACAAAAAATAAGAAAGAAATTCTATACATTGTGATTAGCAAGCAGGAAGTTTCTATGTTGAAGAAGATTGTACGAGCAGAAGATGAGATTGCTTTTATCACCATTCATGACGTGCGTGATGTTTTCGGTGAAGGATTTATTGAACTCTCCAAAACTTGATGAATATGTATATAAGGAAGAAAGGAGTTGCGGTGAAATATCACCGCAACTTTTTTGATAGGTTAATGGTATCCGGTATTAATCTAGTTCAATAAGAAAGAACCCTTCTCCGAAGAGAAGGGCAAAAGAGTATTAGTAATGTCTTCTTTTTTTGACTCCACAATATTCAACAGTGACATGACAGTGTTTTTTACACTTTGTAGGGACATATTTAACTTTGGTAACACAAGTTTTCGTAATTTTTTTGTAAAAACACTTTGGTCTTGGATGATGACATTTATGATGTTTTCTATACATATTAAAACCTCCCTGATCGTGATAAGGTATTCTATGAGCGTGTCACTGTTTCGGAAATGTATAAACGTCTATTATTGTATAATAATTCCTTTATTAGGCTTCTGTGTTACAGGTGAAGGTTAGTTCTTTCTAGTAAAACTTTCTACTAAAAGAGTGCAATGACAAAAAGCTGTACACCTACCAAACACGATGATATATTGAATTTAATCAATTTGTTAATAAACCTAACTAACTAAGCATTTAGCATAATTTCCAGGAGCGTTTTACAATCAGCAAGATATAGATCGAAACGGTGTTATTCGTCTATATTTTGTACCCGAGAGCGACTTTAATCGAATTATGAAAAATGCTAACTATAAGAGGAGGCGATAACATGGCTGGCACACCGCAGTATATCCGCAATCTGAATGAAAATCTCATCATGGATGCCCTCATAACTCAGGGAACCATGTCGAGAGCGGATATCAGCCGTCAGACCGGACTCAGTAAACCAACAGTATCTTTGGCAGTCGAACATCTGATTGACCGTAATCTGGTGAGGGAAATGGGGCCAGCTGACAACGCTCAGGGTCGAAAAGCAACCCTCATTCGTTTCAACGAAACGGCTTATTATGTCTGTGGGATAGATATCGGCGCAACTCGTATTCGGATTGCATTATCCGATCTGAATGGAGAGATCATTGCCTATCGAACATATCCCATGGTTGTTCAAGGAGCTTATGAGCGAGGAGAAGCGACGATGTTGGAGCTTCTTCGAAGCCATATGAACGAACTGCTTGATGAGAATCATCTGAACTGGGATCAGATTCAGTGCATCGGGTTCGGTATACCAGGCGTAGTGCTACCTGAATCAGGGCGTATCAATCGTATTGTGGACCCGTTAGCGGGTCTGGAAGAAGCTTTCTCTCTAGAGTCGTTGTCAGGAGCTTTTCCCTGTGAAGTAATTCTGGAAAATGATGTGAATCTTGCAGCGCTTGGGGAGTATCGGAGTGGTGTAGCAGCAGGATATCCCTTGTTTGTTTTTTTCTCCATCGGTACAGGGACGGGCGCTGGCATCATGGTACATGGCCAACTGCTTCGAGGTTTAGGTGGCTTAACTGGAGAGATCGCGGAGATGCTGGTGGACGATGGCCGACGTCTGGAGGAAGTGCTGTCCGCTGATGGTCTGATGCAACTGGCGAAAGATTATCTAGATCAGCATGATGAACTATTATTGGAGGCTGCTGATTCGGGTGCAGATGATCTTCACAGACACCTGACTCCCGAGAAGTTATTTGAAGCTGCGCGCAGTGGAGAAGTAGAGGCGTTAGACATTCTACAACAATACAGCCAGAAGATTGCTTCCGCTCTGCGTCAGATTAGCGTTGTGCTTGCTCCAGATCTCATTGTGCTTGGCGGAGGTGTAGGAGGGAACGGTGATGTGTTATTGCCTTTACTGAGGCAGATCATCTCTGAGCAATTCCCTGTGCAACCACAGTTAATCTGTTCCAAGCTTGGTGAGCAAGCTGTTGTCACTGGCGCGGTACAGGTGGCCATACAACAAACGATGCTGAACCTTCAGCAGGAAGCCATGGAATAAGAGATTGGATATACAACATGTGAGGAGGGAAAAGGCATGACAGAATCCGTGAAAAACGTAAGTAATAATTATCAGACCAATCAGAATGGTACGGCTAAAAGTGATCTATCCGGCTGGATTGCAGGTATTGACATTGGAGGCACCAAAACATTAATGCTCTTGTCATCACAACAGGCTGGAAATGAAGTTCATGAACGTATCTTGCCTACGCTTGCCAGTGATCAGCCGGATGAGTTCTTCCGATGGTTATTCACTGAATTGGAAATATTCTGCCGCGAAGTTGGATGCAATCTGGATCAACTTAAAGGTGCAGGCTTGGGATTCCCTGGTGTGATTCTGCAAGAGGAGGGGATACTGCGAAATGCTCCTGCTTTTCAGTGGCCTGAGCTAGATATTCGCCCTGTTATTGCGAAGTACTACAGCGGGAATATCATGTTGGATAATGATGTGAATATGGCGGCAATGGGAGAATATGATCAAGGGGCAGCACAGGGACATCAACACTGTGTAATGGTCACGGTTGGAACAGGCATTGGATCTGCTCTTATCCTGAATGGACAGCTCTATAGCGGCCAGAATGGAGCAGCAGGTGAGATTGGGCATTTCATTGCAGGAGACGAAGGGCTTTATACCGGTTACGTTGCGGATGCGGATTCCTTTGGCGTATTTGAGCAAGTGACCTCAGGTACGGGAATTACCGAACAGGCGAGGCGTTATTTTGCTGCTGGAAAGGGGAGTTCCTTATCCCTGATCATGAGTCTGGCAGGAGGGGAAGCGGAACAGATTGAAGCCAGGCATGTATTCAAAGCAGCGGAGTCGGGTGATCTTGCTGCCCTGGAGATTCTGGAACTACCCATGCGTTATATGGCGAGAGGTCTGGCGAATATTACGGCTTTACTCAATCCTTCCATTATAGTGATCGGTGGTGGCGTGGCTGCATCCAACCCATCTTATTATCTAAATGAAGTGCGCACACGCCTCCAACGTTACACTGTTCTGCCTACACTTCTAGCTGTAGCTGAACTGGGGAACAAAGCAGGAGCAATCGGTGCATTGGCTGCAATCAAGTCGAGTCTGACACGCACATAAAAATAGAGAATAGGCGAAGCAACTACAGAAATAAAGGATGGAGATCCGGATGAGAAGTAGACATATGAAGGCTTACACAGAGAAAATAAAAGCCGATTCCAAGGATGCAAAACATGTTTTACTCCAATTGCAGGGCCTATATCTGTTTATGGGGCTAGCTGGTGGGATGTTTAACCCGTACATTAATCCCATATTGGTAGCACAAGGGTTTTCCAGTAAAGAAACCGGATTTATTATGGCGTTTGGCACACTTGTATCCATTATTCTTCAACCTATATGGGGAATTCTGGTAGATAAGTTTAAAAAGACACGGTTCGTACTGGTGATAAGCCTGCTTGTTCCTGCATCGTTAGCGTATTTCTACAATATTCAAGTGTACTTTATATTAATATTGATTTATACTTTATGCACTATATTCCAAGTGACTCAAATACCCGTTGCTGACTCCTATGCGGTTACAGCTGCGAGAGCCGCGAACACCTCATATGGCATGATCCGACTCTTCGGCAGCATAGGAACGGGAGTTGGGGGATTTGCCGCAGGGATGTATCTCTCCCAGTTTTCCATTCACATGTTATGGCTACCATTTCTCCTGTTTAACATTCTGAGCGCTATACTGGCAAGTACACTTCCCCGGCAGACGAGTATATCCTCGTCCTCGGTAACCTTCTCCGTAGGTTTGGCAAGATTGCTCCGAAACCGGACATTCCTTCTATTTCTAACAGGTTGTTTCCTGGTTAACCAAACGCTCACTGCGTTTAACTCCTTTTTTGTTATTTCATTTCAGATGGCTGGCGGTTCTGTGACCATGACAGGTACGGCGTTGTTGCTTGCGTCGATTACCAATGTTCCATCCATGTTGGCAGCGGCATTCATACTCCGAAAATGGGGGCATGAACGCACGATGCTGCTTGCAGCGGGGGCGTATATGTTACGTTGGGGGATACAATGGCTATGGCCGACGCCTGAGGTCATGATTGGCGTTCAGGTGCTGCATGGGTTATCCTTCGGATTCTTTTATATCGCAGCAGTGGAATATGTGGCATCGGTTACGGGACGGGAAATGCAGGCCACAGGACAAAGTTTATTTAACATGGTGTTTGCTGGCCTGGGCGGAATTGTTGGTAATATGCTTAACGGATATTTACTCGATTCCGGCGGTCCATCACTGATGTATCTGGCTTGCACGATCAGTGCGGCACTAGGATCGGTGATTCTGTATATCGTCAGCAGGCAGGCCAAAGAACAGAGAAGAGTATACTCATTGGAATAGAAATGGAAGGAGTTGGAGCCTATGAAAGTAAATCTGAAGCGGAATTGGCACACCAAGTTGATGTATTCCTATTTTCCTATTTTTCTGCTTACGATTTCCATTCTGATCTTTCTCTCCTTCCTGATTGTCAACGAACTCTCACGTAACGAAACACAAAAAGCCGACATGATCTCCACCCGCTATATCGTGGATACACTGGAGCGCTCGCTAAGTGACATTGAACTTCGGTTGCTTGAAGACATTGGTGCAAACAAAACATATAGTCGCTTTCTGGAAGCTGGCCAGGGACAATTATCGAGTCAGTTCATCTATGATGCGGCAAGTGGGCTGGGACGTATGCTGGATCAGCAGGATATGATTCAATCCATTTATCTCTATCGTATGTCCGATTCCCAGATTCTTACGCCCAGAGGCATGATGCGTTTGGAAGATTTCGAAGATCGTGCCTATATTGAGCAAGCCTTGAAAGATCGGGATAACCTCGGTTGGAATCTGCCACGTGATTATAAGGAACGTTCCTTCGACGTACCTTCACAGGTGATTAGCATGAATAAGTGGCTTCCGTTACCGTGGGGCGGGGAAGGACTGCTCGTCATTACCATCCGCATGTATGCAGTGGAACGGCAGATTGATAACATGACCAATGAAAAGTTATCTGTTCTTCAGGTTCGGGATAAAAGCGACAATCTGATCTATACCGCGCATCAAATGGACCCTTCAGCAGGTGAAATCCTTAATCGTGTGACTGCGGACAAGCTTGGTCTGGTCTTCGAGAGTGGTATTCAATCCGGACAGCTGTATTCATGGGTATCCCTTGTTTCTTATGTGTGGATCGGTATTGGTTTATTAACGATTGTTGGTGCGGTGGCGGGACTAATCTACATTACTCGCAGAAATACACGCCCCATCGAGCTGATCATGAATCGAATTCAGGCGTTACAGCCACGTGCCGAGGAGAATGAAGCAACTCCATCCGTCAAAGATGAACTGGCACTCATCGACCGTGCGCTGGAACATCTGATTGCTCAAACGGTTGACTATGAGAAACAACATCATGAAAACCTGTTGATTCATCGCAGACAGTTGCTTGTTGATCTGATGGAAGGAGAGCGGATGGATTCGTTCCGTCAGCGACTTCGCCATCTGCAACCGCTAGAGGAACGATTCATGGAACCGAAGAGTGTTGCTGTCCTCATTGCGGAGATGAATGGTGACGATCTCTCGACCAATCAGAATATTCTGAAGATTGCGCTTATGAACGTAGTGGAAGAACTTGTGCAGAATGAGACCCAGTTCGGCGGTTGGGCTGAATGGTTTGGGAACCGCAGGCTTATTGTGGTGATTGCATCGGATGAGCAGGAAGGACTGGACCGTGAATTACTTATGGATCTGGCTAAGCAGATGCATATGTGGATTGCGGAAAACTTCCGCCTACGGTTTACGTTCGGGATTGGACGAACCGTACCGGGCTGGGAGGAGATTACTCGTTCCTATGCGAGTGCAGATGGGGGTTTGCAGCATAGACTTACCCTTGGTAAAGATGCGATCGTTCTCAGTGAGCAACTGCCGGATCGTATTGAGCTGCAATCGTACAAGTATTTGCAGATGCTCGCAGACTTTGTCCGTGAATTCAGACTAACCGGCGATGGTTGGCGAACGCAGCTGGATCAGATGTTTGTTGCGTTTAATGAAGATCAGATTACAGATAACGATATTCGCATGTTGCTGCAGGCGTTAATCCAGATGTTGTCCCGTGAATTCGGGGAGCTGTCTGAGCGGTTGCAAAGCCAATTTGCCGAGGAAATCCTGACTCGTCTTCGCAGTGATATCCAGCAGGTGGAGACACTGGAGGGGATTCAAGAGATTTTGCAGGAGTGGCTTAAAGAGGTTTATCGCAATTATGTATCTGTGAATGAAACGAAAAGTCATCGCGCGATGATCAACGAGCTGCGGATATATATTGAAGAGCATTTTGATGATCCGGATCTGTCGCTGAAACATCTGAGTGATCGGTTCCAAATCTCGGGCAAATATGCGAGTTATTTGTTCAAGGAAGAGTTTGAGATGAAGTTTGTTGATTTTCTGGTGAAACTGAGGGTCGAAAAGGCCTGTCGTCTGTTGTCTGCATCCGATATGGCTGTTCAGGATATTGCTCTTCAAGTGGGATACGCCAATGCAATTTCCTTCGGCAGAGTATTTAAACGGATTATGGGCGTGACACCAGGAGACTACCGCAAGCAGGGTGGAAAACAAGGGGATCAATAACGGAATTGCACCTGTTAGAACATCCGAGTATCGGGTGAAATCCAATAATCTTAGAGATATCAATGAAATCTCCTGTATGAGGCAATAAGGTTTCGTCCCTTATCGTTCTTTGCAGGAGATTTTTTGGCTGTTCAACCACGATCTTAGGCCAGTGTAGCCGGTATGTTGTTAAGGAATTTTACGAATGTCCTATACTAGCAGTATGACAATTCATAGATTAATAGGGCAGGAGTGAAGATGGTGTACAAATATGGACAGCAAGTATGGGGATCAGTAGATATCAGTAAAAGGGTTACCATTACAGCAAACAACAACACATTCGCATTTCATGTAGATGACTCGTCATATACGATAACTATACCTGTTGGTACCTACACGACAAGTCAACAAAGGCATGAATCCGAACTTATTCAGGCCATTTCGAAGGCAGGGGCAGCTCAGAACATTCCAGTACGATTTATTTTGGGCGGAATGCATTATGATGAGAAGTATAATGTGTTGATTTTGGAACATACGGACACGACCAACGAACATGTCATCGATCAATTTGCGGGAAATGCCCTCGATACGTTGTTTGGTCAAATGAAGTTTAATCTTCCGCCGAGGAATTAGTCGTGGAATCGTTCTACACGTGTTGCTAAACAAGGAGATCACATAAGATGTGGTCTCTTTTTCATTTTTTGAAGAGAGATTTAATGGAAAAAAGATTATTGCAAGATGGGTGATGCCAGATTGTCTATGAGAAATCAAAATGAATGCAACACAATATGTTATTATAGTTAACATTAAAGGTGTGAAAATTGTATATTGTCAGGAAATATGTTTATATATCGCGGTATTTAACTTAAAAAACGTGAATTTCACATTTTGAAAATAGTTTATTGTCTAAATATCAGATCTCATGTAATGATTAGTGACATTCACAGGTGCAACAAAATGGGATGAACAAAGTGGAGTGGCAATCATGTGAATCCATTCAGAGAGTGTGCGAAAGGGGAAAGGTCAAATGAGATTATTTCAAAGACGTAAGGCAGGCAAGGCAAGTTCAATCCTCGCAGTGGTAACAGCATTCACTCTATTATTATCTGCATGTTCGTCGGGAAGCGAATCAACATCTTCATCTGGAGAGTCGGGTTCGGGGGAAAAAACAACTTTGAAAGTAGAAATCTTCGATCGGGGAAACACTCCGGCGGGCTACACCATTTCGGACAGTTATCTGACTCGCTTCATTCAAGAGAAGTTTGGTGATCCAAACAACATCGATGTTCAGTTTGTTCCAGTACCACGCTCGGAGGAAGTACAGAAACTTAACGTTCTGATGGCGAGTGGCTCTGAAGTACCTGATATCGTCTTTACCTACGATTCGGGAACATTCAACCGGTATGCAGAGCAAGGAGGTCTGACCGAACTTACGGATCTGATCAATCAAAGTGGTCCTAACCTGAAGAAGTTCCTGGGAGATGAAACGCTGGCCTACGGTCAATACGATGGACAACAGTTCGCGGTTCCAGGTAAACGTCTTGTACTTGGCAAGTACGCATCCTATGTTCGTCAGGACTGGCTGGATGCACTCGGATTGCCTTCCCCTGAGACAGCTGAGGAGCTGCATACAACACTGAAAGCCTTTAAGGAAAAAGATCCGGGTAAGGTTGGCACAGGACTTATTCCGATGGGGATGTCCATTGCCTCGGCTCAATATGAACCACTGATCTGGTCATTCATTGAACCGCTGACGGAAGAACAGAAATATACATTAACGCAACAACTGGGTTCCAATGACTATCCAACGTTGTTGCCTGGTTTCAAGGACGCTCTGAAATATATGAACACACTATATAATGAAGGATTAATGAGCAAGGATTTTGGACTCGACAAAGACAAGAAAAAGCTGTGGGAAGATGTATCTAACGGCAAAGTTGGATTCTACACCGAGGATGCAGGGGAGATTTATATCTCCGGTACGTACAAAAACCTGCAAACCAATCAACCTGGTGCAGTGATGACACCGATTGATGCATTCAAAAACTCCGAGGGCAAATTCGCCAAACCGGCATATGCACCCAATGCGATGTATGTCATGATCCCGAAATCGAGCAAAAATGCGGAAGCCGCGATGAAGTATCTGGATTGGATGGCTTCGGGCAACAACCTGTTCGATCTGCAATTCGGTGTTGAAAATGAGAACTATGAGCTCGTGGATGGAGTTCCACTGATCAAAGATGATGCTTCTCCTGAAATCGCAGGTCGTATCTATAATTCCGGTGACATTGCCATTATCGTCAATGGTAAATACGTTGGAGATGACAAGAAAAATGAAGAGGCTTATGTCGTACAGGTAGAGTCGAAGTATCGGGATGATATGCGCAAGTCGGTAGCGATCTCTAACACGGACACCATTCAACCGGTACGTTTCTCCAAACCGATTGACGCAGAAGCACGTTACGGTAACGGCTTGAAAGACAAGTTTATGGAGTTTTTCGTGAAAACAACCATTTCCAAACCCGCTGATTTTGAAGCTACGTATGACAGCATGATGAAGGACTACATGGCGAGCGGTGGTCAAGCAATCCTGGATGAACGTACAGAAGCTTACAAAGCGATGAAATAAGTAGAGTAGAGATCACATCTAATGTGTATGACAACAAAGAACAGGGATTTCATTAGGGCGATGGCAACATCGCCTTGATGAAGAATCCTGAATGACATGGGGGGAAGGTATATGAAAACAAGCATCTATTTCCGCAGAAACTGGCAACTATATGCGTTGCTCCTACTGCCCATGATCTACTTCATTATTTTCAAGTATGGGCCAATGTATGGCGTGCAGATTGCGTTCAAGGACTTTAACTTCTTTCAAGGGATCGCCGGTAGTGAGTGGATTGGCTTGGATGCATTCAGAGAAGTGTTTCAAAATCAGGGATTCTACACGGCATTACGCAACACGTTAGTGCTTAACATGCTGGATCTACTGGTCTCCTTCCCGGCACCACTTATATTAGCCATCTTATTGTTCGAGCTGAAGAAGGCCTGGTTCAAAAAGTTGGCACAGACTTTACTGTACATTCCTCACTTTATTTCGTGGGTCATTATTGGAGGGATCGTACTTCAGGTATTCGGTACACAATCCGGTTTTATTAACAATATCTTGATGAGCATGGGATTTGATCCATTACCTTTCCTTTCAGACAAAAACTATTGGCTCTTTACGTATCTTGCGGTAGGCGTGTGGCAGAGTGCAGGCTGGGGTACGATTCTGTATCTGGCATCTCTCACGGGCATTAACCGGGAACTCTACGAAGCCGCAGAAGTGGATGGAGCAAGTCGGCTGCGCAGAATCTGGCACATCTCCTTGCCAGGCATCAAAACAACGATTGTTACCTTATTGATCATCAATGTCGGCAACATGATCTCTATCGGCTTCGACCGACCGTTTATAATCGGTAACGTGGCTGTACGTGAATACTCGGATGTGCTCAGCACATTTGTCTATCGTGTCGGTTTACAATCTGGTCAGGTTACGCTCGCAACAGCTGTAGGTTTGTTCCAGGCTTTAGTTGGACTTGTCTTCATACTCGGAGCGAACTATACGTCCAAGAAATTAACCGATGAGAGCATTATGTAGTGGATTGAATCACATATGATCTGTAAGGAGTGAGTGGGATGTCTGAAAACACGGCGAATCGAATATTCAACACGGTAAACGTCATTCTTATTATCATTACGATGGTGCTGTGTCTTGCACCATTCATTCATATTATTGCGATCTCGCTCAGCTCAAACCGGGCGATCGGTTCAGGAGAAGTTTCCTTTTTCCCCAAAGAGTTGTCCTTTGAGGCGTATACCAAAGTATTTGCAGATGGATCAATGATTCGTTCCCTCATCTATACGATTTGGCTGACCGTCCTGAGTACGGTGCTAAGCATGGTGATGACCATTGCAGCTGCATATCCACTGGCGAAGAGTAATCTGAAAGGGCGTAAGTGGTTCATGCTTGTGATTGTGGTGACGATGTTCTTCAGTGGCGGCATTATCCCCGAGTACATTCTGATCAAAAATCTACATTTACTCGATAGCACATGGGGACTTATTCTGCCTGGATTGATTAGTCCGTTTTATATGATTATCCTCATTACCTTCTTCCGAGGGATTCCCGAAAGTCTGGAAGAAGCAGCAGGCATTGATGGAAGCAGCCACTTTGGAACACTTATGCGCATTATCTTGCCACTATCCCTTCCGGTTATGGCAACACTGAGCCTATTCTACGCGGTAGGACGGTGGAATGGTTTTCAGGATGCACTGATGTATATTACGAAACCTGAACTGTATCCTTTGCAATTGAAGTTGTATCAGATGATTCAGCAAAACCAGATTACAGAACTGATGCAGAACGAAGGTATTGGTGCTGTTCAAGTCCTGCCTGAGAGTCTGAAAGCAGCCAGCGTTATATTCTCAACGTTACCGATCCTGCTTGTGTATCCGTGGTTGCAGCGGTACTTTATCAGTGGCGTAATGGTAGGTGCTGTAAAAGGTTAATAGAGGTTGTTCAAAAAGTTCACTTTTGATTACGAATGATGCCTAGTGGCATCATCAGCATCGAATATGAAATTTAGCCGAAATGTCCGTTGCTCACGTAGTTGTCCTACGCTCCGCTACTCCATTTCTAGCTTAATTCCATCTTCTTGGTACTGAAAACTGATCTTTTTGAACACACACCTATAGTCTCGGGAGGTCCATGACATGACACAACGAAGGGTAGAGAAGATGTCGAAAGAGCAACAGTATCTTGTAAATCAGTCCATGTTGATGATGGATAGCTTTTATGACGAGAAAGTGGATCTGATTCGGAGTTTCGAAGAAGAGGATTCATCGCAGCACAGTACACGAGCCAGTGCACATTATGCGCTCGGATTGTTAATTCGAAATGAGCCTGGTGATGTGGAACGCGCGATACGAGTGTTCCACAAGGTGCTCGATGTTCAATATGACGCTCCGGATGAGATCTATCACGGAACCTTCGCGACCCGACCAACTGATGTGCATCCACCAGCGGGTCACTATGCTTGGAAATCTTTTGCGCCAGGCACGGCCTATTTCCTGGAACGCACCTTTGAGAAGGTGTCTGCGCAGTTTATCCATAAACTACAGGAAGAGGGTTCTCTGCTAACAGAGGCAGCAGACCCCAAACAACTGAAACACCTTTTTTATTCGGCAGTGAATCAGGTTCTGCCACCAGTCTGGATCAGCTATGATCCCAACTGGCGTGAGTTTATCGCTTGTGTCTGTGTGGTCGTAACTGCCGAATTTGCCGAACTACTGCCGGAGACACTCATGAAACGGATGGATCATGCAATGGAGTTGGCTGTACAAGGGTCAATAGAACGCAGGTTATCCGACGTAATCCCAATGAACACGAATATTGAGTTGATGCACATTTTCATCACCCACTACTACGGCCATCGCTTGAACCGGACAGAATGGATTCGGCATTCGGATGAACAGGCGGAGGGATTGATGAAGGAGTTCGAACAATACGACGGCACATTCGCCGAGTTCAACACGACAACGTATTACGGGGTGGATCTGTCCGTGCTTGGCATGTATCGAAAGTATGGACTCACGGAACGTTTGATCGAAATTGGACACCGGATTGAACATGGGCTGTGGAATAACATTGCGCTATATTACAATGCCAACCTGGAGAATCTCTCCGGCCCGTTCTCCCGGGCGTACGACATGGAGATGCGAGAGCATAGTTCGATCGGTGTATTTATCTATCTCTTGCTTGGAGAAGGGTATGAATATCTGGCAGGAATCAACTGTGAGTCAGGCCATGATCCATTGATTGCGCTCCTTGGGGTGGATGTGCCCGCTGAAGCCGTGCCGTATTTCAAGGCTCATCAAGAAGATCGGCTTGTGCAGAAACAATTTATGGAACTGTGTGAGCGCAATGATCCAACGTCCAATCGAAATTTGTGTACAGCCAAAGCCTGGATTGGTGAGGACCGGATGATCGGGG
Organism: Paenibacillus sp. 10L310; assembly: GCF_056395745.1. Classification (NCBI taxonomy): domain Bacteria; kingdom Bacillati; phylum Bacillota; class Bacilli; order Caryophanales; family Paenibacillaceae; genus Paenibacillus; species Paenibacillus sp. 10L310. Next base: position 573,691 of record NZ_JBFTKC010000002.1, on the reverse strand, counting down.
CCATGTCGGGAAGTGTGAATACGAATGGACAGATGCATCCAGCTACGATCCACTGGCAGACAGAGACGGGTGAGCGTTATTATCTCCGCTTGATCCGTCGTGAGGTAGGCGAGGGCTGGAACAGCCATCTGCGCGGAGTAACGTTCGATGCGGATCTCACGCCAGATTCGTTAACCATTGATGTGGAGCTGGATACGGCGGAAGAGATCGATGTTTATTTTGAAATCAGGGGGCCATCCCTTCGTCAACAGGATATTACACCAGCGTTATGGCAGTTCCCTGGACTTACGTGTACCGTGAAGGCTGAAGCGCCTGAACCATCCGTGTTAATGTACGTGAATCATGCGGAGATCATCTATCGTTATGTGCCTGGAAAGACGGCAAACAAGATGAGATTTGAATTGACTCTCCGAGAAGACAACGGTTTGAGGAATAAATAGGTATATAAGATGAACTGAACATTTACACGAGAACGAAGAATGCAGAACCGATCTGAAGAAGCGGAGCGTTCGCCTGAAAGCTTTCTGCAAGAAAGCTGCATCGGAAGCATAAGCTATCACCGGATTTTTCCCTTTGGAGAAGGGGATCAAAAAATCAGGGGATAACAGCGATCGGAAGATGGTACTGCAATTGGAGTGATCTAGTGTAAAGTTTATTGGTTCAACTTATATAGATAGAGATAAATGGAATATGAATGGGCGATAGAATTAGAGACAGGAGGAACCAATGATGTATACGGACAAACAGGAATATTCATTCTCAACATGTTGGAATATCAAACGTCATACGACCGGACAAGGCATGATCGAGGAGATCAAGTCTCTTGGATTCAAACAAGTTGAACTAAATTATAACGTTACGGAAGAGATGCAACAGACGATAGAACCGATGATTGAACGGGGCGAGATCGGTGTATCCAGTGTGCATAATACATTCCCGCATGTGGCTGATCCCGATTACGGGACGGATTCCGTCCTGCTTGGATTCGATGATGAGCCGCGCCGCAAACGGGCGATTGAGCTTTTACTTCGCTCAGCCGAGTACGCACATCGTTTTGGGGCCAAGGCTGTTGTTGTACATCCCGGTGAGGTTCCGTTTGAATACAATATAGATGAAGCGTTGAAGAAGATATACCACGATCAAGGGCCGGATTCACCGGCATATCAATCTTTATGGCAAGAGATGCTGGAGAAACGGGAAGATGGCAGCGCACATTACCTGAGCCTTATTCAGGAGAGTCTGGAAGAGGTATGTAACTTGTCGGAGCAGCGGGGATACGGGGTGAATTTCGGTATTGAGACCCGTTCACGCTGTTATCAGATGCCGACTTTGAACGAAGCGGGAACGATTATTGGACAAATGAAGGGCGCACCGCTTGGTCTTTGGTACGATATTGGTCACGGCATGATGATGGATCGAATGGGGCTGTACGATAATGTACGTGAGGCTAACACGTTGATTGATCACGTGGTTGGCGTGCATATTCATGAAACCGTAGGGTTGGCAGATCATTGGTGTCCATACATTCATAGCAAAGACATGACATTTTTTGATTCGTTTTTGGATATTATCGACCGTTCTCCGGTGAAAGTATATGAGCTGAAAGCCGCGTGCACACCGGAAGAGATTGATGAAAGTCACGGAATGATTAAGTCTCGCATTGCTGAACGTCAAGCGGCACGTCAGCGCGGGTAAAGGAGCAGACGTATCAAGCATGAATGCTCCTTATAGGAAAACCTCATAGTAAAGTAAATCAACAAATAGAGCGGTTCAGAACAAACCTCAGGTTGCGTTAGAGGGTGTTCTACTGCTCTTTTGTTGTTCTTTTAAACGGGTACATGTTTTTACCGTTTCTCAGGGAGTGTTACGTCACCGAGAATCCCTGCCTGATAGCCTTTGACTACAGCACCAATTCTGGACTTCACACCAAATTTCTGCGTAATAGAGGTTATATGATACTCCACTGTACGTTGACTGATCGCCAGATCCTGTGCGATCTCCTTATTGGTCATCTCCAGTGCAATGCGGTTAAGCACTTCCCGTTCAGTTGCTGTGAGTGATTCCTCCAGATTAGGGGATAACATGGTCTCTGGAATAAGAACATGTCCCAACATACTTTGGTGAATGGCGTTGATAATCTGTCCATACGTTGCTTGTTTCGACAAGTAGGCATGAACGCCCAGATCATAAGCTTTTAACTGGAATTCGTGATAGTTGTATCCGGATAACAATATAATTTTGACGGATAACCCGTATTGATCTTTCAATCTTCTCACAACCTCGAACCCGTCAAGCTGGGGCATGCGGATATCCATCACAACGACATCTGGTCGCAACGCCTCTACTTCGGATAAAAAAAGCAATGGATCGCTGAATGTTTTCAGTACATCTATGCCGGGTTCGCGGTTTAAGCGGTTGTTGAGACCTTCCATGACCAGGGGGTGATCATCAAGCAGTACGACTGTAATGGGTTCGCTCATTGTTCAGTTGCTCCTTTGGTTAAAGGCAAACGGATGTTGATTGAGGTTCCTTTGCCAAGGCTGGAATGTATGGTGAATTCTCCACCGAGATGCTGAATGCTGCTCTGTATGGATATCAAACCGAAGTGCCCTGTTGCAGTATCAAATGTGGTATGAACATTAAACCCCAAGCCGTCATCCTCTACTTGGAGAATCAAGTCAGTATCCCTTGTATATACTTGAATGGAGCAGAACGACGCCTGTGCGTGCTTCATCACATTCATAATGAGTTCGCGGACCGTCCGAAAGACGGTGGACTTCAGAGGTTCGTGCTTCAACTCTTCAGAGAGGGCGTTGTAGTTTAGTTCCATTCTGATGCCACTTTGTATTTGAAGTGTACGGATGAGCCATTGCAACGCTTCCTCAAGATCACTTCGATCCATAATATGAGGGTAGAGATCATCACATAATTGACGTATATCTCTCTGGGAAGCATACAGGCACTCCAGCCAAACAGCCGTTTGATCCTTATGCGTCTCTCCGGTATCGTGTAATTCCTCCAAATCACGAGACAGGAAAATCAGGTTTTGAAGCAGTTGGTCATGAAGGAAATAAGAGGTTTTCATACGCTCTGCCTGTTGGGCTTCCATCATAATATCATTGAACTGCTGATGACGGCGTATCTGGTGTTCATGAAAAACTGTCTGGTCTACACGGTGTTCATATCGCTTCTGCAGATCGGATAAGAGTCTGCCATTGACGAGCATTCGAATTGCTTCCAGCCTGCCTTTATCAATGATATCCTGTTCCTCTGCTGAAAAAAGGGTGCGATTTTCTTTGTGACCAATGCCCAGAAATCCTATCGTCTCCGTAGTGGGCTCACCCGACAGCTCCCAAACCTGTGCCAAATCATATTTTTGTCGTAAAACTTTAATATCCAACGCCTGGTTATCTATATTCTGAATGGAAGCAAAAACCCCTGTACCTTCCTGAGAATATCTGTGCTTATCATCAATCCATATGACAATTACACCTTCAATATCCAGCATCTTGTGGAACATCTCGGCAAACACGTGAATCATGTCCCGCATGTTTTGCTGCTCAGCCATTCGCACAGTCAACCGCAGTTGCTGGTGTTCCAGCCAGTCTTTGTTAAGTTTGTTTTTCTTGCGTGAGCGTGTGAGTGTGTACTGATACACCCAAGTGATCAGCAAAAACGAGACAAACAGCAAGCTGATATGAATTAACGAATGCAGGTGAGAAGCAGCCAGAAACAGTAAAAATACGATTAAAGCATATAGTCCATGAATCATCAATCTTGGCATAACCAGTTTGAGGTCAAGCATACTCCGTTGTACAAGTACATAAGTGAACATCCATGATAAAGGCAGAAATCCAATTAATGTGTACTCTACAGGCAATAATGGTTCACCTTGAAGCAGGGTTGGAATAGCAAAACAGATGATGAAGGGAATCAGGCTAACAAGTATTCCTGTTAACATGAGCAATAGCTGGTTCTGCTCCTTGCGATTGTAGCTTTTACGATAAACCCATGTCATCCAGATTAAGATCAGAAGGGTTGCACAAAGAATAAAGTTAAGCAGATTGGTTGGACCAGACGGTGCAACAGGAGTACTGACGGTAGTAATGCCTTGATTGAACTGAACATCGGTCATCATCCACTGCTTGATGTACAGAAAGGCAAGGCCAGTAGAGTAGGCAACTGCAATACCTCTGCTGATGAATAGTAACCACCGGAAACGATGCAGGTGGGTACGGAACACAAAAGACACATAAAAAGCAGTTAGACAGTAAGGTAACCATGCCGCACAAAAGGCCAGAATATAATTGGATAAAGGCAACTGGGATGTGTATATCGTCAGTATACATATGGCCATGGACAGGTTAAGCAGGTAGAACAGGCGCATCACTCGTGAACCGGGTTGGCTAAACAAGGCATAGGTTCCGGTCAACAATAGCAATAATTCTACTATGGATGAGAAGCCGATGTTGAACCATTCACGTGGTCCAGGCTTCATGGTATGTTCGGATGCCTGACCGTGAGAATTCTCAACGTCGATGATGTAGGCTTTAGTCACTAAGAATACACCTTTTTGATGGAGTAAGCGGACTCCTCCTTCGGGTTCCAAGGAGATAACGGTGTCACCTGATCTAATCCCGGATGTATAAGCTAAACCTTGCGGATCTACATCATGTACTGCCCAAGAATTGGAGGCATTTGGCGTTAACGAAAGTCCGATATAAGGATTCATAAATGAAGAGATATGGATATACGTGGCTGTCACTATAAAGCACAACATTGTTACAAACCACACGATATTAAATTTAGTTTTCATGAATCTATGTAATGAGAGTCCTAGTCGCATGGTAAAATCATCCGTTCTTATAAAATGTATCATTGGTAAAACGAAGTGGAAAAACAAGCCATGTAGCAATGACATGGCTTGCCGAGCATCACTCTATGTTAATGTAGCAGAGTGCCTAACATTTTGTACATCAAAACGGATGATTCCTGCCTGAGCATAGGTTGCTTCGATCTATAATCCACAGCACCGGTGCTGGATACAGATACTTCCGGACCGTAGAGACCTAGAGCAACCACAAACTGGACACCTTCTTCAGCCCAACGATCCTGTGAACCGATGAGATCGGCAGCTACCGCAGGTGCACCAAGGAGTTGTTGTGCCGTTCTCGAAATAATCACCGCGGCCTCTTGCCTTGTTATGGCTTGGTCAGGATGGAACAATCCACGGGTATTACCTTGCACAATACCCAGTTCAAGGGCTGTTTGAATGTAGGGGGCATAGGGACTTGATTGGGTATCTTTAAATTTTGGTGATTGAGCTGAAATGGACATTCCGCTTATACCCACAACCTGTGCTACAAACTCCCCACGACTTACAGGCTTCTCTGGTTCAAATAGGGATTGATCCTGTGAATACAGGCCAATCTGTGTTAAACGATAGATGTACGGAGCATAGGGATGGTCTTCTGGCACATCTTCATAAGGTCTGGCTTCTGGCAATTTCTCGGACCAGCTATCTGATTTGTTGTAATAGAAATACGTGAGTTCACCTGACTGATTTTTTTTGAAACCAGCAAGCTTGCCTTCCTCATCCATGAACAACATGTCCTTAATGGGTGTTAAAGTGTGAGTGCCATAAGCATCTATAACCTGAAGACCTTTCTCTGTTGCTGAAATATCATATAACCATGCAGGCAAACGGATATCCCGATATAGTCCCTCATAGGTACGGAGTGAAGACCTGGGTACGCTATAATTGACATCTTGGACCTCATTACTCGGATAAAAATGATCCATAAATGCTTGAAAAAGCGCTTCTCGCACATCTGGTCCATCACTGTTGGAGACGATAAATAGTCCAGTCTTCTCGTTAGGCAACAGCCACAGATTGGAGTGGAATCCGTCAAGATCACCTGCTTTACTCACGACTTTACGTCCATGATTATACTGCGAATAGGTGGATTCGAATCCGTAACCTGTGCCAGGTATATCCGGGTGTATGGACACATCCAGCGTTTGCATTGCTTGGACGGATGACGGTTCGAGTATACGTGCACCCTGGTACGAACCTTGATTGAGCTGCGCAAGCATAAAGTGAGCCATATCCCGTCCAGTCGTAATTAATCCGCCCTCAGGGGAGCTGTCCGGTACATTGGGATATTGCGGAAGTTCCTGTCCTTCAGCGCTATAAGGAGTTGCGAGTTTACTCAGCGTGTCTTTGCTTAGTGTAAAATGGCTATCCGACATATCAAGAGGGTTGAATATATGCTGTTGTACATAAGTCTCAAACGGAAGTTTGGACTGTTTCTGAACAATGTAGCCCAAGAGTGCATAACCGTAGTTGTCGTAACGGAAAACTTCTCCTGGATTGCGAACAACGGACGGTTTGTTGTCCTGGATGAATTGCTCAAGCGGATAAGAATGATTCAACTCCCTGGGTATAGCTGCTACATCTGTGAAATCAAACCCGCTGGTGTGGGTCATCAGATGATCCAATGTTAACGCTGTTCCGGTATGGTTGGTCAGATTAAGACCATCTGTGTATGCGCTGATATCCTGATTAAGTTTTACGTTACCTTGCTCGGTCAATTGCATAATAGCGGTTGCTGTCAGCGTTTTGGAGATGGAGGCTACACGGAATAGAGTGGAGTCGGCGTCGACGGGGATTTGTTTTTCCACATTGGCATAACCATATCCTTTATTCAAAACGATCTGTTGATCGTGAACAACGGTGACTACCGCACCTTTCAGAGCAGACTTCACTTCAGGTTGGGCGAAGAATTGATTGATGAACGATTCAGTTTCCTGAGGGCTTACCTGAGGAAGAGGGAGGCTGCTCTCTGCCGATACACTGGTTATTGTGGTGAAACTCAGAGATGCAACCAGGAGGATGTTGGCTACGGCACGTTTCCAATTAGGATTTGATTTGTAGCTCTGTTGTTGTTGAGTTGGACATGTTGCTACGTGAGATTTCATGAAATTCTCCTTTGAGTTGAGATATGTTCGTTCTCTTACATTCAAGTACATCTATAATCTATCAGTTTGAATGTAATGGCGATTCCGTAGTACGCACTTATTATGGCAGGACTTCCGCAAACCTTTTTGCGTGATCCCGCAATTGTTGAGGATGAAGAGTAAGTTTTGAATGATCTTAAATATATGAAAAGAGGTATTTGTCATGATGGACCCAATGGGGGTCTCGACAAATACCTCTTTTTGTTTCGTCTTTTTATTTTCCATGCAAAGCGACATCGTGCAAAGGAATTGGGAAGTAGATTTTATAAAACTACTCGTACATCCGTCGTTCAAGTTCAGCATAGGCAATCGCAGGATCATCACTTGAATTATCAATATAAGCGACGGATGAAGCAGGGAGGGGCCAAGCTACTTCTTTACGGACGAGAGAAGCTGTGAAGGCATCCCAGTTGGCTAACTTCCATTCATCTAGTGGGGATTGTCTTGCTGAGATTCGTTTGTGATACAACGCTTCATTCTCAAGATAAATATAGGCCACACGCACATCCGTATCATCCAGGGTATGTCCAATTCGTGCAAGTTCCTGAGCAATCCAATCCGGGGAACCGATTTCCTTGGTAAATGGCCCCACAACGATCGTATCGATACCCAACTGAACGTTATCCAGAGCGGCGTCCATCGTAATGCGGTACCCAAGATCACGGCACAACCTTTTGTATTCAGGCGAATCTCGGTCGGATGGATCAAGTCCCTGAAGGGTCATGATCGCCTCAGCCGCGGGACGAAGCAGAATATCCATATCAAAGAAAGCCGCTTTATGTTTACGGGAAAGGGCTTTGGCTAGTGTGGTCTTGCCACTCCCGGCCCCGCCGAGAAAGAAAATTAGTTTGCTCATGAATGTAATGCCTCCTTTAATTAGATTCAAAAAATAGGATATGTAAATGAAAAATACACAAATATATAGATTCATCATTAGAAAATGAAAGGACTTGTTTATTTTAACATAAATAAAGAAGCTTGTTGGCTAGACAGAAAAGGAAGGATAAGGTAATATCATACCTAGTTGTTCTATGCATAGGTTTCCGATGTATGTGAAAAGAAGAGATTTAAAAATGTATTTTTCGAAATCTAAAAACTCTTGCTAAATGAATTGAAAAGGAAGGAGTGAGCGCGTTGCAGGTTAACAAACAAATGATTAAAGGCAGTACCGAAACATTGATTCTGACCCTGCTTCAGGAACGACCGTTGTACGGATATGAATTAATTAAGGAATTACATCGTCAATCCGAGGGTGTGTTTAATCTGAAAGAGGGCACGTTATATCCTATTTTGCATGCTATGGAGATTGAAGGTTGGGTAGAGTCGTACTGGATGGAGGTTGAAGGTCGTAAACGGAAATATTATTCGATTCGTGACAAGGGCATGGAGGCCTTACAAAGTAAAAAAGCAGAGTGGAATTTGTTCCGTAGAGCTGTGGATCGGGTGCTTGGGGAAGGAGGCCTGACATGACGAATCGACATGAGCGAATTCAGCATTATCTTGATCACATGTGTGTTCAGGTTAAAGCTCGCGAAGTACATAACGACCTGCGTGATGAGTTGGGAAACCACATGGAAGAGATGATTTTGGATAAAGAACAAGAAGGTTATACAGAGGAAGAAGCAGTTGCATATGCCATTGAACAGATGGGCGATCCTACTGTCGTAGGCAAGAGTATGCACCGATTGCATCGCCATCGTATGCATTGGGGTCTGTTAGTTGGATTAATTGGTTTGTCTATAAGTAGCCTGTTGTTAATGTGGATTTTTACAATTAATGTAGCAGATGAAAAGTATCAGTTCTTATATCGCGGTCATGTGTTGTACACCGTTATAGGTATAATGATGATGTTGTTCTTTATTTACTTTGATTATCGTAAGTTGAAAAAAGCTGCTTGGTGGATTTATATTCTGCTTAATGTCATGTTGTGGATCAGTCCAATGATAACTACAGATATTCATGGTAATAGCAGGTATTGGGGCTTATTTGGCGTAACACTAGACCTTACCACAGCTTCAGTGTGGATATTGCCACTTGCTATAGGTGCCATTATGCTGGACAAGCTTCGTTCCAATTGTAATATGCAATCCATATTGACCTACATTGCGATGGTAATGTTGCCAGCGGTACTATTGTTTCAAACCTTGGACTGGGTTCGCTTGTTTCTGTTTGGCATAATGTGCATTGTTTTATTTGGCTGGCTTACTCATAAATGGCTTTATACAGTCGTAGGTGCTGTTATAACAGGAAGTATTTTTCTATTGTTATTGTTTTTTGCAGATCAATACGGACGCCTGAAGAGGCTCTCTGTCGTTTTGAATCTTCAGGATGATCCTTATGGGAGTGCCTATAGTAACTATTCCATTATTGAAGTTATTCGATCATCCGGCTGGTGGGGTAATGGGATTGATACAACGTTCGACAGGTTTAAAACGAGTTATTTCAATTACCCAGGTGTGCTGCTCATTGATGTGTTTGGCTGGTCAGCAGGGATACTGCTATTGGTTGGTATCATCTGGTTTGTTGCCAGTATGGTGAAGATGCTCCCTCGCATATGGGATGATTTTGGCCGTATGATTATTGTCAGTATCACAACTATGTTTGCAATGCAAATCATCTATTCATTGGCGATGACTACCGGCAAGGCGCCGATTATCAGTATTTCTTTTCCTTTTATTGGGTATGGAAATCACCTTATGTTTGATTACGCCATGCTCGGTTTACTGCTCGGTATTTACCGCCGCAAGGATACTATTTCGAAGAAAAATAAAAAAATACGGCAGAAGGTGGACGCCGACCTACTGACCAATTCATAGGCATCCAAAATCATTACCGCATCTTGAAATGAAAGTATTATTTTGCTCGTTTAACGAGCATTCACGGAAACCAGATATGACGCAGGTTCACCCAGCCCTGGCTGTTGAAAGATAGACCACGTACCGAAGGCAGATAAGCGGTTTCTACCGGTTTTTCGGATAAATGGAACAGTAAATTCTGACCAACCAAAAATTGCTCAATTCGATCTAATTCACAAGTTCGATCCGCAGCGATGGGAGAGGCGACGATGGTTTGTAAGATCTCATGGATCGTTATACGAGCAGAATCTTCCAGATGCTCAGATAACGTAGAGTAGAGATCATACCTTCGCAGTTCTTCGTCCCTGTCCCGAATGAGAGAGAAGAGAATCAGATCAGATTCCAGCCGCAGGTTTCCTTTGAACTGCTCCATCGTAGCAGTACGGACGGTACACGAGAAACCGCACTGCTCCAGTATGGACGCCAGATGTTGGGCATCTCTGCGATATTGTGGAATGGTTGCAATGTGCAAGGAGATGGGACTGGAGGATACGGAACTTATCGATATATCGCTAAATCCCTCCGAGTGGACCTGGACTTTCTTGGTATTCACCGCACTAAAATCAGTCTCCACGACTTCAGAGTCATCTGCATGTCCGTCATCTCTATACATTCCAGCAAGGCATGACTGAAGGTGTGCTCTTACTTCCGGATCGTTTAACGGTCCGGTTTTTTGTGTATTACACGTGAGTAATTTATGAACCATCACACCTGCACTAATCTGTGTCCAGTCTGCACCCTCAGACGAAGACGGATTATGAACAAGATGAAAGAACGGAGTTTCGATATCTTGGCTATCGTCCATTTTTGCCGAGGCACTCCACGGAATCTGCAGGATATCTACCCGGTCCATATGTGCTCTACCTTGAAAATATGATGAAAAGGCTTCAAGTCTGCACAAGTGATCATCCCAGGCGGTGACCTTGAAAGGTCCCGTCCCAACAGGTTTTTGCATCCCATGCACATCACCGGAATGCTTCATCTTATGTTCGTTTGTTCCTGGTGAGGGTACAATCGCCGCACGACTTGTTGTCAGGAAGGACAAAAACAATTCATGAGGATCTTTAAGCTGGAAACACACGGTTAAGGAATCGACCGCTTTAATAGATAGAATCTGTTTACTTACATCACGGTACAGTGTCCGGCGATCTGTAGATTGCAACCGTTCAAACGTATGAACAATATCATGGGCTGTCAACAACTGACCATCGTGAAATGTAATACCTTTTCGCAAATAAAAGATCCAGGTCTTTCGGTCTGCACTGACATCCCAGGTATGAGCGAGACATGGGAGGATCTCTCCCTGTTCACCCCGCTGAACCAACCCGTCAAAGACATGGCTGGTAACAAAGGATTCAGCTAATAGATTAATGAACAGCGGATCAAGGGCATGAAGCTGTTGGCGCAGGGGCAACCGAAGGGTATCAATCTGCTCATTATTGGTGCCGGCTTCCGTATGATGTCCTGAATATCCAAGCAACCACTGGTTTAGATGATCCTGCATGATTGTTGAACTGGAGAATGCGCTCACCTGCTCGGCAGCTTCCTGTAACTCCCGGCGATTCATGGCCTGCATCATATATTCTGCGGCGATTTGATCAGCCGGAACAAGCAAGGTCAGTGAAGAACGCCGACCCCGGCCACGCTGGGAAACCCAACGAATCCAATCATGGGCAACCATCTTTTTGACAATCGTTAACGTATTGCGGTGTGTACAATTTAGCAACTCAGCGAGATCGGCGAGTGTAAGTTCATGTTCTGTATGGTGACCGTAATGGCGATGCAACAGCAGATATTGCTGATGTAATTTCAAGTGTTGATTCCCTCCTGGAGGTGAACTCTGACGTATTCCTCTAAAATAAGAAGTTTTGTCAATTTTAATTTCTATTTATATTCCTATTTTATCATCTAGAATATAGCATAGAAAGGTTAATGGAGGTTTTTCCCATGATTGATAAAATAATGGCTTCACCGCAACGCGCTCTAATCACGCTACTGTCTGCATGGATGCTGGCGATCATTCACCAGTATTTATTCTATGGTAATGAGATTGGCGTATCGTATCCTATCTTTGTAATTCTCTTTTATGTGTTCATGTATCTGTTTGCAAGGGATCGCATGAGGTCTTTCAAGTTCATTGATGCTTTTGTAGCGGCTGTAGTGCTATTGTTGTCGCTAACGTTTCTGTTATACGACAATGAACTGCTGTATGTTCTTAATTTTCTGGTCATACCTGGCGTAGTTATCTTACATATGACGTATCTGATGGGCAGAAAACAGAAGCAGTGGTGGGAGATTGGCTTGATTGGTAAGGCTATTGACCACTTGCTACCTCAAGCCATACGTCATTGGGGGACTGTTGCTGCTATTGCTGTGAGAGCAGGCGGGCGTGGCATGGGCAAATCCCAGAAAACAGTTGTTTTCAAAGTACTCATTGGTCTTGTGGCGTCCTTGCCTATCCTCATTGTAGTCGTTGCATTACTGTCCTCTGCTGACGGGGTCTTTGATCAGTATTTAGCCGGTTTTCCGGAGTGGCTGAATCAATTGGCTTTTACTCCAGGGATACCGAGAATCATCTGGATTGTCATCGCAGGTGTATTGCTGTTCGGTTATGTATGGGGATTTGTACAGCCAATGCAATATGAGGCAGAGAAGAGAGCGAACGCACATTGGAAAAATGGAGCAGAATCCACGGTTGATAAGCGTGATCACACCTATATATTCTCTCCTGTGGACCCGGCCACTGAAGGTAAGGTTACCAATAAGATTACACCCGAGCCCGAACGCACTCCGGTTCAGCGGGAACCATTCAGATTGGACCCCATCATTGTGGGGACGATGCTGATTGTCATTAACTGTGTGTACGTTTTGTTTGTACTTGTACAGTTTTCGTATCTGTTTGGTGCAGGAGAGGGGCATCTTCCGGTAGATCTGTCTTACGCAGATTATGCGAGAAGTGGATTCGCAGAGTTAATTCTCGTCACTGGTATTAACTTCTTTATTCTTATTGTTGCTTTGCAGTATACCCGTTCGAGTGGCAAAACGGGTTCCATCGTACATCAGGTACTTCTCCTGATTCTGGTCAGTTGTTCAGCAATTATGTTGTATTCCGCGTTTATGCGCCTAAATCTGTATGAGCAGGCATATGGATATACGTACATCCGCTTCCTGGTACACGCATTCATGATCTTCCTCGCACTCCTGTTGCTGATTGCTGGCCTTCGTATACGGTACACATCAATACCGCTGATCCGCTGGTATATCGTGCTGGCGCTCACAGCTTATGTTGCTGTCAATTATGTGGGCATGGATAAACGGATTGCCGAGCTGAATATTGAACGTTATCATCAGACTGGCAATATTGATGCAACCTATCTGGCAAGTCTGTCGGCAGATGCAGTTCCGTTACTTCGAGAGTTTGCTCAGGAGGAGTATCCGGATCTTAAGAGGGAAATGCTGGAACGTCAAGCCTACCTGGATGAGGGTGCATCAGATCGTTCATGGCCTTCTTATAACGTGGCAAGACACCGAGCTGAGCAAGAGTTGTCCAAATTGAGAACGGAATAGCTGAATAGTAGTTGTTTTCACGTACGGATTTATGCAAAAACAATATGTAAGTGTTATAATATAAAAACTAACCTATAAAGGGGGTGAATCCCTTGTTTGAACTTCAGGAACTATTACCGTATTTATTCTCGATTGGACTCATCTTCACAGTCAGTTATGCCTATATCGCCCATCTTCACTGTGGCATGACCGAGTATTGGATGGAAGGTAGCGCCGGTGGTGGACTTGAACCAGTACTTCCCGCTTTGAGTTTGGACAGACAACACAGACAGGAAGTCTGGAGCCGCATGATCAGACGAAGAGAAGCGCCCGATGAAGATGATTCAGATTGTCATTCCTCGTTGAACGATTGGTCAACAATTCAACGAGGAGGATATATATGGAAAACAAGACCAACAAGGGATTCACTTTTAGATCGGGCAAGGGACGGATCTATGGCCTGATTGCCATTTTGTTTGCAGTCATGCTGCTTGCCGGATGCAGCAACAACGTGTCGGAGATTACTTCGTCGACACCGGGATTTTTTAATCACTACATTGTATTTCCACTGTCGTATCTGATTCAGCATATTGCTACCATATTTAACGGAAGCTACGGGGTCGCGATTATCGTGATTACGCTGGTCATTCGTTTAGCACTGTTGCCCTTGATGATGCGTCAAGCCAAGTCCCAGCAGGGAACACGAGTCATCATGAACGCCATGAAACCCGAGATGGATGCGCTCAAGAAAAAATATGAAGGCAAAAATGATCCTGCTGATAAGCAAAAGCTGTCTCAGGAAACGATGGAGCTATACAAGAAACATAAGTTCAATCCGCTGAACATTGGTTGCTTGCCGATGCTCATTCAGTTGCCTATACTTTCAGGTATTTACACAGCCATCCGACTTACACCGGAGTTGTCCTCCCACTCGTTCCTGTGGTTCAAACTGGGAGCGCCGGACTACGTACTCGCTGTGGTGGTCGCGGTCATATATCTGATTCAAGCCAAGGTATCACAAGCCAATATGGCGCCTGAGCAGCGAAAACAGTTCGCCATCATGGGATATCTCTCCCCATTGATGATGGCATTCTTTTCTCTTACAGCTCCGGCAGCGATGCCGCTCTACTGGACGGTTGGGGGTTCGTTCCTGGTACTACAGACATTATTGTTCCGTAAAATGTACCCGGTGGAACACCCACAGGAGCCTGTGGTTGTGGAAGTAAGTAAGAAAAAGAATAAAAAATCCAGCTCCGCCAAACCTTCTCGGAAACCTGCAAAGTCTTAATAAATTTGGTCGCAGGTGACAAGAGAAACATGGTGACTACGTAATCTTGTTAAATACAATAAACATGATGAAGAAGCCTGATCCATATGGATCAGGCTTCTTTTTTGTACTATCAGGTGTTCCTTTTTAGTTTTTTACGAAAGCGGATGGAAAGCATAACGTCCACTGCCTGTTCCCCAATATCACTTAATGATATATACTTACCTGATCAAATGTGATATTGATAATCAATATCAATTATTGAGTGATGTATACATTGGAAAAAGTGAAACGAGGAGTGCGGGTAGATGCAAGAGGAAGAAGCAAGACAGGGATTTACACCGGAGATGATTGATCTGATGGCCAGTATCTGGACACGTTCGATCATTACATTAATAGATGTACGCTTTCAGAATATAGCGTCACAATACCCGTTGGAGCAATATAAAATGCCTAGTAGCATGTTTATCTATGCATATGGGGGAGAAGCGCAAATCCAACTGAATGAAACCACATTTGCAATGGAACGCTTCGGTTTAGTTCACGGCGGGAAGGGGAGCCTGCTCAGTATTACGCCTAAAGAGGAGATGGTGAAGACCTTTATGGTGTTTTATAGAGCAGAATCACCTCTCTTTTTCAAGAAACATCTGCAACAATTACTGGAGCAAGTGAATCCATTTGTTCAACAGTTTGGTTATACGCCAAGTAATCCCATCTTGCTACGCGATTGGTTCCAACGGATGATGAATGGCTGGAAACGTGGCAAGGCGATGGATCAGCTACAGGCCAAAAGTTTTTTATATCAATTGATTCATGAGGTGTACAGGGATTTGGAGGGTGGTGAGATTCGGTATCTCCAGCCAGATCCAGCCTGTTCTGCCAAGGTATATCTCGATAAACATTACAGGGAGCCGATTATGTTTCAACAAATTGCCGATATGTTTGGGATCAGTGGTGGACAATTGACGCGTTTGTTCAAAAAAAGGGAAGGGATGAACTTACAGGAGTATCTCATTCAGAGAAGGATTGAAGCTGCCTGTCATGACTTGAAACATACAGAAGCGACAGTTAAAGAAATCGCAACAGGAGCTGGTTTCACAGATGAGAAAAACCTGTTCCGCATGTTTAAGAAGCATTACAAGATGACACCAAGTGATTATCGGAAAATAAACGCACTATCCATGCAGGTTGATGGTATTGATAATGATTCTCATCTCCCTTACGATGAGAGGGAACTAGCGAGTCTAGTCAAGTCTTATAGAGATGGGGAATCAACGATGTTTGGAACATTAAGAAGTAAAGAAATGATTTTGGCGGCGGCGATAAGCATGATGCTGTTATTAACGGCATGTACGTCAGGGACGCCAGCGAATAATGGGGGAACGGCAAATACAACACCTGCGCAGACACAGCAAACGACACAACAGGAAGGGTCGGAGACAAAAGCTTCAGAAGCAGTCTCGCAGACCAGAACGATATCCACAGTTAAGGGTGATGTTGAGGTACCTGATAACCCTCAGCGAGTTGTAGTCGATTATTTGGTTGGTGATGTGGTAGCCCTAGGTGTAACTCCTTTAGGTGTGGCTAGAGCTGCACGGGGAGAGACAGAGCCTGTTTATGCTAACCAGATTACAGACTCCATAAAAGTAGCCATGGAGCCGGAAGATATCATGACGCTTGAGCCGGATCTTATCATTTTGGCATGGAGTGATGAGTCGTATGATGATTTATCCAAAATTGCCCCGACCATTTATGTTCCCTATGGTGATATGACTACAGAAGAGCGGATACAATTTATTAGCGATGTTTTGAACAAACAGGAAGAGGCTAAGGATGTTTTGAATGCTTATACCGGAAAAATCGAAGAAGCAAAGCTAGCCTTTCAGAATGCGGGCCTATCCGATGTGACGATTACGGTTGGAGAATTCAGTGATAAAAGTAACTACATAGCTGGAGCCAAGCATGCCGTTGGCGAGCTTGTTTACGATGAACTTCAATTGCAGGCACCTTCAAAAGTCCAAACGGATATTATCGATGCAAATAAATATTGGGGCGATGTCTCCATGGAAGTATTACCCGCTTACTCTGGGGATTATATGATCTTCTTAGGAGATGGAAACGTTGCTTCTGATAATGCAGTGTGGAATGCCATACCTGCTGTGCAACATGATCGGATCGTAAAGGTAGATTCTTCGCTATCTTGGTCCACCGACGTAATGACTTCCAGTGCATTGATTGATTATATTGTTAGTCAATTGCTAGCATTAGCTAAATAAGAGTTAGAACGAAATTTTAATTGAGCACTCCAAATTTTCAAACATGACCAGTCGAATTTATGGACGTTAATATCCATATTCGTTTGGATTGTAAATAGGTGATGAAAGGGAAACGAGATGAAAAGCAAGCCTGAACAAAAACGCCGTGGGGCGATGAACTTCACCATGTACATGGTAATAGGGCTTGGATTAACGGTTCTCATGTCGGCGGCATCCATTATGTTTGGTGCTGCTGATATGAGGTTAGCAACGGTATGGGAGGCTATTTTCCGATTTGATCCAATGCTCACTGAACATCAAATTATTCAAACCATGCGTCTCCCGCGTACCGTAGCTGATCTGATCGTTGGGTGCAGCCTTGCGGTATGTGGCGCTATCATGCAGGGGACAACGCGTAATCCGCTGGCCGACTCCGGGCTGATGGGGATTAGCTCTGGCGCAGCATTTGCAATTGCACTATGCCTGGCCTTTCTGCCGGGTTATTCGTATTGGCAGATGATGTTGTTCGCTTGTCTGGGAGCAGCGATCGCCACCGGCATGACTTACTTTACCGCGTCACTGGGCAATCGCGGAATGACGCCTCAGCGGCTTGTACTGGCAGGTCTGTCTATTTCAATGTTGTTTGGCGCACTCAGTCAGTACTTGGCAATCAATTATGATTTGGGGCGAGCATTGACATTCTGGACGGCGGGTAGCACAGCGGGGGTCAAATGGGGAGAATTGCTGATTATCTCACCGCTCTTTGTTGGTGGTATACTGCTGGCACTGGCGCTGTCCCCTTCCGTTACATTGCTCAGTTTGGGAGATGATGTGGCAAGTGGACTCGGCATTCGTAGCGGACTGGTCAAGATTTTGTCGACAATTATTGTACTTGTGCTGACTGGATTGGCTGTTGTTGTCGTTGGCCCTGTTGGTTTTGTGGGTCTGATCACCCCGCATATTGTGCGATATATGGTAGGTGTCGACTATCGATACATTATTCCGGCAGCGGCTTTATATGGTGCGTTGCTGACCGTATCGGCTGATTTGGCTGGACGTTTGATCAATAAACCGTTCGAAACGCCGATTGCCATTATATTTTCTATCATTGGTGTGCCGTATTTTCTCTTCTTGGCTCGAAGACAAAGGAGGGAATATGAATGATCAAGCGGCGTTATACGATGAAACGAGGCATTATCATCAATGTAGTGCTTATGGTGCTCATACTTGTGTTTGCGATCATTAGCATGAATTCTGGCAAAATGAATCTTTCACCGCTAGAAGTGCTGAACGTTCTCATAGGAAACGGTACCGATAAGCAAAATCTAATTGTGTTTGATTTTCGTTTGCCACGAATTGTACTTTCGATTTTGGTAGGTCTGGGAATGGGAGCGGCGGGGGTCGTGATGCAGAGTTTGCTGCGTAATGACATGGCTAGTCCGGGAACACTGGGAATTAGTTCGGGATCGGGTTTGTTTGTCCTGTTCTTCGTTGTATTCATTGCATCCACAGGCAAGAGTTCCTTTATTGCTCTGCCTCTGTTGGCTTTTGTTGGCGGACTATTGGCAGCGGGTTTGATCTTCTTATTATCGTATCGCCGCGGACGAGACATCTCGCCAATCGGTTTGATCTTGACCGGGGTCGCGTTAGGAAGCGGGTACGGGGCGCTGACGACCTTCTTGACACTCAAGCTGGATGATTCGCAGATGAACTTCATGCTGTATTGGCTGGCGGGAAGCCTATGGGGCGATGATTGGGGTTATATTTCCATACTGACACCATGGGTCTTGATCTTACTCGGCTATATTTTTTACAAGGCTCGCATACTGAATGCCCTCCATTTGGGCAATCAGACAGCACAGGGGCTTGGTGTTTCCGTGAAGCGACAGTTCTTGGGGTTGTCAATCGCTGCTGTTGCTTTATCCTCTGGCAGTGTAGCTGTGGGAGGCAGCTTCTTTTTCGTTGGATTGATCGCTCCGCATATGGCCAGAAAACTGGTCGGTCCCGATCACAAATTGCTCATTCCGGCTGCCAGCTTGGCTGGGGGACTAGTCGTGGTGTTGGCTGACACGATTACGCGCACGGTTAGCCTCGTAGGAGATGTGCCAACAGGAATCGTTATTACAGTTATTAGTGTTCCATATTTTCTTTATTTACTAGCAAAAGCCAAATAACACAATCAATAATATAGTCGGAATTTTTTGTGGAAAACGGCTTGGCAGGACTGTGCGCTGCATTTTAAAGCAGAATGCACGATATCAAAAGTTCAAACATCGAAGTTACCCTGTGTTACCGCTATGCTTCTTAATCAATAGCATATAGAAAAAGATGCCATTACGAGGATATCGTATTGGCATCTTTTTATTTTTTCTCATTTGATAGTTAATTTGATACTGGAGAATTATTCAAGATTTATATGGCAGGTTCATCCGACAGCTGGAAACGGGAAACGAAATACCAGATGAGCTCGCGACGTGAGGATACCTTGGTCTTGGCGAAAATGGATTTTAAATGATCCTGAACCGTGTAGACGGAAATATGCATCGCAGCAGCAATTTCCTTGGACGAATAGCTGCGGAGCACATATCCGAGCAGTTCCCGCTCTCGACTGGATAATCCATGGCTTTCGGCGAGCAAGGGCAGTAAATCCTGTGGCATCGCCTGCTCCAAACGGATAGCAATCTGATCCGGCCCTGTAAGCTGTTGCATGAGACTAGCATGAAGTATGAGGTAACGCCCATCCGGAAGTTGGATGCAAACTTTGGAGGGTGATTCGGGAGCGATCTGAGTATCCACGACCAGTTCTGCCCGATTCTTGCGCTGCAGGTGGGAACTCACTGCACGTACCGGACGGGGCAGAACATCAGGCCCTACATGTTCCAGCATGCGCAATTGGGACAGCCAATATTGAGCGGAGGCGTTCAGGGATAAGAGCTGGAACGTGTCTGAGGTGATCAAAATTCCGGGTTCCTCGGGACTTTCACTCGTGATCTCATCGATCAGTGTCAAGCTCGTGGACCGCAGCATCGATGCAATAGAAGCGGTCCAGGACTGAATCATCCACCGCTCCTCCTCTGTAAAGACAGCACTTTCTGTCTTACGATATAGGGTCAGATATCCCCAGCAAGCGTCTCCACTAACCAATACAGCACGTAGTTCATCACCGAACCCCGCTGGCTGAAGAATGTTGATATATCGAGGGCTTTGTTCAAGCTGTAAGTTGGACGTATGAAGTGTAGCTGTATGCTCACCGTTGCGAATTAATTCAGCGTATTTATGTATATCTTCTTCCATGTATTCATTGATGAATAACCCATCATGAATGGCCTCAATGCCATCTTCTGTCACGGCTCCTGTGGAGAGAAGAGTCAGAGGATCAACGGTAGTGAAACAGTATGCATCGTAAGGTATAACCGTATGGATCTGCTTGAGAACAGCTTCCCGATAGGTATGTGAGGTCCAGGTTCCTTTCTCAAGAGAAGTGATAAGTCTGTGGTTCCGATCAATACGTGATGTCAACAAGATTACTCCTCTCTCTGTGCGCATATCCCAATGTTCTGGGATTGTAGGCTCGTCGTATCCTTCTATAATGAAATTAGACGAACAACGAGTCAAGTCTAACTTCAATTCAAGAGGAGTGCGGTGTCCATGAATCACAATCTATCACCGATGAGCTGGGAAACAGCAGATGTTCATCGTTACGAACAATCGATAGCCCTGAAAATTCCGGGTTATTCTCATATGCATGATCTAATGGAACGGCTGCTGTCAGCATCTTTCGCGAATAACAACGATATTCATATCCTTGTTGCCGGTGCGGGAGGGGGAAAAGAGATTGCTCTGCTCGGATCACGTCATGCCGGTTGGACATTGACTGGAGTAGATCCATCACAGCCCATGCTGCAACTTGCTGAGAAACGAGTCACGGAAGCAGGCATCGGTTCCAGAGTGAAACTGCAACCTGTCACGGTTGAAGAATTGCCGGAGGATATTGTATATGATGGGGCGACAAGCATGCTCATGTTACATTTCCTTCAGGGGATGGAGGCCAAGAGAACGTTTCTGACCAGCCTCGCAGCTAGACTTAAACCGGGTGCACCACTGATCATTGCGGCTGTAAATGCCGATCTTCGTTCACCTGCACATCCAATCATGATGCAAGCTTGGAAGGATCACATGTTGAGTGTGGGCGTCCTTCCTGAAGAGTGGGAGCGCTTTGCTGCTTCCCTGGGCCGTGAATCCGATCCAATATCCTCTGAAGAGATGACTCAGCTACTGACCGAATGCGGTTTCTCACATATTACACGTTACTTCGGGGCGTTCTGGGTGGAGGGGTATTATGCAATTCGAAACTAGCGTGAAGCCTATGAAAGATCAGATCTGGGTGGTTGGTGGTTATGGTCAAGTGGGGCAGATGATATGTACTCAACTGGGGAAATTGTTCCCGGGTAAAGTATGGGCTGCGGGTACACGCATGAACCGTGCGGAAGAGTTCAGCAGGTCTACAGGTGGTGCTGTGCTACCGCTTCAACTGGATGTAACAAAACCTGTGGAGCCATCCATGTTACGGCCTGTGAAGCTGGTCATCATGTGTGTGGATCAGAGCGATACCCGTTTTGTTGAAGCCTGCGCACAAGCCGGAACCGACTATATTGATATTTCTGCAAAATATGATTTTCTCGCCCAGGTGGAACAACTGCACACCAAAATGCAACGTTCCAAATCGACCGCGATCCTCAGCGTTGGATTATCACCTGGAGTGACTAATTTGCTTGTGCGCGAAGCGACCATGCATATGGATCAGGTGGAGGAAGCAGACATTACCGTAATGCTGGGACTTGGTGAGAAGCACGGAAAAGCTGCCGTGGAGTGGACCGTTGATCAGATGAATGCCACCTACCAAGTGATGCAAAAGGGCAAACCTGCTGAGGTACAAAGTTTCGGAGATGGCAAAAGGATTGATTTTGGAGCAAAACTAGGGAACCGGAAGGCCTATCGATTTAACTTTTCGGATCAGCATGTAGTTGCTCGAACGTTACGTATTCCAACCGTATCTACCAGACTCTGTCTGGACTCCCAGTGGATCACAAAATCCATGGCGATCTCCAAACGTGCAGGGTTGTTTTCGTTGCTGCGTATCCCGTCTATTCGCAATGGAACAGTCAAGGCATTTGGTCTTATTCCCGGAGGAGAGCCGATGTATGCAGTCAAGGTCGATGCCGTAGGATGGGAAAATGGTGAGCAAATCCGTGTTGAACAACTACTGGTCGGCGCAAAGGAAGCAGATGCAACAGCGGCCGTGGCAGCAGCCGTGGCAGAACGTGTGTATAAAACAGAGTTGCCACATGGTGTGTTTCATATTGAACAGTGTCTCTCTTTGCAGGACATTCAGGATGCACTTCATACGCCACTAAAGGTGACGACCAAGATCACCTAGTTTCATGTTCTTTTGCTGAGAACCTCCGATCTGCTATGATGGAACAATAATCAAGGCATGAATGGAGGGAGATCATGAACTGTGTTGCTGTATTACCTTATTACAAAGTACAGAGAGAAGTGACGGGTCTCGCCCAAGAGATTGAGATGAATGCCCGCTCCATGATTCTGTATTCCGATAAAATTGTGACCAAATACCGCGAGTTCAACATCACGGAAGTGTTTGATATGTCATTTCGCCGTATGGGTGATGAAGGTGGATTTTTCTATTTGCACACAAGCACAGGAGTATATCCATATATGGTCGAAATCGACCCGAAACCGTTTATACAACATTTCAGAAAGATGACGATCCAAAAATTAAAATGACTTGACCTTGCCGTTACGTGAAGGCTTACCCTCGGATATGGCAAGAACCATAACCAATTCAGAGGAGCCGTGAATGTAATGAGTATACTGATTCAGCAAGCTACGATCCTAACGATGAAAGATGCCGATGCCCCCTTTACGGGGGATATTCGTGTTGAGGGTGATCGCATTACTCATATTGCTGATCACATTCTGCCTCACCCGCAAGATGAGATTATCGATGGACGTAATAAGGTTGCCATGCCAGGACTAATTAATGCCCACCAACATACACCAATGAGTCTGCTCCGGGGATTTTCGGATGATCTGAAGCTGATGGACTGGCTCGAACGCAAAATGCTGCCCGCCGAAGCACGGATGAACCCGGAAGATATCTATTGGGGTGCCAAGTTATCCATCGCGGAGATGATCCGTTCGGGTACCACTGCTTTTGCGGATATGTATATCCATATGAACGAAATTGCAGAAGCGGTTAAACAAACGGGTATGCGGGCATCGCTTACACGTGGGATGGTATTCATGGAGGAGGATGGGGGACGCAGGTTGCAGGAGGCGATTGATCTTGTAGAGCGCTGGTCTGGAGCGGCCGATGGACGGATTACAACCATGTATGGGCCCCACTCACCCTACACTTGTCCCATGGAGCCGCTACGTGAAGTCATTGCTCTGGCAGTCACGGAGGATATTCCGCTACATATTCATCTGGCTGAGACAAAGGAAGAAGTTGTGAAGATTCGTGAGCGCTATGGCATGACACCGACAGAGTATTTGGAAGAGGCGGGGATGTTCGAACAGGCACATGTGTTGCTTGCACATGGTGTGCACCTCAATCGCAGGGACATCGGCAGATTGAAGGGCATGCGCGGCGGTGTAGCACACAATCCAGTCAGCAATCTGAAGCTGGGGTGTGGAATTGCTCCAATTACCGAGATGTTGGCCCAGGGAATTAACGTGGGAATCGGAACGGATGGAGCGGGAAGTGCCACAACCGTGGATATGTTCGAGGAGATCAAAGCCGCGACCTGGCTGCAAAAGCTGGATTATGGTGACCCAACTCGCTTGCCAGCCAAGGACGTACTAAGCATGGCTACACGTGGAAGTGCTAGTCTGCTTGGTCTACAGGATGAAGTGGGTATGCTTGAGGTGGGGTGCAAAGCTGATCTGATCCTGATCGATCTGGCGAAACCACATCTTCAACCGGTACATGAGGTAGAATCGTTACTGGCTTACAGCGTAAATGGGGCGGACGTGGACACCACGATCGTGAATGGTCAGATCCTCATGAGAGGCAGAAAGCTGCTCACGATTGATGAGGATGAACTTTACCGTGAGGTGAAGGTTAGAGCCAAAAGGATTGTTGAGGGAATTTAATTTTAGGTGAATATGATCCAAACTGGAAAATGATTTGTGTTCAAAACGCTATGGAGGCTTACTCCATGGCGTTTTTTGTCGAATTTCAACTGGAAGTAGTTCTGTGGTCCTGTTCAGAATCGGTTCAGAATGGGTCGTTATACTGAGCATGTAGTTGTTCAAATTTGAAATGTATACGAGGAGGAACATGAATTGAAGGGGAAACAAAACAAAAAACGGCTTAAGCCGATATTGAAAAAAAGCATGTTGACTGCACTCGGGCTGGGCATTGCGTTGCCTATAGGTGGAGCGCTTCCACAGGTCAATGCGGGAGCAATTGGTCCAGAGATCAAGATTTCACAACCTGTTCTTAACGATGGAATTAACTGGTTAAGTTATTCATCGGCACAAGATAATCCTTCTTTTGTACCCGAAGTGCCTATTGAGGTAACCACCAATAATATCATCAGAATCAATCTAAGTACACAATTTCGATCCGATGAGTATAGCCCGCCTACAGCCAGCTCAAGTGATAACAGCATCGCTGAGGCGTATGTAGAAACGAGACAGGATGAGAATATGATAACGCCTGTCAGTACATTGGTGGTTATTCCTCGCCAAAGCGGCAAAATCAACATCGAATTGAAAGCGAATTATATGATCTCTGGTGCACCAGAGACTGTTACGGATAACATTGAACTTTACATTAGTAAAAAAGGGGATGTAAATGCAGACGGAAAAGTGAATTCTTTGGATGCCGTAGACCTTTTCAATTATATTCGTAACATGATGACTCGCCGCAGCTTTTCTTATGTAGAGATGAACCGAATGGATGTAGATCGTAATACGGAACCCACTCTGGGGGACATGGATGCTTTGTTAATAGGATACAAAGGCAAAACACTTGGTGGAAAAAACAATGACTATGTGTTGACCTTTAAGCAAGTAGATGATGCGCCGTATGTACTAAATGGTGAATTGAAGAATGCCATGTTAATTGGAAATGAAATTGGCTTTAGTCATTATATAATGGATATTGATTACAATGATTACATTAATACTCCTTCTTACCAGTGGTACCGCGCAACAGAAGCTTCGAGAGAAGATATGGTGCCAATCGAGGGGGAAACAGGAGCAAAGTATACCGTTAAAGATGAGGACGAAGGTTATTATCTTGTGCTCGAAGTTATTACTCAGTCCACTTGGGACTCGAATACGGAGCCTAGAAAAGTATACATTGTTGGAAAAGAAAAAATACAACGCCTTGATTAATTCAATTTTTTATTTTAGATAACGAATAACAATACATTTTCTATCTTTACCATACGATCTATCAATTGATACAGACATGGAGGCTATCACATGTTTCAACCGAAAAAGAAACGTCCTAGAATCAGAAAAACAATGTCAGGTCTGATCGCACTGACATTACTCTCTTCACTCATATTGCCAAATGTAGCTGGAGCAGAACCGGCAGAACCATCACAGGTGCAGTTTGCAAATGTTAGTGTACAGGCGGGGCAGACGGTTCATGTTCCTGTTGCATTGAAGAAGTCCTATTTCGGGGTGAAAGCTTATAATATGCAGATTGATTATGATACGTCTGCACTGGAAATTGTTCGGATCACGCCTAAATCTGTCAACGTCATCAGCACATCCCCAAATGAAGATGGTGTAGCAGACTTCCAGTACCAAATTAATAATGCGGAAGGCTGGGTACGGATCATCTGGGTTGATTTTACTGGGGGTGACCACTCAATTGTAGATGAAACCCAATTATTTGATATGGAAATCAAAGCCAAAAGCAATGCGGCGCCTGGAACGAAACAGCTATCCGTAGATCAAACTGATTCAGAACATTGGCATTTTACAAATGTAGAACACAATAGTGGTGCTCAGTTGTCTGGTGGAACAATCACAATTACAGCAGCAAATTCAGGTGGCGACAATTCTGGTTCGACACCTACACCGAATCCTGGTAACTCTTCAGGTGGAGGAGGAGGAAGTGTATCACCAACTTCACCAGTCGTTACCCCAGTTCCATCGACTCCGGCGGTAACTAAAGGTGTAGACATCTATGTGAACGGTCAGAAACAGGAACAGTCTGCTACGGCTAGCACATCAACGGTAAACAATCAGGTTACCACCACGGTTCATGTGGATAATGACAAAGTCATCAATCAGATTGGAAGTGGACTAAAAACGCTTCTGCTGCCTATTACAGGTACTGGCAAGGGTGCGGTCGTTGGTGAACTGAACGGCAAGTTGGTCAAAACAATGGAAGGAAGTAATGCCGAAGTTGTCATTCAGACTGATAGCGGTACGTACACACTTCCAGCTAACCAGATTCAGGTGGATCAGATTCTGAACCAATTCGGAAGCACGGTTCCATTGGAAGATATCACAATCCAAATCGCTATTGTGCCTAGTGCCACATCTAAACAAACAGCAATTCAGGCTGCAGCGGGTAAGCTGGAGAACACAACGGTGATCGCAGCTCCGATTGATTTTGAAGTAAAAGCGATCTGGAATGGACAGCAAGTTAATGTAGATCGTTTCAACTCTTATGTAGAGCGCTCCATTACTTTGCCAGAAGGTGTCGATGGTTCAAAGATCACGACAGGAGTTGTGCTTCAGCCAGATGGCAGCCTTCTGCATGTACCGACAAAGGTTATCAAAGGTAACGTGCAAGATTCTGCTATTATTAACAGCTTGACGAACAGCACTTACGCTCTGATCTATCATCCGGCAACTTTCAGCGATGTATCAAGTCACTGGAGTCGGGATGACGTACAGGATCTGGCATCTCGTCTGATCGTACAAGGTACCGGTGAGAACGTGTTTGCGCCAGACCGGAGTATTACACGGGCAGAGTTTACGGCTGTTCTGTTAAGAGGTTTGGGGCTGCACTCCCCGCGCAGTACAGAAGCGGCGTCGTTCACAGATGTGAAGACTGGTAGCTGGTATGAGGATGAGGTTCAGACGGCTGTGTCCTACGGCCTAATCTCAGGTTATGCTGACGACAGCTTCCGTCCGAATAGCGAAATTTCTCGTGCTGAAGCGCTGACTATTGTGTCACGTGCGATGAAACTGGTCGGTCTGGCACAGGCCGACGCGTCAGAGACAACAAGTCTGCTTAGCACATACAGCGATAGCGCTAAAGTACAGGCTTGGGCAACAGAGCCAGTTGCATCGGCGATTAAACAAGAGCTGGTACAAGGTACTGATGGCAAACTGATGTCCGATGCAGACATTAGTCGTGCGCAGTCGGCAGCGATTGTGAAAAGGCTGCTGGCAAAAGCGGGATTAATCTAATCAAATTTCTGGACACCTACACTACTTGAAATGATTTGTTTCAAGCAAGCTGTAGGTGTTTTTTTGTATATAGTTCTTTCGAACAACCTCTTATAGGTGCAATGGTCCAGTTCATTATCAGTTCATACTGATTTGTTACGATATGAACATCAAATAGATAGATATCGTGCATGATCAGGAGAGGAAGAGATCCATATGAAAATACTAGAAGTTAAAAATGTGAAGAAATCATACACCTTATATGGAAAAGAAAGAGTTCCGGTACTCCACGGTTTGAACTTAAGTTTTGAGACAGGGGAATTTGTCTCCATCCTCGGCGAATCTGGCTGTGGTAAGTCGACACTGATGAATATCATTGGTGGCATGGACTCCGATTATGAAGGGGACGTCGTTGTTCGTGGCAAGAACTTAAGTGCCATGACAGAGAAGGAAATGGATGATTATCGGAAGAATAATATCGGCTTTGTCTTTCAAAATTTCAATCTGATCCCGCATCTGTCTGTCCTCGAAAATGTAACGATTGCGATGCAAATGACGGATACCAATGAGAAGGATCGCAACCAACGTGCTGTTGATATATTGACAGAGGTGGGACTGAAGGATCATCTGAACAAACGTCCCAACCAGTTATCTGGCGGTCAGAAGCAACGCGTTTCCATCGCACGGGCGTTATCCAACAATCCGGATATTATTCTTGCAGATGAACCGACGGGTGCTCTGGATAGGGAAAACGGAGATCAAATCCTCGCTTTGCTCGACAGTATAGCCAAAAAGGGAATGCTGGTGATTGCCGTAACTCACTCGCAGAAAGTCGCTGACTCCGGTACACGGATTGTGAAGGTTGAAGAGGGGCGTATTAGTGACGATATTCACCTGAAAGATCCTTCTACGGCTGTTTACGAGAGTGGTCAGGATTCTTCCCGAAGCCTGAGCTTGCTTGCTTCATTCAAGATGGCACTTAAAAATATGAAACTCAACGGCAAGCGTAATGTACTGGTCGCTTTGGGTGGATCTATAGGTATATTAAGTGTACTGCTGATGCTCTCCTTGGGGAATGGTATAACGACGTATATGAATGACGAAATCAATTCAAGTATGGACCCTTTGCTTGTGGATATAACAAAGCCGAGTGAAGAAGCCAAGGATATGCAAGGTCCCGAGGCCTTGATGGCAACAGGTGAACCGTTCACCGAAGCTGATGTTGAGACGATTCGCAATTTTCCTAATGTGGATCATGTAGAGACAATTACGACCATTACAGGCCAATCGACTATGGTGAATGAAAAACAAAGTGTAGGACTCACACAGTTAACAACGTTAACGGATGCTTTTGATCCAGCACTGATGACAACTGGTGTTCTGCCGGTAGAAAATCAGATGCTGTTACCTCTCGATACAGCGAAACAATTAAGCAGAGATGATCAAGCTGAAACCATGATCGGCAAGTCCGTGTTTTTATATATCAATGAGATGGATAGTAATAATAAACCAGTGACTTTGGAGAAAGAAGTAACAATCTCAGGGATCTACGAAGCGGCAGATCCGCAATCTCCAATGCAACAATCCCCGGGGTACATTTCATCAGAGACGCTGGAGCAAATGTATGCGGACGAAGGAATAACGATTGGGCCAATTCAAGTTAACGCCTATGCAACCGATATGAAATATGTAAATGATATCAATGAAGCTGCTGTAGACGCTGGTTTCGCAGGCTCCCAAATGGCCAAGGTCATGGAGAATATCACCACATATGTAAGTATGGCTTCCATTGTACTTGCGGGTATTGCAGGTATTTCGTTGATCGTATCCGGTATTATGATACTGGTAGTACTCTATATTAGTGTCGTGGAACGGACAAAGGAGATCGGAATTCTCCGAGCGATTGGAGCAAGAAAGAAAGATATCAAGCGAATATTCTTCTCCGAATCTGCCTTATTAGGCGTATTTAGTGGTATTATTGCGGTAATCTTTGCAGTGATCATTAGTTATGTATTAAACATTCTTTTGGACAATGCGTTTGGAGCTAAACTCATTAATCTCTCGGGATATTATATCTTGTTTGGGATCGTGGTAAGTACAACGATTAGTATCGTTGCCGGTTTGATGCCATCATCAAAAGCAGCGAAGCTGGACCCGATGGAATCCTTACGATACGAATAAATATCAATTTTGGAAAGGATAATGGCTACATGAACACAATTCTGGTGGTGGACGATGATTCCCATATCCGCAAATTGATCCGAATCTATCTTGAAAAGAATCAATTTTCCGTGCTGGAAGCACCAGACGGTCAAGAAGCGTTAGATATCTTCTCGCATACAAAAGTTGATCTGGCGATTGTGGATGTGATGATGCCGCGAATAGACGGCATTGAACTGACGGAAGATATTCGGTCTTATCTGGATATTCCCATCCTGATGGTGACTGCCAAGGGAGAATCCAAGGACAAAGTCAGAGGATTTAATGCAGGATCAGACGATTACCTGGTTAAACCATTTGATCCTGTGGAGTTAATCTTGCGTGTAAAATCGTTACTGAAACGATATAACAAAAGTGCATCAAACATGATTCAGATCAGCGGTGTTACGATTGATTTGGGCAACCTGATGGTCATCGCGGATGGACAATCTATCGAATTGAAAAAGAAGGAATGTGAATTGTTATTTTCTCTGGCGAGTTCGCCAGGGAAAATATTCACACGCACACAGCTTATAGATGACATATGGGGCATCGATTACGAAGGAGATGAGCGTACAGTTGATGTACATATCAAACGGTTAAGAGAACGTCTTGAACATGTTCCTGAGTTAGTGATCTCAACGATAAGAGGACTCGGTTATCGGCTGGAGCGGGCATGAAAATGTTTAGGAAAAGCCTGCGACTTCGCATCGTAGCTACGTTTATCGGGATTGTTCTGGTGAGTTTAATTCTCTCCTTTATGATAAATAACGGGTCCCAGGAAAAGACACCGAATCGTTTTATGGTTACTTTTGCTCAAGATCTCGCTACACTGATTAACCTGATTGATGATCCGGAAAAAGTGAAATCAAGCTTGGATATTTTTGCTCGCTACGGCTTAAATATCACTCCCGTGAATGAACAAAGTGAAGTGTTATCTTCCTTGCCAGAGGACAAAGTGCATTCGTTATTCGAGGCGGGTACAACGGATGCCATTTTTCTGTCCAGTAAAGATGGAATCGCGACCATAGGTGTTCCCGGAACAAACGAGGGGATCGGCACATTTCTGATTCAAAGCGATTTCTCCTCTCTTTTTCATACACTGCGAAACACACTCTTAACCTCACTGTTAACGGTTCTGGTCATTGGCAGCTTATTAATCCTGTTCATGTCCGGGTATATTGTGAAACCGATTAAGAGATTAACGGTTGCGGCGAAGGAGATGTCATCAGGTGACCTGTCGGTCCGCTTGAAACATAATAATCAGGATGAGTTTGGCGAACTGATGGAGAGCTTTAATCATATGGCCAGTGAGTTGCAAAAAATCGATTCGGTTCGTGATGACTTTGTCAGCAACGTCTCTCATGAAATGCAATCTCCGCTCACATCAATTAGAGGATTCACCAGAGCACTACAAGATGGTGTTATTCCATTAGAAGAGCAGAAAGAGCATTTGGATATTATATATGAAGAAACGCTGCGCTTATCGAGGCTCAGTGATAATCTGCTTCGGCTAGCCTCGCTGGATTCAGAGCATCATCCGGTTCATTTCACCACATTCCAGGTAGATGAACAATTAAGAAGGGCGATCTTACTGGCAGAGCCGCAGTGGGCTCAGAAGGACATACAGATCGAATTGGATTTGTTGCCCTGCGAGATCACAGTGGACAAAGATTTGTTTGATCAGGTCTGGCAAAATTTAATAAACAATGCGATCAAATACACCGGTCCACAGGGTATCATTCATGTCGAAATTGAGACGTCATCTTCATTTGTGAAGGTATTGATTAGAGATTCTGGACAAGGAATACCTGAGGAAGCTCTCCCGTATATCTTTGATCGATTCTACATGGTGGACAAAGCGCGAAGCAGCTCGCTTCGAGGGAATGGATTAGGGTTGTCCATTGTCATTAAAATCTTGAAATTGCATCAATGTACAATTGATGTAGAGAGCGAAATGGGTAAAGGCACACAGTTTATTGTCACGATCCCCAGATCGACCATTACACCTTAAGGCAAGCCAGAACAGAGAGAGCAATATGGAAACAATCGGTCCCTGTGCGTTCAGGATTCAGATTGCTGCCAGATTGCTTTTTTTTTGATATCTGTATTTGCGACAAAATTTCACATATAGTTTTGTTTAGCAGTGGATCATTTGATAAAATAGAAGAGACGTTATGTGAATCTATGAACTTAATCAATTTATCATACAGAGAATGGAGCCATCCAATGAAATATCGCAATATGGAAGATTGTATTAACGATCTGGAGCAGCACGGTCATTTGATTCGGGTCAAAGAAGAGGTTGATCCTCATCTTGAGATGGCAGCGATCCACATGAAAGTGCACGAGGCTAAAGGTCCGGCGTTGTTATTCGAAAATGTAAAAGGCTCAAAGTTCCAGGCCGTATCCAATCTGTTCGGCACGGTGGAACGAAGCAAGTTCATGTTCCGCGGTACGCTGGAAGGCGTACAACGGGTCATGGCTGTTCGTGACGATCCCATGAAGGCGCTTAAGACGCCATTTCAGCATGTCCGTACAGGTCTTGCTGCGTGGCAGGCGCTGCCAAAACAGAAATCTATAAGCCTGCCGGTGTCCGCGCAAGAGATTCAAATCTCGGACTTGCCACTCATCAAACACTGGCCTATGGACGGTGGGGCATTTGTGACGTTACCACAGGTTTATTCGGAAGATCCGGACAAACCAGGAATCATGAATTCAAACTTGGGGATGTACCGGGTTCAACTGGATGGCAATGATTTTGAAATGAACAAGGAAATAGGGTTACACTATCAGATTCATCGCGGAATTGGTATACATCAAGCCAAAGCTGTCAAAAAGGGAGAACCACTGAAAGTGAGTATTTTCATTGGGGGTCCACCTGCACATACACTTTCAGCGGTTATGCCTTTGCCTGAAGGACTTAGTGAGATGACATTTGCTGGCCTGCTCGCTGGACGTCGCTTCCGGTACAGTTACAAGGACGGATATTGCATCAGTAATGATGCCGATTTTGTCATCACAGGTGATATCTATCCAGGCGAGACAAAGCCCGAAGGTCCGTTTGGTGATCATCTGGGTTATTACAGTCTGACACATGAATTCCCGTTAATGCGTGTGCATAAAGTCTATGCCAAACCTAATGCCATCTGGCCGTTTACGGTTGTTGGTCGTCCACCGCAAGAGGATACGGCGTTTGGTGATTTGATTCATGAGATTACTGGAGACGCGATCAAACAGGAGATTCCAGGTGTCAAAGAAGTGCATGCGGTCGATGCGGCAGGGGTCCATCCATTACTGTTTGCCATCGGCAGTGAACGTTACACGCCGTATCAGGCGGTGAAGCAGCCGACAGAGTTGCTTACGATTGCCAATCGTATTTTGGGTACGGGTCAGCTCAGTCTTGCGAAGTACCTGTTTATTACTGCTGAGGATCAGCAACCTCTGGATACCCACAAGGAAGTTGAATTCCTGACCTATATCTTGGAGCGTATGGATATGCAGCGGGATATTCATTTCCATACCCATACAACGATTGATACACTCGATTATTCGGGTACAGGACTGAACAGCGGAAGCAAGGTCGTTTTTGCAGCGTATGGCGACAAGATTCGGGAGCTGTGTTCGGAAGTGCCAGAGTCTTTGAAAAACATTCGTGGTTATGAGAATCCACAGCTCATCATGCCGGGTATCGTTTCGATCCAGACATCGGCCTTTACGAGTTATGCGGATACAGCACAGGAGATGCAAGCATTCACGTCTCTATTGAAAGAACAGGGAGGTCTGGACTCGTGTCCGATGATCATTCTATGTGACGACAGTTCGTTCCTGAGTGCTAACCTCAGCAACTTCTTATGGGCAACCTTTACTCGAAGCAACCCTTCACATGATATGTATGGGGTTAATAACGGATATGATCACAAGCATTGGGGCTGTGATCAGGTTATTATTGATGCGCGTACCAAACCCCATCAGGCACCACCGCTGATTCCCGATGCTTCGGTCGAGAAGAGCATTGAACGATTTTTTGTTAAAGGTGCTAGTCTGGGTTCGATCAAAATCTAATTTGAGATGTCTTGAAGAAGTTCAAACGGAGCGTTTGAACTTCTTTGGCTTACTCTGATACGGCAATGAGGCACAAAAGTGTGTAAAAGTTTAAAACCGGGACTAATTTGGATGTTGGAGTGAGGATAAAGTCTTAGGCGTTCGTATTTACCATTGTGATTAAGGTCGTTTGAACTATGTATGAAATGAAGAATTATAACGATATAAAGAAGTATAGGTATTTTTGTGGCCCCGTTCCGTTGGGTGCTGTTACTATAATGAATTGTTCAGGGGGAATACCGATTTGAGAATCCATATTATGAACCTGCAAGACGGAGACCGTCTAACTGCGGATACATTCAGCGATGCAGGATTACACGTTCTCGGGAAGGGAACTGTGATCAAAGGTGAGGATATCACCTTGCTTATGCAGCACCGTGTAGATTATGTAGATATTGAATCACGCGAAGAGGAAATCACTGAAGCAGAATTTTTTGCAGCAGCCGCAAAGCATGCTTCGGGGATAACTACGAAGGAAGAACCGCCTGAAGAAGAGCTGAAGTCCCAATTTATTCAGACTGTACATAATTATCAAAATGCTTTTCTCGAAGCTCTGACCGTTGGCAAGTTCAACGCCACCATGGTGGATGATGCACTGCAACCGATGGTTGAAGGACTGGATGAGCAGAAAGATGTCGTTCATCTCCTGATGATGCTGGAGCGGGATGACGTCAATAACTATACACATTCAATCCAGGTAGGATTGTTGTCATTCTACCTCGCGAATTGGCTTGGATATTCTCAGAAGGAGAGTTATCAGATTAGTCGCGGTGGTTATCTGCATGACATTGGAAAGTGCAAAGTTTCCCACCGGATTCGGAACAAAACAGAACCATTGACGGCGGATGAGCAGCTTGAAATGCGGCGTCACACCATATATGGCCATGAAATTATCAAAAATTCGATGACGGATGAAGCGACAGCACTGGTTGCTCTGCAACATCACGAGCGGGAAGATGGGTCGGGTTATCCGATGCAACTTGAGAAAAGTGAAATTCATCCATATACACAGATTGTATCTGTAGCGGATATCTATATAGGCATGAGATCCGGGAACCACGGAGGAAGCAATCCAAACCTGATCAACAACCTTAGAGATATCTATGGAATGGGATTTGGTAAACTGAATGAAAAACCGGTTCAGGCATTGATGCAACATTTGCTTCCTAATTTCATCGGGAAACAGGTACTGCTCAGCAATGGAGAAAAAGGTGTTATTGTCATGAACAATACGTCCGATATTTTCAAACCACTCATCAAAGTGGAGTCTGAAGAATATCGCGATCTCTCCAAAGAGCGTACGCTTGCCATTGATGAATTGCTTATTTAATCTAAATATGATCTGTATTCCTTACTTATATTGAGAACGGGCCTCCTGTAAGAAGACAGGGGACCCGTTTTTTTGTTATATCATCCTAGATGTGTTGTTCGACCAAGGAAGCAAGCGTATACTTTGCAAAGACCTTATTTTCCTGCCAAGGAGCGATCGCTATGATTGAAGTGACAACCGAGATTACGATACATGCCTCGATTGAACGATGCTTTGACTATGCCGGGGATATTGATGTACATACTCAGACCGTCTGGCAACATACAAGAGAGCGAGCAGTTGCAGGAGTAACCACAGGAAGAATTGGAGCAGGGGATACCGTTACATTTCGGGCTACTCATTTTGGAGTCAGGCAGAAGTTGAAGTCCCGAATTGTGCAGTTTGAACGACCTTTCCTCTTTGTGGATCAGATGGAGAAAGGGGCTTTCAAGAGCATGCGACATGAACATCATTTCAGCGTAATTGGGGATCAGATAACTTGCATGAGAGACACACTTCGATTCGAAGCTCCACTTGGATTGCTGGGATGGGCAACGGAGCGACTTGTGCTGAAGAGATACATGCAGGCATTTCTAGAGGATCGTAATCGTAAGCTCAAAGATATGCTTGAGCAGTAGCCAGAATTGAATGGATAGAGGAGAGAAGACATTTGATGGAAAATGAATATTTTGTAGGTTGGGGCACACTTGCCTTGATTAATGCCGGACTGGCTCAGGGAAAAAACAGAAGTGGTCGGAACTGGTTTCTGATTTCCCTGTTATTTGGTCCGTTGGCAACCCTCTTTATTGTGGTGTGGAATAAACTGGACTAATTCAACGATCGAGATTCCGATGCATATAACGATCGATCATCCAGAATACAAGGGCTGTTGCACTAACGCCAGCACCTAACCAGCAAACGGCTGTCCAGCCCGCCCATGCATACACTTGGGTAGAAACGATGGAGCCGGTTGCACTGCCGATGGAATAAAAGATCATATAAGCTGCCGTCAGGCGGCTCTGCGCTTCGGGACGAACTTCGTAGATCAGGCTCTGGTTGGTAACATGTACGGCCTGCACGGCGAGATCGAGCAGGATAACACCCAGGATCAGAAACCAGAGAGAATGATGGACATAACCGATGGGTAGCCAGGACAAGAGCAGAATGACAAGAGCGACACCGGTTGTTTTCTGCCCAAGGCCCCGGTCGGCAAGTTTACCTGCACGGGCAGCAGCCAATGCTCCCGCCGCTCCTGCGAGACCGAATGCACCTATGACTGTATGAGACAGGGACAGTGGAGGGCTACTTAGTGGCAGAACCATGGAAGTCCATAAGATGCTGAAGGCTGTAAAAATCAGCATGGCCAGCACACCTCGTACTCTTAACACACGCAACTCACGGTACAGTTGCAAGACGGAACCGAGTAATTGGAAGTAGCTTTGTTTTACTTGTGGGGATTGTTGCCTTGGGAGAACAAAAAATAAGGCGACAATTCCGAGTAATGTAAGGCTGGCGGAGAAGAGATATACCGATCTCCACCCGAACCAATCGTTCAGCGTACCTGCAACCGTTCGTGCAAGTAGAATGCCAATGACGATCCCGCTGGTTACCAACCCGACAATGCGACCACGTTCGGAAGGGGCTGCCAAGTGTGCAGCAAAGGCAACGAGCGTTTGCGTAATGACCGCGAGTAGACCTACGACAGCCATGCCCGTGAATAAAAGTGAGCTGGATTGTGCGGTTCCTACGAGAACCAGTGCAAGCACGGATAAGAGCATTTGAATGAT
The DNA here is from genome assembly GCF_056395745.1 of Paenibacillus sp. 10L310. Taxonomy (NCBI): domain Bacteria; kingdom Bacillati; phylum Bacillota; class Bacilli; order Caryophanales; family Paenibacillaceae; genus Paenibacillus; species Paenibacillus sp. 10L310. Next base: position 536,900 of record NZ_JBFTKC010000002.1, on the reverse strand, counting down.
GATCAGCTTGCGACGATTTAAGAGGTCACCAAGGGGAACAAGAAGGAACAGCCCCAAGGCATAACATATTTGAGTCACTGTGATGACAATCCCTATGGATGATGGAGAGAGGCCAAACTCATGAGCAATGGAGTCCAGCAAAGGCTGAGCATAATAGATATTGGCGACCGCAAGTCCGCTGCACACGGCAAAAAGAAGAGCAACTAACCGTGACATGGCAGGACGATCCTTATTGGATAATTGTGCATCTGGAGAAGAAGTTTGCATAAATGGATGTCACCTTTCTATTCTGTACTGATTGGTATGTTATGTTTCGGGATAACCATACTTTATTTGCGTGAATTCTGTCAACAGAGAAATGGCTGAGATTTTCAATTTGGTTAAAAACGCTTTATGGAGGAGTTTACTTAATTTTAATAATTTTAAATGAGTGATCTTTGACTTATCCATTGTTATGAGGTTAAAATATATAAACATACTGATCGATACATAAAGAGGTGAATTGTATGGTTAGACAACGGGAATTCGATACGGATAAAGCACTTGATGCAGCGATGCATACGTTTTGGGACAAAGGGTTCGAAGCGGCATCTTTAAATGACTTGACGACCGCAATGGGCATACAACGTCCCAGTCTGTACGCGGCTTTTGGCGATAAAAAGGAATTATTCGAAACAGCACTTCGCAGGTATACCACTCAGCACGCGGCTCAAGTCAGAGCCAGACTTCAACAGGGCTCCTCCGTGCGGGAAGCCTTTCGTGGATTGTTTGAACATATTGGAGCAGAGGGGATTGTGACCGAGCCTAGTCACGGCTGTTTTTGCATTAATACGATGGTTGAGCTGGCTCCACATGATCCCAAATTCGCTATCCTTACACGGGAGCATCAGATGTACCTGGGTGTTCTTTTCAAAGAAACGATAGAACGAGGGCAACAGAGCGGGGAGTTGTCTACTGACATGAACGCGAGTGCGGTCGCACAGTCCCTGGTAGTATCCATGATTGGACTGACTGTACTGATGAAATCAGGACCAGACCGCTTATTTGTAGTGCAGAGCATCCAGGTTACGCTGTCTTTGCTGCAGTAATAGGGATTTATTCTGTTTAAAGTGATGCGGAGTTGCTACAATATATACAAGAATTGAGCAGATATAGGAGGAGATCAGAAATGAATACGAAGTTGCGTTGTGCCGTTTTGGATGATTATCAGAACGTTGCGCTGACGTCGGCGGACTGGGGGCCGTTGATGGATCAGGTGGAGATTCAGACATTCAACAACTATATGGGCTCGGAAGAAAAAGTCATTCAGGAATTGCAGGATTTTGATATTGTAGTCCTGATGCGGGAACGTACACCGTTTCCAGAGAAGGTCATTTCGCAGCTCCCTAAGCTAAAACTTCTGATTACAAGTGGTATGCGCAACGCGTCGATAGATCTCAAGGCTGCAGAGCAGAACGGGATCATTGTGTGTGGAACTGAGGGAAGCTCTAATCCGCCGACGGAGCTTACATGGGCACTGATTCTGGGGCTGTCCAGACAACTGGTTACAGAAAATAATGCACTTCGCTCTAATCGAAACTGGCAGAGCACAGTAGGATTGGATCTGCATGGGAGAACACTTGGATTGCTTGGTTTGGGCAAGATAGGTACTCGCATGGCTGAGATCGCACAAGCATTTGGCATGAATGTGATGGCCTGGAGCGAGAATCTGACACAAGAGAAAGCCGAAAAACATGGTGTCATCTGGTCCGAGACCAAGGAGCAATTGCTTGCACAGAGCGACATCGTATCCATTCATCTGGTATTGAGTGATCGTACGCGGAATCTGATCGGACAAGCCGAATTTCAACTAATGAAATCGAGTGCGCTACTCATCAATACGTCGCGAGCGGGCATTGTTGATCAGGAAGCTATGGTGGAGGCATTGCAGCGTGGTGTGATTGCTGGTGCAGGTCTGGATGTATATGAGCAGGAACCGCTACCCGTTAACCATGTGATGCGAACATTGCCCAACGTTCTGGCCACACCGCATCTGGGTTATGTGACTCGTGGCAATTATGAGATCTATTATAATCATACCGTAGAGAATATAGCGATGTTCCTGAAGGGAACACCGATCAGACAACTGCTTTCTTAGAATGAACGTATGCGGAGTATGACTCTGCTATAGTTATATAGAATCAACGACAAATAAGGTGCTGCCAGGAAAGAGTTAGACCTGAGCAACACCTTTTTAGTATATCTGTGTAGCAGGACAAATAAAGGGATAGCCGTAAAATATATTCTATCCTAATGCCCATACCCCTCACCAAATTTAACTGTGTTGTCCTCGCTGGGAGGAATGAATCATGGCGACGCTTGATTCACGAACGATTAAGCGCGGTTCAAATTGGATGTGTTCGTAATCGGTCGTATTCATCTCCCGAATTCGTTTTAACAACAGCTCAGTAGCAAGTCTGGCGACTTCTTCGCCCATAATGGACACGGAACTAATCTGAGGAGACGTGACGGTTGTCCATTGATTGTTATCCACACCCACAACAGCCACATCTTCAGGTACACGAACCCCTAACTCCTTGAACCGATTAACCAATCCGATGGCAACCATATCATTAATGGCATAGACGGCATCTGGCATATGCGTAAGTCCGTAAAAATAATCTGCAGCATTGGCACCTGTATTCAATGAAAAGTCCTCACCAAAGTAGACGAGAGAAATGTCCACATGGCCTACGGCTTGCTCATACGCACGAAAGCGTTCTTCAATAATGTCCTTCGGTGCTCCCGCATATGCAATTCGAGTTCGACCGATCTTGAACAGATGTTCCATTACCAATTTTCCTTCAGGTTGAGAGAGAGAGACGATATCCGCTTTCATGCCCGGTTCCAGTTTTTTGCCGTAATTAATCATGGAGATAGGGAGCGGCGCTTTATCAATCAGTCCGGGTAACGTTTTGGGGTACGCCAGAGGCATGAAGATTAGTCCGTCCACATGCAATTTTTTTACATTACGAATGGTTTCAAGCTCCGTTCTGGCATTGCCTGCCGTATTGATCTGCACGACATGGTACCCATGCTGCTTCGCCGTTTGCTCTACAGACCAGGAGATTTCCGGAATGATGGCGTTACGTATGTCGGGTACAACAAGCGCGATCTGGTGCGTTTGCCGGATTTTCAGACTCTGTGCCGAGGTGTTGGGTACAAACCCCAGTTCTTCAATGGCCAGCATCACTTTATCTCGTGTTTTACTGCTGATACCTTCTGAATTGTTAATGGCCCGGGATACGGTAGCGATGCCCACGCCGGCACGCTCTGCAACGTCCTTGATCGTAAGTTTCTGTTCTTTCCTCAATGTACGGTTACCTCACTTTATCGGAAACGATTCCGAATTATTAGGAATATGTATGAACTTCACGATAGTTATATAACTTGATTATAACATTTGAACAATGAACTATCCCGTGAAAGGGCCAGATTTATGGCCAGGCCTGATTAAATTTCAATGGATCAACAATAATATTTGCCATAATATATGTTAATAACAAGGATTACATCGTTTGTAATACCGCTAAGATCACTTGAATTAAAGTATAAGCATTCTAAAGTGAACTCGATATGATCACGAAATAGACATATTAGTGGAGAAATATGTTTGACAGCGTATCTAAAATGTGACATATTTAATTTACGGAAACGTTTCCGATTATATCACAAATTATGATCTGGGAGATGAAATGAATGAAAGCATTACGTTGGCATGGAGTCAAAGATTTACGTCTCGAAAATATTAATGAACCTCACCCTGAAGAAGGAAAGGTCAAAATAAAAGTGGAATGGTGCGGTATCTGCGGCAGTGATTTGCACGAGTACACAGCAGGTCCAATCTTCATTCCCGCTCAAGCACCGCATCCGTTAACAGGGGAACAAGCTCCTATAGTTATGGGGCATGAATTCTCAGGACAGGTGGTTGAAGTAGGGGAAGGTGTTACACGTTTCAAGGCGGGCGATCGTGTTGTGGTAGAACCCATCTATGCATGTGGACACTGCGAAGCTTGTAAACAGGGCAGATACAATCTGTGCGATCAGATGGGTTTCCTTGGACTCGCTGGAGGCGGAGGAGGATTCTCCGAGTATGTAACTGCTGCAGAAAACATGGTACATGCCATTCCGGATTCAATCTCGTATGAGCAAGGTGCGTTGGTTGAACCTTCAGCTGTAGCACTTCACGCTGTGCGCCAAAGCAAGCTGAAAGTGGGAGATACGGCAGCCGTGTTTGGCGCAGGCCCAATCGGGTTACTGGTCATCGAAGCGCTTAAAGCTTCGGGAGCATCGGATATTTATGTAGTGGAGTTATCGGATGAACGGAAAGCAAAAGCCGAAGAGCTCGGTGCCATTGTGATTGATCCAACGCAGTTTAATGTCGTGGAAGAGATCCATCAACGTACACAAGGTGGCGTTAACGTAGCTTATGAAGTAACCGGTGTTCCACGTGTTCTGCAACAAGCCATCGATTCGACACGTATTGGTGGAGAGTTGATGATCGTCAGTATTTTTGAACAGGAAGCGCCGATTCACCCGAACTCAATTGTCATGAAAGAACGTACAGTTAATGGCATTATTGGTTATCGCGATGTGTTCCCGGCTGTTATCAGTCTGATGGATAAAGGTTTCTTCCCGGCTGACAAGCTGGTGACCAAACGAATTTCGTTGGATGAAGTGGTAGAGCATGGATTTGAAGCACTGTTGAAAGAGAAAAATCAGGTTAAGATTTTGGTAAAAGCTGAATAGAAATCACAGACATTAAGAACAAGTAGACAGCACATCAACAGATGTGATTGTCTACTTTTTTTGTATAAATAGGGCGAAATTTGTTGCATGTGCGGGTGGTTTTACATAGTATAAAAAGATACAAATTGTATCATCTTGGTGTGAAGGTAATGATGATGAAAAAATGAAGGAGGAAGCGGACATGCAGAGACATACAAAATGGACAGCCGTAATTTTGACCATTGTCGCAGGAATGAGCTGGATGCTTATGGGGAACTCCAAGCCGAAAAACACCACCTCAACGAGTCAACCCCCTGCGACGGAACGTGGGCTTGCCAAGGTGTCGAATGCACCGATCAGTTCAGCGGATGTAACATCGAAGATCGAACTGCTAGGCAGACCTTTTACCAAAACACCATATGCTAATAACGTCTGGGACATGCAACTGTACAACGGCAAGATATATTTGGGCCACGGAAATAGTAGCAATCTGGGCGTAGCTCCTAATTCAGGCCCTATTCCAGTCATTTATTATGATACAGCGAATGCAAAATTCAAGACCCAGTCGGTGACGAACAGCAACCCGGGCATCTTGCCATCAACGAAGATGTATGTGGATGAGGAACAGATTGATATCTACAGAGTACTAAACGACAAGTTATATATTCCTGGCAATGATTCTGATAGTGAACAGTGGGAACTGGGCAACTTCTATCGTCTGGATGGAGAGGTGTGGACCAAATATCGCAATCTGCCGCTGGGTGTACACGTATACGATTTGGCATCTTATCAGGGCAAGATGTTTGCCGCGCTGGGTACAGAGTCCAAACCAACCATTCTAATCTCTCATAATGAAGGTGAAACTTGGCAAAAATATGCGACTATTAATACGTTTGGTTTCCGGGCTTATACCATGTTCCATCTTAATGGCAAGTTATATGCATCTGGCATGATGTATCCTGCCAATAAAATATGGAATGACAAAACTAATATTTTGGAGATTAATGAAAATCTTGAGAAACGGGATGTTGTCATCTATGGTAACAAAATGCTGCCTGGAATAACCTATCAAACGGGCACGATTCCTTATAATAAAATAGGCAAAAATGTTAACTTCAATAACAAGTTGCTCTATATAGCAGGTGGCGTGTTTAATGATGGGCAGCTGCTGCCCAAATCTTTGAATGTCATGACCGACATCAATCAGGCAAGGCGAGTTAATCTCCCGGATACCAAGGCGCTCCCAACCGATGTGCTGTTGCGTGAAGGCAAGGTATATGTGCTTACGTATACTCGCCAAAGTGCCAATCTGTATATCAATCGGGTCTACCAATCAACGGATCTGACCACATGGAATGAGATTTTACGTTTTAATCAGGACACTTATGCCAAGTCTTTCGAAGAGAACGAGGGTGACTTCTACTTTGGTCTGGGTACGGATCCGGATGTGTTATCGACTTCATCAGGGAAATTGCTTCGAGTGAATCGCAGTGATATCCCCGTGAATGCTAATTAAATTGGAAGGAAGATTATGGATTATATACTATGCTACATCCACATTATTGGTGACCGGGAAAATACCTGTTGTATCGTAGATCGCAGGACGGATTGCTGTGGTAGTGTGTTCAAACAGAGGCTGCCGTAAGGTAGCTTTCTTTTTTTCTATAAGAGTAGTTTGAACGCCCAACTTCGAAAATTTGAAAATAAAATTAAGAAACTATAAAATGGATAGAGAAATAATCCTAAACCAGTCAACTGGATTACACGTGTTACAATATACAAAAGCATGTCGCATTTCATGTGGATGCGGAGTTCCACACTTCCAATTGCAAAGGAGCAATGTACTATGAACGTACCTTCAGCATTATTCAAACCTTTCACCTCGGACAAGCTAACATTGTCTAATCGAATCGTTATGGCACCCATGACTCGCGGATTCTCACCAGAGGGCGTACCTGGACCAGAAGTTGCTGAATACTATCGTCGCAGAGCAGCAGGTGGAGTGGGGCTCATCATAACGGAAGGTACAGGCATTAATCATCCATCTTCGGTTAGTGGAGCGAGTATTCCATTATTCCATGGTGAAGATTCATTGCAAGGATGGGCTAATGTAGTGAAAGCAGTACATGAAGCGGGTGGCAAAATCATGCCACAATTGTGGCATGTGGGTACAGCACGTCGTTCCGGTGACTTGCCTAACGCAGAAGCTGAGCCTGTAAGTCCGTCAGGGGTTAGCATGGCAGGTGAACCATCACGTGAACCATTAATGGAAGAGGAGATTCAAGGTCTTGTACAGGCATTTGCCCAAGCGGCAGCGGATGCACAGCGAATCGGGTTTGACGGCATTGAACTGCACGGAGCCCATGGATACCTGATTGACCAATTCTTCTGGGAGCAGACGAATCGACGGACCGACAATTATGGTGGTGATTTGGTACGGCGAACCCAATTTGCGGTTGAAGTGATTGAAGCTTGTCGTGCGGCGGTTGGTCCTGATTTCCCAATTGTGCTCCGGTTCTCCCAATGGAAGATGGGGAATTATGAGGCACGTCTGGTGGAGACGCCAGAACAATTGGAGCAATTCTTGACCCCGCTTAGTGCTGCTGGCGTGGATATATTCCATTGCTCTACACGCCGGTTCTGGTTACCGGAATTCGAAGGATCTGAGCTGAATCTTGCGGGTTGGACGCAAAAAATAACGGGTAAACCAGCTATTTCAGTTGGATCGGTAGGTCTTGAAGCGGAATTCGTAGACAGAGCAACCGAGAACCAGGGAACAGGTGATGCCCATTTGGATCAATTAAATGAGAAGTTGGAGAACAATGAATTTGACTTGATCGCCTTGGGTCGTGTTCTGCTTAGTGATCCCGAATGGCCTGCCAAAGTTCGTGAAGATCGCATATCCGAAATCATTCCATTTACAACGGAAGTGTTGCAAACACTCCATTAATAGAAGCCTAATAACGTTTGGTGAAAGGTGAACTAACACTGAACGGCAACGATTTACAACGAAAAGTAAAACAAAAACGAACAAATAGGCCGCCTTTGGGCGGCTTTTCGATTTGTCTATACTAATAATTTCAACATATGAAAAATTCACAATAGAAAATCGTTTTCTGCACCGTTACTCCTTTTTATTCTCCACATACATCGCACACGCGCCTAGTCACAACACCATTAAGTTCCACATCTCAGGTTCCAGTGCAACCACTTTTTTTACCGCTTAAGTGTCTGAACAACGATTCAATCCTCAGAAGCGCTCATTTTGAAAATCCACCACCTTATGATAAGGTTAGGCCTGAACCCAAGGGTTGCCAAGATGACATTACATAAGGAGGATGAATATCCTTGCACAACTATAGGTACAACTCGAACAATAAATGGAGAAAACCATTGCATATGATGTGTCTTCTGCTGGGGATCGTTCTGCTTTTATCGGCATGCGGCCAAGCACAGAAACCTTCCTCCGCGACGGACTCGAATACCGGATCGAACGCTGGCTCAAACTCAGGGCAATCTTCCTCATCGCCGGAGCAGAATACCGCGCCACCGCAGGAAGAAGTACCAGAGGAACCGCAAGAAGAAGTCGATCCGGTGCAGGAGCAACTTAGTTCATTAACGTTAGAAGAGAAGATTGGACAGATGATACTGGCCGGTGTTCAAGGGACAACGTTGGATGATCAAGCCAAACAGATGATTACCGATCAAAAGGTAGGGGGCATTATTTTCTATGCCAACAATGTATCGACACTCGAGGGAACAGCCAATTTTGTACAATCCATCAAGGAAGCGAATCAGTCCAACCCGGTACCGATCTTCATGAGTGTGGATCAGGAGGGCGGCAAAGTGAGCCGTATGCCGGAGACGGTGGAATCCATTCCTTCCAGTAGAAAAGTAGGGGAGACGAAAGATAGCGCGCTTGCTGAAACGATGGGCGAATTACTGGCCAGACAAGTTCAGCTTGCGGGTTTTAATGTGGACTTTGCTCCTGTGTTGGATGTGAATAGTAACCCGAAGAACCCGGTGATTGGAGATCGTTCATTCGGCAGCTCGGCAGAACTGGTGTCACGTATGGGGATTGCAGAGATGAAGGGACTACGTAATGAAGGCATTATTCCGGTAGTGAAACATTTTCCGGGTCATGGTGATACGTCCGTGGACTCCCATCTCGATCTCCCTGTCGTGAATAAAACGGAAAAACAACTGGCCGAGCTTGAATGGATTCCGTTCCAGGCCGCAGTGAAGGAGCAGGTAGAGGCGGTCATGGTTGCACACATTTTGTTCCCGAAGCTGGACCCGGATCATCCGGCTTCCTTATCGGATGTCATTATAGGTGAACATTTGCGCGGGAAGTTCAATTATGATGGTGTCGTCATCACAGATGACCTGAGTATGGGTGCAATCGCGAAGAACTACAAGTTAGACCAGGCAACCCTAGCAACTGTTAAAGCAGGAAGTGACATTCTGTTGGTAGCTCACAGTTATGAGAGTGCCAAGACGATTTTTGATACGCTAATAAGTGCAGTAAAGTCAGGCAAAATCACCGAGTCCCGAATTGATGAAAGTGTATATCGTATCCTGGCATTGAAGCAACAATACAAGTTATCCGATGATCAGAAAGCTTCCGGAGACCTGAAGCAATTGAATGCAGATATTGTGGATTGGCGTAAGCAAATCGATGCTAGATAATAAATCCTGTGTTATGATTTTGCCAGAGGTGAGATCCAATAATGTATACCATTATGATAATAGAGGACGATCCCAAGATTGCGGGATTATTAAAATCACATATTGAACGCTACGGGGACCGGGCCGTACTGGTCGAGGATTTTGAGATGATTGTGCAACAGTTTGAGCAGGTACAGCCACATGTGGTACTTCTGGATATCAACTTGCCCAGTTACGATGGTTTCTATTGGTGCCGCCAGATTCGTACGCTGTCTACATGCCCCATTTTGTTTATCTCCGCACGGAGTGGGAAGATGGATCAGGTCATGGCACTGGAGAACGGGGCGGATGATTATATTACGAAGCCATTTGAGCATGAGATTGTTATAGCAAAAATTCGAAGTCAGCTACGCCGGGTATATGGGGACTATGCTGCTCGTGATGAAGAACGCAAGGTGGAACTGGACGGTTTGGTCGTGTACTTGGAAAGACTGGAGATTCAGCTTGGTGATCGCAAAGTACAGCTGACGAAGAAGGAAACGATTCTGCTGGAAACGTTACTCCGCCGCAGTCCCAAGCTGGTGAGCAGAGAGACAATCTTGGAGAAGCTGTGGGATGACTCTTTTGTGGATGACAATACACTCAGCGTAAACGTTACTCGGGTGCGTAAACGATTAGCCGAACTTGGTATTACGGACGCACTGGAAACGGTCAGAGGTTCGGGTTACCGATTGAACAATACCTGGAAGGCCTCTTCACCATCATGAGATTGTTTATACGAGAACATCTCGCTTTAACGTGCTGGGTTGTTGCCATCTTGTTCACCGTTGTTGCAGTGTTCTGGTATGACGGTTACAACGATTGGGTCACGGCTGCTTATGCCGTAGCGTTGGGATTATTTTTATACATCGGATATTTGGTGTATCGTTATTATTCACATCGCTCCTTTTATACCCGGATGTCACGGTCGATGGATTCGCTGAAGGAATTTGTACCATTGAACGAAACAAGTCCTTTATCACTGGCGCTGGAAAAGCTGCTGGATTCACAATACGGACAGTACCATGCTCATCTCCATCGGCTGGAACAACGGCAGCAAGAATATCTGACATTCATGAACCAGTGGGTCCATCAGATGAAGACACCGTTATCCGTTATTGAGTTGACCGTGGAAGGTCAGGAAGATGATGATCCTCGGCTCGTAAGCATTCGGGAGGAAGCGGACCAGATGAGGCGAGGCTTGGAGACTGTGCTGTATGTGGCCCGGTTGGATACCTTCGAACAGGATTTCAGTGTCGAACCTGTGATACTGAAGACCGCTGGGGAAGAAGCGATCCATGAGCTCAAGCGATTCTTTATTCGCAATCACGTCTATCCAGAGATGCATATCGATTCTGCGCTGGTTGTGCAATCCGATGCCAAGTGGATTCGTTTTGTCTTGGTACAGTTACTGTCCAATGCAATCAAATACTCCGCGGGCAGCGGGCAAAAGATCTATGTACGTGCGTATGAAGCCGAACGCTCCATCATACTGGAAGTGCAGGATCAGGGCATCGGAATTCCGAAGTCTGATCTAAACCGGGTATTCCAGCCTTTCTTCACCGGGGAGAACGGGCGGCATTTCAAAGAGTCCACAGGCATGGGGCTATATATTGCCAAAGAAGTGTTAACACGGATGAATCATAGGATTGATCTTGAATCTGTGTACGGCGAAGGAACGACTGTCCGAATTACATTCAACTCTTGAAGTGACAGGTTGAAGATAAGATTGGGACGTGAGGTCTGTATTTTTGTTGAATAAGTGTGAGTGGAGTATATATTACAGTGTGAGTGTAAGTATAGACGTCTATTGCCTGATCGGGGCGAAGGCGTCTTTTTGATTTTTATGATGCAACCTTACAACATTGTCATGTTGATGAAAGGTTAAACCATAGGAGAATGGCCGAAACTTCGATAGACTATAGTCATAAGAGTACAGGAAAGGCCACGCACAATACGCATGCACACAGCATGAAAAGTAACTTGATTTTGAATTAATATATCACTAAGGAGTTGTAACCATGGAGATTTGTTCTGTGAAACAGATCAGTAAAATCTACAAAGGCATCGTATCTTATGAAGCGTTATCAGGTATTGACCTCAGTATTCAGGAAGGTGAGTTTGTTGGCATCATGGGACCATCCGGTAGTGGCAAAACAACACTGCTGAACATGATCTCAACCATTGATCACCCAACATCAGGCGAACTGCGGATTGCAGGGAAGAATCCGTTTGAATTGAATCAGGACGAACTCGCGCTGTTCCGGCGCAAAGAGCTTGGATTTGTTTTTCAATCGTTCAATCTGTTAAATACCCTGACAGTCAAGGAAAACATTGTGCTGCCACTGACTCTTGACGGTGTTTCGCTAGCAGAGATGAACACTCGTGTTGAACATCTGGCAAGCAAGCTGGGGATCGAGGGTATTCTGAACAAACGGACATATGAGATATCAGGAGGACAGGCACAGCGTACGGCCATTGCCAGAGCGCTTATCCATTCCCCGAAGCTGATTCTGGCCGATGAGCCAACAGGCAACCTGGATTCGAAGGCGGCAAGAGATGTCATGGAGATTCTCGAAACTCGCAATCAGGAGGATCAGGCTACGATGCTGCTGGTCACTCATGATGCAGTAGCTGCAAGTTATTGCAGTCGGGTTGTCTTTATCAAGGATGGCAAACTGTATAATGAAATTCACTACGGCGATAATCGCGCAGCCTTTTACCAGAAGATTATTAATGTATTATCCCTAATGGGAGGTTCAGGACATGAATTTTCGCCAGTTCGCCATTAATAACGTTGTTCGTAACAAACGAATTTATCTGGCTCATTTTCTGAGCAGTACATTTTCCGTTATGATCTTTTTTACTTACGCATTGCTCCTGTTCCATCCTGATTTGAAAGCGGGCTTAAAGGGATCAAGTGGGACGGTTACGTTGCTTGCAAATCAGGGGTTTGTGATTGCAGAGATCATTATATTCATCTTTTCATTCCTGTTCCTGCTCTACTCCGTTGGTTCATTTCTGAAGACGCGCAAGAAGGAATTTGGTATTTTCTTGATCATAGGCATGACACGTAAACAGATGAACCGGCTCCTGTTTATGGAGAACATGTGTATCGGATTAGCCTCCATTATTACCGGGATTGGACTCGGAATTATTTTCGGCAAATTGATCCTGCTGATCTGTGGCTCCATGCTGGCTGTTGAGAACAGCCTTCGATTCTATTTTCCGCTAAAAAGCATTGCCCTGACGGCAGGTGCATTTCTGCTGCTGTTTGTTGTGATCGCGATGTCCTCGTCCTTGCTCATTCGCAAAGGAACTCTCATTGACCTTGTGAAATCAGAGGAAAAACCGAAACCGGAACCCAAAGCCTCACGTCTACTCGCCTTGTTATCCGTATTGTTGATTGGTGGGGGTTATGCAGGAGTATTCACTTTTGTATGGATAAGCTTCTCCTTTCCGTTATTACTCGCAAGTGTCGTGGTTGTTATTGCAGGTACGTACTTTCTGTTCACGCAGCTCAGTGTATACATCATTCGGGCACTGAAAAGAAATCCAAGGTTGTTTTTCCGTAAAACCAATCTGCTCTTCCTATCTGAACTTACCTATAGAATGAAAGATAACGCCATCATGTTTTTCATGGTAAGTATCATCTCGGCTTCTTCATTTACGGGAATTGGCACCATGCTTGCTATTGCTGACCCGGGGTTGTCGTCCATGTCGAATCCGTACGCATTCAGTTATATGAATAACTGGTATACTCCAAACTCCGAGCGACATATTCGGCAGATTGAAGAAACGTTGATTGATAATCAAGTTCCCTACGTGAAGGGCAGTTATGCTCCTATAGGTGAAAATAATAATGGGAATATTATCAAACTGAGTGATTATAACCGTCTTGCGAAGGCACTGGGGTATGAAGAACGTACGTTGAAACAAATCGATGAGTCATTTATGACACCAAGCAATTTGGCGATGCGCAAGGAGTACCGTGAACAGGTTGAAAAAGGAGCCTCGGGAGGAAAGATCAATCTGGAGGTTGATAATCAGCACATACCTGTCCAGCTATCGACACCTGGTACCGATATTGTGATTCCTTTTCAATATGAAATTTATCTCTACGTCGTAACCGACGAATTGTTTAATAAGATGAGACCTGCGTACAACGAGGAAGTTGGCATGCCTGAAGGTTTCTATTCGAGTCGAACGATACAATTTATCGTGAAAGATTGGATGGGTACACGCAGCTTTGCTCCTGAATTGATCAAATCCATTCAAGATGATCATTCCGAAAAAGGTTATTACGAGGTCAGCGCGCTTGTGGTGGATTGGCTTAATTCCAAGCAGACCAATGGCATCATTCTAATTTTGAGCGGCCTGATCGGCATTGTTTTCTTCACCTTTGCAGCAAGTTTCACGTATTTCAGACTTTACGCAGATCTAGAACGGGATGAAGCGCAGTATCGCATGATTGGCAAAATGGGACTGAGTCGTCCCGAACTCCGTAAGATCGTAACAAGGCAGCTATTGCTTATGTTCTTCCTGCCGATTCTGGTGGCGGTCATCCACAGTTCGGTTGCCTTTGTGGCGTTGCAGCAACTGGTTGATTTCTCGGTCTTTGGATACAGCCTGCGCATCTTCTTGGTGTTTGCTTCCATGCAGATTTTGTATTTTGCACTCGTTCGCTGGCGGTATCTGCGTCACATGTATTCCAAATTAGTCTAAAATAGCATGGCCCAACAGACACCGGACTCTTCGCTCGGTGTCTGTTGACTTTTCTATCCCTGGCACAGTACTATTTTGTTAGATACAAAATGTATCATTACATAGTTTCTCAAGCAGTTAGAAGGATGGAGTTACAGAAATGTCAGGCCGGTGCCTGAGAGGGAGGACATATCATGAGTATCACGATGTCTCGTGGACAAGCTTACATTCAACGTTTGAATGATGAGCGGAATGTATGGCTGGACGGAGAGCGTATCCAGGTAACTGGGCATCAGGCCTTTCAGGGAACACTTCAAACCATAGAAGGATTGTTCAATCTGGTGGATGACCCGGAGACAAGGGAAACCGTGGCCTATTGGGACGAACAGACGGGAAGTTACGTGCATCGCTCTTTTCTAGTGCCTCGTTCACTTCCTGACGTAAACAGCAGGGCGGATGCTTTTCGGCTCTGGGCCGATCGGACGTACGGGGTGATGAGCCGATTGTCTGATTATGCCCGATCCCGGCTGACAGGTTGGTATGCAACACGACAAGAGATGACAGCGCATGACCCGGCATTTGCAGACAAAATATCCGCTTATTTTGAACAAGCCAAACGAAAAGATGCATTCCTGACGATTGTCCAGCGGGACCCGCAGATTAATCGTTCCTTGCCTGTTGGTGAAGATGAGGATGCCATGCTACGGATTATCAAAAGTAATACGGAGGGCGTAGTCATTCGCGGGGCCAAAATGGTGGCAACAGCAGCGCCTTATGCCGATGATATCATTGCTTATCCCGTTCAACGAATTCCAGGCCACCTGCCAGAGCTGGCCCATATGGTAATTGTACCCGCGGACAGTCCGGGCTTGCACATGATGTGTCGTGAATCTTTTGCCACAAAAGATACAGATAAATCACATCCACTCAGTGCGCAGTATGATGAGATGGATGCTGTATTATTTTTTGATGATGTATTTGTGCCCTGGGAACGTGTATTACTGCACAATAACCCTGAAGCCGTATGGCAGATTCGCTGCAATACAGCTTCGGCCAGTCTGGCCTACCATCAGAGTGTCATTCGATTACACTCGAAACTGGAGTTCATTACAGCCGTGACCTCATCCATTGCCAAGGAGATCGGGGTAGACTCTTTCCTGAATGTGCAGGAACAAGTTGGAGAACTGATCAGTCAGATGCAGACTATCGAGGGACTGATTATTGCTGCTGAAGCACAGTCCAAGCCGGACGCATTTGGCAACTGGCTGCCGGAATTCAAATATATTGAAACCGCACGTAATCTGGGAAATCACTATTATCCCCGCGCGGTGGAGATTTTGAAGACGATTGCTGCGGGTGGTCTGATTCAGATTCCTTCAGGTACGTTTGAGATGAATGAAATGATGGGTTCCATGATTGGCAAATATCTTGGCGGAGTAACGATGCAAGCCCCGGAGAAGATTCGACTCTTTCAACTCGCATGGGAGCTGACCGGAAGTCCACTCGGAGCAAGGCATGATCTATATGAACGTTTCTACGCGGGTGATCCCGTGCGCAATCGGGCGAACCAATATGTGCAGTATGACAAGGAACGTTTATTGGGGAAAGTTGAGCCGTGGCTTCGTTCGCTTAAGGACTGATCTGATGATCTAATACAAATGGTCCGAATGAAGATTGAAAAGCCTGAATGAAGAACGAAAAGCTTGAATGTAGGCTGAAAACAGCCCTATTTTAGTTAATGCCTTGGCCTGAGCCAGGGCTCTATTTCTATTTATTTAGATTATCTTTAGAAATGATTTAGGTTGAATTAAGAGACGTAGTATATAGTAATAATGTAGAGATAGGCATAGAGTATAGGAAATGAGAGGAATAACATGAGATACACCGTATTAATTGCAGATGACGAACCAGAGATTGTTGAACTGCTTCAACTATATCTGGAGAAGGACTATACCATTAAAACTGCGGTGAATGGAGCCGAGGCATTACAATGCATACGTTCAACACAGATCGATCTGGTCATACTGGACATCATGATGCCTGTAATGGATGGATTGCAGTTGATCAAACAGATCAGAGCCACATATCACATGCCTGTACTGTTCCTATCCGCCAAAAGTCAGGATCACGATAAAATCCTTGGACTTGGACTTGGGGCAGACGATTATATAGCGAAGCCGTTCAACCCGCTTGAGATTGTCGCCAGAGTAGAGGCGTTGCTCAGAAGAGTTAATCAATTTGATGCAGCGGAGATCCCCGAAGCGAAAGAACAGAATCTGGTATTAGGTGATCTGACGCTGGATCGATCCCAATGTATCCTTTTTCGTTCAGGAAGTCCTGTAACATTGACCTCTACAGAGTATAAAATTATGGAATTGTTGCTTGATCAACCTGGTCGAGTGTTCACCCGTAAAAAAATATACGAAGCGGTCTGGGGCGACTATTATGCGCACGAGGACAGCACGATTATGGTACATATCAGCAACATTCGGGAGAAGATCGAGTGTGACTCCAGACAACCGGAATATCTCAAAACGATAAGGGGACTGGGATACAAAATTGAAGCGCCCATGGAAAGCTAGAGAAAAGCGACTGTTGCAGACATCCCTGACTTTGGACTTCTTACTGTTCAACTTCTTTTTGCTGTTACTGGTATTGATTGTGTACCTTATGGTTTCACTTGATGTCGTGGATTTTCGCATTTCGGATCAGGTGGTTGATCCGGATCTGAATGTTGAAGCCCACGTGTATGTAGCAGAGCTGGAGAACGAATTTTATTCCGGTGGAGGTTCGGTGTCGAAAGGCAAAGACACAGAGATTCAACGTCTCAAGGATAGCGGCGGCTGGATTGAAATTCTGGATGCGAATCGCAATGTCATTCATCATGTGGGAGACAAGCAAGATGCGTTCACGCAATACAGTGAAGCCGATCTGTATGATGGACTCGAAAATCGGAGTGACCAAGAATACTATTATTCGATCACTCCCCTCTCGACAGAAGGAGCGGCAGCGTATGTATTGCTCAAAATCCCGCGTGATCTGGTCAGCGTGCGAATTAATGATAATCAGTTGATTACTAATCTGAAACATCCATTATCCTTTTACATTATGATTGGCATCGGTTTGGTTTTATTGTTGATCTTTGTCTATAGCTATTGGGTCGCACGGAGAATCAAAAAACCACTCAGTATCCTCTCCTCGGGTCTTACGCAGATGATACAGGGAAATTATAGTACACGGATGTCGATCTCAGCCGAGAGGGAATTTGTCCAGATAGGTGAGACTTTCAACTACATGGCGGATGTCATTGAGAACACCTCTGCGGAGAAACGTTACGCGGAAGAGAGCAAACAGCGACTGATTGTAGACTTATCACATGATCTGAAGACACCGATAACATCCATACAGGGATATGCGCAGGCATTGGTGGAAGGACGTGGGGAGGACAAGGATAGACAGCAAAGATATCTGGGATACATCTATAACAAGTCTGTTCAAGTTGCACGCATGATACAGAATATGCTGGAGCTGCTCAAGGTGGATTCGCCCGATTTTCGCATGCATATTCAGAGAAGAGAGATTGGAGAATTCCTGCGCGAGATTATGGCAGATACCTATGGGGAGATTGAACAGAAACAGTTTGTCCTTCATGTACTTGTTCCTGATGAGGTGATCTACGCGAGGTACGATCCGGAGCTGTTATCCAGAGTCATCCAGAATCTGATTACCAATGCTCTGTCTTATAATCCAATCGGGACCGAACTACGCGTCGAACTCATTCCGCTTCATACCCATGTGGTGATAGAGGTGGCAGATAACGGAGTGGGCATACCTCAAGAACTATGGTCAACGATCTTTGACCCGTTTGTACGAGGGGATGAGGCGCGGACAGCGACCGGAGGCACCGGACTTGGTTTGTCCATCGCACGACGTAATACGGAGAAAATGGGCGGACGGCTGATCCTTTCCCGGCGTGGGCGAGAAACCACCGTGTTTAGCATTGAGATTCCAAATTAAATAAGAGAAGAAATGTCCATGTGGGGGGAAATATTTTGTTCAAAGTAAATACGTTTGTCCGGTTCAGTATTGCACTGGCGCTGATATTGGTTAATATCTATTTATTATCACGTGTAAGCTTCATCTTTCAGCCGCTCGTCACCATGATCACGGTCATTACCGTGCCGATGATGTTGTCGGTGTTCTTTTATTATCTGCTAAGGCCGCTTGTGAATTATATGGAGAAAAAGAAAATAAATCGCACGCTAAGTATTTTGCTAATCTATCTGGTTATTGCTATTCTGGGAGTGTTCTTCATCATTGGTTTATGGCCATCGTTACGTGAGCAACTGTTCAATCTGGTCGATAACGCACCAAGTTTAATTAATTCATTAAGTGACCAGCTCAGAGAGCTGGAGCAAAATGGTGCCATTCAGGCCTTGTTCCCTGAGGGCTCGACACCTTTCTCCCAGATCACGGAGTATATCAACAAAGGATTTAACTTTGTAACCAACTATGTAAGTGGATTTTTCTCACTTGTTTCCAGTTTTGCGATCATCTTGTTTACACTACCGATCCTTTTGTTCTATATGCTGTTACAAGGCGAGAAATTTGGTCGTAAATTGGCACATATTGCTCCAAAACGTTTCCAAAATGACAGCCGTGATGTTGTAATTGAGATTGATCAGGCGTTGAGTGGTTTTATCGTGGGAAGAGTTTTGGTCAATCTGGCGCTGGGTGTACTGATGTATATCGGTTTCTTGATCATTGGACTGCCGTACGCATTACTGCTCACGGTAATTGCGGTCATCATGAACTTTGTTCCGTTTATCGGAGCGATTGTGTCGTCCGTACCTATTGTGATCATGGGTCTCGTGGTATCACCATCGGTTGCCATCTGGTCTCTGATTATTATTCTTGTCGCTCAGCAGATTCAGGACAACCTGGTTGCACCGTACGTATTCGGCAAAAAGCTGGATATTCACCCGCTCACGACCATCATTCTGGTGTTGGGTGCAGGCGATCTAGGTGGAATTATTGCCATCCTGATTATTATCCCGGTTTATATGATCGTTAAAATTCTTTTGGTTCGAATCTATAACATGTTCTTTAAGGACAAATGGCAGAATGCATAGAATTTAATTATTCGAAGGAGTGGAGCACATGTCTGAAATTATCGAAAAACAATACAATGAACCTGAATATATCGCACCTCAATCTGTTCAAATGGGTACCATTCACATCTCGAACGATGTGTTATCCAAGATCGTGGGAATGGCCGCTCAATCAACGGCTGGTGTATCCTCCATGTCCGTTGGACTGACTGAAGGGATTGCCAAGAGTATCAGCGGCAAGAGCCTGCAAAAAGGGATTGACGTACACGTCAAAGACGATCAGGCAACCATCCAGCTGCGCATCAATATTCAATATGGCAACAAGATGCACGAGGTCTGCCGTGAACTTCAACATAATGTTCAACAGGCTGTAGAACAATTAGCCGGCGTTATGGTCGATGAAATCAAAGTGCAAGTTGTTGGCATATCCATGCCGGAGACGGTATAAACCAACGTATAGAATGTAAGGAATCACGACTGTAAGGATAAACGATTGGCACAAACAGCACCTTCCCAATTAACAACTTAACTGGGAGGGTGCTGTTTTATGTTTGCGGTAGTAGGTGGGCGCTTCACCCATCACTTTTTTGAACATTTTGGAGAAAAGCAATTGATCCGTATAGCCCACAGAACGGGCAATATCACCAATGGTCAGGCCGGGATCAAGGGTCAATTCGGTAGCCCTGCGCATCCGGTAATGAACCAGATACGACTGGATGCTGCTTCCCATCTGGTCCTTGAAGAGAGAGCACAGGTAACTGCGCTGCAAACCGACATGGGCCGCGATGGACTGAACGGTAATGGCATTGGCATAGTTCATTTCAATGAAGTCCATTACCTGCGTAACGTACGTTTCCTTCGAATAATCAGGCATGGGTTGAAGATGCTCTGAATTAGCCTGATCAATCAAAATAGAGAAGAATTGATACAACAAACCAGTCATGCTAATCTCCCAGCCTTTGTGGGTATTGCGGGAATTGATCATTCGGTGCAGGCAGGATCGCATCTCGTCATCCTCATTACCCAACTCAAAAATCGGGTGATGCTCGGACAGACATGCTTGCTGTAAAAAGGAAGAACTATTGCTGCCTTGGAAAGCAACCCAGCTGTATTCCCAAGGGTCATCCTGATCTGCTTCGTAATGAACAACAGAGTGCGGAACGATCAGAAATCCTTGCCCTTTGTGCAGTGTATACGTTTTGCCACCAACTTCGAAGGTGCCTTTGCCATTCAAAATATAATGAATTTTATAATAGTCTCGCATGGCAGGGCCAAAGTGGTGACCTGGCGTACAGGCTTCGGTTCCATAATGAAGGAGCTGAAGCTCCTGAAAATGATTGTTTTTGAACATATACGTAATCAAGGGTATTCACTCCTGTACGATTTTGTCTCATCTTGCATTTTAACATACTAAATAGATAAAAAGATTAATTATTTAACATTAGTATATATAGATAACAATCATTATTCCATATGTTCAAAGTGAAATGCCATATCGTTTATCCAGGAAAATGTCTAAGATGAAAAGGAATTCAACAAACCTTACAGGAAAGTGAGAATAACGATGCCCTATACTGCGAGTGAACAACGATATGATGAAATGAAATATGTACGTTCCGGCAAATCCGGAATCAGACTTCCGCAAATTGCGCTGGGTCTATGGCAGAACTTTGGTGGCAACCGTACATTGGATATTCAGGAAGAAATGATTTTGCGTGCCTTTGACCTCGGAATTAACCATTTCGATCTGGCGAATAACTATGGTCCACCTCCAGGATCAGCGGAAGAGAACTTTGGCGTGATTTACAAAAAACATCTTCGTCCTTACCGGGATGAACTGCTTATCTCATCGAAGGCAGGCTACCATATGTGGAATGGACCTTACGGCGAGTGGGGCTCCCGCAAAAACCTGATTGCCAGTCTCGATCAAAGTCTTGGTCGGATGGGACTGGATTATGTAGACATTTTCTATCATCACCGTCCAGATCCGGACACGCCATTAGAAGAAACGATGACGGCGCTGGATCATATCGTGCGGCAAGGTAAAGCTCTGTATGTGGGCTTGTCCAATTATAATGCAGAACAGACACAAGAAGCGGTAACCATTCTTCGTCGTCTGGGTACGCCATGTCTGGTTCATCAGCCAAACTACTCGATGCTGAATCGCTGGATTGAAGACGGTCTGCAAGACGTACTGGATGAGCAGGGCGTAGGTTCCATTGCGTTCTGTCCACTCGGCCGCGGTCAGTTGACGAATAAATATGTCGACAAGATCAAGGAAGAACGAGCCAATCCAACAGGCAATTTGAAAAAAGAAGCATATACGGACGAACGGATTGCCAAGTTCGATGCACTTCAGGCGGTTGCGGAGCGAAGAGGTCAAACGATCTCCCAACTGGCTCTGAACTGGATTTTGCGTGGTAACCGTGTAACTTCTGCATTGATTGGGGCAAGCCGTGTGTCCCAGATTGAAGAAAATGTAGCTGCGCTCAGCGCACCGGATCTGACAACGGAAGAGTTGAATGAGATCGAAAGCATTTTGGACGGAATGGGTAATTATCCGTGGTAACATACACAGTACAGCTGTGTGAAAATTATAGTTAGGTAAAATTAATGTAATATAAATGAAGAATGAAAATGGCGCCTACCTGATCAATCAGGAAGGCGCCATTTTGTATATGTCATTTTCATTATAGGATAAGATCTATTATAATAGTTCATTAATTGACCTATGTTTATTTTTTCAGAATGAACCTAGTTCATAGCACCTGGTCCTAGGATTTAGGGTATAATATATAGAAGCTTTACAATTGAACTACGAAGGAGAGGCTCCATTTGAACTTTGAACAGTGGATTTCGCCTGAAAGCTATAACCTGACATCCGAGATGGAGAATCATCCATCAGAGCGGATTGCACTTAGATGGCTCAGCGATCAACGAGAGGTGGAAGAGATCACGTATGGTGATTTATTTAAGCAGGCGAATCGTCTTGCTGGAGGTCTGCGTGAACTTGGACTAGAGAAGGGTGATCGGGTGTTGGTCATGGTACCACGCCGTATTATTGCCTATGTCATTTATATTGCTTGTCTGAAACTGGGGATTGCCGTTATTCCTTCCTCCGAGATGTTACGGGCAAAAGATCTGGAATATCGTCTGCGTCACTCTGAGGCGCGGGCTGTTATTGTATGGTCCGAGACGACTTCAGAAGTACAAAAGATGGACGCGGATCTGCCGTCACTGGCACATCGCATCGTGGCATCACCGAATGGTGAAGTTGGCGTACCTGCTGAAGGTTGGGTCAATGTGCATCAGTTAATGCAGAATCAACCCGAAGAGATGGTTGCGGTGGAGACTCATCGTGATGATACGGCTATCCTTGCTTATACTTCGGGCACAACAGGTAATCCCAAAGGAGTTGTACATAGCCACGGTTGGGGATATGCCC
This sequence comes from Paenibacillus sp. 10L310, assembly GCF_056395745.1. Lineage (NCBI taxonomy): Bacteria > Bacillati > Bacillota > Bacilli > Caryophanales > Paenibacillaceae > Paenibacillus > Paenibacillus sp. 10L310. The sequence continues at coordinate 514,166 of NZ_JBFTKC010000002.1, read as the reverse complement.
ACCTGCGGATCGCTTCTTCGTTATGGTTGGATATTCAACCTTCAGATACCGTATGGGCAACGGCTGCACCTGGCTGGCAAAAATGGATCTGGAGCCCGTTCCTGTCGGTACTCGGAAGAGGCGCGACTGGACTGGTCTACAATGGATCATTCCAGCCCAAGCGTTATCTGGAACTGATGCAGGAACATCAGATTAATGTCCTTTGCTGTACACCAACGGAATATCGGTTGATGGCCAAAGCCGATGATCTTGGACATTATGACCTGTCTCATCTGCGCAGTGCTGTTTCAGCGGGTGAACCGCTCAATCAGGAAGTCATTGAAATCTTCCAGCGTCACTTTGACCTGACTATTCGGGACGGATATGGACAGACCGAGAGCACGTTGTTAATCGGCAGTCTCAAAGATGCGCCTGTACGTATTGGCTCGATGGGTCAGTCGATTACACCTGGGTTGATTGAAATTATTGACGATGAGGGACAACCTGTGCCTCCGGGTGAAGTAGGAGATATCGCGGTACACAAAGAGATGCCAGCTTTGTTCCGGTCCTATTATCAGGATGAGGGACGGAAGGAAGCGAGTCAGCGTGGCGATTATTTTGTAACAGGGGACCGTGCGCGCAAAGACGAAGAAGGATACTTCTGGTTTGAAGGTCGCAGTGACGACATTATCATCAGTTCGGGTTACACGATTGGACCATTTGAAGTGGAAGAAGCACTCATGAAACACGCCAGTGTGAAGGAATGTGCGGTGGTTGCAAGTCCGGATGAAATCCGTGGCAATATTGTCAAAGCTTTTGTTGTGTTGAGAGACGATTCACTGGCTTCACCGGAACTGATGCGTGAACTACAACACCACGTCAAGGAAATCACAGCACCTTATAAATATCCACGTAAGATCGAATTTGTTACGGATCTGCCAAAGACCAACTCTGGTAAAATCCGCCGGATCGAGTTACGTGAACAAGAAAAACGTAATGGTTAGATCATTTTGTATAGATGAAATTTTAGATATTGTGCCTGCGTAGCGAAAGAGAAGGAGTCGATTCTGCAGAAGCGATAGCGGTCGTATTTGTCTCCGAATATTAACCTTTGAAAAATACGATGAAGAAAATTTGGAGACAACGACGATCTAAAGAACGATCCTTCGCTGTAAAGGCCACTCAACAGATCCCAAGTATGCAAACCATGCCATAATATATGAAACAGGAGTGAACACAACCATGAGTCAATTTGAACAGACCTTTGAAAAGTCATTGGAACAATACGCAGAACTAGTTGTTAAAGTTGGCGTGAATATTCAAAAAGGACAGGATCTGCTCGTCACTGCACCGATCGAAACGCTTGAATTCACACGTCTCATTGTGCAAAAAGCCTATGCGGCTGGTGCCAACTATGTACAAGTGGACTTCGATGACGACAACATTACCCGCAGTCGTTTTGAGCATGGTTCCAATGACAGCTTTGACTACTATCCAGCCTGGAAAGCGGATATGATGGAGAAGTTTGCAGAAGCAGGCGGCGCTACCCTGACGATTAAAGTTCCAGATCCTGAACTGTATAACGGAATTGACTCCGACAGCGTTTCCCGTGCTACCAAGGCAGCTGCACACGCACGTCGCGGATATGCCAAATACACACGCAACCATGAAATTAGCTGGTGTCTGATCAAGGCCCCGACCAAGGCTTGGGCGAACAAAGTATTTGCCGACATCCCGGAAGAAGACCGAATCAACGTGATGTGGGAAACCATCTTCAAAATGAACCGTGTAGATGGCGGAGACGCCGTACAAAATTGGAGAGAACATCTGGATACCTTGAATAATATGAGTGATCTTCTGAACAAAAAGAACTATAAGAGCCTGCATTACCGTGCGCCAGGTACAGACTTGAAAATTGAATTGGTCCACAACCACATCTGGGGTGGCGGTGGTAGCGAAAATAAACAAGGCGTATACACGGTTGCCAACATGCCGACAGAAGAAGTATTCACCATGCCTAAGCGCAGTGGAGTGAATGGGTATGTCAGCAGCACAATGCCTTTGAACCTGAACGGGCAACTGGTAGACCAGATGAGAATCACATTCAAGGATGGACAGGTTGTAGCGTTTACGGCAGCATCCGGTGAAGAGCATTTGAAGAACCTGTTTGCCACCGATGAAGGTGCACGTTATCTGGGAGAGGTCGCACTCGTACCACATGACTCCCCAATCTCCAACCTGAATCGTATTTTCTACAATACGGGTATTGATGAGAATGCATCTTGCCACTTGGCTGTGGGAAGTGCGTATCCATTCAATATGAAAGATGGCACAACCATGTCAAATGAAGAGTTACTGAAGCATGAGTGCAATGTGAGCTTGACTCACGTTGATTTCATGATCGGTTCCGCTGAACTGGATATCGATGGTGAGTTACAAGACGGTACAATCGAGCCGGTATTCCGTAAAGGCAACTGGGCATTTTAATATCTTAACAAGTCTTAACTAGCTAGTAGTAACAGTCGTTAACAAAAAAAGTGACTTCAACCTGAAGTCACTTTTTTTGTTTCCTCGTAACATGAATTACACGAGTTTTACAGGCACACATATTTCGCAATAATGCTGATTAAGCAGTTCCCAACGATATCGTTCTATAACCGGCTTGTTATCCATCCGATAACCACTTGTTTGTAAATGAGGGATGATCAGATTCCATGCCTGCTGAATAGCTTCTGCCGTATGTCTCACCTTGCAGATGAGATAATCTCCGCCTAATAACTCGCCAATCTCAACAAACTCATCTTCCAGACGTTCAGATTCAGTGATAACAATACAAGCATCATATCTGCAGTTCTGAGGAGGTGTGGTAGTTGGGTCATTTTGTGGAATACCGAATAAAATTGCTGATTCATGAAGCAGTTGTTTTTTGTCTGCCCATTGTTTCAGCGTATTCATCGCTTGAGCATTGGCTGGACCATAAGGACCGACTTGTCGAACATAGGCGATACGATACGATGGGAGGTTTTCGATAACCATTTCCATGAAAATCTTCCTCTCTGTACGATTTCTCTTACATATTGGATGCTAACATGGTATAAAAGAATTTGCTTAGGTAATTGTTGAATCACGGCGACGAAACTCATAGAATAGTGATAATATGTTGGAAGACTGTTCCAATAGAGCGAAAATAGAGGGGGAGGCGTTAGACATGGATATTACTTATGCCTTCACGGATGAACATTTCAGGAAAGTTGTGTTGGATCGTTTTTGTGAGCAGCGGGATTTCATCCAGGAGAGTGACGTTTGTGAGGTTGAGATATTAGAACTCTCAAATCACAATATTAGCAATCTTGATGGAATCGAGTATTTCAGGGGTCTTCAAGAGCTGGATTGTGCCTATAATCAATTGACCGGTTTGGATCTAGCTCAGAATCACAAGCTGAGGATATTACGTTGCAGAGAGAATCAGCTTCTTACACTGGACCTCCGCTCCAATTCGGAATTGCAGGTGCTGGATTGCAGTTTTAATCGACTTCGCAAATTGGATCTTTCTCATAATTCCAAACTTATAACGGTGGAGTGTCATTGGAATATGTTGTCGGAGCTGGCTTCGGAGCCCCTTGAGCAGTTGGAGGAACTTAGTTGCAGTTATAACGCTCTTTTCTCACTTGAACTTGAACACAATAAACAACTGCGGCGACTTGATTGCGCCAACAATTACATGTTGGAACTTGATGTAACAAGTTGTCCAAACTTGATTGAACTTCGTTGTAACCACAACCATATCAAACAGTTGGATTTTCGTTCAAATATAGTTTTAGAGAGTGTCCGTTGTTTTAACAACCATATTAGCAAGCTGGATATTCGCCATAACGTACAACTGAGAGAGTTGTACTGTTCCGAGAACAAATTAAACGAGTTGGATTATAGCGCTAATCCCAAGCTGGAAAGACTGCAGTATGCAGATAATCTAATGTTTGAATCCAATCATGAAGTTCCCGGTATGGGGTTGTTTCAGTATGACGTCTCGATGTCCAACTATCAGATGAGCTTACTTATTCAGGATAAAGAACTGGTAGTCACTGCACAGGTTTCAACCAAGACAGAGATGGAAGCCTTATCCTCATATATGGAAGAGACGTGGAAACGGTGGGACATGCTTGGTGAGCAGGCACTTAAAACCATTGCCGAGGCTCATCCGGACGAAGATATCAATACATTGATTTTGGCTGATGCAGAATTTCAAGGAGATCAATATTTCCGATTGGGTTATGATGCGGGGGATACACCTGCTGGTCGACTGTACATATATGCGGAGTTTGACGATGAATTTCACATGTTGGATACGTTGATCTATGAAACGTATTAAAGCCACGAGATCGTGGCTTTTTTGTTGTGTTGAACTAAAGATTATTTACACTGACACTACGATGACAGAACAACCTTCCAATCGCTGTTATCCCAGATTTTAATTCCATTCCTTTTCTAAAGGGGAAAATCCGGGGATAGCGTTTGCTTCCGATGCAGCTTTCTTTCAGAAAGCTTTTAGGCGAACGCTTCGCTTTTTCAGGTTTTTTCTGTCCTCTCCGTTATCGTGTAAATGTTAGTTCAACTTATATAATTTGTTATATTATATGTTATTCAGCGTGCATTTTGTTAAAGCTAACATATTCGTTAATCGGTTTACGGTAACCGCGTGGGCGCTGTTTGGCTTCCGACTTTTTGCCGATGGTGATCAGCATAACGGGTACGTAATGGTTAGGGATTTCCAGACTCCGTTGCAGTTCTTCCGAGTCAAAACCAATCATTGGACAAGTGTCCCAACCGCGATCCTGAGCGATCAGCATCAATTGCATGGCAGACAGGCTGGCATTGCGAATCGCATCCTCACGTTGGAAGAATCTGCCACGAGATTCGTAAAACTCGGTGACACTTTGGGATTCCTGCTCGTATTGGAACGGAGTAAGAGCGCCCAGGTTCAGCAGGCCTTCGTTAATAGTACGGATATGATGATGCGCATTGACGTCGCCCAATACCACGATGACCGCAGAAGCTGTTTTTACCTTATATTGCTGGGAAGCTTCATAGACTTTCTCTTTCTGTTCCTCGTCTTTAATTACAAGATAGTGCGTGTGTTGTAGGTTAAAGGCAGATGGTGCAAATTTATTCAGGGCAAACATTTCTTGCAGTTCCGAATCCGAAATTTCAATTCCTTCTTCAAAAATAACGGCCGATCTACGGTTTTTGACTAGATTCTCCAACGAACTCATGGTAGTTTCCCTCGCTTATGTATGATTTATAAACTGACTATAACACACTTAGTTACTTTATGTAAGTATTATTTTAGAATAAGACAAGGATTGTCTGCCATACGCTAAAATAAAACACTAGAGGTGATTCATGAAAGCATTGATCGCAAGGTATATGGGAGGACATGACCCTCATGAATTTCGGGTATATGTGATCCAATCTTCGACGTTAAAACGTTTTGTAGTCGTGGAGATTATTCTAGGCCCTATCGTGTACAATGTCGCACTTTATTTGTGCCATAATGTAATACTTGCTGGAGTAGGCTCTTGGGCTGGAACAGAAGGTCTGAAGAGACTGCCACTGGTCTTTAGAAAAATCGTTGGGACATGATGAAGTGTGTAAATGAAAAATTGAAGCAGAAGAGGGCCAGTTGCGGCCCCATCTTCTCCTTCAGTCATGTTATCTATAGTCACTCTTCTTTTATCTAATCACATAACTGTCTACGCTTTGGGTTCAAACCTGCCTTATTTGGCACGTTCCAAATACTGCTCTAGCGTAAGTTTCTGGTTGGTAATCTCACCAGCAATATATACCCCTACATAACGTACATGCCATGGCTCATAGGAGTAACCAGTCAATTTCTCCTGATCTTTGCCATAACGGATGATGAAACCGTACTTGTGGGCATTGGCTTTCAGCCATTTGCCTTCTTTGGTGTTGCCAAAGCTTTGCTGAAGATCATAACCAGCCGAAGCGCTGGAGATATCCATAGCTAGACCGGTCTGATGTTCGCTTTGTCCTGGCCGAGCACTTGTTTTATTGGCAACAGCTTCACCTTTGATGCTGGCATTACGGTCAAAGATTGATTTCTGGGTCGCATAAGAGCGATAGCCAGACACCGCTTTGATATCGATGCCGTCTTTTTTGGCAGCCGCAAATAGTTTCTCTAGCGCTGTTGCAGCTACTTTACGCATTTGTTTCTTCGGACTGGAACCTGAGAAGCTAAAAGGAATATTAGGTACAACCAAATCTTGAGGTGCATAAGTTGAAGGCAGATTTCTCTTTTTATTGACAAGCACAACTGTACTGGACACATTGGTCACAGTTGCCACATTTTTAATCGTTTTGATCGTACGACCAGGTGCATTATCATGCAGAAATTGAGTGAAGCTGGAGCTTGCCGCAGACGCGACGGGATTCAGGCTAGAAGTGATGGGAAACGTAGTAAAGGCAGAACCTGCTACAACAGAGCCTACGAGAATTGTAGATATGATGGATTTACGAGTAAAAGATTTCATGATGTGTGTTCCTCCTCGAAATATATGAATCTATATACCGAGTATACTAGAGGATTATATCCATAGGTTCTCCAATTGTTTCCGAGTTGTAAACAAAGTTTGCTATATAAGTTGAACCAAAGATATTTAAACTGGACACTACGATGACAGAACAACCTTCCGATCGCTGTTATCCCCAGATTTTTTGAATTCCCCTTATAGGGGGAAATCCGGGGATAGCGTATGCTTCCGATGCAGCTTTCTTTCAGAAAGCTTTTAGGCGAACACTTTCGTTTCTTCAGGTTTTTTCTGTCCTCTCCGTTTCGTGTAAATGTTTAGTTCATCTTTTATAGAGTCTTTTTTGCAACTCTGATAGAGGCATATAAGGAAAAGAACGGTAAAAAAGCCGTTGCATCTAATGCAACGGCTTTTTGTTGTAAAGAGAGATAATGCTAGATTACTTCAAGTATGCTGGAGACTGTGTTATAGCATGCAGGCGTCGGATCCACCGGAGCTTCCCGCAGTTACTGCACGGGTGTCACGAACGCGAACGTTGGCGCTGAGCACACCAGAATCACTGCTTAGTTTGAAAGAAGGATAATTCTCTTCTGTATCCAGCTTCATGTGTTGCTCTAGGTTCAGCTGCTGCTTCGGATCAACATAGAACGGAACCAGATTGGTTTCAATCTGTGCGTCGAGAGTCGCAAGTTCATCAACAATGATAATAGCGATAACTCCGTTACATCCGCAACCTTCCAAGTCATAGATCACTTTGAAATATCCAGGTTGGTCATTCAGGCTTTCCGTCAATCGTTTTGCAGCCAAATCTGTAATTTGAATATACATATAGGTACACTCCTTTATATGTGGTCATGGTTGGTAAATAGTAAAAGAATTCATTCAGCTTCTATTCCCATTATACCACTTTGGCAAAAATCAAAGCATTTATTTTCTTGACTGATCAGTCTGGAAAAGGTATTCTTTAGTTAATGAATAGGGAGGTGAGGTCTTAAATTGGGAAGAGCCAAGGAGTTCGACACGGAGAGCGTTCTAAGAAAAGCAACGTCTGTATTTGGAGCGTACGGTTATGAAGGTACATCTTTGAGCTTACTGCTGAGTGAACTTGGCATTGCGCGGCAAAGCCTGTATGACACCTACGGAACTAAACATGATTTATTTGTCTCTGCTCTTAAATTCTATATTCAGCAGAAGACAGAGGCGGGGATCAGACTATTAAATGAATGTACAAATGTGAGGCAAGGCGTGACGGAGTTGTTCAACGAAGCGGTTAACGTGTTGACAGACAACGATCGTCGTAATGAATGTTTCATCATTAATAGCGCGGTTGAACAGGCACCACAAAATCACGAAATCGCGGCCTTTATTCAAACCACTAACCAACAAATGGAAGATGTTTTCCATACTGCGCTGTTACGAGGCCAGAGGAGTGGCGAATTGAGGCATGCAAAGGAAGAATTGCCCGGGCTTGCCCGTTTTCTGAATTATTCCCGACTCTCATTGACCTTTACAGCGAAGAGCGGTGCAAGCGCAGAAGCGCTACGAGATTTTGTACAGATGACCCTAAGGGCTTTGGATTAACGTTTTACATGATTTGAGTAAGAATTCTTTACGTTTTCTTGAAAATGGACGCTTAAGGCGTTTATTTTTTGACTATTATAGACCGATTGGTCTGGAAAAAGAACACGAAACAAACTGAAGGAGGAAATAAGGATGACACAATCTCAGCAGTTGGAAGCGGGCAATAGTATACCGTATTGGATCATGCATGGATTTACTCAATTGCTACTGGAGGGAAAACTAGAACAATGGTTGGAGCTATATACATCTGACGCTATTTTCGAATTCCCATATGCACCAGCAGGATATCCTCAGAAACTGGAAGGCAAAGCCGCAATTACGAATCATCTTCATAATCTACTGGGGATGATTGAAATTCAGCAGTTTTCTGAACCGGTGATCTTGGCTGATTCCACGAAACAACAGTTTGTGGCTGAATTTACTTGTAAAGGGCGTTCATTAGTTACAGGCAAGCTATACAACCAAACGTACATCTCTGTAGTGAGCCACTCTAATGGAAAAATTACACATTATAAAGACTATTGGAATCCGATGGTCGTACTTGAATCGGACTTAGGAGGAAACAAGCATGATCAATGATAAACTGTTGACACTTATTACCGGAGCTAATGGAAAGACAGGAAGCCGTGTTGGGGCCATACTTCAAAAGCATCATTATCCGGTGCGTTTGGCAGGAAGAACTAAACCATCTCTTTCTGGTTCTGCCGATAATTATGTCTATTTTGATTGGTATGATTCCGAGACATATGCGCTGGCGCTGAAAAATGTGAATCAGGTGTACCTTGTCATGCCAGTCATGGATATGAACCCAGAAGACGTCATCATTCCGTTCATCAAGGAAGCATTGTGGAACGGCGTTAAGCGATTCGTTTTACTTGGCAGTGCTTCAATTGATGAAGAGGGTCCTATATTTGGCAAAGTACATCAGTATATAAAAGCCCATGCTCCTGAGTGGGCTGTATTACAGCCTTCCTATTTTATGGAGAACTTTACGGAGGGACCGCATAGGGGGACGATGAAACAACTCGGGAAAATATACAGTGCTACGGGTGACGGGAAAATTGGATTTGTTAGTGCAGATGATATCGCGGCAGTTGCGTTCCATGCTCTGACGGATATTGTTCCTCATAATACGGAGCACATCATTACAGGGCCGGAGACGTTGTCCTATGGACAGGTTGCAGACGTCTTGAGCCGTGTACTGGGTCAGTCCATTCAGCATGAATCTTTGTCCGATGATGAATTGAGGAACAGCATGATTCGCGCAGGAATGTCAGAAGAATACGCTGCTGCCCTCGCAGGCCTGGATGTGCCTATCCGGGAGGAGGGGAGAGAAGATCAAACGACGGATACGGTGAAAAAATTAACGGGGAATAACCCGATTTCATTCGAGCAATTTATTCAGAATCATATGGAAGTATGGAAATAATGGAAGAAACATTTTCATATTATGAGAAGACGGTGCCTAGTGCCCGTCTTTTTGCATGTCTACCAGCATGTTGACATCGTTGATTCGAATATGGATCTCTCCCTAACAAGGGACACTAAGGAAAGCAGTGATTATACGAACACACTTTTGGGGAAATAGATGAAGATGAATGTTAGGGCGTGTCTGAAACACGCCCTAGATAAAGGGGCGAAGAGAGCGAATGATTCAGTTCGAAAATGTATCAAAACAATATCCTGATGGAACAACGGCTTTGCGTCAGGTTAACCTCAACATTAACAAGGGAGAACTGTTTGTCATGATTGGTCCGAGTGGATGTGGCAAAACCACCATGCTCAAAATGATCAATCGCCTGATTGAGCGAACAGATGGAACAGTGCGTATTAATGAACGCCCAATCGATGAATACAACATTCACGAGTTGCGCTGGAATATCGGATATGTGCTGCAACAGATTGCACTATTCCCGCATATGACAATTGCCGAAAATATCGCAGTTGTTCCTGAACTGCGAAAGTGGAAGTCAGATCAAATCAAGGTGCGTGTACATACGTTACTGGACATGGTTGGTTTGCACGGAGATACATACAGTGAGCGTAAACCGTCCGAGTTATCCGGAGGACAACAGCAGAGAATTGGTGTGTTGCGTGCACTCGCTGCCGATCCCGAGATAGTTTTGATGGATGAACCGTTCAGTGCACTCGATCCAATGAGTCGGGAGAAATTACAGGACGATATTCTGGATATCCAGCGTCAGATGAAAAAAACAATTGTGTTTGTCACCCATGATATTCAGGAAGCGATGAAGCTGGGGGATCGCATCTGCATTATGAAGGATGGACAGGTTTTGCAGGTAGGCACCCCGGAAGAACTGATCCGACAGCCAGCTAATGACTTCGTACGTGAATTTGTTGGAAGTCCTAACACCGATACGAGTTCACAATCTGATTTTGATCTCGAATCCATCATGTCACCACTCTCACCGGGTCATGTGCCAAAATCAGCCAAAACTGCCGTTCCTGTATCCATTACGTTAACGGAATTAGTTGATATCATGGCTTCCCATGACCATCTGCTGGTTGAACGTAACCGCCAGATTATTGGCGAGATCAGTCGAGTTGATCTGATGAAATACTGGTCTGGTCAGTTACAGGAACGAGGTGAAGGACATGAATAGATTCACGGAGGTGTTCAGTGAGCGCAAAGGTCAGTTGTTGTCTGCTCTGCTGGAACATGTTCAGATCTCATTTATCGCATTGTTCTTTGCTGTCCTCATCGCTATTCCGCTTGGTATATACCTTACACGCAAACCAAGAGTGGCTGAACCAATTATCGGGGTTACGGCTGTGTTGCAGACGATACCTTCCTTGGCGCTTCTCGGATTGCTCATCCCGTTATTCGGCATAGGCACACTTCCTGCAATCATTGCACTGGTGGTGTATGCGCTGCTTCCGGTACTCCGCAACACGTACACAAGCATATCCGAAGTTGATCCTTCCATGGTCGAAGCGGCGAATGCGATGGGCATGAATAGTTGGCAACGTCTAATCAAAGTGGAACTGCCACTGGCAATGCCTGTCATTATGGCCGGAATTCGGACCGCGATGGTGCTTATTGTAGGAACGGCGACACTTGCTGCCTTGATCGGCGCAGGAGGTTTGGGTGCATTAATCTTGCTGGGCATTGATCGGAACGATACGGAACTGATCATTCTTGGAGCCATTCCGGCTGCCTTGCTGGCTATTTTGTTTGATGCACTATTGCGTCAGTTCCAGCGGTTATCCTTTAAGAAAACATTGGTTACCCTTGGTTCGCTGGCAATAATCGCGATACTTGTGATTACCATTCCCTTCGTGGCACGTGGTGGTCAGAAGGATCTCGTCATTTCCGGGAAATTGGGGGCGGAACCCGAAATTCTCATTAATATGTACAAATTGTTAATCGAAAAAGACACAGACCTGACCGTTGAACTAAAACCCGGATTGGGCAAAACGCCATTCCTTTTCAATGCACTCAAGTCGGGTGATATTGACATCTATCCCGAATTCACGGGGACAGCGATCTCCGAATTCATGAAGGAAACGGCTGTGAGTACGGATCGAACAGAGGTCTACGAACAAGCAAGAGACGGAATGTTAAGCCAGTTCAACATGGTGCTGCTGAACCCAATGGATTACAACAATACGTATACGTTGGCCGTTCCAAAGAACATCGCAGATCAATACAATCTCAAGACCATTTCGGATCTCAAACCGGTTGAACAGCAGATCAAAGCAGGATTCACACTTGAATTCTCGGATCGGGAAGACGGATACCTTGGCATACAGAAAAAGTATGGGATTGAATTCCCGAACGTTGCAACAATGGAACCCAAGCTTCGCTATGGTGCTCTTCAGCGCGGAGATATTAATCTCGTTGATGCTTACTCCACCGACAGTGAGTTGAGACAATATGAACTCGTTGTGCTGGAGGATGATCAGGAGTTATTTCCACCGTATCAAGGCGCGCCGATGCTTCGTCAAGAAACGGCAGATCAATATCCACAACTGGTTGAGGTGCTGAATCAGCTTGCTGGGAAAATTACGGATGATGAGATGCGTCAGATGAACTATGACGTGAACGTAGAGGGAGAGAATCCTGAACAGGTTGCAGCAGAGTACCTTAAACAGGCTGGATTGCTGTAACTTCAGGCATCCCTGCAATAGATGCACCAAAAGGATGAGGAGGAACCATGATGACACAAGAAACGTATGACTTGATTGCAATTGGAACAGGAAGCGCGGCAAGCTCTGTTATCACCCGTTGCGCTGAAGCTGGCTGGAGAGTTGCTGTAATTGATGAACGTGAGTTCGGCGGAACGTGTGCACTGCGTGGCTGTGATCCCAAGAAAGTGCTGGCTGGAGCGGCTGAGCTGATTGACTGGAATGAACGGATGCAAGGGAAAGGAATTCAGGGACAGGCGACCATCAACTGGTCTGAACTTATGGCCTTTAAACGCACCTTTACCGAGAGCATACCTAGAGCAAGTGAAGATCAATTCAAACAGGCCGGAATGGATACGTTCCATGGTAAAGCTTCATTTGTCGATGAAAATCATATTCGAGTTGGTGAAGAAGTTCTCCATGGGAAACACATTCTGATTGCTACCGGTGCAAGACCTGCGCCACTTGAGATTGAGGGCTCGGAGCATCTTATATATAGTGATGACTTTCTGGATCTGGAACAGTTGCCGGATCGTTTAGTTCTGGTAGGCGGCGGATACATTGCATTTGAGTTTGCGCATATTGCGGCCAGAGCCGGGACGGAAGTCCATATCCTGCATCGGAGTGAACAGCCTCTGAAGTCGTTTGATGTGGAGCTTGTAGAATCTTTGTTGCAAAAATCAAAAGAGATCGGCATTCATGTTCACTTGAACGCGGAGGTGAAGTCCATACGGCAAGAGGGGAACGCCTATGTCGTTCATGGCACACGTAATGGTGCAGATCACCAGTGGCAGTGCGGACTTGTCGTTCATGGAGCCGGGCGTGTTCCTAATGTGGATGGGCTGGAATTGGAGAAAGCCAACGTCAGCTACAGCAAAAAGGGGATTACGGTGAACGAGTACTTGCAAAGTGAAAGTAATCCGAGAGTGTATGCTGCTGGCGATGTAACGGATACTAAAGGGTTGCCTTTAACCCCGTTAGCAGGTCAGGAATCCCGGGCTGTATCGTTCAATTTGTTGGAGGGAAATCAACACAAACCTAATTATAAGGTGATGCCTTCCATTGTGTTTACTGTCCCTGCCCTTGGAGCTGTAGGTATGAGCACGGAACAAGCCAAAAAAGAGGGCTACGAGGTGCAGGTAAATGATATGTCGAAATGGTATACTTACAAGCGAACTCATGAAAAATTTGCCATGGCCAAAGTGGTGATCGATAAATCAACCGGGCGTATTCTGGGCGCGCATGTGCTCGGGAGCAAAACAGAAGAATTGATTAACCTTTTTGCAATGGCGATTCAGTTCAATCTGACTATCGATCAGTTAAACACCATGAATTTTGCATATCCTACTGCTGCATCGGATCTGGGTTCTTTAATTTAGAAGTGATGAAGTGAGGATGGACCCCCCTTTGGGACGGAAGAAAGGATGAAAATAACGATGTCATCGGATTTTATTGGGCTTCATGAAGGCAAGTGGACTAAGGAACCCGTTGCTGCACGGATGGATGGGGATCGTTTCGTTGTGGAAGCTCGGGAAGGCAGTGACTTTTGGGAGAACACATTCTACGGGTTCTGTCATCGGGATGGACACGCCATGCTTGCTCCATGGGACGGAACGGAAGCGATTGAGGTATCGTTTGATCTAAGCTCATTCACCGAATTATATGATCAAGCGGGATTAATGTTATGGTACGGAGAAGACCAATGGATCAAGGCCGGAGTTGAGGTCAATGATGGTGTGGCACATGTTGGAGCCGTCGTGACGGATACATATTCGGATTGGTCACTCTCTCCTGTGCCAGAGTGGGGTGGACGAATCGTAACAATCAGAGCCTCCTACAGTAATGAGGCTGTTGTCATTCGTGCACGCACAGATGAGCATCCTTGGCGTACGATTCGGGTTGCACGGTTTGCCTATCCAACGAACAAACATGCAGGTCCATTTCTGTGTTCACCAAAGCGTGCAGGGTTCGAGGTAGCCTTTACCAAGTGGAGATCCACGACACCCGATCAAGACTTGCATACAGATCCGCCGATTACAGATTAAAACAAGTTAAGATGCACGATAAACAATAAAACATGAACAGGTGTATCTGGCTTAGAAAGCAAGACAACACAAATAAGCAAGTCTTCCATTAACGGAGGACTTGCTTATTTGTGTGTTTAAACTTTGGACTGTGAAAAGTCTCCAGTTACTCATTTCATCATTCACCGGGTACAGTGAGTTCTTTTCGCACATACAACAGAGTGCTTGCGAACTTTACTTGAGTTTAACGTTTATTTACTCGTGTCCGTATCCAGGGAATGGGGTTCAGTCTCTTTTTCACCCTCATCATCATTGGACTTATTGAACTCCAGCATACGCTCCTCGTAATCGTCCAGGAACCATAACGGGTCCATGCTGTCTTCCTCACCGTTGTAATTGATTACGATTTCGTCGCCAGCTTTGATGTCTGTATACGCGTAGAAGTCAAAGGTGTGGTTATCAAAATTGATATCATAAGTAGCGTTAGGTTCATAGGAGTGGTTGATCAGACTGCCGTAACCGAGCAGAATTGCGGTATGATTCGCCCCATATTCGAACACGTAATCTTCCAGAATCGTTTTTTCGACATGCTCATGATCTTCATTTGGGTAAGGCACAACGGGTGCCTGATGGATAAGCGTTCCTTTGGCAATATCAACGGTAGCAAATACCCCGCGGTTAAACTCACCACCATCACCCAACTTGGATTGTTTCACTTCAATCATAATCTTCACCTGATGCTCTTCGAAGAGCTCCGTTCTATATAATAGTAATTCGTTAAGGCAAAATTTTAACCCATACTTTCATATAAGGCAAATTTCAGACAAAAAGGTGGAATAATTTTTAATATGGCGTTGAGTTGTGCAGGATATAACGCTTATAATATACAAAGAATTAAGTCTATATAGAAAAGGTGTCATGAATGAGCATATTAAATGTAGAAAAATTAAGTCACGGTTTTGGTGACCGTGCTATCTTTAACGACGTTTCATTCCGCCTGTTGAAGGGCGAACATATTGGTCTGATCGGGGCCAATGGTGAAGGTAAATCCACCTTCATGAACATTATTACAGGAAAACTTCAGCCGGATGAAGGCAAGGTGGAGTGGTCCAAACGGATGCGGGTTGGTTATCTGGACCAGCATGCTGTATTGAATAAAGGCCAATCGATCCGTGACGTACTTCGCGGCGCGTTCCAGTATTTGTTTGACATGGAACAGGAAATGAATGATATGTATGGCAAAATGGGCGATGTTACCCCGGAGGAGCTTGAACAACTGCTTGAAGACGTAGGTACGATTCAGGATACGCTGACAAACCAGGATTTCTACATGATTGATGCCAAAGTGGATGAAACTGCACGTGGTCTGGGCCTGACGGATATCGGTCTGGATAAAGACGTCAATGACCTGAGTGGTGGACAACGTACCAAAGTACTGCTTGCCAAGCTGCTGCTGGAAAAACCCGATATTTTGCTCCTGGATGAGCCTACGAACTATCTGGATGAATTGCATATCGAATGGCTGAAACGTTATTTGCAGGAATATGAGAATGCTTTTATTCTGATCTCTCACGATATTCCGTTCCTGAACAGTGTTATCAACTTGATCTATCACATGGAGAACCAGAATCTAACTCGTTATGTGGGCGATTATGATCACTTCCAGGAAGTGCATGAGATGAGAAAACAGCAGCTGGAGTCGGCGTACAAACGCCAACAACAAGAGATTGCTGACCTCAAGGATTTTGTAGCGCGGAACAAAGCAAGTGTTGCTACACGTAATATGGCGATGTCCAGACAGAAGAAACTCGACAAGATGGATGTCATCGAGATCGCCAAGGAGAAACCGAAACCGCAGTTCAACTTCCGTGATGCAAGAACATCCGGCAAGCTCATTTTCGAAACCAAAGGTCTTGTAATTGGATACAACGAACCGTTGTCCAGACCACTGGATCTGCGTATGGAGCGCGGACAGAAGATTGCCCTTGTTGGTGCGAACGGAATCGGTAAAACAACGCTGATGCGCAGTATTCTGGGTGAAATTCAAGCTCTGGAAGGAATCGTTCAACGTGGTGAACATCTGGAGATTGGTTACTTCCAGCAAGAGATGAAGGATGCCAACTACAATACATGTATTGAAGAGATCTGGCAGGAGTTCCCTTCCTATACCCAATTCGAGGTGCGCGCTGCACTTGCAAAATGTGGTTTGACTACAAAACACATTGAGAGCAAGGTAGCTGTACTGAGTGGTGGCGAGAAAGCTAAAGTGCGTCTCTGTAAGCTGATCAATAATGAAACCAACCTGCTTGTGCTCGATGAGCCGACGAACCATCTGGACGTTGATGCCAAGGAAGAGTTGAAACGTGCGCTCAAGGCTTACAAAGGCAGTATTCTTCTGATTTCCCACGAACCGGAATTCTACCGTGATGTCGTTACGGAGACGTGGAACTGTGAGTCGTGGACAACAAAAGTATTCTAAATAGAGGTTGTTCAAAAAGTCCGCTTTTGATTACGAATCACGTGCGAGCTTGCGAACAAGCTAGAAGCGTGAGAAAAGGCGCGAATTTTGCTTGCAAAACAGGCAGAACTCGCGTCTTTTTTGCGTGGTTTTAACGAAAAATGTTTGAGCCCAATTCACAGTTGACAGCTTGAATAAGGCAATAATATAATTCAGGAAAGCGATTACATTTATATATTAAAAACCTGTTTCACTGCATAGGGGCAAAGAAAACACGGTATTCCGTATGGGTATCATTGCACTTAGAAGGGAAGACGGGTCTTTTTTTTGCACTCCAATGAAACCGGTTTCATTAAAATAAGGGGTGGACAAAAGCTCGTTACTGACCACTGGTTGCTGAGGATAGGCTGAACAACAACACCGCGCATACATGAACCATGCTTTCATCTTTCATGCCAAAGGAGAGAATGAACATTGGATAAACTCAGGAAACCCATGATATTTATGTTATCAGCAACACTTGCGCTGTCTTCGGGACCGTTGATGCTACCGAGTAAGGCGTATGCCGATCTGAGCAGTATACCCGCCACGTTGTTGCAGGACGATTTTTCGGATGGGAATTTCACGGAATCACCCGCGTGGAACGTAAGCTCAGGCAACTGGGAAGTGTTCGCTGACCCGACAGATGCGTCCAACTTTACGCTTTTCCAGAGCGATACCAATGAAGGCATCATCTCTACTGGAGACTCCATGTCGGACATGACCGTGTCCATGCGCTTTTACACGGGAGCCGGTCAGGGGTATCCGGGAATATTGCCGCGGTTTCAGGATAAGAGCAACTTTTACTATTTTCAAATGCAGGTTCCCAATAATAAACTCGTTTTCTCCAAACGGGTGAACGGATCAGACACAACTTTGAAAACGGTGGACTATGCTTTTGCCAAAGATACATGGTACACGCTCAAAGTGGTGTTATCAGGTACCACCATTCGCGGGTATATCGCGGAAAACGGCTCCGATCGGTTGGTATTTGATCTGGTCGATCCTACATACGGGTCAGGTACTGTGGGCATTCGGAATAAGTGGCAGTCGGTACATGCAGATGACGTGACCATTGCCGAGCAACCGCCTGGGAACGATATTCAGCTCTCTATTGCTGAGCAGACGGCTTCTTCGGTTTCACTGCAATGGTCTGAAATCGCGGGAGCATCAGCCTATCGCTTGTACCGTTCCTCTACGCCTGAAGGCGGTTATTCTCTGGTAACCAGTACCGGAACTTTGGAACACATGGATGAAGGATTGAGCGGGGATACGGTGTATTATTACAGGCTCGCTTATGAATACGGAGGCCTAACCGAATCATTATGGACTGCTCCGCTGGAAGTTCGGACGACAGCCGCAGCACCACAGGCTCCGGGCGAATTAAAGGCCGAAGCACTCAATGCCACGAGTGTGAAGCTATCTTGGCCCGCCGTGGACAAGTCAACTGGTTATCGCGTGGTTCGGGCCGAATCTGGCAGTGAGCAATACGAGCAGATATACGAAGGGAAAGGGCTCACATTCACGGATAATGCACTTGAGCCGGGCACCAGCTACAGCTATCGCGTAACAGCCTATAACGCAGCTGGTGAGTCAGCATTCACTGTTGCAGAAGCCACGACATACTCCATTGACTCTCCAGCAGAGTTCGCTGCCACAGCTGTGACGGACACATCAATCTCTCTGGGGTGGAATGTCTTGCCTGGATCTGATGTAACGTATATCGTGTCCCGTTCAACCAGTGCTACGGGTACGTATCAGCAGGTCTATAGTGGCAATGAAAACACGTTTAACGATAGCGGTCTGACGATGGGCACAGGATATTTTTACATCATTCAGGCGACCGTGGACGGCGTAACTTCTCCAGCATCCGCACCGCTGGGTGTTGCCACAGTTCGCACAAGCATTACACCAGGGCAATTGTGGCCAGATCTGGACGGGAAGCCGATTGATGCTCATGGGGCTGGCTTTTTCTATGATGAACAGACGGAGACCTATTACTGGTATGGCGAATATCATAAGGGCGGCTGGCCAGCTGTTGGTGTGCGTGTGTATTCATCCAAGGATCTGATGAACTGGACGGACCGAGGCATGGCTCTAACGACACTTCAATCCATGGATGATTTTGACAATGACCCGTTGATCTCCGAATTGTATGCGGGGCGTGAGGACCGCGTGGATATCTGGGCAGATATCCGCAAAGGACGGATCATTGAGCGGCCTAAGGTCATCTATAACGACAAAACGAAGAAATACGTGATGTGGGCTCATATGGACGGAGACAAGGACCCGTACAACAATAATGCGAACTACGGTAAAGCACGGGCTGGCTACGCTATCAGCGACTCTCCAACAGGGCCTTTTGTGTATCAGAAGAGTTACCGGATGGACAGAACCCCCGAAGGAGAGAAAGATTACTTCCCAAGCGACCGGGGGATGGCACGTGATATGACGTTGTTCAAGGACGATGACGGTACCGGTTATCTGATCTACTCCAGCGAAGAAAACCTGACGCTCTATATCTCCAAACTGAATGAAGACTACAGTGACGTAACAGGGTGGCATAAGGAAGGACGAACGGATGACAAAGGCAATCCGGTACGTGATTCCACCTATCAGGCGGAATACGGCGTAGATTACGTGCGTGTGTTCCCGGGAGGGCAACGTGAAGCACCGGCGATGTTCAAGTATCAGGGGAAATATTATATTTTGACTTCCGGAGCTTCCGGTTGGGCCCCTAACGAAAACAAAGTGACGGTGGCGGATAACATTTTTGGCCCATGGTCAACGCAGACCAATCCGTTCGTGCGTACATTGCCAACCGATCCGGATCCAGGCAAGGCATTTGGCACACAGACCACATCCGTCATTCCGGTCGATCCGGAAAAAGGCAAGTTCATTTACGTGGGGGATACGTGGAATGGTGGCAATTTCTCGAATGACGCTGCAAAATACGTGTTCTTGCCAATTGAGTTTGGAATAGGCTCCGACATCGCGATCAAGTGGTATAACAGTTGGACACCTGATCTGCTGAATTCGATGGGAAAGGTAGATATTGCTGATCCGTTGCCAGAAGCCGTGGCGTTAGGCAAAGTACCATCCCTGCCAACAACATTGAATGTGCGCGACGGTGGAGCACTGGTATCAACGCCAGCAGTATGGACGATTGATAACCGGGAGATGACGGCAGAAGATTTTGCTAAGCCAGGACCGCTCACATTACAGGTAACGACACCGGAATATAACAACAAAAAGCAGGCAGTTCGCGTAAATGTCATTCCGGAGAATACACTATATTTCGTGAATAGCGGAGGTTACGAAACGGCTGATTACAGTCTCATGGGTGCTTATATGAAAGGAACGCTTGCCAACCCGGGAACGCCCGATCAGATGTACGCTCCGGCTGAGGGACGTAATTGGGGTTATGTCAGCGCAGATGCACTGGCATCCGGTTCGAATGGCGGGGATATATTCTCGACCGTACGTTATCTGAACGGTGGAAATGTCAGCAATTCTCCTAAAGGCACGGACTTAACCTATAGATTTGATGTGCCAAACGGGACATACGATGTCTACGCCGGATTCAACGATCCGTGGAGCAATACATCGCGCAGAGCGAATTTCATCATCAATGGCACCAATACCGGAGCAGTTACTTTTACGCCTGCCAGCGTTAGAGCCAACAAAGGCATCAGTGTGTCGGACAACAAGCTGGAGTTGACCGTGCGCAATACGGCATCGCAGGACCCGATGATTAGCTGGATTATGATCGTTAAACCTGACGCCGCGCCACCTGTAAATGATAGTGCTGGCCTTAATGCTGATACGTTGGATTCAACGAGCGCAACGCTTCGCTGGGATGCTCATCTTGGTGCAGCAAGCTACAAGCTCTACCGCTCAGATCGTGAGCAAGGTGAGTATAAGATGGTCTACAGCGGCAATGGACGGGAGTACACGGACAGTGAACTGAACCCCGGCACGGAATATTATTACAAAGTAGAGGCTTTGGATGCCACGGGGCAATCGGTGCGAGGTGTATCTTCCGCTTATCAGGTGCACACGGCTCAGCAGAGCGCTGCTGATGTAGCCACAAGCATTACAGCGTTGGAACAGCCTTCCGCAGGTGCAAAAAAACTGAAGTTCCCTTCCGTGCCGCAAGGTTTCACGGTGAAGATCGCTTCCAGTTCGGTACCGTCGGTCATTCAAACTGATGGAACGATTATCCCACCATCTAAGGAAACAACAGTAACCCTGCAGTTGGAAATTACTCGAACTTCTGACGACAGTAGAGCCCTGACTATACCGTTGACGGTGAAGGTGTTGCCATCTGTGCCTTCCCCCGGAAGCAACCCTGGTTCGGGCGGTAATCCAGGCGGCAATTCCGGTGGAAATCCAGGAAATGGTTCTGGTTCATCCAGCAATGGTGGACAATCAGGAAGTGGTAACCCAAGTGCAGAGAATGCGGTACCACAACCTAAACCGGAGAAGGACCGTTCTGTTCTGGAGTTGCAGGGACAGTCAGATCAGAAGGGTGTAGTGCAGTCCAACGTGGATGTTTCAACGATTAAAGATGCTTTTAAAGTTGCCCCCTCAACAGATGCGGGCCAGCGCTTGGTCGAACTTCGGCTGAAGCCGGTTTCGGGAGCAACGGCATATGAATTGTCTCTGCCTGCCTCTGTGTTGATAGGTCAGGGTGAGTCACATGTGTTCAACATTGTTACAGAGCTGGGAATGTTGGAGCTTCCTGCGACACTGTTAATGAAGGATATCGTTGGTGATGGGATTGCATCAATCCGATTGGTCAGAACAGAGTTGGCAAAAACAGTCGCAGATCAGCTCGGCACGCAATATGGAGTCCAGCTTGAACTTCAACTGGATGGTCAACCATGGCCATCGGAAAGCGAATTGATACTTCGTCTGCCTTTCCAATCCTCACAAAATGCTCAGCAGGATCGGATTGTAGCATTTGCTATCGGCGCGAACGGTGTGGCAACTCCATTACCGCAAAGTTACTACGATCCAAACAGCGGGCAACTTGTATTTTCCGTAACATCACTCACAGGAAATTATGCTGTTGTGCCTGTTGAGCAGACATTCGCAGATCTTGCAGAAGTGCAGTGGGCCAAGAAAGCAATGGAGGCTTTGGCTGTTAGAGGTGTAATTGATGCTGAGGCAAGTGGTGATTCCACGCAGTTACATCCAAAACAGGAGATGACCCGCGGCCAATACATGCAGTGGTTGATGACTGCGCTGGGCTTGAATGCTTCTTCCGGGAATGCGTTCTCTGATGTAAACGAAAAGGCTCCATATTACCAAGCCGTTACAGCTGCGCGTTCGCTAGGTATCACCAGTGGTACAGGTGACGGGCGCTTCTTGCCAGAGTCCACGATCACTCGTCAAGAGATGATGACATTAACAGTTCGCGCACTTGCAACGGCTGGACTGGTTGACTCCGAGAAGGCTGGAACAGATAACCTTACTCGTTTCCGCGACGCTTCCGAGATTCGCTCTTATGCCCGGGATAGTGTGGCATTACTTGTGGATCTGGGCATCGCCCACGGGTACAACGGTGAGGTGAAACCACTTGCCGAAGCAACCCGAGCCGAATCGGCTACGTTGTTATATGCGATGATGAGCAAACTGGTATGGAAGAAATGATGATACACCAGAATCGTAGCGCGTGAAAAAGAAGGCTTACTTTGACCTGGAGCCCAGGTTGGAGTAAGCCTTCTTAATTATAAGCCAGCCATGGGCGAAAAGTAATTTACTCAACGAACATGTATCTTCATGTCGTTTTACAGTTGTTATCTGTAATGTCTACGAATGTTATCTGTAATTTCTGCGAATTGTTAATTGTAATGTTTGCCGATTTGGTATGCTTGCTCCAGCAAGCTTTCAATATGTTCTTTGGATTCTGAAATGGTTTCATAGAGGAATTCGACTCGTGATTCCTGCATTCTTGCATAACCCGCGATACCGTTATTCAGATAATTCGAAATCATGTTGTAATAGTCGTATTTATGGAATGAAGCCTCCGTCCCCCCAGCTAGTGCAATCCACAGTGCCTTTTTGGAGTTTGCCTTGTTCAGCAGCCCCATGTTCCATACCTTGTCCAGATAAGCTTTGAGCATGGAGGGAACGTTGTACCACCAGACCGGGAAAACAAATACAATGGCATCAGCCGCAAGCACACGATCCAGCTCTTTGCGAATCACAGGGGCATGCTGTTTATCGGGATTTTGCCAGTCTCGCTCATCTTCTACACGATATAGGGGATCGAATCCGTCATGATATAGATCGAGGATATCGATTTCATGGGAATTCTCCTGCATACCTTCTATAAAACGATTCATCACGGCAAATGTTAGGGAATCCTGTCTTGGGTGAGTAACGACCAGTTTAACTTTCATGTAGGAGTAACCATCCTTTTTTCTTTTTATTTTGGTTAAACATTCTGACCAATGTTATTATAAGTTTCATGACATCTTCTTGAGAAGTACGCACCTGAGAGTGCTGTAGATACTTTGGGGTTCTTCGGTTACTTTTAATAACGGATATACATATATGTGAATTATGGGGGAGTACAAGTGGAACAAGAAATGAAAAAATATGAGAGTGGTGTGCAGGCGATGCTGGAACTGGTCGGTGGAAAATGGAGGATTCTTATTCTGCATCAGCTGATATCAGGTAAAAAACGAACAAGCGAACTTCGCAGAGCCATTCCTGGCATTACCCAGAAGGTCTTAACCCAGCAGCTGCGTGAACTGGAAAAGAATGAAATCATCCATCGGATCATTCATCCTCAGATTCCGCCCAAGGTAGAGTATGAGCTGACAGAGTACGGCTTGACACTACAGGACATCATTGACCGCATATGTCTATGGGGAGAGAATCACTTGGACAGAGTATACGGAGATAAAAGCAGAGTGCTTGGAGATCATTTTAGTGACTATATTCCACTTTCAACTTCAACTTGAGCTGGCCGCCAAATTAAAATTAAAACAAAAACCGTCCTTGATTTGAAAAGGAGGGTTTTTGTTGTTTTTTGTCCTTTATCAGCGAAACTGATAAATGCTATAAAATCATTGAAATTGACCCTCAACACCCGGTGTGTTAGGTTTTAGAGAGAAGAAATTAAATTAATGTGATGATTTTAGTCGGAATTAAAATCGAAGCAATGCGCGAGGTGGCAAACAGTGGAACTTCAAGTGACAAACAGCCCTTTTAATCAAGAACAAGTTGAACTGCTTAATCGTCTTATTCCTACATTGACCGATGGACAACGTACTTGGTTGAGCGGATATATTGCAGCAATTCAGGCAAGCGCGACAATAACAGCTCCAGCTAACCTGGTACAGGCTGCACCAGCTACAGGTATTGCACCTGTCAGTGCTCCGCCAGTATCCCGGGAAGTTACCGTGCTTTTTGGTTCACAAACCGGGAATTCCAGTGGCCTATCGAAAAAGCTGGCCAAGAAACTTGAAGAGCAAGGTCTTCAGGTAACGTTGTCATCGATGGGGGATTTCAAACCGAACGGACTCAAGAAAATTGAAAATCTCCTCATTATCGTCAGTACGCATGGCGAAGGCGAACCACCAGATAATGCGATTCCGCTGCATGAATTCCTGAACAGCAAACGGGCTCCAAAGCTTGAAGGACTTCGTTACTCGGTGTTGGCTCTGGGAGATACCTCCTATGAGTTCTTTTGTCAGACAGGTAAGGACTTCGATAAACGATTGCAGGAATTAGGTGGTACAGCCCTTGTACCGCGTGTGGACTGTGATGTTGATTTTGATGAAGCAGCTGCGGAGTGGATGAATGAAGTACTGGCATCCTTAAGCAGTACATCTGCTGCTGCGAGTACGGTAACCACGGAGGCTGTTACAGCTGCGGTGAGCGGCGGGGAATCCGAATATGATCGCACGAATCCATTCAAGGCTGAAGTGTTGGAGAATCTCAATCTGAATGGCAGAGGATCGGACCGTGAAACACGCCACATTGAGTTGTCTTTGGAAGGTTCCAGCCTGGATTACGAGCCAGGTGACAGCCTTGGGGTATTCCCTGAGAATCATCCGCGCCTTGTAGATGAATTGATTGCAGCCATGGGATGGAATGCCGATGAACGCGTGACCGTGAATAAAAATGGCGATCAGGCATCTGTGCAAGAAGCGTTGCTGCGTTATTTTGAAATTACAGCTGTGACGAAACCGGTCGTGGAACAACTTGCGAAACTGAATCCTGGGAGTGGCCTGACAGCGTTACTCGCAGATGATTCCGAATTCCGCACGGTCATGAATAGCTGTGATCTGCTGGATCTGGTTCATGATTATAATCTGAAAGGGATTCCTGCCGGAGAATTTGTAGCTGCTCTTCGCAAAATTCCGGCACGTCTATACTCCATAGCGAGTAGTTCGAAGTCTTTCCCGGATGAAGTTCATCTTACTGTTCGTTCGGTACGTTATGAAGCACGTGGCAGAGAACGTTACGGTGTATGCTCGGTACATCTGGCTGAACGAATCGAAGCTGGCGACACCTTGCCTGTATATATACAGCATAACCCGAATTTTAAGCTGCCTGAGAACCCGGATACACCGATCATCATGGTTGGCCCAGGTACAGGTGTGGCGCCGTTCAGATCTTTCCTTGGTGAGCGTGAAGAGACAGGAGCAGAGGGCAAGACATGGCTGTTCTACGGAGATCAGCATTTCGCCACGGACTTCTTGTACCAGACGGAATGGCAACGTTGGCTCAAAGATGGTGTGCTCACGAAGATGGATGTAGCCTTTTCACGTGATACGGAACAGAAAGTGTATGTACAACATCGCATGCTGGAACACAGCAAAGAACTGTACCAGTGGCTTCAGGAAGGTGCAAGCGTATATATCTGTGGTGACGAGAAAAAAATGGCACATGATGTGCATGCTGCGCTCACCACGATTCTTGAACAAGAAGGCGGTTTATCGCCTGAGCAGGCATCGGAATATCTGACACGGTTACAGCAGGAGAAACGTTATCAGCGGGACGTCTATTAATCACCGGCCCAGCCGGATTGCACCATCCCGCAGAGACGAGAGGAGAAAGCAGCATGGTTTATAATAACTTACTTAACCCACAGCGCACGAATAGCGATGTGGAAGATATAAAGATCAAAAGTGATTACTTGCGCGGAAGTCTGACCGAAACGTTGGCTGATCGTATCACGGGGGCTATTCCAGAGGACGACAACCGTCTGATGAAACACCACGGTAGTTATATGCAGGATGACCGTGACCTGCGTAACGAGCGTCACAAATCCAAGCTGGAGCCTGCATACCAATTCATGTTACGTGTGCGTGCTTCCGGTGGGATTGTAACCCCGGAGCAGTGGTTGATGATGGATCGGGTAGCGCATAAATATGCGAATGAGACGATTCGTCTGACTACACGTCAGTCTTTCCAACTGCATGGCGTACTGAAGTGGGATCTTAAAAACACCATTCGCGAAGTGAACGATTCGTTGTTAAGCACACTGGCTGCATGTGGTGACGTAAACCGTAACGTGATGTGTAACCCGAATCCGAATCAATCTGATGTGCATGCTGAAGTGTATGAGTGGGCATGTCAGGTGAGCAATCATTTGGACCCTCGGACCCGGGCTTATCATGAGCTGTGGCTGGACGGAGAGAAAGTGGTTGATTCCCAGGACTCGGACGAAGAAGTTGAACCAATCTATGGCAAAGTGTATTTGCCACGGAAGTTCAAAATCGGTATTGCTGTACCACCATCCAATGATGTGGACGTCTATTCACAGGATATTGGTTTTATTGCTATTGTGGAGAACGGCAAGTTGCAAGGCTTCAACGTTTCCGTAGGAGGCGGCATGGGGATGTCTCATGGTGATGCCAAAACCTATCCTCAGGTGTCCAAAGTCATTGGTTTCTGTACGCCGGAGCAAATGATTGATGTTGCAGAGAAAACAGTTATGATTCAGCGTGATTATGGAGATCGTGCAGTTCGTAAACATGCTCGTTTCAAATATACGCTGGATGATCGTGGTGTGGAGTGGTTTGTCGAAGAGCTGACCACCCGTCTGGGATGGAAACTGGATGCGGCACGTCCATATCATTTTGAGACTAACGGAGATCGATATGGTTGGGTAAAAGGTAATAATGGCAGATGGCACTACACGCTGTTCATTCAGAATGGTCGTGTAAAGGATGTTGATGGTTATCCGCTCATGACGGGTTTACGTGAAATTGCCAAAGTGCATACGGGTGATTTCCGTCTGACTGCGAACCAAAATCTAATCATCGGTAATATTAGCAGCCAGAAAAAGAAAAAGATTGAAGCACTCATTCAGCAATATAACCTGACTGATGGTGCACATTACTCAGCGCTGCGCAGAAGTTCAATGGCTTGTGTTGCGTTTCCGACCTGCGGCCTTGCGATGGCTGAGTCCGAACGTTACTTGCCGTCCCTGATCGACAAACTGGAGCCTGTACTCGACGAAGCCGGGCTGAGAGACGAAGAAATTGTCATTCGGATGACCGGCTGCCCGAACGGATGCGCAAGACCGATGCTGGCAGAGATTTCATTTATCGGTAAAGCACCAGGTAAATACAATATGTATCTCGGTGGCAGCTTCACTGGACATCGCTTGAATAAGCTGTACAAAGAAAACATTGGTGAAACTGAGATTCTGGACACGTTAACTCCAATGGTGAATCAGTATGCCAAGGAGCGCAATGAAGGGGAACATTTCGGAGACTTTGTCATTCGTGCGGGTTATGTTCCTGAAGTGTTGGATGGTCGACAATTTCACGCTTAATTGACCGAGTAAGATAACTGAAATTAGGACTGATTTAGGGCGGAAGCATTCCTTTATGGGGTGCTTCTTGTCTGCTATATATGGAGTGAATAGAGGTAACGTTAGTTGCTGCTGAGAGATTTATGAGAGGATAAACTGAAGCTAATCTTCAAATGGAGATGGATAATCACCGCAGTTATTCCCATTATTTCGTGTGTATTAACTTGTTGAAGTACGCTCAACAAGATATAATGGCATAGTAGAAAGCAGATTAAATGTTGAAAGTGAGCGGAAACGATATGGGTCGTAAGTGGAATAATATCAAGGAAAAGAAAGCTTCAAAAGATGCAAACACGAGCCGGGTCTACGCTAAATTCGGCGTTGAGATCTATGTAGCTGCCAAGAAGGGCGAACCGGACCCGGAAGCGAACCGTGCACTGAAAGTCGTGCTGGAACGTGCCAAAACGTATAATGTACCCAAAGCCATCATTGATCGTGCGATGGAAAAAGCAAAAGGTAGCGGGGATGAGAACTATGAAGAGTTGCGTTATGAAGGCTTCGGACCGAATGGTGCGATGGTCATCGTTGATGCACTCACTAACAATGTGAATCGTACAGCGCCTGAAGTGCGCTCTGCGTTTAACAAAAACGCTGGCAACATGGGTGTCAGTGGTTCTGTTGCTTACATGTTTGATCCAACAGCGGTTATTGGTATAGAAGGCAAAAACTCCGAGGAAGTACTGGAACTTTTGCTTGAAGCAGATGTGGATGTACGTGATATCGTGGACGAAGACGATGCTGTAATTGTATATGCAGAACCGGATCAGTTCCACGCTGTACAAGAAGCATTCAAAGCTGCGGGTATTACTGAGTTCACAGTAGCCGAGCTGACCATGCTTGCGCAAAACCATATTGAACTTCCAGAGGATGCACAAGCTCAGTTCGAGAAACTGATCGATGCGCTTGAGGACCTTGAAGATGTTCAGCAAGTTTACCATAACGTAGAGTTCGTATAAGAGAACGAAACGATATGTGGTTTGATTGTATAAAAAGAGTGTCTGACCAATCTGCGGGATTGGACGGACACTCTTTTTTGTTCGTTTACGATTCAGACTGCAACGATCCAGGGGACTGATCTGATTTTTCCGATTTACTTCCACCGAACTTGAACAACACAATTCCGCCAACAATGACAAGTACACCAAGCAGCTGATTCCATGAAAAAGGAATTTGCTCCAGACCGAGCCAACCCATGGAATCAAATAGTAGCGCAAAACTCAATTGGGACGTCAGTACGATCGAGATGGCATATGTGGGACCAAGCAGCTTCATCCCTTGCACGAGACAGAAGACCACGCCAACGCCGATGGCTCCGCTGAGCCAGTACCAGGGCTGCATATGCTGAAAGCTGAATGTATTCTTGCCCTCTACCAGCAGAGAGATTAGGAAAGATGCAATGAATCCGGTGAAAAGCACCATCGTTGTTGTGGACCATGAACCGGTGCGTTCATTGACTTTGCTATTAAAAATCGTTTGCAGACTGACAAGTGCACCTGCCAGTAGTGCAAGCGAAATACCTGTGATTAACATGGTTGTCAAACTCCTTATTCATAAATGTTGTGACCTGCTATTTCCCTTAGACCCACTCGATCCTTGATCATAATCAATCCCTGATGTCGTTCAATTAACCCGTCTGCACAGAGCTTCTGGATGACCCGGTTCAGGTGTCGGTAACTGGTACCGATCAGATTCGCGATGTCGGTCAGATTGAACGCGTCCAGCTCTTCATGAACGACGTTGCCCGCTTCTTCTGTTGAGATGGAGAGCAGGTAGCTGACTAGACGAACCTCAACGGGATACATCAGGTTGAAATTGGAAAAGTTCGAGTCAATGTAGAATTTGTGAGAGATGATTTTGAGCAAAAATTTAAGTAAAGGTGCATAATCGCTGGCAAGCTCAGCGAGCCATTGATAATGAATGCGAAGCATCACCACAGGTGACACGGCCTGAACCGTATTAACAATATCGCTTTCACGGACATACTCTATGTCACCGACAACTTCAAGCGGTGTTTTGAAACAAAGCACCAGCGTTTTGTCCTGAGCGGAGGTGGTGAAAATCTTGATTTTACCCTCGACCAGTACGTACAAATATTCGGAAGTTTCCCCTTCACGACAGATCAGTTCACACTTCTCAAAGTGACATAACGTCATATGTGTACGCAGGGACTCGTGAAATACAGTTTCGAGTTGATATTGCTTCAGATATTGTATTAATTGTTGCTCGTTATGGATCTCTTGCACGCTGTGATTCACCCCCGACGATATGTTTCAATCCTTCTCCAAAAACTATAGTTTCATAATAATGACACCAGTCACCATTAAGGCAATACCTAGAAATTGCGGCAGTTTCATCTTTTGTTTCACCACGCCGAACCATCCGTTACTATCTACCAGAAAAGTCAGGAACAGCTGAGCAATGAGCAGGGCCGAGATCGTGAACGTAACCCCAATTTGCTGAATGGCCGTCACTTCGCTGAAAATAATGACGGCGCCAAAAGCACCTCCAGCCAAGTACATGGGTTTTACTTGTTTGAGTCCTTGAAGGTTGGTGTCTCTAACAAACATTAGGATCAGCGCAGCTAAGATGAATCCTGTCAGTTGTGTAATCGTAGCGGCCTGCCATGTGCTCATGTCGGTGCTAATCCGAGTATTGGCAACCCCTTGGAGCGTGATACACGCGCCGCCCAGTAATGCAAAAATAATTCCTCTCATATGTACGCTCCTTATTCAATCACTTCGACTTCTATTATTAAATGATAAATTGACTCTGAACGCCAAGGACAAATGTCCTGAGCTTTGAAGTCACAGCATTTAGAGTACAATAAAGAACTCGGGAAATCCAGATGGGGGGCATGAAAAGATGCGTGGCATATGTGCTCAGTACTCATTTTTCATCATAATCTAACGAACTAGTGACACCTTGTTGTACTGATTCGATTGAATTGAGAAATCTAACAAATCTCAGCGACGTTAAATGGGCTATGTTGGGTAGAAATGGGCGGTAAAACAGGGGGGAATGGAGGCATAGGGTGTCAACGATTCATTACTTTTGAAAATCGGCAAATATTCGCTAAATAGAGTGTGTCAGGTTCGGTAGCTGTCCAAGAAATGAAACGAGAGTCTGCCCAGCGTACCCCGGAGCATAGAAAGTAGCCAAAGCTCCGGGGTAGGAAAGGCAATGAGATTAGAAGCAATCAGCTAGAAGATCCTCTCCATACAAATCCAATGATCCTATTAGATCACGGTGTACACAGGCTTCTCGTTTACAAAACGAACAGACAATTTGGGAAAACGTTCTGCCAACCTTTCTGCCAATAGCTTCATTCCCGAAGCCTCGCTCTCTGCATGCCCTATCATGATCAGTGCCTTGGACTTGCCTTGTTGCACAGCATCACGGATATATTCCGGTGTCTCCCATTCGAATCCTTCTCCTGCAATGATGAGATCCAATTGCTCATTCTGAATCAAGGGAATCGTCACATGTCCATTACCACGAAAACCCACCAGTACCGCTGCGCGTCTACAGACTATTTCCGCATTACCTGCAACGCGTACATAATCGATGCCTAGGGAACTTTTCACATGGTGAGCAATAGCTTCAACGGTGCTTCCTTCCGGAAAAGAAAGGACGTCTGCTTCCGGTAGTCGTTGCTCTACATAAGAGGACCACCCCAAGGCCTGAATCAGTCCTTCGGTAATGCCATCCGGTTGGAAGCGGTGGATGATATCATGACATCGATAGATGGAAATGCCTGCTTCGGTGATCAAGCTTTTTTTAGTTTCATAAACTGGATCATTGGCTAACCAATCGGTATGACTGTGATGGTTGTAGAAGGGGGATTCATGAGCGATAATTAGATTGGCCCCACGTTGTACGGCATGTTCAATGACATGTTGAGTGGGCATAAAAGTAACAAACACACCTGTGACCGTTTGGTCGGACGAGCCAGTAATCAGCCGATCTACCGTGTTCTCCGGTAACTCTACATGGGCTGTGAGATACTGTATAATGTCTTGAATGGTTATATTCATGAACATAAGTCCTCCAAAATAATAGATTTTATTGTTATTGTATCATTTTGAAGAATAAACAGTAGAATAGAAAGGTCTTGCTTGAAGTGACAAAAGGAGTTATACTGATCAAACATAACGGAATGAACGTTCATTCCTATATAAAGGAGGGATAGCCACATGGCTAAAAGCAGCAAAAAAGATGATATTTTTGCAGCTGCTTTAACGCTTTTTGCCCAGCGGGGATTCGATGCAACAACCATGCCGATGATTGCTGATTCGGCTCAGGTGGGGGCAGGCACTATTTACCGTTATTTTACGAACAAGGAAGTATTGTTGAATGAACTTTTTCAGAAAAGTATCAGGGAGTTTCTTGATGCCTTAAAACAGGGATTTCCGAATGAGCCGATACCTGTACGAGACCAGTTTCATCATATTTTTCGTGGATTGTTCAAGTTCGCAGAGTCCGACCCGGATCGCCTAAAGTTTATTAATTCTACGGGTAATGCATTGCATTTTCACGATGAAAGCAAGGAAAGTGTCAATGAATTTATGGGGTTTCTGAATGAATGCATACATAAGGGGCAGCAGCAAGGAGCCATTCTTATACTGCCTACAGAAGCTTTAATGAATATAGTTTACGGTGCTTTCATACATTTGTTTGAACACTTTAACAAAGGTCTCCTGGAAGCGACGCCGGAGCTAATGAACCAGCTTGAGGAGTGCCTGTGGAATGCCATTAGAGTCCATTGATTCTATTGGCCTTTTTTACAACATAAACGGAATGAATATTCATTCCGATACTAGACATAAGGTGTGTGAAGATAAATCATGAATAAACTTAGGAATCCCAGAACGATTTCCCTGATTTTTTGGATACTCATTACTCTCGTATCTGTAGTGGCGATGCCTGATTTTGGTCAACTGGTAAAAGAAAAAGGACAGATTTCAATTCCTGAAACGGCACAAAGCCAGGTTGCTGCGACTATGTTGAAAGATATGGATAAGGATAGCGGGAATACTTATTCCATCATTGCTGTATTTAATAGTGGAGAAGATACACAAGCATTAACGAACCAGCAAAAGACGGAGATCGAATCCGTTTTATCCAACCTGAAAAATCAGAAAAAGCAACTGAATATTGAGACGATCACAAGCCATCTGGATGGTGAAGAGCAAGCCGATCGGCTTATATCCGAGGACCAAACCACGATCCTGACTCAAATCACCGTCACTATAGATGAGAATATTCCTCTTTCGGAAGTGATTAGTCTGTTAAAAGAATCTACAACCATCCCTGATGTGGATACATATCTGACGGGAGCTGACCTGATCGATGATGATTTTGGTAAATCGATTGAAGACGGTGTGCAGAAAACAGAAATTATCGCGATCATTTTCATCCTCGTTATCCTGATTATTATTTTTAGATCGCCGATCATACCTGTTATTTCACTGCTCACGGTAGGTATATCTTACGTTGTTTCATTAGCTATTGTGGGATATCTTGTAGATTGGTTTAACTTTCCGTTCTCGAACTTTACTCAGATATTTATGGTCGTTATCCTCTTTGGTATTGGGACGGATTATAATATCCTGTTATATACCAGATTCAAGGAGGAACTAAGTAGACAAGATGGCGATGTGATTCTTGCGACCAAAACGACATTTAAAACAGCAGGCAGAACCGTATTGTATAGCGGCATCGCTGTATTCATCGGGTTTCTTGCACTCATGCTTGCCAAGTTTCAGTTATATCAGGCAACCTCAGCGGTGGCGATCGCAGTAGCGGTTCTCATTATCGTCCTCAATACGTTGAACCCGTTCTTCATGGTTGTCATGGGCAAAAAAATGTTCTGGCCATCGAAAAAATTCGAAGGCCATGCGGACAGCCGACTGTGGGGATTTTTATCCCGCCAATCGGTACGAAGACCTTTCCTGGCGATCATTCTGGTTGCGGTGATTAGTGTTCCTTTATTATTCAGTTACAGTAATCGACTAAGTTATAATGATCTGTTTGAAGTCAATAATGACTACAATTCCAAACAGGGGATTAATCTGATTATGGAGCATTATGCACCAGGATTCTCAGCGCCAACAACATTGGTTGTGCAATCCGAGCAGGCAATGGACAATCAGACATTGCTGAAGGCACTGGATGATCTGACGGATAAGATGTCCAAGGTGGAAGGTGTCTCTGAGATTTACAGTGTCACTCGACCAACTGGAGTCCAAATTAAAGAGTTGTATATTAACGATCAAGCAGAGGAGCTTAATCAGGGTATTGGTAAAGCAAACGATGGTGTAAGCGAAATTAACGAAGGTTTGTCCTCTGCAGCTGGACAGCTTCAATCTTCAAATGATTTAAGTAACGTACAGCTGTTGATTGATGGGACAAGCCGGTTGCAAGTTGGAGTAAATGCATTGGGAGACGCCATGAATCAGGTATCTGATGGTCTGAATAATGGGGAAGAAGGGGCAGAGACGTTGAAAAACGGACTTACTACCCTTAAAGAAAAGGTTGGAGTCCTGTCTAAAGGTGCCAATGATCTGCAAAAAGGGTATAGGCAACTTGAACAGGGATTTGGTTCCTTTAGTGGTACTTTCACAAGCATCAAGACAGCCATTAAGGGAGCGCTTGATGCCTATACTCAGATCGAAGGCAGCATGACCCGTCTAATTGCGACTCATCCTGAGTTACAACAAGAAGAAGATGCCGTACAAGTGATTAATATTTCTCAAGCGGCTCAAACTGAACTGAACGCGTTATACACACAGTTGGACCCGTTGATGCAGCAGTACAATGGGGCTATGGTTTCTTTCAAGGAAGCCAACGAGTCAATGGCTCAAATTAGTGGCGGTCTGACTCAGGTTGCTGTAGGTGTCGGTCAGCTTGAAGACGGTGCTGGCGAGCTATCCAAAGGTTTGGCGACTGGAGCC
This sequence comes from Paenibacillus sp. 10L310, assembly GCF_056395745.1. Lineage (NCBI taxonomy): Bacteria > Bacillati > Bacillota > Bacilli > Caryophanales > Paenibacillaceae > Paenibacillus > Paenibacillus sp. 10L310. The sequence goes on along the minus strand of NZ_JBFTKC010000002.1, from coordinate 479,592 downwards.
AATGGAACCAAGCAGATAGCGGGTAAAACATTGGAAGTGAAAGATGGGCTGGGTCAGATTAATGAAGGACAGAGTCAGTTGTTAAGCGGTCTGAACGATTTGCAGGACAAAATGGGTGAGTTGAAATCCGGATTGACCGAAAGTACAAAAGGACTCTCAGATGTGTCGAAGGGTCTTGGTGATGCCGAAGATTATTTGGGTCATCTTGGCCAGTCTGATGCTGCGAAAAGCTTCTACATTCCAGAAGAGGTATTAAAAGGAGAAGAGTTTCTAAGTTCGCTCGACATGTATATGTCTTCGGATCGGAAGACAGCGGAAATCTCCATCATTTTGACCGATAATCCATATTCGAAAGAAGCGATGGATGTTGTTCAAAATCTTAACAAGCAGTTGGAAACGGCTTTGGTTGGCACGGATTTGAGTGAGGCGAAAGTGGCACTGGGCGGCATACCGTCACAGAACCTGGATATGAAAGAATTATCCGGAGGTGATCTGAATCGGACATCCATGATCATGCTGATTGGAATTGGATTGATACTTTTGTTCATTATTCGTTCGTTTTGGCAGACTGTAATCATTATAGGTGCGTTATTCCTGACGTATTATGTGGCCCTTGGTCTGAATGAATTGCTGATGGTTGGCCCGCTTGGCGTTGACTATCTGAGCTGGAACGTTCCTTTCTTCAGTCTGATCATGATTGTTACACTTGGTGTGGACTACAGTATCTTCCTCATGATGAAATATCGTGAGATTGAAGGAGATCCAATTCATAAAATTAAGGAAGCTTCCCGTAATATAGGAGGGGTCGTGATCTCCGCGGCAGTAATATTGGGAGGTACCTTCGCCGCACTAATTCCTTCCGGTGTTGTTACACTGATTGAAGTAGCTATTTCTGTCATCATCGGATTGGTTTTGCTAAGTTTTGTCATGCTTCCAATCTTGCTTCCGGCTCTAATCAGTCTATTACACAAGTTAAAAAACTGGGGTTCGGGGTCCGATCCCATAAACAAATAAACAAATAAATCATCTTTATATCAAACGATTCCTGACAAACATGACGTCAGGGGTCGTTTTTTATTTTTTTATCCTATGAATTATAACTAGTTATCATAACAATGCGGGAAATAATCTAACGTGAAACAATGACGGATTCATATAGTTTTCTCAAACAAGAATAAGTATACTTACATAGAGTCTATGTTTGTATCAAATGGAGCTGAGTGCAGCGCAAGTAGTTCTATTTTAAGGCACAATGAGAATTAATTGAGGATAAGCATTCATTTGCAACAATAAAACAGATTGTGAAAGGGGATAACTAGGGATGACAGCAACAACTATTATGGAACGTCTGAAGAGCGAGACAGCTCATTATCACAGACAAGTAGAACAGAACCCTTATGCAAAAGCCATTATGAATCAAACTGTGACTATAGAAGAATATAGAACATATTTAGAGAAATTTTATGGATTCCTGAAACCGCTGGAGGATCAGGCTGTACAACAGCCTTTCTGGGAAAGTACGGGACTGGATATTGAGATTAGAGGCAAGGCTGGACTGTTGGAAAAAGATTTACGAAATCTGGGTGCCAGTGAAGAGGAAATCAGCCAACTTCCGCTCTGTGAAGAACTGCCGGATATTTCAACACCTGCCCGTTTGTTCGGATATCTGTATGTAATTGAGGGGTCCACGAACGGTGGACAGATCATGACCAAGCGTTTGTCGCAGTTCCTGACCATTGAAGCTGATCGTGGATTGGAATATTTCAATGCTTACGGCTCAGAGACAAGAACAAGATGGAGCGAGTTTACAGGTTTGCTGCAGCAGTCCATCAGCACTCCAGAAGATCATGACAACATGGTACACAGTGCATCAGAGACATTCCGACTATTAGATCAATGGATTAATACGTAGGGCGGACTTTTTTCATATATTAAAAGGAACCTATATAAGTTGAAACAATACATTTACACATAACGGAGAGGACAGAAAAAAGTTAAATAGACATGATGAAAAGAGGGCAGAAATGCCTTCTTTTTTGTGTCCAGGAATGTCTAAATTTCGTCACCGCAGACACAGGACAAGTGATATAATGATCCCTATGGATACACTTGTTCGTATTCTGTCTTGGAGGAGGGTGAGATAACGTTCTATGAAAGACAACTCAAGACAATTGGAATTTATGGAGATAGATCTGAGTGAAGAACCTGAAACAGCAGCGGTTCCGGTTCCTGATCGTTCAACCATTGTGCAGTCTGCACATGATACGATTCAGCATCGTGGAGGCATATTGTCCTCAGAGAAACGTTTTGTAGAGGAAGCAAAGCAGTGGGCAGAGATGGAGGGGGATGTATCCCCGTGGGTTCCCTTTATGAGTTACTGGCCAACGTATGGCGTGATGAATGAAGCCCAGCGCAAGTGGTATATGTTTTGGAGGAAGGAAGTACGTCAGGGGAGATACCCGGATACCGATCTGTCCTATCTATTTGTTCATATCTACGAGTTAATTAACGGCATTGGCTGGCAGAATCCTGAGGATGGTTATGATCAATTGAAGCAGCTATGGGTGAACTACCGTGAACGGCTCCCTCAATTAAATATATATATGCAAGAGTGGATGGTCGATTATGTGCTGGTCCATCAGATGGAAATGTCCTTATCCGAGGTCATGGGCCTTTCGGGCGGATATCTGCCAGCAGAGATGCTGGATATGGAGCTGCAACGTATTTTACAGGATAAAGTATCGGATATCTCGCTGAATATGCTGCAAAGATACTATGATTACGATATTACACTTAGTAAGTTCTACAGAGATGGCGGCAAAGAAGTGATGGAGCAGTACATCCCGCGCGTCATGGCCTTGGTTGATTCGTATCTGGAACGTACGCGACAAGTTGGAATGTTGCCTGAGTTTGAATCCAACGATGAACGTACGGTGGAGCGCATCCTGTTTCGCAAAGCAGTCTATGATGATTCGATCTATGGAAGATCGGTATCATTCAGATATATGCCCATAGGCGAGCAGTCTGATTTTGTGCAGATGGTTACGCGGATCTATCGATGTACTGAAAATAAACTTCGTGAACTGCTCGGATTCAGAGGCAGATTGCGAGGACAGACTCTTGAACCCGAACTTGCAAATCTGATTGAGCGATACCTGGACAAAACATACGCGATCGAACAGGCGAAGTCCGTGGAACAACCGATGATTCGTATTGATTCAGAGAAACTGGCGTCTTTACAGCAGGAAAGTGAGTACGTGCGATTGGCGCTTACAATTGAGGATGATCACCCTTCTGAAGTGAAGGATGAAGAGGTTAATAGCGCAAATGTTACAAGTAATCCATTCGATGTACTGGAAGCAAGGAATGAGATCACTCCAACTGAAGGTTCCATGGAGTCGGAGCCATCTGCAGTAGAGATTGCAACAGGAGCGGAAGTAGAATCGATTAGGTTGCAGTGGGACGAGTCTGCTGAGGCTGATCTGGATGAAGAATGGCTGCTCTTTGCCAATGAACTCTCCCCCCAGCAGGTGCAAACGATTCATGTCCTACTTGGCGCAAGTCCAGATACGGAGCTGATGCGTCTGGCTGAGCAATATGGAACGATGCCTACGCTTCTGCTGGATGAAATTAATGATGTGGCTATGGAAACGATCGGTGATCTTCTGATTGATGGTGAACGGATTGTTCCTGATTATATAGATGTGTTCGAACATGTGAGGAGGTGATACGCAGTGACAGAACTTAAAATACCAAAGCGGCTGACCACCGCGCTTGTAAATTCATTGACAGCTGGTGTTGTCCCGCGCATAGGACTGGAGCAGATTGCTGTTGGTCGGAAACCGGAAGTGGAAGCCATCTTGCGGGATATGGATAATATCGCCGAGGGAGGCGCTGCGTTTAAACTCATTACGGGTCGTTACGGCAGCGGTAAAAGCTTTCTTTTGCAAATGATTCGTAACTATGCGATGGATCGTGACTTCGTTGTTGCGGATGCGGATCTGTCACCTGAGCGTCGATTGGTGGGAACCAAAGGGCAGGGACTTGCGACATATCGCGAACTGATGACTCGTCTGTCTACACGCACACGCCCGGATGGGGGAGCGTTGGAGCCGATTTTGCAAAAATGGATCGCAGGGTTGCAACAGTCCACGATGCAGAGTCAGAACTTGCGCCCGGATGATCCCGCTCTGCCGCTGGAAGTAGAGAAGCAGATCTATGCGGTGACGGGGGAGATGCAGAATCTGGTTCACGGCTTTGATTTTGCCAAAGTACTGGCGTCGTACTGGAACGGGTACAAGCTGGCTGATGATGATCGCAAACAGGCGGCGCTTCGCTGGCTTCGAGGAGAATTTGCAACCAAAACGGAAGCGAAAAAAGAACTCGCTGTTGGGGTCATTATTGACGATGATAACTGGTATGACTACTTCAAATTGTGGTCTGAATTCACAGCGCGCATTGGTTACAAAGGATTGTTGTTGTTCATTGATGAAGCGGTGAATCTGTACAAAATTACAAACAGTGTCTCCCGTCAAAGCAACTATGAGAAATTGCTGACCATGTTCAATGATACGATGCAGGGCAAGGCGGAGCACCTGGGCATATTTGTAGGTGGTACGCCGCAATTTGTGGAGGATGAACGGCGCGGATTATACAGCTATGAAGCGCTTCGCTCCAGGCTTATTGATGGTCGTTATGCAGCCAAAGCGTATGCGAATTACACAGGTCCGATCCTGAAGCTGGCGATGTTATCGCATGAAGAGATTCTGATTTTACTTCAGAAGCTGCGGCAGATTCATGCCCTGCATTTTGGATACAGCGCAAGTCTGACGGATGAACAATTGGTTGATTTTATGCAAACGGCGGTGAACCGGCTGGGTGCGGATGAATTGCTGACCACGCGTGAAGTGGTACGAGACTTTATGGATGTTCTGCATACGTTACACCAGAATCCTGAAGTGACTTATACTCAATTACTTGGCGAGCGGGTTGCCAAACCTCAGGAAACGGGTAAAGGGACAGATGCTTCCGCGAATACAGATGATCTGGACGACTTTCTGGCGGAGTTTGAATTATGAGTGATAATCCGTTCTATCGGCTGGCTCCGTTTGTTCAGGAATTTATATATAAAAAAAGATGGGAGTCGCTTCGTCCTGCTCAGATTGAGGCCTGCAATATCTGTTTTCATACCCCGCATCATATGCTGATTGCGGCGGGAACGGCCTCCGGCAAGACGGAGGCGGCTTTTTTTCCTGCATTAACCGAGCTGTATGAACGGCCTTCCAAGTCGGTTGGCATTTTGTACATTGGACCTCTGAAAGCCCTGATTAATGATCAATTCGAACGTCTTAAGGATCTGTTATCCGAAGGAAATATTCCGGTTTGGCATTGGCACGGGGACGTACCTCAGGCGGAGAAAACAAAACTGATGAAAAATCCGTCCGGTGTGCTCCAGATAACGCCAGAATCGCTGGAAGGTCTGCTCATGAATCGACCGAATGCAATCCCGGCGCTGTTTCATGACTTGCGATATATCATCATCGATGAGGTACATGCTTTCATGGGAGCGGATCGGGGCATTCAAGTACTCAGCGAACTTGCCAGAATAGAGCGTATGGCTGGCTGCGCACCGCGAAGAGTGGGCTTGTCCGCTACACTTAGTGACTATGATGCGGCTACATCTTGGCTTGCTGCCGGAACGCAGCAGGGGGTGGATGTGGTCTCTTCACCGGGGGGTCGCAAGCTGCGACTGCGGGTGGAACATTTCTCTTTTCCAGATGCACAGGACGAGGAGCAGGCGGAGCAACTTCATAACGCACGCAAAGCCTACTACGACTTCATCTATGAGAGTACACATCGTAAAAAAGCGCTGATCTTCACCAACAGCCGAACGGATGCTGAAGTCACCATTCTTGAGATGCGGCGAGTCGCGGCTCGCAGGCAAGAGCGTGATGTATTCCATGTGCATCATGGAAGTATCTCGGCTATGCTGAGGGAAGAGACGGAAGCTGCCCTACGCACTGGATCGGGGCCTGCGGTTGCTGCGGCAACGGTCACGCTTGAACTGGGCATCGATCTGGGCGAACTGGAACGTGTGGTTCAGCTCGGTGCACCGTATAGTGCGTCTAGCTTTGTACAGCGTCTGGGACGTTCAGGGAGACGAGAGGACATGGCATCGGAGATGCTTTTTGTATGTCCGGAGGAAGAGGATGAGGAAGCGCAATTGCCAGCACGTATGCCGTGGACGTTGATGCGTGCGATTGCTGTCATTGAGCTCTATGTAAAAACCAAGTGGGTCGAACCTCTTGAAGCTCGCAAAATGCCCATAGGTGTGCTCTACCATCAGACGATGAGCATGTTGAAAAGTATGGGGGAGGCGGAGCCGAGAGATCTTGCAGAAGCCATCCTTTCGCTGGCCCCATTTGCGTTGATTAGACCTGAACAATATCAGGTTTTCCTGAATTACCTCATTGAGACGGATCATCTGCAATGGACAGAGGATCGAACATTGATCATCGGTCTGACAGGTGAGAAAATTGTGAATAATTATCGCTTCTACGCCGTGTTTAAAGACGATGAGGAACATAAAGTACTGAACGGCTCGGAAGAGATTGGTTCGATTACAACCGTGCCCCCACCTGGCTATTGCTTCTCGCTCGCAGGCAAACTGTGGAAAGTGGAAGAGGTCGATCACAAGCACAAGGCTGTATATGTGAAGTCTGCAAAAGGTAAGGTAGATACGTTATGGCTTGGAGCGGGAGGAGATATTCATACGTCGGTAGTACAGAAAATGCGTGAAGTGTTGTCCGACTCGACCATCTATCCCTACTTGTCACCGCAAGCCGTCAATCGACTTGAACGGGCACGCCGCCTAGCTCGTGAAAGTGGACTGTTGAAGCAAGTCGTGATTCCGGCAGGGGGAGATTCGATGTATGTTCTTCCTTGGGTTGGAAGTAAATCATTCCGTACATTGGAGCGCCTGATGAAGCATAATCTGTCCAAGAAACTTGCCTTGCGTTCAGTTGTACCCATGGAGCCATATTATTTTGTAGTGTCGGGCAAGGTCGATGAACGAACATTGTTAGCCGAGATTATGAGTGAGTGTCGGGCGGCTGAAGACGCATCTGCGTTACTGGCTGCAGATGAAGCACCTTATCTGGGCAAGTATGATGAATTTGTCGCGCCGCCTTTGATCCGTGAGGCTTTTGCCGTAGATGGGCTGGATCTGGATGGATTGAAGGCAGGTTTACAACAAACATTGGAGTGTGACTCCTCAGGCTCCAATCGGACATGACGTTTTTACGTAATTAGAGTGCTCGAAGAATGGTACAGCGATCGAAGCGACTCGGTGTAATAATTTAGTTCAACTTTTTATACGGAATAGGGTTGACACCATCTCACCTCCCATGTAATATATGAAAAGTCGTCACACACGAATTACATCAAATTGCATATATCATTTCGTATAACCTCGCAGGCCGAAAGTGTACACAGGGCGAGGGTCTCTACGGGAAGCCTATACTTCCTAACTACGATGCCAAGGAATCAATGTATTCCTTGCTCGTAGTTAGGATTTTTTGCATTTAGATGGTGTCTGTGACCTTGGCATGAACCAACATGCAGGCGTATTTTTCTTATCATCAGGAGGTTTATTCACAATGAAATATTATCTGTCCGTTCTCGCGGGAGCGATGAGCTATGGCATATTATCCACGATTGTGGTTCTGGCGTACGGCGAAGGATATAAACTTGGAGAGGTTGTGGGAGCACAGCTGATCACGGGTTTTCTTCTATCCTGGATGCTGGCGCTATACACAAAATTTAGAACAAAACGTAAGTCACAGGCAAATGGCAAAGCATCAGGAGCCGTGGCACAGGTATTCAAGCGGTTGACGTGGAAACAACGTCTGATATTGATGGCTGCTGGAACACCAACGGTAATTACAGGTCTCGTGTATTATCAGTCTTTGCGTTACATTCCGGCTTCACTTGCCATTATCCTGTTGTTCCAGTTCACTTGGATTAGTGTATTGATTCAGGCGATAAGCAAACGTCAACGTCCAGACAAAGTCACATTCCTGACGTTGATCATTCTGTTTGGTGGAACTTTGCTGGCAGCCGGTTTCCTGGAACAGGGACTGGGTGAGTTCAACGGTCTGGGTATTGCTCTTGGACTAATGGCAGCCGTAAGTTATTCCCTGTTTGTCTTGTTCAGCGGCAAAGCGGTTCCTTCAGCGCATCCAGCCTTCCGCAGTGCGTGGATGGTTACGGGCGGATTGATCCTGCTGTGCATTTTGTTCCCGCCGACATTCCTCTTTAACGGATTGATCTGGAGCCAGTTGCTTGTATTTGGATTGCTGCTTGGATTCTTCGGGGCATTCATTCCACCAGTACTGTTCGCTATCGGCGTTCCGCATATTGGTGGTGACATGGCCGGAATCTTGGGTGCAGTGGAGCTTCCAATTGCAGTTTTGTTATCCTCAATCGTGCTCCATGAGCATGTCAGCGGATTGCAATGGTTCGGAGTTATTATTGTACTTATTGGTGTAGCCCTGCCAGAGTTGTATAAATTACGCATGAGACGAAGTCGGAATACACCGATCTATTCCTGAGTTATACAAAAAGGGATATTGCGAAGCATGAACGGGAATACCCGTAGATAAGCCTGAGAAATCAGGCTTTTTCTATTGAAATATTTTTGCTCAATCGCAATAGCCCAGAGGGGTCATTTTCATTGTCATGCGAATCAGGTATGCTTAATGAATACATCCGTCTGTTGATTGAATATTGATGGGACATCGAATGAGGAGTGTTTATATGAAAAGCTGGTTTGGAAAAACATGGCCTTGGTTAACGCTGGGTCTGACCGTTGTTGTACTGCTTGGATCATTTTTGGTTTATTTTATGGGCAAAGACGTATCCCCCGGATCGGGAAGTGCGGTAACAGCACAAGCTGAGACTCCGGAGGATTTGAAGGGATATGAAGTCATTGATGTGGACGTGAGCAACGATGGTTTTGGACCAGACGTTATCGAGGTTAAAGCTGGCGTACCGACCAAAATCAACTTTATTCTGACCCGGTCGGTGACACATGTGAAATCAGTGGGATCACAAAAGCTTGGCATGGATCTATACATGCAAAAGGGACCTAATTATTATACGGTCGACAAAGATCTGCCCAAGGGAGAATATGAGATCCATTGCGGCATGTACATGATATATGCAACGATTAAGGTCGTATAAGCAGAAGGAGCAAGGTTTCGGGTCACCGAGCTTTGCTCCTTTTTTTGGTGCGTGATATCATGAGAAAGTGGGTAAAATCGATCAGGAGGTGGCGAAATGAAAGCGCTATTTATTGGAGGGACAGGCACCATCAGTACGGCCATTACGGAGATGCTTGCACAGCAAGGCTGTGAACATTATTTAATTAATCGTGGCAATCATAACGATGACTTACCTAGTGAGGTCAACGTACTTCAAGCCGATATTAATGACGAGGCACGTGTAGCGGAACTGATTGCTGATCTGGAATTTGATGTTGTGGCAGACTTTATCGCTTTTGTACCGTCTCAATTGGAGCGAGATTACCGTTTGTTCAAGGATAAAACCAAGCAGTTTATATTTATAAGTTCAGCATCAGCGTATCAGACTCCTCTGGCCGATTACCGGATCACGGAAGGTACGCCCTTATCGAATCCATACTGGGAGTATTCTCGCAACAAGATTGCCTGTGAAGACTATCTGATGAAACAATACCGCGAGCATGGGTTTCCTGTTACCATCGTGCGTCCGAGCCATACGTATGGCGACAAATCGGTACCTCTCGGTGTTCATGGTGCTCAAGGCAGCTGGCAGGTTCTCAAGCGTATCCGTGAAGGAAAACCCGTTATCATCCACGGAGATGGCACCTCACTGTGGACCATTACGCACAATACTGATTTTGCCAAAGGGTTTATTGGGCTTATGGGAAATATCCATGCCATTGGTGAATCGGTACATATCACCTCGGATGAATCCGTCACCTGGAATCAGATTCATGAGATTATAGCTGGTGTGTTGGGCGTTAAGCTTCATGCGGTGCATGTACCCTCTGAGTTCTTGGCCGCATGCAGTGATCAGGATCTTCGCGGCGGATTGCTGGGTGACAAAGCCAATACCGTTGTCTTTGATAACAGCAAGCTGAAGCGGCTTGTTCCGGAATTTGTAGCAACGACAAGAGCTGATCAGGGCATTCGACGTACGATTGAGCACATTCTGGCGCATCCTGAATTACAGACCGAAGATCCGGAATTTGATGTATGGTGTGACAAGGTCGTTGGCGCACTAGACGAAGCGTTATTAAAGATCAGAGATGAGAAATGAGAAGTAAGGCGTTCATGATCAAGTGTTTACATTCATGCGCTTAATCGTTATAATCAAGAAAAAATGACACTTGTTAGGGGAGGCACCCCAACTTAGGACATCGTTCCTTTGTTGGGGTGCCTCCTTTTTTTTGTGTGCCAAAAAGGAGAGTAGACGTTGAAGAAATCAGGAAAACGTGTGAAGAAACAAGCGGAACAGTTAACCAAAGTGGTATTGGCATTTGCGTTATTATCACCTCAAGCCCTGTTGCTTGAATGGGGCGCAACGACGGTAATGGCTGAAACGGTTGAAACGATCGGGATTGTATCCGATACGTCCAGCATGAAGGCTGTACAGTCCTCCAAGGTGAAAGTGGAGATGAACAGTGATGGTAAATACAGAATTGTATTACTACCAAACACAAATGTATTTTACGGTGGTGATACAGGGAATGTATCCACCATTATCGACCATAATGGATCACCCGTGAACTTCAAAACATTGCCGCTTAATTATTACCGAATTAACAATAATGTGATTGAAATGTCCCGGCAAAAGGACAATGTCGAATATATTTTGCGTGTATCTATCGTTAATGCTACCTCACAAGGTGGATACATGAAGGTTGAACTGGAAGCCATCAACCGCAGTGGATCGGCACTGAATTTGGGTGGAACATTTTATTGGGATACGATGGTGAATGGCAATGATGCATCTCCGTTTGAAGTCATCGAGAATGGATGGCGCAATTACAGCGGCGGCGTTCAGGTCACGGCTTTTTATGCGAATACGTACAATGTTGTGAATGCAGATCGCATATACATGGGACAGTACAGCGGTCCGGACAATGCGCAGCTAACAGGGGGTTCTTCACCTTCGTCATTCACTACAGGGCAGACCGTTACGGCGAGTGATACAGCTGCGCAATTCTGGTGGAATGCCAAAGCAACAGCGAATCAGGCTTCACGCAAATTTTCAACGATCGTGGGAATCGGCCCTCAGAACGTTCCGCCTTCATTTACACTAACGGCTCCTTCTTCGGGGCAAACGTATTACAAAGGCGAGCAACTTCAGATCTCTGGTACAACGCGAGATACGGATGTAGGAGACCTATTGACCGTGAAATGGTCCATTGATGGTGGGTCTGAGAACATTTTGACCCAGATGACCGCGACGGGTTCAAATCAGTCTTTCAACACTAACTACACATTGCCTGACACCCTGCCAGATGGTACGCACACATTGCAAGTATGGGTCATGGATGACAAAGGTGGAGTGTCCTCAGCAGGAACCGTTAACTTTACGGTTAGAAGTTTTGTTGTGCCTGGAACGCCGACTTATACACTGGTTAACCCTAATAACTTGACGGTCAACTGGGATAAGAAGGCCAATGACGCCTCTGTTACATATGAGCTGAAGAATATGACCACGAATCAGATCGTGGATACAGGTGCGTCAAACAGTCGGCAGGTGACAGGGCTCACTCCGAATACCAGTTATTCTTTTGCTGTACGTGCCAAAAATTCAAGTGGTTCCTTCACGGGGTACTCCAGTCCATCCACCAAATATACATTGGCGAATCCACCCGCTGCTGCGGCTGTGACACAATCAGGCAACTCTGTTACAGCGAGTTGGAATAATAATAGCAATCCTGCGGGCACTCATTACAAAACGGAAATACGCAGTCCAGGTGGGCAAGTCCTCGCAACGGGAACAACAACTTCCACACGTACAGAATTTGCCCTGACCGGACTCGCGGATGGTAAATATGAAGTTCTTGTGGCGGCACTGAATGGTGAAGGGATACAGACCCCGTTTATATCCGCTGGAGAGATGATTAAAGATACAACGGGTCCAACTGCTCCTTCCGTTACAGTCACTCCATCCTCATGGACCAAGGAAGATGTTCTCATCACGGTTGAAGAAGGAAAGGATGCCTTGAGCGGAACTCAGAAGACTGAAGTTAAAGTTGGTCCGGCAGGAGAATGGCGTGAATATAGCGATCCGTTTACCGTAAACAGTGAAGGCAACACAACTGTTATGGCACGCAGTATTGATGCGTTTGGTAATACAGGACAGGAAACGGCTGTGACAGCCAGAGTAGATCGGACGGCACCAACGCCACCTGTCATCTCGCTGAATCCGCCCGATTGGACAAAAGCGGCGGTAATCGTGACATTAACGGAGGGTACGGACGAAGCGAGTGGCATTGGTCTGACACAATATAAGCTGGGAAGTGAGGGAGAATGGATCGACTATAAGGCTCCTCTTACACTAAGTGAAGAAGGGATAACTGAGATTTACGCACGAAGTGTTGATCGGGCCGCCAATGTCAGTGCTTCCACTTCGGCAACAGCCAGAATCGACAAGACTGGGCCTGAGCAACCAACGATTGCGTTAAGTGAAGAGGATTGGACGAATGAGGATGTAACTTTTGCAATAAACAGTGGTGAAGATGCGGGCAGTGGGCTTGCCAAGAGCCAATATCGACTTAACAAAGAAGGTCCCTGGATCGATTACACGGGCGAAGTGACGGTTACCGATGAGGGAGAAACGATCGTATATGCACGCTCACTTGACCGTGTAGGCAATATAAGCACGTCCGCTCAGGCTACAGTTCGAATTGACACGACAGCTCCAACCGAGCCGGTGATTAGTTTAAGCCCTTCTGGATGGAGTAAAGAACATGTGCAATTCACTATCGCTGGAAGTGTGGATGAACAAGCGATATCCTATGAATACAGCATGAACGATGCTCCTTATATTGCAGGCAATACGGGTACAGTAAGCACAAACGGCGCTACCACCATTCGGGCTAGAGCAAGGGATACTGTTGGCAATGTAAGCAAGGAAGTGAGTCGAATCGCCTATGTGGATCAGATGGCTCCAACGATTACATTTGCACCGAACGGACATGCTTGGACGGATATAGATATATCCACTACCATTCAGTATGCCGATGACCACTCAGGCATTCAGGAACGGGAACGATTCTATCAAGTTACGAACAGTGCAGAATCACCGGAGCATTGGCTTGAAGCTCGCTCTGACCAGCATAAAATATCCATCGAATCGGAAGGTATATGGTACATCCATGCGAAAACCATGGACAGAGCAGGGAATACATATGAGACAACATCATCACCTTACCTTATTCAACGCAAGCCCCAGCAACCGACTCATGTGAAAACGACACAGATCGCTGAGACTTCAGCTGAACTTACAGTGGATTTGCCAACTGGGGAAAGGTATACCGATGGATATCAGTATGAGATAACGAATAAAACGACAGGACAGTCATGGACACTGGATTATCCTAACCACAGTATAATCGATAACTCCCTAAGCGGTGGTCAGGTCTATGAATATGAAGTTAGAGTGAGAAACCATACCGGAGTAAGTGATGCAGTAAGTGTTCAAGTATTAACTACCCCGGCAGCTCCCGGAACGTTGCACGTTAGAAAAGTAGATTCACAGCCCAATTTGGCCGAAATTCATTTTGATTCAGTACGAGGAGCAGATGCTTACCGCATCATCGCGACTACTTCGGACGGTGCCACCGTATTTGATCAGACGGTATCTGATCCTGGCAGCCTTCCCTATGTTAGCAACCTCGTTCCAGGAACCATTCATAACATTTCGGTAACGGCAATGAATGAAAGTGGAGCAGGTGGTAGCAGTAGAACCGGATTTCTCACACTGCCGGCAATGCCCGGAGAATTTATGGCCGTTCAAATTCAGGAGCATGATATTTCATTAGAATGGCAGACAGTGACTTCTGCAACGTATTATGGTCTTTCACGTGATGGAGCAGCCATATATGAAGGAGAGCAGACGGAGTATCTGGACTCGGGTCTGGATAGCGGAACGGAGTACAGCTATACGTTAATTGCCGGAAATGAGACAGGAACAGGACCGTTGGCAGGATTACCTCTGCTCAAGACTTTACCTGGGCAAGTGTCCGGCTTACAGGTATCCGATGCTTCCACAGCGAGCCTTCGTCTGAATTGGGAAGCAGTACGAGGAGCCGATCGTTATGAGTTATGGTTGAATGGAGAGATGTCGGGAACGGTTTCTGCCGGAACCCAAGAATGGGTCTATGCGGGACTGAGTTCAGGAACATCTTATCAACTGGATGTACAAGCAGTGAACGGAAGTGGACAGGGGATACGCAGTTCGGTATCAGGAACAACACTACCGGAGAACCCGTCGGGACTTCACGTTGTTCAAGTAACTGAACAGGGAGCAATCTTGAGCTGGGAGCCTGTAGCTGGGGCAACGAAATATCGGGTGGTCATCGATGGACAGAGCCATGAGATATCAGATACACAACTCGCAGTTCACCACCTGTCAAGCAGTCATGAGTATACCTATGAAGTACAGGCGGGCAATGCTGCCGGGTACGGTGTATCTACTAGTAGTACAATTCTTACGCTACCTAGCAGGCCGGAAGGACTTAATGTCACATCGACTGGTGAGACAAGTATGGGACTTGCATGGCAAGCTGTAGATACGGCGAATCTCTATATTGTGAAAATCAATGGAACAGAAATGGGCAGAACATCAGAACTGGCCTACATGCTTGAGGGATTGTTGCCAGGTACAGAGTACGCTTTGGAAGTTCAGGCTGTGAATGCTTCTGGATCAGGTGAAACAGCTCAGCTCATCCGATTGTCCAAACCTGTGTCGCCTGCCGAAGTACTTGTTGATTCAGGAGTACATCATGCAAAAGTTTCCTGGTCTGTCGTGGAAGGTGCCGCTGAATACGTGATTGAGCAGAATGGTAAGGAGATCTATAGAGGAATGGAGAATGAAGCAACGATTACAGGACTCAAGGATGGAACATGGCATCGCTATCAACTATGGGCGGTCAACAGACAGGGAACTCGTTCTGAAGCGACGGATGTATCTCTGCTGACTTTGCCTGAGAAACCCGTTAAGATTGCGTTATATGATGTGGCAAAAAACAGCCTGGGTCTGGATTTCAGTAACACTGGTGTCCAAGGGGCAGATCATTATGTCATTGAAAGGGATGGAAGAGAGATCACTCAGATGGATTTAAGTGAAACCCATTTCGTAGACAAGGATCTGTTGCCAGGAACGAAATACACTTATGTGATTCGGGCAGTCAATACGAGTGGAACGAGTGCGCCGCTTACTTTCAGTGTAATGACTCAAACGTTGCCATTGGTTGCAGAAAGTATAACAGTGAAAGCCGGAACACATGTGGTGGATCTGGCTTGGGATGTTGTTCAGGGAGCAGTAGCATATGAGATTCGTAATCGGGTAACGGGAGATGTGCAGAGCGTGTCTGAACCGTCTGTACATCTCAATAGTATCCTGGATGGCACGGCGTATGAATTCGAACTTGTTACGATTAATGAAGATGGGCATCGGTCAGAGTCTATTCAGATTCAAGTTTTAACGAAACCCATATCACCTCAGACGGCAGGCATAACACACATCACAGATAAGACTGCGGTATTGGACCTGACTGGAAGCTCAACACGGGGAGCAGAGCAATTCATCATTATGCGGGATGGTGTTGAAGTCGCTAAGGTTCCAGCGGATCAAGCTTCATTTGAAGATCTTGGACTGACACCAGGAGAGCATTACACGTATACCATCAAAACATCCAATGCAACGGGAGAGAGTGATTCCGGTTTCGAAGTTCACTTGCGAACGTTGCCTGCGATCATTCATGAACCTTTACATGCAAGCAAGATTGGGGAAAAAGAGGGATTGATCTCTTGGCCAAAGGTACAAGGTGCGGAGGGATATACCGTACGTATCGGAGATCAGATGTTCACCACGATTGAAGAAGGGGATATCACAGAGGTGAGATTAACTCATCTGGAGAGTGCAACCCGATATGATCAGATACAGATTATTCCTTATAATACGGCTGGTTCAGGAAGTCCAATGATCGTGACTCCTTTTTACACCTTGCCTCATGTGGATTCACTGGAAATGAAGATATATCCGGAGACAGATCACGCCAAACTGGAATGGGACTTCCCTTATGGGAACGAAACTTTCGTTATATTACTGGATGGTACAGAAGTATACCGAGGCAAACAAAAAGAGTTTATTGTTGATCAACTGGATGCAGGCAAACAGTACTCGATTGAAATCTACACAGAGAATGATCAAGGAGATGCATCGGAGAAGCTGGCGTATTCTGTCCTGACCAAGCCAGCAGCTCCGGTCAAAGTGGAGTATCATTCGGCGAAGGACCACATTCGTCTTCTATTGGAACAGAGCCGGGTCGAAGGTGCCGAGCAGTTTATCATTGAGCGTGACGGTGTAGAGATTGCTCGTGTTCCTGCAGACGAACTGTTCTATGACGACAAGGAACTCGAACCGGGCGTGAACTATATCTATACAGTGAAGGCCATGAATGCCTCCGGCAGTAGTGATGGTGGTTATTACCTTCATGCAATGACTTTGCCTGGTAGTGCTGCTTCATCTCCTGTAGTAGAGGGGCGTTCCATGTATGGTGCAGACATTGTATGGGAACTGATTCCTGGTGCTGGGGGTTATCGAGTTTATCGAAACGAAGAGCTTGTGGGAACAACAACGGAGACATCCATACATGTGTCTGAATTAAACAGTGCCGAGCGTTATACTGACTTTGCAATCGTTCCATTTAATGAGGCAGGTGAGGGTGAGGCGCTCCAGGTTCCGGAATTCGAGACGTTGCCTTCCGAGGATCTGACAGTTGCAGCCGTAGCGCAAGGCACAAGTGCGATTAAGCTAACTTGGGAACTGGATTCAATAAATGAGGTGATTGTGATCACCCATAAAGATCGTGAGATCTACCGTGGCACGCAGCGCAGTCATGTATGGACAGGACTGAATGCCGAGCAGCATTATGAGGTGGAAGTATGGACGGAGAATTCAGCAGGTGAAAAAAGTGAAAGAAAACGGGCAACAGCCATGACTTTTCCGTATCCACCATCCTCCTGGAGCGGTGGCGGTGCAACCCCGAGTCCAAACGGTACATCGGAACAAGCCGATGAGGTGAGTTCACAACCAGAACCGTCTGAGCAGCCTGATGTACCTGTGAAAAAAATTATCAAATTTATTGATATCAGCCAAACATTCAATAAAGATCAGATCACCTGGCTGGCGGAACAAAATATCATTCAAGGTGTAAGTGAAACTCGCTTCGAGCCACGCCGTCCGATCACCCGTGCGGAGTTCACTGCATTAATCGTGCGTCTGATGGGTGTGGACACAACGGTTAATGAACAACATGGATTTCAGGATGTGAACGATGAGGATTGGTTTGCTCCTGAGATTAAGGCAGCCGTTCATCATGAGATGGTTCAAGGCATGGGGAACGGCAAATTCGCTCCACATGCGCTGGTGACACGGGAACAGGCATCCAAGATTATAGCAAATGTTGTTCGTAAAATCAGACCGGAACCGCTGACTTCCCCAAGAGCGTTTACCGACCAGACTGATGTATCTGATTGGGCCAAAGAAGAAGTGCAGGAACTTGCAGGTTTGTACATGATTACCGGATATGAAGACGGCAGCTTCCGTCCCATGCAGCACTTAAGCAGATCCGAAGCTGCAGCGCTGATCTTCCGTTTAAATAAGCTGATTCAAGTTATGGATGAGAACCGTACAGATCAAGTGGAGAAAGCGTCAGCGTTTGATCGTCATATCTAGATTGAATTGATTCTTACATGTGATACTGCAATCATCGGCAGTAACGACATTACCGCTTGATTGGTTTTTAATGCTATAATGGTTGCCAATATGATAAAAAAAGGGTAATGAACAATGGTGATGAATAATGAATAATAAATTTATCCGGATATATGAAGATATTGCAGATCGTATTCGGACCGGAGAGATTGAGGCAGGGACGTTACTTCAATCGGAACTGGATCTATCGGAAAGTTATCAAACGTCTCGAGAGACTATTCGCAAAGCATTGAAAATGTTGTATGAAGAAGGTTATATTCAGAAGATTCAAGGCAAGGGCTCGATTGTACTGGATATACGCAAGATCGATTTTCCCATCTCAGGTCTGGTTAGCTTCAAGGAATTGGCCAAAAAAATGGGACATCGTGCTCAAACGTATGTGAAGGTTTTCGAGGAGCAACAGGTCGATCAGGTGTTGCACAAGAAGATTAACTTTGGTCTGAATGAACAGGTCTGGGAGATCAGACGTGTGCGCAAAGTGGATGGAGAGCATGTCATACTGGACAAAGATTACATTAGCCAGCGGCTTGTTCCTGGGCTCAGCAAAGAGATCTGTAATGATTCCATCTATCAGTACATTGAGCAAGAGCTGGGGCTTTCGATTTCGTTTGCCAAAAAAGAGATTTTGGTGGAAGAACCCACCGCAGAGGACAGGGAACTACTTGACCTTGAAGGTTTCCACAATGTAGTTGTGGTGAGGAGCCAGGTGTACCTGGAGGATGCCAGTCAATTTCAGTATACGGAGTCGAGGCACAGACCGGACAAGTTCAGATTTGTGGATTTTGCACGTCGCAGATAAGTTAATCAAGATCGATCAGAGAGTACCTTTCACTGCATTATTCAGTGGATAGGTGCTCTCTTTGGTTATGGGGGAATCCGAAGATCGTCCATCAAGAACCGCTTAATGTCAATGTTCTTCCTGCATGTCGGAGCGTATGATCACAATATATACGAGGCCGAGGAGTGAGGGAATTGAATCACGTGACAGCGAAATCAAATGTTCGCATATGGGAAGAAACCAGAGATATTCCAACCTATGGTACAGGTAAACCGGACAAAAATCCGATGTTTCTTGAAAAGAGAATCTACCAGGGGAGTTCGGGTAAGGTGTACCCGCATCCCGTGATCGACAGCATTGAAGATGAGGCCAAAATGAAGTCGTATCGATTAGTTATTCTCGAAAATGAATATGTACGTATCGAGATGATGCCCGAACTGGGTGGACGGATCTATCGTGCGCTGGATCGGACCAACAACTACGATTTTGTATATTATAACCGGGTGATTAAACCTGCGCTCGTGGGTCTGGCAGGGCCATGGATTTCCGGAGGAATTGAATTCAACTGGCCACAACATCATCGGCCCAACACGTTTGGTCCAGTCGATTATACATTTGGCAGTAATCAAGATGGAAGCGCTACCGTGTGGGTGGGTGAGATTGACCGCATGTATGGTACCAAAATGACCGCTGGCTTCACATTACATCCCGGCAAAGCCTATCTTGAAATCCATGCTGAGGTATACAATCGTACCAGCGCACCTCAAACTTTTCTATGGTGGGCCAACCCAGCTGTAGCTGTCAACGATCATACGCAATCCGTGTTTCCACCTGATGTAATGGCTGTGCTGGACCATGGAAAACGGGACGTATCCCGCTTTCCCATCGCAACCGGCACCTATTACAAGATGGACTATTCCGAAGGTGTGGATATCTCGCGATACAAAAACATACCGGTTCCAACATCCTATATGGCGTATAAGTCGGATTATAATTTTGTAGGGGGTTATGACCATGGGATTCAGGCAGGTTTGTTGCATGTAGCCAATCATCATATTTCTCCGGGCAAGAAGCAATGGACCTGGGGGAACGGGGAATTCGGGCAAGCCTGGGATCGTCAGTTAACGGACGAGGATGGACCTTATATTGAATTAATGACCGGGATCTATACCGATAATCAACCTGATTTTACGTGGTTACAGCCCTATGAAGCGAAATCATTCTCGCAGTATTTTATGCCGTATAAAGGAATTGGTATGGTCAAAAATGCAACGATTGATGCAGCGGTTAATCTGGAAATGGACGAAACGACCGGAATGGTAACCGTGATGGTATATGCGACGTCGGTTTTTGAACAAGTGACCGTTGAAGTGATAGGACCAACCATGGTATATCTCCATGAGAGATGTAATATCTCACCTACGGAACTATATAAATCTTCATTCCCGTGGAGCGGACAAGATGAATGGCATCAGGTGAAGTTAAGTGTTCGAACTGTGGAAGGAAAAGAACTTGTGGCCTATCAGCCTGAACGTACTGAGATCCAGGAAGTTCCAGATCCGGCCACACCACTCCCGCTACCATCCGAGATTCGTACGAATGAACAACTATATCTGGCGGGTCTTCATTTGGAACAATATCGGCATGCCACGTATGAACCGGAACCTTATTATCTGGAAGGTTTGAAGCGTGATGCAACGGATATTCGTCTAAACATAGCGTATGGCACATTGCTGCTGCGTAGAGGGCTGTTTCAAGATGCAGAGAAGCATTTCAGACAGGCAGTACAATCGCTGACATGGAAAAATACGAATCCATATGATAGTGAAGCATTTTACCAACTCGGTCTAAGTTTGAAATTACAAGGGAAACAGGAAGAAGCCTACGCAGCCCTGTATAAAGCCGTATGGTCTGCACAGTATCAGGATACAGGTTATTACATGCTTGCTCAGATCGATACGGGGCAACATCGGTACATCGAAGCTTTGGATCACATCGAACGTTCGCTGATTCGTAACACCAGAAATTATAAGGCTCGACATCTGAAGGTGGCTTTGCTGCGTAGATTGGGTCAGCATGAAAGGGCCATCCAATATGCGTATGAAACGTTGGAACTGGACCCGGTTGAATTTGGAGCCGCACATGAATTAGTCCTGATTTACAGCGGAGCAACTGCACCTTCAGAGAGAGAACAAGCGGGGCAAACACGTGAGCATTTCCATCGTCTGATGCGAGAAGACGTTTATAATTATCTGAATCTAGCCGCAGATTACGCGGATTGTGAATTGTGGGAAGAAGCATTGACGGTACTCTCTTATGTTGAATCCGAAAATTCACAGCCGTATCCTATGGTTGGTTATGCTCAGGCCTACTTGTATCGTCAGCTGGGGGATGTGGAGCAGGCCCGGGAATGTCAAAAGCAGGGGAAAGCTGCTCCAACGGATTATTGTTTTCCCAATACGCTATTTGAATTCATGGTGCTTCAGGGTGCATTGGCAGTGGATTCGAATGATGCGCGTGCTCACTATTACCTGGGAAATTGGTTATATGATCATAAACGCTACGAGGAAGCAATTACCCATTGGGAAACTTCACGCGAGGTGGATGCTGCATATTCGACTGTACATCGGAATCTGGGACTGGCTTATTATAACAAGCTGAATCGCCCCGATCTTGCACTGGCATCATTAGAGGAAGCTTTCCGGTTGGATTCACAGGATGCCCGAATCTTCTACGAGTTGGATCAATTGCACAAGAAGATAGGGTATTCCTGCGAGCATCGAATCAAATTGCTGGAACAACATATGGAGTTGGTTCACCACCGTGATGATCTGTATATCGAGTGGGTGACTTTACTGAATATGCAAGGTAGTCATCAAGAAGCATGGAATGCCCTTCAGACCCGGCGGTTTCATCCATGGGAGGGTGGAGAAGGCAAGGTAACAGGACAATATGTTACGGCACTGACAGAACTGGCAAAGCGAAAACTGGAGAAACAACAACCTGAACTAGCAATGGAATTGTTGAAGAAGGCTTTGGTTTACCCGGAGAACTTAGGTGAAGGTAAATTGGAGGGAGCCGGAGACAACCCAGTTTACTTTTATCTTGGCTGTGCCTACCAGCAACTGAAGAGTAATCAGGCGGCAGAGGAAAGTTTCCACAAAGCATCCATCGGTTTGAATGAACCGGCAAGCGCGATGTTTTATAATGATCAACCGCCGGAATCCATCTATTATCAGGGTCTGGCCTGGCAGAAACTTGGCAATGTGAAGGAAGCAAACCGACGCTTTAACAAACTCATTGACTATGCGGAAAGACATATGCATGATCACATCCGAATGGATTATTTTGCGGTATCTCTGCCCGATTTTCTAGTGTTTGACGACGATCTCAATCAGCGAAATGAAGAACATTGCAGGTATATGCGGGCATTGGGTCTTCTGGGGCTGGGGCGGACAAGTGAAGCCAAACTTGAGTTGGACCGGGTATTGGAGAAAAACCCGAATCATCAAGGGGCAATCATCCATCGATAATTGATAATCGTTTCAACACATCCCATTTATATCGAAGGAGTTATATAATCCATGAATGATACTATAGCAGGTAGCCAGATTCGTTTCATATTGGATGCGGAAGATAAAGAGATTCGTGCGGGTCGCATGACTGGCAGTGGCGGCAAAAGCCCACGAGGGGAATCGTATGATTTTACCAACTATTATATGACTCGTAATGCTAAACCCCATATTCCCGTGGTAGGTGAGTTTCATTTCTCCAGATTCGCTTACTTGCAGTGGGAAGAAGAATTACTGAAGATGAAGGCAGGCGGGGTGAGCATTGTCGCTTCCTATGTTTTCTGGAATTTTCACGAGGAGCAGGAAGGCGAATTTAATTGGTCAGGAAATCTGAATTTGCGGCACTTTGTGGATCTGTGTGGCAAACATGAGCTGCCTCTGATCGTACGAATTGGTCCATTCTGTCATGGGGAAGTGCGTAATGGTGGAATGCCGGATTGGTTATTCAGTTATCCATTCGAAGTCAGGTCGAACGATGAAGGATATCTGTATTACGCCAAGCGATTATATCGGGAGATTGCCCGTCAGCTCAACGGCTGCTTTTATCAGGAGGGTGGCCCTGTTATCGGGGTACAGTTGGAAAATGAGTATATGCACGCTGGCGCACCCATGGATGCCTGGGGATATACCCGCGAAAAATACATTTCCTCCGGCCGGGACGGGCGAGAACATCTGAAGATGCTTCGCCATATTGCCGAAGAAGTCGGTATGAAGCCGATGTTCTATACTGCCACGGCCTGGGGCAATGCTGCGGTGCCTGAAGAAGGAACATTGCCTATGCTAGCGGGGTATGCGTACACACCATGGATTCCCAATCAGCCTCCAAGCCGGGAGTATTTATTCCGGGATCTGCATATGGATCCTGTGGAAGAAGTGGATTATGACAGTCTGGAGTACCCTGCTGCGTATTGCGAGCTTGCTGGAGGCATGCAGGTCAGTTATCACGCTCGTCCGGTTGTTGATGCGGACAGTGTCGAGGCGATGACCATTGTGAAACTTGCGAACGGCAGCAATCTGGTTGGGTATTATATGTATCACGGGGGGACCAATCCGATAGGCAAAAATTCATATATGAACGAGCAGGCATTGCCGAAAATGACGTATGATTACCAATCGCCACTCGGGGAATTTGGGCGTGTTGGTGAATCGTATGACCGCATTCGTACCTTGTCCATGTTCCTGGAAGCATACGGTGAGTTACTTGCACCAATGGGCTGTGTTGTACCGGATGGTCAACATGCGATAACACCGGAGAACACGATGGATATGCGTTGGTCTGTTCGCCAACAAGATGGCTCGGGATTCCTGTTCATGAATAATTATCAGGATCATGTGGCGATGCCTGATCGTGATATACAATTGGAGCTTCATACCAGCAAAGGGACTGTTTTATACCCAAGAGAAGGAACTATGCAGCTGAAATCCGGCATGGCAGCCATTCTGCCTTTCCATATGAATCTGAATGGAATGAAGATCATTAGTGCTACCGTTCAGCCACTGACCCGATTTATGGTAAATCAGGAGCTTACGGCTGTCTTTTATGCCCATGAAGGCATGATGCCTGAGTATGTTATTGATGCATCATCTGTTACAAATGTGGATATGCCCGAAGGCACTGTTTCAGAGCAGGGGAATGAAGTTGTGATACATCCGATTGCTGGCAAGGACCATCATCTGGGGATTACAACATCGGACGGTATAGCCATACGTATCATTACATTAACCCGTGAAGAGGCATTACATGCCTACCGTTTCCGTGTGGGCGGAGAAGAAAGGCTTGTAATTAGCAGCAGTCATCTGTATGTACAGAATGAGATGCTCCTATGTACATCTGTGGAGCAACCAGAGATGGAGGTATCCTTTTATCCGGCTCCAGAGCATGTTTCAGCTTCGAAATATGCTGTGTCATCCCAGTCGAAGCAGGGAATATTCGGTACGTATACATTCCAAGTTTCTCCTTACGAGCCTGCTGTAGAGGTTGATTATCCGAAAGAGTATGCAGCAACACTGAGATTGGACACAGCGTGGCCGGAACAAGTAGATGACGTGTGGATTGAGATTGATTATGAAGGAGACGTTGCAACAGCACATATTCATCATCAGATGTTAACGGATCATATTCACTATGGACACAGCTGGATGCTTGGTTTGAAGCAATCCCGTCATTTGTTGGCTGATCACGCGCTTCGTCTGTCTATAACCCCAATTCGAAAAGGGACGACTGAGAGTTATGTGAATCAGGCTTATGTGGAGCGGTTTGAGGGCGTGGAGATTGGAAAGTTTAATGAAATTCGGGTGAGACCACAGTATCGGGTTGGTTTGGTATTGGCGGGAGTTAGAGAAGACACTTAGTCTAAATCAGGAGTTAAACAAAATAACAGATAAACAAGATTTAAACAAGAGTTAACTTTAGTTAATAATACAGAGGGTTCTTTCTCCGAACGATTGTGAGGGGAGAGAACCTTTTTTTGCTGTGTTATGTAAAAACAAATGATTCCTAATCATGGTAAAAAGATCTTGACTGGTAAGCGTTTTCAATTTATTATAACTTCATAACCTTAACGATAAAGTTTATTTAAACTAAATAACGTGACTTATATAAAGTTTTTTGTTATTTATTTAATAAAAAAAAACTTCCATTACCGACGATTTTAGTTAACTTCTTGCCTAGAGCAGGGTTAATTGAAATAAAAAAACAAATACAGGAGGTTCCAAACGAATGGTTAATCTGAAAAAGTGTACAATCTTCACGGTTATTGCTACACTCATGTTCATGGTATTAGGGAGTGCAGCACCCAAAGCATCTGCTGCTACAGGATTTTATGTAAGCGGTAACAAGTTATACGATTCCACAGGCAAGGCTTTTGTCATGAGAGGTGTTAATCACGGACATTCCTGGTTCAAAAATGATTTGAATACCGCTATCCCTGCAATCGCCAAAACAGGTGCCAATACGGTACGCATTGTTCTTTCGAATGGTAGCCTGTACACCAAAGATGATCTGAACGCTGTTAAAAATATTATTAATGTGGTTAACCAAAATAAAATGATAGCTGTACTCGAGGTGCATGACGCCACAGGGAAAGATGACTATAATTCGTTGGATGCGGCAGTGAACTACTGGATTAGCATTAAGGAAGCTTTGATTGGCAAAGAAGATCGGGTCATCGTCAATATCGCCAATGAATGGTATGGAACGTGGAATGGAAGTGCGTGGGCTGATGGTTACAAAAAAGCCATTCCGAAACTCCGAAATGCGGGAATTAAAAATACGCTAATTGTGGATGCAGCCGGATGGGGACAGTTCCCTCAATCCATCGTGGATTATGGACAAAGTGTATTTGCAGCCGATTCTCAGAAAAATACGGTCTTCTCCATTCATATGTATGAGTATGCTGGCAAAGATGCTGCAACCGTCAAAGCCAATATGGAAAATGTGCTGAACAAAGGATTGGCTCTGATCATTGGTGAGTTCGGGGGATACCACACAAACGGTGATGTGGACGAGTATGCCATCATGAGATATGGTCAGGAAAAAGGGGTGGGCTGGCTGGCCTGGTCCTGGTATGGAAACAGTTCTGGTCTGAACTACCTGGACATGGCTACAGGTCCGAACGGAAGTTTGACGAGCTTCGGAAACACCGTAGTGAATGATACCTATGGAATTAAAAACACTTCTCAAAAAGCGGGGATTTTCTAATCTGCCGTTGAAACAGGAACACTCTGACGGTTACGTCAGGGTGTTTTTTTAATAAAATAGTTCAATCTATAATGATTTTTGAATATTTCCGTTTGGTTTTAAAATATTTTGTTTTCAAAATAAAACAAAGATGTTAAACTCGGATTAGGAATAAAACAAACATTATCGGAGGGAAACAAATGGTACAGAGTTTATGGAATGCATCGCAGGCATCTGAGAAAACAACAGGACTTGAGCAGTTGGTTTACCGATCCAATCTGATTGGGACTGATCGCAGTGTATGTAACATCTACGGTGGTAATACGTCTACCAAAACGACAGTGAAGGATTTTCGTGGTCGTGATGTAGAAGTAATGTATGTGAAGGGAAGCGGCTCTGATCTGGGTTCCATGGAAGCGAAACATTTTACCGGACTTGGGCTCGAAGACATTCGACCATTAATTGAACGTGAATCCATGTCGGATGAAGAGATGGTTGAATATCTGGGACATTGCATGATTGATGCCAAGCACCCACGTGCCTCTATCGAGACTCTGCTGCATGCATTCCTTCCATATAAACATGTGGATCATACGCACCCGGATGCCATTATCAGCTTGTGCTGTGCGCATAACGGCAAGGAATTGGCGAGAGAGATCTACGGTGATCGTTTTGTATGGGTACCTTACGTTCGTCCAGGGTTCACCTTATCTAAAATGATTGCTGAAAGCGTATTCTCGAATCCTAATGCCGAACTCGTACTGATGGAAAAACACGGACTTGTCACTTGGGGAGAAACATCCGAGGAATGTTACGCACAAACGATCAAGATTATCAACGAAGCAGAAGCATTCATCGAAGCACGGGTGAACGAAGAAAGTTTGTTCGGTGGTGTGAAACACCCGGCACTTGCAACAGAGGTTCGTCGTCAGATCGTATCACGTGTAATGCCAACAATTCGTGGAGCGGTATCGGATAGCAAAAAAATGATTTTGTCCTTTGACGATCAAGAGGACGTACTTGCTTTTGTGGGCGGAGCAGATTCACCGGAATTGTCACAGGTGGGTGCAGCTTGCCCGGATCATCTGGTACATACCAAAGTGGTACCTTTGTTCATCGATTGGACACCGGATGCGGAAGATATTGAAGGTTTAAAAGCCAAGTTGGTAGAAGGTGTGGCTGCCTACAAAGAGCAGTATCAACAGTATTTTGAGAGCAACAAAAACGAAGGTGATGTCATGTTCGAAGCGGCACCACGCGTTATCCTCATTCCAGGTGTGGGCATGATCAACACAGGCAAGAGCTGGGCGCTTTCCCAAGTAAGCGGAGCGTTGTATCACAGAGCGATTGCCGTTATGCGTGGGGCTACTAGCTTGGGCCAATTCGTATCACTTAGTGCAAACGAGTCTTACAATGTGGAGTACTGGCCGCTGGAATTGTACAAATTGTCTTTGGCTCCAGCAGAAACCGAATTCTCCCGTAAAGTGGCGTTTATTACAGGCGGCGCAGGCGGTATCGGAAGTGAAACAGCACGCAGATTGGTATCTGAAGGCGCACATGTGGTGCTTGCTGATCTCAACCTGGAGGGCGCACAGAAGGTAGCACAGGAAATCAATGATCAGTACGGTGAGAATCGTGCTTATGCGCTGAAAATGGACGTCACCGATGAGGAAGCCGTTCAATCTGCGTATGCTGATGTTGCGGTGCAGTATGGCGGAGTGGATATCATCGTGAACAATGCCGGATTGGCGACATCCAGCCCATTTGACGAAACGTCCCTGAAAGAATGGAACCTGAATATGAATGTTCTGGGTACAGGGTATTTCCTCGTGGCTCGTGAAGCGTTCAAGCTGATGAAACAGCAGGGTATTGGGGGAAGCATGGTATTTATCGGGTCCAAGAACTCGGTGTATGCAGGTAAGAGTGCTTCTGCTTACAGTTCAGCGAAAGCGCTGGAAGCGCATCTGGCACGTTGTATTGCAGCAGAAGGTGGAGAGTATGGCATTCGTGTCAACACGATTCTTCCAGATGCCATTCTACAGGGTTCAGCGATCTGGAACGGTTCCTGGAGAAACGAACGTGCAGCGGCATATGGAATTGAACCGGATCAATTGGAAGAGTATTATCGCAAACGGACGACATTGCTCGTGAATATCTATCCAAGAGATATTGCGGAAGGAATCGCATTCTTTGCTTCTTCGAAATCCGAAAAAACAACCGGTTGTATGATGACCATTGATGGCGGTGTACCGGCAGCATTTACACGTTAAAATAGGAGGGTTCTTGCGGATGGATAACCAAGTCAAGCAAGCGTATGAAGCAGCCAAGGAATTGTATGCCCAGCACGGAATTGATACGGACGAGGTACTGAACAAACTCGCGGAGATCAAAGTATCCGTACACTGCTGGCAAGGCGACGATGTCAAAGGTTTTCTGAATAAAGATGGGGAGTTAACAGGTGGTATTTCCGTTACAGGTCAATATCCGGGCGCTGCGACAACCCCGGCAGAACTTCGTAACGATCTGGAGCAAGCTTTTACTCTGATTCCTGGCAAACATAAGGTCAATCTACACGCGATCTACACGGATACAGACGAGCAGGTTGAACTGGATCAGATTGAGCCAAAGCATTATGAGAACTGGGTGAAATGGGCCAAAGAACAAGGACTCGGTCTGGACTTCAACCCAACATGTTTTTCCCATGAAAAATCAAGTGACGGGTTCACGCTCAGTCATCCAGAACCTGAAATTCGCAAGTTCTGGATTGATCACTGCAAGGCATCCCGCCGGATTGGTGCTTATTTCGGGGAACAGCTTGGTCAGACTTGTGTAACCAATGTATGGGTACCGGACGGATTCAAGGATAATCCGGTTGATCGGTTGACACCACGCAAACGTCTCAAAGAATCGCTGGATGAAGTATTCGGCGAACCACTTAACCCGGAGCACAACCTGGACGCGGTAGAGAGTAAGCTGTTTGGTCTCGGTTCGGAAGCATATGTGGTGGGTTCTCATGAATTCTATATGGGTTACGGTTTGCAAAATGATACGTTAATCTGCCTAGATGCGGGTCATTTCCATCCAACAGAGGTTATTTCTAATAAACTGTCGTCCTTGTCTTTGTTTACAAGTGGAATTCTGCTTCACGTAAGCCGCCCGATGCGTTGGGATAGTGACCATGTGGTAATTATGGACGATGAGTTGCTGGAAATTGCTCGTGAACTGGTTCGACATGATCTGCTTGCGACCACACATATTGGATTGGATTTCTTTGATGCAAGCATTAACCGTGTAGCTGCATGGGTTGTGGGGACTCGCAACACGATCAAAGCCCTTCTCCGAGCGATGCTCGAACCAGTGGATGCCTTGAAACAAGCCGAATTGGAAGGGGATTACACGTTGCGTCTTGCCTTAACGGAAGAGTTCAAATCCTATCCGTTTGGCGCGATCTGGGACTACTATTGTGCTCAGCAAGGCGTTCCAGTTCGTGAAAAGTGGATCACCGATATCAAAACCTATGAACAAGACGTATTACTACAGCGTGATAAATCATTGGTGTAACCGCATTTATTTTTCGTATAAACCACTATGGAATGAAAATTCCGTGGTGGTTTTTTTGGCATAATCACGCTGAAATGCATAACTGAGGCGATTGCTTCCATACTAGGAATATAGATCCGTATCGTATACGATTGCCACGCAGAGGAGGAATAATAGAGTTGAATCTAGCCCACAACAAACTGTATATCGCTGCACTTGGCGGCGTGAATGAAATAGGAAAGAATATGTATTTTATCCAGTACCATCAGGACATCATCGTGATTGACTGTGGTTCGAAGTTTCCCGATGAGACATTGCCTGGTATTGATCTGATCATTCCGGATGTAACGTATCTGCTGGAGAACCTGGATAAAGTAAGGGGTCTTGTAGTTACCCATGGACATGAAGATCACATTGGTGGCATTCCGTATTTGTTAAAACAAATGAACATCCCGGTGTATGCATCCAGGCTCACTCGTGGGCTGATCGAACTTAAACTGAAAGAGCATGGGTTGCTGCGCAAAGCCGACTTGCATACGATCGATGCTCATTCCAGCATTACGCTGGGAGGGATCGAGGTTTCCTTTTTTGCAACCAGCCATAGTATACCGGATTGTCTTGGTATCTTTTTTCAGACCCCAGCAGGCAATGTTGTGCATACCGGAGATTTCAAATTTGATATGTCGCCTGTACATGGACCTTTCCCAGATCTGCACCGCATGGCCGAGATTGGCAAACAGGGTGTCCATATTTTGCTCTCCGAGAGTACCAATGCAGAAAGACCCGGATTTACACCTTCTGAGCGTGTTGTGGGGGATCACATTCTGGATGCCTTTATCCGTGCAAAACAAAAAGTATTCATCTCGACCTTTGCGTCGAATGTCAGCAGGGTACAGCAGATTGTGAATGCAGCATTCGAGACGGGCCGCAAACTGGCACTGTTGGGCAGAAGTATGGTGAATGTGGTATCAGTGGCCAGTGAATTGGGGTATTTGCAAGTTCCTGACGGATTGTTGATTGAAGCTATCGATTCGGATCAGTTTCCACCAGAACAAGTTGTTGTATTATGCACCGGTAGCCAGGGAGAAGCGATGGCAGCATTGTCACGTTTGGCATCCGGTAAACATCCTCACGTAAGAATTAACGCAGGGGACACGGTCATTATTGCTGCCGGAGCCATTCCGGGCAATGAGAGGAATCTTGCACATGTGATTGATAACTTGTATGTTCTCGGAGCACGTGTGATATATGGTTCAAGTGGTGCAGTAGGAATGCATGTCTCCGGACACGGCAGTCAGGAAGAACTCAAATTGATGCTTACTCTGATGAAACCGGATTATCTGATTCCGATCCACGGTGAGTTTCGCATGTTGTATCAACACAGACTGCTTGCTGAATCCGTAGGAATAGAGCGTGATCATGTGTTTATCGTGAATAATGGGGATATGGTCCAGTACAAAGACGGCATTGCTTCGTTAGGTCCCAAAATTGCATCAGGAAATAGTCTCGTAGATGGTCTGATCATGGGTGATGTCGGCAATATTGTACTTCGCGACCGCAGGCAACTGTCCTCCGATGGCATGCTGGTGATTGTGACTACACTGAGCAAAACGGAGAAACAGATGGTCACGTCACCCGAAATTATCTCCCGAGGGTTTGTATTTGTTAAGGATTCGGAAGAATTCATGCATGAGATTCATGAACTTGTTCTAAACCGGATGGATGAGTTGACCGGGGCTGGGGTGAATCAGTGGAATGTGATCAAAAGAAAGCTGAAAGATGAGATT
This sequence comes from Paenibacillus sp. 10L310, assembly GCF_056395745.1. Lineage (NCBI taxonomy): Bacteria > Bacillati > Bacillota > Bacilli > Caryophanales > Paenibacillaceae > Paenibacillus > Paenibacillus sp. 10L310. Next base: position 448,176 of record NZ_JBFTKC010000002.1, on the reverse strand, counting down.
GGTCACTATATTTACGCTCAAACGAAGCGAAGACCTATGATCTTGCCAATTATTATTGAGGTCTGAGTCAGCAGGGATAGGGATTATCCTTGCCCTAATGATCTGTGCAAATGTCTATATGGAAGTTTAACAGCCTGATGAATGTCGGATCATACTTCGGTATGAACGTCACATTGCCATCGGGCTTTTGTTGTTTATTCGGAGTTGTACAACGTGATGTGTATTAAATGGAGTTGAATCAAATTCGCCATAGGTTCGCGATTCGAAGTATAATAAAAGGTAAACTAGTTAAAGAAACAAGAGGAGTCTTTATGAATAAAACGATTTCTGATATCGCTCAGATGGCAGGTGTGGCAAAAAGCACGGTCTCTCGCTTCCTGAATGGCGGATCGGTTAGTGAGGATACACGCCAGAAGATTGAGCGTATTATCAAACAATACAACTATGTTCCCAATACATTTGCACAGAGTCTGAAGGCTAAGAAGACCAGTATCATCGGTACGGTTGTGCCACGTCTTGATTCTTTTGCAACATCACAGACATTGATCGGAATTGATGAAGAACTAAGGAGTAATCAGTATCAGATGCTTATCGCAAATACGAGTCAGGACATGCAACGGGAGATTGATGCCATATATGATTTTGCACGACAGAAGGTGTCGGGTATTATTCTGCTGGCTGCTGAAGTGACTGAAGCACATCTGAAGGCCGTTGAGGATATACGGATTCCGGTGTTATTGGTAGGGCAGCAGCATGAGCAACTGCACAGTCTGGTTCACAATGATGATCAGGCAGGTTATGAGATGGGCAGATATGTCGTCGAACAGGGTCACCGCAAGATCGTGTATATGGGGGTTAGCGAGAAGGATCGGGCGGTAGGAATCTATCGTAAACAAGGGTTCCAGCGAGCAATCGCCGAGTGTGGTGGATGTGAAGTGAAGTATTATGAGACAAGCTTTAAGATGTCTGAAGCCATCGTTACCGCTGAAGCCATACTGAAAGAGACCACACCAACGATCATCGTGGGGGCCACGGATAATATCGCACTGGGTGTGATGAAGATTGCATTCTCCAATAAAATCCGCATACCGCAAGATTTGTCTGTTACGGGATTTGGCGGATATGATATTACGGAGATGATTCATCCCACGCTGACGACTGTGAAATATCATTATTTGCAGGCGGGCAAAGTAGCGGCGAATCACATTATTCGTCTGGTCAAAGGCGAGTCGGTGGAGGAACGAACAACACTGGACGTAGAACTAATTCCTCGAGAAAGCGTTGACAAATTATAAAAACATCCTTTATGATAATTCCATCGAACCGGTTCCATTATGAATATCCAATACGGATATGCGAATACGGGCAGGCATTAGTGCCATATGGAATTATTTTTTTGCGCCCAATGGAACCGGTTCCTATATTTTGAATGGAGAACAGCTATGAAAATGACTAGAGAGCAACGCTACAGACGAATTGAGCAAGCAGAGCCTGGAGAGATTGCGAAGCTTGAAGCACAGATATCCGTATGTCCTTGGAGACAAAGTTATCACATTCAGCCGATAACAGGTCTACTTAATGATCCTAACGGCTTTGCATATTATCAAGGCTATTATCATCTGTTCTATCAGTGGTTTCCACTTGGGACAGAACATGGCATGAAATACTGGTATCATACCCGCTCGAAGAATCTGGTGAACTGGGAAAATGTCGGGATTGGAATCGAACCGGGTGGCAGGTATGACTCACACGGAGCTTATTCCGGTAGCGCAATTGAAAAAGACGGCAAGCTGCACTTGCTATACACGGGCAATACCAGAGATGAGGATTGGGTCAGACATCCGTATCAATGCCTGGCAGTTATGGATGAAAGCGGTTCAGTAACCAAACTGAATGATCCCGTGATCTCGTCTGTGCCAGCTGGATACACGGAACACTTCAGAGATCCCAAGGTGTGGAAACAAGGAGACACGTATTATTGTGTAATTGGTGCGCAGAGAACAGACGAGACGGGATGTACAGTGCTGTATCGCTCCATTGATCTGAACAACTGGGAGTTCCTTGGTGAAATTCGTACGCAATTAACCTCCTTTGGTTACATGTGGGAGTGCCCGGATTATATGGAGATGGACGGGAAAGGTGTACTTGTCTTTTCCCCGCAAGGCTTAGATGCAGCGGGAGATCATTATCAGAATATTTTTCAATCCGGTTATCTGATCGGTGAGCCGCTCAATCTCCAGACGAGAGAGTTCAATCATGATGAATTTCAGGAGTTGGATCGTGGATTCGACTTCTATGCGCCGCAAACGATGCAGGGCCCGGACGGAAGACGTATTCTGGTTGGTTGGATGGGACTTCCCGATCTGACGTATCCGACAGACGATAGTGGCTGGGCTCATTGCCTGACCATTCCTCGGCAATTGTCACTCCGTGACGGCAAGTTAATTCAACAACCGGTTGCAGAGATGGTCCAATTACGTCAGCAGGAGGAAGGGACACATATTCGCGCAACGATTGATAATGAGAGTCGATCTTTCACTGGTATTAATGGGATTGCCTATGAGCTGATATGTGAGATAAGCCATGTAGAAGCAGAGGTTGTAGGCATCGAATTCCGGGCAAATGGAACTGAAAAAACGGTTCTTCTGTATGATCGGATTCAGCAAAAAGTTGTCTTGGATCGGACGATGTCTGGTACCGAGCTGGCAGAGCAGAATGGCGTTGTACGAAAGTGCACACTTACTGCGGAAGTGATTAAGTTCCATCTGTTCGTGGATTCGTCCTCGGTCGAGATCTTTGTGAACGATGGGGAAGAGGTCTTTACCAGCCGCATTTTCCCAAGCCGTGACAGCGTGGACATTCGTTTCTTTACACGCGGAGGCAAAGCTGATTTTGAAGCAACTCAATGGAATTATTAAGTATTACGTGAGAGGAATGAGATAACATGTCGGAGAATCAACGGATTGCCCAAGAAGTCATTCATGCCATCGGGGGCAAAGAGAATATCGCATCATTTGCACATTGTGCAACTCGTCTTCGCATCATGGTGAAAGATAAAGAAAAGATTGATCAGAAAACGGTCGAGAATATTGAGAAGGTGAAAGGCGCCTTTTTCAACTCAGGTCAATATCAGATTATCTTTGGTACGGGAACAGTGAATCGAATCTTTGAAGAGGTTGAGAAGCTGGGCATCGAAGGAACGTCCAAGGAAGATGTGAAGAGTCAGGGGAAAAAAGAAGGAAATGCTTTTCAACGGGCTATCCGCACGTTTGGTGACGTATTTGTACCCATCATTCCCGTACTGGTAGCTACAGGACTGTTCATGGGATTGCGCGGATTACTTACCCAGAATGAAATTCTGGCGTTATTCGGTGCAACACCGGATGATATCTCGGCCAATTTCCTGTTGTTCACTCAAATCCTGACGGATACCGCATTTGCATTTCTACCTGCACTTGTAGCGTGGTCCGCATTCCGCGTATTTGGCGGAAGTCCAGTACTTGGTATCGTACTGGGGCTAATGCTGGTCAATCCTGCATTACCCAATGCTTACGCGGTGGCAGATGGATCAGCCCAGCCGCTGCATATGTTCGGTTTTATACCTGTCGTGGGTTATCAAGGTTCGGTTCTGCCTGCGTTCTTTGTAGGTTTGATTGGAGCCAAGTTTGAGAAGGTACTAAGAAGACGGGTACCCGAGGCACTGGATTTAATTCTGACTCCTTTTATTACGTTAACGGTTATGATCACACTTGGATTATTCGCGATTGGTCCCGTATTCCATTCCCTAGAAGAGTGGGTGCTGCATGGAACAACTGCCGTATTGGATCTTCCGTTTGGCATTGCAGGTATTATCATTGGATTCTTCCATCAGATTATTGTTGTTACCGGTGTACATCACATCTTTAATTTCCTGGAGATTCAGCTACTGGAGAAAACGGGATTTAATCCGTTCAACGCCATCATTACCTGTGCCATGGCAGCACAAGGAGCGGCTTGTCTCGCAGTCGGTCTGAAGACCAAAAATATGAAACTCAAAGCACTCGCATTACCTTCTTCCTTGTCCGCATTTCTGGGCATTACGGAGCCAGCGATCTTCGGAGTTAACTTGCGTTATATGAAACCATTTATTATGGGACTTGTTGGTGGTGGTGTAGGTGGTTTCATCGCTTCCTTGTTCCATCTGCAGGGTACAGGCATGGCTGTAACGGTTATTCCTGGTACACTGCTCTATCTGAACAGCCAACTGCCGTTGTATATCTTGTCCAACGTAGTTGCCATGGCGATTGCATTTGCACTTACCTGGTTCTTCGGATATAAGGATCAACCGGTCGCAGAAGAATCGGTGAGCCATGAGAACAGTGGAGTAACATCAACTGAACTTAAAGCAGAGGAATTTAATCCGCGTATTAATTCAGTTACCGATGCCGTTACAAGCAATCGTCCTAAGGTAGATTTTCTCGAAATCGCTTCGCCAATGAACGGTACCGTCGTTGCTCTGGAGCAGGTTCCTGACCCGGCGTTCTCGGAAAAACATATGGGTGAGGGCGTTGGCATCGAGCCATCAGAAGGCAAAGTATATGCACCGTTTGATGGTGTCATCGCACATGTCATGAACAAGAGTAAACATGCGGTGATTCTGGAGCATGAGACAGGTGTACAGATGTTGGTTCATATCGGAATTAATACGGTTGGACTGAAAGGAAACGGTTTTACCGCGCATGTGAATAGCGGAGATCGTGTAACTGCAGGTCAATTGTTGATTGAATTTGACATGGATGTCATTCAGTCTGCGGGTCTGCCTTTGATTACACCTGTGTTGATCCCTAGTGGAAACGAAGCGATAGCAACTGTTACAGCAGCCTCAACCGGTCGTGTGCAAGCCAATGGGGAAACGGTGCTGGTAGTGAAATTCAAAGAACCTCAATAAGTGATCGTTTGAAATAGAAATGTACTGGAACATGGATGTAGAGAAATACAAATCATACAAGGCAAAGGAACTGATGTATCATCAGGTTTCCTTTGTCTTTTTGTATTACTTTTAGCCAAAGTATTAAGACATTTTGCTTTGAATCTGTGCATGTAAGCGATTAAAAAGAGATATATCTTCGATTAAGGCTCGGTTAATCAGATTTCTTTAATCGCTTATGATTAACGGAGATATAAGGAGATTCAGAGCTTAAAGGGCAGATTACATAGGATATAAAGAGGAATATGGTCTGGAATCAATCAGGAAGGTTCTGAATCGGATACGGTTCAATTGCGGAAAGGCAGACAGAGGACTATGATTCGCACATAACGTACTTGAGATGATATATGCAGGATCTGATGTGAAGGCGAGGTAGACAGCAATGGATGAAGCAATGATTGTTGTATCAACAGGACACAGTGCAGCGGGGATGAATTTCGTGGATTTATTACTGAAAAAGGGATTAGCCTTCGTTGTGCTTGTACACAGTGAAGAGGAACGGGAACAACTTCAAACCCTTGGAGCATTTCCTGTGCGTTATATTCAAGAAACGGAAGGGATGCAACAGACTCGACCCGAATATATGATCACAAATGCATTTGTGTTCGAGAATAATCTGCCTCAGTGTTGCCAGGATATCCAGTTGTGTCACAGCTGGTATCCGCAACATCTCTATGTCGTTTCCAGTAACAAGGCTCCAGTTGGTCTTGTATATAAAGGGCTTGGTGCGACGTATGTCATTCATAGCCAGAGTGGGAATGTTTCGTTTTTATTGTGAACGGTCATTCATAATGGATGTGGAAGGAATATCTGATTAAAAGGAAAAACGTTCTGTTCGAACCGATGGCTCTGGACAGAACGTTTCGTGATTCCCACAGGTATAGATCAAGTGGGGAATCCTTATAACTATTATGAAGTTACACCAACAACGCTGGTTCCATTTTTCGTGATTTTGTACGTCAGCACATCTCCGTTCCAGAAATGGAACTTAAGCGTAACTTCGCCATCATTGGTTTCATTGAAGAAGTTAGGTTTCAGCTCAATCACATTACGTTCGTAATCTGGGCTAAATGTGTAGGAGAATTCTTTGAACGAAGTCCAGTTCTGTGGACCGGCGTTTTCTCCGTTTGCATATGTTGCTTCCATCGTTGCCAGTTGGTTCCCGTTAAACGTAGTCGGAATGGCAAATGCACTGGTTGTACCAGTTGCATCGTTCAACTTAGGTGTGTCATATTTAATGATATTGAAGTTCCAGTCAGCACCTTCATTGAATCCAGCCGTGAGTGTGGCATTTACGCCCAAATCACCAGAGGTTGTCAATTTGGTTAACAGATTGGATTTTAACGTAAGCACATCTTTTTTGATCGTATAGTCTTTACCTCTTACAAGAGGGGTAGTGCCATTTTTCAACGAATTGAATTTGTTCCCATTCAGATTGAGTTTTACCTTCTTATCTTGAATGGCTTCATTTTGTTTAAGATATACGAGATCCGTTTCGGCTGTGGATGAGCGACCTGTCCAGCTGGCTTTCATGGTATCAAACAATTCCTGATCAGACCAAGTAAAACTTGTGCGACCGAAGTGTTGTCCGTTATCCCACAACATCGTTGTCATCTGTTTTTGACGCAGATATTGTCCAACAAATTCGAAGAATTTCAGTTTTTCGCCTTGCTCAATGACACCTGTGTGTTGATCAAAACCAAGCAAGCCATACTCACCAACGATAACCGGAATGCCTTTCGCTGTAAAAGCATTGTATACCCGATCAAAAGTGTCGGTAACGTCCTTCTGTACTTCCTCGTTATACTTGGTGTAACCTGCTATGTTCACACTGAATGGCCAGAACCCGTAGTAGTGAACGGTTGCAATAATATTGCTGTCATTCAATTTTTGAATGGTCTTATTCAGTTCATCCAGATCAGGTTGAGCGGAAGAGGTATGCATCGTTGGAAGTACAAGAGGACGTGTCTCGTTGTTTCCACCCGAAGTTCTTACGATCTTGTGAAAAGAAGTATTCAATTCGTCCAGCATGCGATATCCAATCGCTGCATCTGTTGTGCCGCCTTCGGAGAAACGTGGTTCGTTAACACTTTCGAACATGAGTTTATCGGATGCATCTTTGAATTTGTCCGCAATCTGAGTCCAAGCAGCGTTATAACGTGCAAGCACGTTGTCATGGTCTTTCTCCATGTAACTGATCCAGCGCCAGGAATCATGGTGAAGATTGATCATGACGTAGAGATCCGCATCAAGGGCCCAGTTTACTACTTCTTGAACCCGATTCATGTAAGCGGAATCAATTGTGTAGTCGGGTGCGTCACCGATATGGGCTTCCCAGGTTACAGGAATACGGATACTGTTGTAGCCCTCATCTGCGATCGACTGAATTAGTTCCTTCGTAATGCGTGGGTTGCCCCAGGCAGTTTCATCTTCACCAACGGCGTCCAGAGAGTTACCCAGATTCCAGCCAGGCTCCATGGCGTTTACATAGGTCTGCATTTTGCTTGGAGCGGGTGATGCATTGGCCTGTTCGCTGTTGTCAGTTGCAGCTGAAGCCATAGCCGAGGAGAATAGAGATAGAATCATGGCAGTCACAAGCGTAAGAGAAAGGACTGATTTGCGGTTTTTTTTCATTAATATAGTCTCCTTCGAATAGAGAATGGTTAAACGTGAATAGCGGTTAAGCAGGGTGGAAATAGAGCTCAACGCAAACAAAAATTCACTTCTTTAATACTAGAATCACCACCGATTTATGTACTGAAAGCGTTTTCGTAATTTACTATATCATGATTTAATATTGGACAATACCTTCACAATTGGAATAAAAATCATGTGAAAATCAGTGATTGCTTTTTAATGATAATTAGATTTAAATACCCTGGGAGGGATCTAATATGAAGCTGGATGCACATCAACATTTTTGGGAATACAACGTAGCCGAGTACGGATGGATTGGAGAAGAGATGAAAGTCATTCGTCAATCTTTTCTTCCAAAAGATCTTGAACCTTTATTGGTCCAATCCGGACTGTATGGATGTATTGCGGTACAAGCCAGACAATCACTGACAGAAACCGAGTGGCTTCTGCAGTTGGCAGATCGGCATGAATGTATCAAAGGTGTTGTCGGATGGGTGGACCTTTGTTCGGATGAAGTTCGGAATCAGCTTGAATTGTTCGCGTCCAATCCGTATCTGAAGGGCGTACGTCATGTCATACAGGATGAACCTGATCTGAAGTATGTATTGAGAGAAGACTTTCAGCGCGGAATTTCATTGCTTAAGGAGTATGATTTGGCCTATGATCTGTTGGTATCCAAGGAGCAACTGCCTTATGCCGTTGAACTGGTTAAGACGTTTCCTGAACAGCGATTTGTACTTGATCATCTAGCCAAACCCGACATAAAATCAGGTATACTCTCACCCTGGAAAGAAGCGCTTGAGTCATTGGCCGCACAACCAAATGCGTACTGTAAACTTTCAGGGATGGTGACGGAAGCAGACTGGGTAAATTGGAATCCAAAGGATTTTACAGCCTATCTGAATATCGCCATTGAAGCCTTTGGTGCGGAACGGTTAATGTTTGGGTCCGACTGGCCTGTGAGCAACGTTTCAGCTACGTATTCTGAAGTATATGGTCTTATTAATTCTCACATTAATGCCTTACCTATACTAGATCAACAGATGATTCTTGGCGGCACATGTGCTGCGTTCTATCAAATATCGTAGTGGGCAATCCGAAGCTAAACCGGTTTCAAGAAGTTGACAACTGTTCTGATTCTTGCTAAAGTTTTATCCAATCCGCATAATCATGATCTGGGAATGTTACCGATATGGGCATAACCTGAGCTGGCTTGTTTACACGTAATCGTGTACCCAGGCTGGTTCGGGTTTTTTCTATTTTGTCTTTTTAATATTCTAACGATTTGAGCGGGTAGCTGAATTACATATTTGGAAGGAGAATGATGATGACGAATTTTAAGTTTCCTAAAGACTTTTTGTGGGGTGGAGCCATTGCTGCCAATCAGGCGGAGGGCGCGTATCTGGAAGATGGCAAAGGGCTGAGTATCGTTGACTTGCTACCAACAGGTGAGAACCGCAGAAGTATTATGAAAGGCAATGTTCCGGCTTTTACGCCGCTCGCTACCGAGTTCTATCCTTCGCATGAAGCAATCGATTTTTATCACCGATACCCTGAAGACATTGCTTTATTTGCCGAAATGGGATTCAAAGCACTGCGTGTCTCCATTGCTTGGGCACGGATTTTCCCGACAGGAGAAGATTCACAGCCAAATGAAGCCGGATTACAATTTTACGATAACCTATTTGATGAATTGTTGAAAAACGGCATTGAACCTGTGGTTACATTAGCTCACTTCGATGTGCCTGTGCATCTGATCGAGAAGTATGGCAGCTGGAGAAGTCGTGAACTGGTAACTCTTTTCGAGACTTACGCTACAACGGTATTCACTCGGTACAAAGACAAGGTGAAATACTGGATGACATTTAATGAGATCAACATGCTGTTACATCTTCCGTTCCTTGGGGCGGGGCTGGCGTTTAATGAAGGGGATAACATCAAGGAAATTCAATATCAGGCTGCTCACCACCAACTGGTTGCAAGTGCACTGGCAGTCAAGGCATGTCATGAGATTATTCCTGGTGCCATGATTGGGTGTATGCTCGCCGCAGGAAGCTTCTATCCGTATACTTGTAATCCGGAAGATGTGTTCCAGGGCATGGAAAAAGATAGAGAGTCCTATTTCTTCATCGATGTGCAGTCACGTGGGGAATATCCGGGTTATGCCAAACGTTTCTTCAAAGATCACGAGTTGAACATTGTTATGCAGCCGGGTGATGCGGAAATCTTGAAGAATCATACCGTAGATTATATCGGATTCAGTTATTATTCAAGTCGTACAACTAGTACCGATCCGGAAGTTATCAAAAATATGACCAGTGGTAATGTATTTGGCTCGGTAGCCAATCCATATCTGGCGAAGTCCGAGTGGGGCTGGACGATTGATCCCAAAGGATTCCGTATTACCGCCAATCAACTACATGATCGTTATCAGAAGCCGCTGTTTGTTGTTGAGAATGGATTTGGTGCCAATGACGAGGTTACACCGGAAGGTGAAGTGGATGATGCGTACCGGATTGACTACTTGAAACGACATGTAGCTGAAATGGGTGAGGCCATTCAGGATGGAGTGAACATCATCGGTTACACCAGCTGGGGACCTATTGATATTGTAAGTGCCTCCTCAGGTGAGATGAGAAAACGTTATGGCTACATTTACGTGGATCGTAATAATGAAGGTCAAGGTGAGCTGACACGACTGAAGAAGAAGAGTTTTGAGTGGTACAAAAATGTGATCGAATCCAACGGAACAAACTTGGGTGACGCGTAATTTATATTTTTCTGAATTAAAATGGTCTTGTACGGCAATAAAACATCGGAAGTTTCATCTATATAAATTGAACTAAACTTCTACACAAAACGGAGAGGACAGAAAAAAGCTGGGGATAACAGCGATCGGAAGGTTGTTCTGTCATCGGAGTAGCTAGTGTAAATATTATCTAGTTCAATTTATATAACCATGGGACTTCCGTTTGTCCCCGCATTGAAAGCGTTGACATATAGTCAGGTTCGCGCTATACTTGACGCAATTATATCGTTTCTGGGATTGTTACTACTCGAAGTAGGCAAAACCTAAGCACCAAAAAAAGCAGACCACCATGTCTTGTTTATTTTGTGATGCTTCAGGTTTTTTTTGTATGCCCAAAAGACGATGTATAACTGCCAAGAGAGTGGAACGTGACGGGGGGATTGAATTGAAAATAGCAAAGGTTATCAACAATAACGTCATTAGCATCTATCAGGCGGATGGAGCAGAGCTTGTGGTGATGGGACGTGGGATTGCCTTTAAGAAAAAGCCGGGGGATAAAGTAGACGAGACCCGCATCCAGAAAGTATTTGCATTGAAAAACAAACAAACATCCGATAATTTCAAAATGCTGCTGCGGGAAGTTCCGATGGAACTGATTGAAATTGTGGAAGAGATTATCACGTATGCGCGTGAGAATCTGGGTCGAAAGCTGAATGAGAACATCTATGTATCTCTTACAGACCATATTAACTTCGCCATCGAACGTTATCGGGAAGGCGTGGAGATCAAGAACGCATTAATGTGGGAGATCAAACAGCTGTACAAGTCCGAATTCGAACTGGGCCTGAGGACGCTGGAACAGATCAACACTCGTATGAATATTGAGCTTCCACCCGATGAAGCCGCTTTTATTGCCCTGCATATTGTTAACGCAGAGATGAACGAAGAAGTTATTACAACGATGAACATTACGAAGTTTATCCAGCAGATTATTAATATAGCGAAATATCATTTCAAAATGGAATTTGATGAGGACTCTCTCAGTTATTTTCGCTTTATCACACATCTGAAGTTCTTCTCCCAGCGTGTGCTCAGTGGTACGCATTACGACAACAACTATGATCATTTCTATGACATGATTAAGGAGAAACATCCAGATGCCGCAGCGTGCATGGAGAAAATTGAGTTGTTTGTCAAAAAAGAGTACAACCATGAGCTGACTAATGAAGAAAAGTTGTATCTGACGGTTCATATCGAACGAGTGGTTAATCGATAATATTTAAATGTTGACAAAAATGGTTTTATTATAATAATATGTGATTAACAGGAATTAAATACGATTTAACTGGGATTGTTACTGGTTATGCAGGCAAAACCTAAGTCATGAGAAGGTCAGGACCATTGTGTCCCCTTGCTCAAGGCTTAGGTTTTTTGCGTGCAAAAAAAATCGGTAAGAGGCCTGTTTGAGAAAAAGTGGGGGTGCAGATCATGAGTCAAGAGAAACTGGCCAAAGAGATTGTAGAATTGGTTGGCGGTGAGAAAAATGTGGAATCGCTGGTTCATTGTGCAACACGATTACGGTTTGTATTGAAGGACGATGCCAAGGCAGACAAAGCCAAACTTGAGAAAACAGAAGGCATCATCGCAGTCAAAGAAAATGGAGGACAATTCCAGGTGGTTGTTGGTAACAAGGTGCCTGAAGTCTATAGTGCCATTGGACAGATCAGTAACATTCTGGACGATTCGACTGATAAAGAAAAACCTCGCAAAGCAGCCAAAGGGCTCGGGGGGATTATCGATATCATATCCAGCATCTTTGCACCACTTCTGGGTGTTATGGCGGGAGCCGGTATTCTAAAAGGGTTATTGTTGATTGCGAGCAATATTGGATGGCTGGAAACGACAGAAACAACATATACGATCTTGTATGCAGCAGCAGATAGTCTCTTCTATTTCCTTCCTCTGTTGTTAGCGGTTACAACAGCACGTAAATTCCAGGGAAATATGTTTGTCGCGATGACGATTGCAGGAGCACTGATCTATCCGTCCATCGTCACGTTGAAATCAGAGGGAACACCAACGGATTTCTTCGGTATCCCTGTCATCTTGATGAACTATTCATCTACAGTTATTCCTATCATTTTAGCTGTCATTGTCATGAGCAAGTTGGAAAAGTTCTTTAATAAAACACTTCACGATAGTGTGAAAAACTTTGTTACGCCATTGTTTTTGCTAGTGATTATGGTACCTCTGACATTGCTTGTATTTGGACCATTTGGCGTATACGTTGGTAATGGAATTGCAGCTGGACTGGTTGCCGCATTTGGATTCAGTCCATTGCTCGCAGGAGCCGTTATGGGTGCAAGCTGGCAGCTGCTCGTCATCTTCGGAATACACTGGGGTCTGATTCCGGTATTTATCAACAACGTTGCAGTGTATGGACAGGATGGTGTTAAACCCGCTGCGACAGCTTCGATCTTTGCTCAAACGGGTGCTGCTTTTGGGGTTATGTTGAAAACAAAGAACAAAAAACTGAAAACGCTGGCTGGATCATCCACGTTGACGGCTTTGTTCGGTATTACGGAACCGGCCATCTATGGGGTAACATTACCACTGAAACGTCCATTCATTGCAGGCGTAATCGGTGGTGCAGTTGGTGGAGCTATCATTGGTCAAGCAGGTACATTGGCATTTGCATCCGGTGCACCAGGGTTGCTGACCCTGCCAATCTTCTACGGACCAGGTGGACAAGGTTTCCCAGGATTGATTCTGGGTATTGTAGTATCCTTTGTTGTTTCGGCTGTACTAACGTACATCATGGGCTTCAAAGATCCGGTTGAAGAAGAAATAAAAACCGAATCTACGACATCCGATCAGCAATCTGTTCGTGCAACGAATGCTTCGGACGAAATTGTATTTAGCCCAATTGAAGGAACGATTGTTGAATTGTCGGAAGTTCCGGATCCGGCCTTTGCATCGGGAGCAATGGGTAAAGGGATTGCGATTGAGCCAACTGTGGGCAGAGTTGTAGCGCCTTTTGACGGCACAGTTACCGTTGCATTCAAGAAAAAACATGCCTTGGCTGTAGTATCAGACACCGGTGCTGAAATATTGGTTCACGTGGGAGTTGATACCGTTAAATTGGACGGACAGCATTTTGTGTCCCATATCAAGGAAGGCGATCGGGTCCAAGCGGGAGATCTGTTGCTTGAATTCGATATTGCACAGATTAAGGCTGCTGGTTATCATACGGTAACGCCAATTATAGTAGCCAACTCAGCCAACTACGAAGAAGTGATTCCACAGGCTACAGGTCAGGTTCATAGCCAGGAACTTCTATTGAAATTAAGTAGCGGAAATGACCAGGAACAAAAGTAGATTGATGTACTAATCCGAGGGTGTAGTGTTTTCATGGTTCCGTTGACATGGTGGAATTGGAAAATTATAATTAGATTTGTACATCTATTACATGATAATGAAAGGTGGATTATTGAACATGACACATGCGATGAGACTGCGCTTCCTTCCTTTGAATCGGTAATTGAATACGTTCAAAGGCTCTGACTATTGGTTCAGGGTAAACGGGATCAGTCTGTCATTTTCAATCATCTGACCTAAAAATAAGTGTTATACTCGCTTTCCCGTTTACGTTGAATCACAGGCCGTGGCCTGTGATTCTTTGTTTTTTCTTCTGATTATCTTAATCAGGTAAATAATTAGGTACAGGCGCTCAATACAGACTACTGGGGGGAACCGCTATGATGACGTTACTGTTCTATTGATACGAGCTGGCACGATAAGCTCGTATCGATAGAAGCGTGCTTCGCTATCGATACGAAATAAATCTTATTTCGGAGGTAGCGAATATGGAAAAGATATGTTTTGAATTAGAACAGGTTGAGATGACCTATATGGATAAAGTAATACTGAACATTGAGCGACTGGCTGTGCATCAACTGGATCGCATTGGTGTAGTGGGTGGTAATGGTCAGGGTAAAAGTACATTGTTGAAACTCATTGCGGGACAAATCCAGCCAACAGTCGGAAAGGTAAAACGTTTTGCAGAGTTTGGTTATTTGGAACAAGTGGAACCGCCCCAGTCTAACGAAAGTATCGAAGTTGACGGGGCTTTACTCAGTAAATTAGCGATACCTCAACACGATCAGCCATGGAGTGGTGGAGAACAGACCCGTCTAAAACTGGCTCAAATGTTCACTCATTATCATGAAGTACTGTTACTGGATGAACCAACGACACACCTGGATCAAGCGGGCATTACATTTTTGCTGGATGAATTGCGTTATTATTATGGGGCGCTTGTGCTGATCAGTCATGATCGTGCGGTTCTGGATGAACTGGTGACCACGATCTGGGAAATCCATCAAGGTGAGGTTCGCGTATATTCCGGCAACTATAGCGATTATCAGGCACAGAAGAGGCTGGAGCGTGAACAACAAAACCAGGCCCATGAGCAGTTCTCGAAGGAGAAGAGGCGATTGGAGCTGGCCGCCCGGGAAAAGATGAAGAAAGCCGAGAAAATAACGCAGGCCGGAAGCATGTCCAAAAAAGAATCCAAGGCAAAAACAAACCGTATGGTTGAAACCAAATCCAAAGGCACCAGTCAAAAAGCGGTGCACCGCGCAGCCAAAGCGATTGAACAGCGGATGCAACAACTTCACGAGGTAAAAGCGGTGCAAGAGGATCGGCCTATGATCTTCCGTCAGCCAAAGACACTGGAGCTGCACAATCGATTTCCGATTATGGCAGATCGCCTTACACTTGAGGTGGATGGAAACATATTGTTGGAGGATGTAAGTTTTCAAATTCCATTAAAACAAAAAATAGCGATAACCGGAGCCAATGGCAGTGGGAAAAGCACATTGCTTAACCATGTTTTCTATGTGGGAGATCAGATCACAATGTCTCCAAAAGCAAAGCTCGGTTATTTTCAGCAAATGAGCTATCGTTTCACGACAAAAGAGACCGTATTACAATTCCTGAAGAATCGTTCGGAATATGAGGAATCAGAGCTCAGAAGTGCGTTGCATGCGATGCAGTTTACAGGTAATGACTTGCTGAAGAATGTTGGGACATTAAGCGGAGGAGAAGCGATTCGTCTTCAATTATGTCACTTGTTTCTTGGACAATATAACATTCTATTGTTGGATGAGCCGACGAACTTTCTTGATATGCATGCATTGGAAGCGTTGGAGCGTTTTATTAAGGCGTATGAAGGAACAATTCTGTATGTATCTCATGATCAGAGGTTTATTGAAAATACAGCGGATCGACAATTTCAGATTACAGAGCGTCAATTAATTCAGGTGAATATATAGTTGAACTAAAGAATATTTACACGGATCACTCCGATGACAGAACAATCTTAGAGGAAGAGAAGTAACGAAAACCGCCAAAGTGATTTTGGCGGTTTCGTCGTTTTCAAAGATAGGCAGATTAGTTACCTTATGTAGCTTCTATTAAGAATCCGCTTTTATAACCGTGGAATGCATGTTACCAGTGAGACGTTGAGGTGGGAAAACCATGCGCACTGGCGCAATGATGATGGCAGCAAATACAGCTTTGATCAGATCCCCAATTATGTAAGGATAGAACCCTTGAATCATGGCCTCAGGTAAGTCCATTTTGAAAGCATAAGCAAGCCAAGGGACCCCGGATACATAAACAAGCAATGAACCAAATAGTTCAAATACAACAAAAGCGAGAATAAATCCTGTTACACCTTTGATGTTGATTCGTGCAAGCAACAATCCAATCAATAAAGCGGAGAACGGCCACATCATCACATATCCTCCGGTAGGTCCAAGAAGTACTGCAAGTCCTCCGGTCCCGTGCAGCAAGGGGAATCCAAGAGCGGTGAGCAGAACAACCATCGTGACACTTAGAAAACCATAGAGTGGACCAAGTAATCCTCCGGCCAGCATGACAGCCAAAGTTTGTAATGTTATCGGTACTGGGGAGAAGCCAATGGGAATGCTTATGTAACCAAAAAGTACTAAAATTGCGGCCATAAGTGCGCTGAATACAATGCCTCGCAAAGATAATTTCATGTTTGAACAATCCTCTCCATTTTGGTAATATGATTGTTAACCAATTATATAAATGTGGTTAACGATTAGGATCGTACCACATAACAATAGAAAGGGAAAGGACTAATTTACGATGCAAGGCAACCTGCCTATAATTACATTAGAAGATGTTCGAGTGCATTATGCTTCCGAAGGTAGTCAGGTGAGAAAAGCACTGGATGGGGTCTCACTTACGCTGCACCAAGGAGAATGGATTGGTATTGTAGGGGCGAATGGCAGTGGAAAAAGCACACTCGCTGGACTACTGATTGGATTCATTCCACTATCTGGAGGGGTACGGGATATCTCGGATGAACTTACCGTTCGGGGTGTACTGCAGCAACCGGATGCACAGGTACTAGGCGATACGATTGAAGAGGAGTTTCATTTTGCGCTGTCACCATTGATGGAATCTGTAGAAGAGCAATTGGAGCACAGGCAGGATGCATTACATATCGTAGGACTTCAATATCCCCCGGAGAAGGCTGTCTCACAATTATCCGGTGGACAGAAACAACTGCTTAATATTGCTGTAGCACTTGCGGCCAAACCGGATATATTGATTCTGGATGAGCCAACAGCCATGCTTGATCCGGGAGCAAGAGACCGTATCGAGGCCATCGTTCAGAAGATTACCCAGCGGGGTACAACGGTGATCTGGATTACGCACCATCTGGAGGAAGCAACCCTGTGTGATCGAATCATTGCTATGGAGAGGGGACGTTGTGTGTACGACGGGGAGCCCGAGTCCTTTTTCTATGAAACAGAGCTGAATGAGAAGGCTACTCGGGAAAATGTACAGCTATCTCCCTGTGAACGGTTAGGATTAGACCCTCCTTTTACTGTAAAAACTGCGTTATTGCTCAAGCAAAAAGGTATGATGCCAGAAGCCATGCCACTGCGACCTGAGCAACTGGCCAAGGAGGTCGCACGTTGGAGATCAAGCTAACCAATATACGTATAGAAGCATCGGAATCGGGCAAACGTGCACTGCTTGAAGATGTGAGTGTACAGTTGAACAGTGGGGAAATCACCTTGCTGCTGGGCTGCACCGGTTCAGGAAAAACGACTTTATTACAGACGTTGGCTGGTCTGAGACCGCCCGATGCAGGAAGTATCACATTGGATGGCACACCTTTCTGGAAAGAAGGAAAAGTGCCGCAGTCGATTTTATTGCAAATGGGACTATTGTTTCAATTTCCGGAACAACAACTGTTTGCCCGAAGTATTCAGCGTGAATTCTCATATTCTCTGCGTCCCTATCGTCTTTCAGAGAAACAGCAACAAGAGCAGATCACAAAAGCACTGAACCAATGGGACCCGCCAGTGTCCTCGGAGTTGGACCGGCGTTTTCATCTGGACAGGTCGCCATTTGCTCTAAGTGGGGGAGAGAAGCGCAGGCTTGGACTTGCTCTCGGAAGTGTGACCAACCCACACTGGCTTCTGCTGGATGAGCCGAGCGCCGGGTTGGAAGCGCAAAGTGTCGGGCTTTTGCTGGATGTACTGGAGCAACATCGTCTGGCAGGTGGTGGGGGTGTGGTAGCAACCCATGATCTGGATACATTTTTGCCTTGTGCGGATCGAGTATTGTTGTTGCAGGAAGGCCGCCTAATCGCTGATCTTACGCCGAGAGAACTTCACAAAAGACCTGAACTGCTGGAGCAAACAGGGATTGGACTGCCACCATCGATGAGACTGGCACAGCAGTTAAGAGAAGCGGGTCTTGAGCTGTCTTTGACCGCGATGACGCCAGAGGAGATGGCTGAAAGTATTGTTCAGTCCACGTCAGTTGAGGTGGGGATTCAGAACGGATCGAAAGAAGCATCAGGGACGGTAACAATGGAAGTCAAGAGCGATGTAATGAAGTATGAAAAAAAAGCACTGAAGCTGTCGTCCGTTGAAACTGAAGATGATCCAAAGCTTCTTCCGAACACCTTGACTCATTCAGGCGGATTATATGGCGTTATGGACCCGCGTCTGAAATGGATTTTGTATATTTTGCTGGTCACCGCAGCTATGCTTCAACAGCGATGGCTGGGATTGACTTTAACACTGGTGCCGGTAGTAGCAGCACTTGCCGTGCTCCCGCGTCAGACTTTGGCTGGATGTATGAAGTTAATGAAGCCATTATTATTCTTTTTCATCATCTCAACGGCGTTATCTGGGACAACTCTTTCAACAGAGGGAGGAGGTCTGCACTTTGGCTTTTCCCTGATGCAGGCGGAGGGCACTTTGCTGAATGTGTATCGTTTGTTTATCGTCACATTGGCAAGCCTTTGGTTTTCGTTGACGACACCTTATGGGCGAATGGTAGAAGGGCTTAACTGGGTACTCGGTATCGGTAAAAAGATCAGGTTGCCCGTAGCTTCGTTTGCTCTTGCTGTATCGTTAATCTTTCGGTTTATCCCGATGATCTGGAGTGAGTGGCAGCGATTCTCACTGATCGTGCGGGCACGTGGAAAGGCGGCTTTAAGACCAAATACCGTTCGAATTAGTGACCTGGGTCCGATGGTGATTCCCTTGTTAATGGCACTGTTCCAACGTGCAGAGGATATGACCATTGCGATGGAAATGCGTAAAGTTAGAGAGCACTCTACGCTCGGAGGACGTTCATCATTATTGGTATGGTCCAAACGTGATACCTGGATTAGCCTCGCTGGCCTCATTGTTTTTGTACTATTGATATGGATTCGCCAATTGTGATGGCGATGATTAACGTGATGGATCCGGTAATGGAACAAAACCTAAACGCAGTGTTTTCCAAAGATCATGCATAAATGCGTTTGTCCTCGCTCACAATAAGTGGACGTTGGTCATCTGAAGTGGATCAGGAGGGATAAGCGATGAAAGATAAGTTTTTGCGAGAAGAACGGCAAGAATATACCGATGTGTCTACGGTGGAGTCGCAGCGAAACGATATCACACTCGAAGAATTCCCGGAGGGCCCTTACGGTTCATCTTTACTATCCGAGTCTCTTGGGAAAAGTTCTCCGTGGCGGGTGGACCAGCGGTCTGCACATCGTTTTGACTATGAAAATCATGAGCTTCACGAGGGAGACGTAAGGGATTATCCAGGTCAGGATGTTTTTGACGAAACGGTTCCGGATAACGTGTCCAAGCCTCAATATACGGAAGAATCGTAAAGGGATTTTGATATAAATTAGAGCGTAGCCTCCGACAGGTTTTATCCTGTTCGGGGGTTATTTTCGTTGTGTTTAATGAAAACAAATCTCCTCTAATTCCACATTATGGGTTATTATATTCTATATAAAACAAGCTAAGGAGACGGTCCATGGAGCAAGACTATATTAAGTATGTGAGGTCATTTGTTGGTAATTCCAAAGTGATCATGGTGGTTTCAGGAGCAATCGTGTTCGATAAGGCTGGAAGAATTCTATTGCAGAAACGGTCGGATAATGGATTCTGGGGATTTCCCGGTGGTTTTATGGAGATGGGAGAAAGTGTCCAGGAGACAGCCAAGAGAGAAGTCTACGAAGAAACTGGTCTAATACTGAACTCCATGGATTTATTCTCGATATATTCTGGGCCCCAGTACGAAGTGGTTTATGGTAATGGAGATGAAGTTGCATTAGTGCAAGTGATGTTTAAAAGCAAAGATTTTTCTGGAACTATAATAGAAAGTGAAGAATCCATAGAAACAAGATTTTTTGATATACATTCTATACCAGAACATTTCTTATCTACGCATAAGCAAATTATAGAAGATCTGAAAAGCCATAAAGATGGATCTGCAAAGTTGGAAATTAAATAATCTAGGGGGCGGCGAATTGAGAGAGATCGACCTCTTTGATACACCCGCCCGTCGGTTATTGGAATGTGCAGTAGAGTTGCCGCCAACCCATGTTGAAGCGAAGAGTTTCACGGAAAACTTCTCTGATTTTTCTTTAGCCAAAGGACGGATCATGTTTACAATTGTAAATATGGATGGTGAAAATGTCGGAGGTGTGAATCTGAACAGCATTGATGAAAGGAACGGTACCTTTAGCATTGGCATTCAAATTGACAGGGATCATCGAGGAAAAGGATACGGGACCAGAGCCGTACGAATCTTACTGAAGTATGCCTTCTTCGAGCGTAGGCTCAACAAATTCAATGATTTTGTACTCGAAGGAAATGAACCTTCTGCAGCCATGATGAGAAAACTTGGATGTATTCAGGAAGGTGTGCGTCGCCAGGTGATCTACACCGATGGAAAATACCAGGATATGATCCTCTTTGGATTAACCAAAGATGAGTTTATGGAAAAAGAGGGCCTTGTATGATTCTAGTATAAATAAGATCGCCAGAGAGCTCGAAATCTGCCGATTTTAGTTGAGAGGGACGAATTATCACGTGAAGAGTTATGGAGTTTCACGAAAGATTCATCCGCTATTGTTCGTAAAATTGCAGTATCGACCCTCGGCGAACCGATGAATGAACAAGAGCGAAAGTTGTATTGGGTGCATTTAAAGCATGAAACAGAAGGAGGAGTGCGTGGATGGTATATGCATGGATTATTGCAAAATGCTCCAAAGGAGGAAATACACAATTGGATAAAATGGTCAACAGATATTAACTGTCGGTTCGATGGTGTGTTAGCGAATATTTGGCTCAATATCCAGAGTATTTTCCCCAACTCGAAAAAACCCAAGACCCTGACGCTATACATATCAAGGCATTGCCTTTAAGGGAATGGTACACGGCTCTATAATGATGTAATGTAAATTAAAATGTGGAGGCAACCTTATGAACCAACCTATACAAACTGATGAATTAATCATCGATTGCAAGGATATTTATTTACGTGAGTATCGACTCGAGGATTTGAAGAAACTGCAAGAAATTACGTGGCAACCCGAGGTGTATGAATTCTTACCGGGATGGAACGCTACGATTGAAGATAGGAGCCTGTGGCTCACCGAATATGAAATTCCTGAGAATCAGCGTTTTAAACAAGCTGTGGTGGCGGGAGGAGACATCGGAGATTTATGCTTACGTATGGCTATCGTACTCAAAGAAAATGATGAGTTTATAGGATGGTGTTGCTCAGGGATTAAGGACGAACTGCCAGCATCCAATCGGGAGATTATGTACGGTATTTCGAAACACTTCAGAAATCGTGGTTACACCACGCAGGCGCTCAAAGGAATGACGGAGTATTTGTTTGAACATACAAACGTGGAAGTGTTAAATGCCATCGCTTTGACTACCAATCCAGCATCTAATAAGGTGATACAGAAATGTAATTTTGAACGGGTCAGCTCGATCGAGATCGAGGATGAAAAGTATAACCATTACCACCTGCGTAAGCAACAAGGCCAATTTTAATAGAACGTAGTCCCATAGTGAAGGGCTATAAAATGAAAGTTTCGGATCAGGTTGGACAGTTATTGCTCTGGCTGTCTGATCTTTTTTGTATTTATTTTAAGAAGCTACTGAGGAAACCTTGTTAGGATACGTGCTCCCTTACATAAATGCAAAAGGTTAATCTATAGCATAAGGCTTATATTAATAATTTTCTCCTCGATAATAGCGCTCCAGTTTGTTATCCAAATGAACAAGTTGCGCTTTTTTCTCCTCTATATCATTCAGCAACTTTTGCTTTTGATCCTCAATCAGCTTGGTTCTTTCCTTCAGCGTGGAGGTTCCTTCGTTGACCTGATCATAATATTTTTTGATGTCTTCCACACTCATCCCGGTTTCGCGAAGGCATTTGATAAAAACCAGCCAGTTCAGATCATCCTCCAAATAAAGACGGTTATTCTGCTCATTTCGTGCAGCAGGTTTTAGCAGTCCCTTTCTTTCATAAAAGCGGATCGCTCCAATGGAGATTTCAACTTTTTTTGCTACTTCTCCAATCGTTAACATGTTAATCCCCCTTTTTATAAAAATAATTTGACCTACACTAAGTGTAGCATAGTAACTTATACATTGTTCAATATAAATCAAATTATGGAAAGAAGGATTCGCATGAAACAGACTGTTTTTGTAACCGGAGCAAATAAAGGAATTGGATATGAAATCGTCAAGCAGTTGGGTGAAGCGGGTTGGAAAGTTATCCTTGGCGCACGTAGTGTCGAACGGGGGGAAGCAGCTGTCTCAGAGTTAACTTCCAAGGGGTTAGATGTAGAATTTGTACAGATCGACATGTGCGACTTGAAGAGCATTGAGCAGGCAGCCGATACGATTCACAAGAGTTATCCTGCAATAAATCTTCTGATCAATAACGCGGGTATGCCGGGTGCTTTCTCTCATTCCTTTACGGATACAAAAGAGGAAGATCTACGGAACGCCTTTGAAGTGAACTTTTTCGGCACCTTCCGTTTGAATCAGCGATTGTTCCCGTTAATCAAAAATAATGAAGGCACAATCATTAATGTATCAACTGACATGGCTTCTCTGGACCATATGCAAAATGCGGAATTTACTTTAAATGCCTTCGACTATAATTCATCCAAAACGGCCAACAGTGCCATGACACTTTCGATGGCTTATGAACTCAAAAACAGCAGGGCGCAAGTCTTTGCAGTAACGCCCGGATTTACATCAACAGATCTTAATGGCAATGCCGAAGGCGGTAAATCAAAAGAAGCCGGCGCTGCGATTATCGTGCGCTATGCGACGGATGGCAAACGCCATAACGGAGAATTCCTAGATGAAAATGGCGTGTACCCTTGGTAATCCACCGTTGCCAAAAGCAACGATAGAACGGGATGAATTTTAGCGTGTATCTTCAAACTCAAACTCATATTCAAATTTAGGCAAGCTATACGATGATGGATACCAAGGTCTCAAAAGTCTTAAGGTCCAAGATGGCTGATCCTGACGATTGGGTAGACAATTTTCTAACGAACCCAGGACGTCTTATTCGGCCTTTAGGTACGTTTCTTAAATTGTAAGAACATCAGACACGCTATTTCCCGAAATCCCCTTGGAAAAACGCAGTAAACGGCTGTTTATTCTAATATAACGTGGCTCAGGTTCATTAGATCTCTGCGAACGCTCCAAATGCTTGAATAAGACGTCTCAGATTCGTTAGCCTGAAAGCCTGAACCCAATTGAGCTACTACTTTACACTCTATCAATCGGATACAAAAAGAATCCCCCATTCATTTCTTAACCGAAATGAGTGGGGGAATTCGTCATGCAATGAAAAGCCGGAATTAAAATGGAAGATGAGCATCGTTTGGAGAGCTTGCCTAGAGCTTGCGTAATGATCAAGTAGATCTTACGTAAAGCTGCGTATAGCCAACTTATAGCTTACGTATAGCCTACTTGCAGCCGACGCTCAGCCTAGACATCTGCCTTAGACAGCGGCAGCAAAATCATAAAGTCAGTTCCCAAGCCTACCTGACTTTGTACGGTAATATTCCCACCATGCGACTCCACAATCGAGCGGGTAATGGCGAGGCCGAGACCTGCGCCACCTTGTTTGCGCGAACGAGAACTGCTTGTGCGGTAAAATCGCTCAAAGATATGGGGCAGATGTTCAGGTTCAATGCCTGTGCCGTTATCTTTCACTGATAATTCAGCCTTATGATGCGTGGCATATAATGTTATGGAGATGGATCCATGCTCAGGATCGGTATGCTGCACCGCGTTATGGAACAGATTCAGCACAACCTGTTTCAGCTTGTAAGGGTCAGCCAGTACATATACTTCAGCCGTCAAATCGAGATGAATGGATCTTTGTTGAGCCATCATGGCAAGTTGTGGTTGCATTTCGAGCAGCAGACTATCCAGCTGAATGACCTCCCGCTCCTGCTTTGGGGCCTGATCCAGCTTGGTTAGTAACAGCAAATCTTCAACCAGCTTGTTAATTCGCACCGATTCGCCGTGCATGCTGTCCAGTGCTTTATACAATTGATCTTGATTGGTCGCTGCACCCCGCTGTAAAACTTCAATGAAACCGTGAATGGAGGTGAGCGGGGTACGAAGCTCATGAGAAGCATCAGACAAGAAACGTTGCATCTGCTCTTTCGATTCCCGCTCCGCTTCAAACGAATTCTCCAGTCTTTCAAGCATGCCATTAAATGAAACTGCGAGCTGATCCACTTCTTCTTGTCCCTGAATGACGGGAAGCCGTTCTGCGAGGCTGCCTGCATCTATCTGCTGTACTTTATTCACCATGTTGGACAGGGGAACCAGCGTCCGGCGTAATACCTTAGTGTATAGAACAAGACCGGCTACCATGGCCAACAGCGATAACATGATGAAGATCAGAAGCTGTTTAATAATCAAGTCTCTCAGTGGCTTTGTAGCCGTGCCCATCTGCACCATTGGTAAACCACGATTGCGTGGACCGGGTGAAGCAAATACAATCAATTGCTCATTCCCTTGGCTATCCGTGACGATCCGGTAGGGAATGTGTTTTTGTTCTTTCAACTCATCTGTAATGTCCTGATATTCAGCGGATGATAGTTGAGGGGCTTTCAGACCGTCTTCCCCAAAAACATCCTCGAACGTACCTTCGTTATCAAACAGGGCTAGTGAACGGTCCGGAATAAACAACACCCGATTGCCAGACCCATTTCCTGCTTGTCCACCAAAAGGATTGTTGGGAGAGCCACTACGTGACTGGATTCCGAGCCAAACCGGGGGCATGGACATAAGCTGTTCTTCCATGGTTTTTGCCTGATTCCGATAGAGAAAGCTCTCCATGATCCAGAATTGCAGGATACCGATTAACAATAGTAGCCCAGCCAGCACAAACAGAGAACGTGAGAGCAATTGAGAACGCAGTGAACGAGGCCAGATCCATTGGTGAAGACGTCTTAAACGAAGTTTATTTTTCTTAGGCAGCAAGTTCATCAGAGATCCACCCTGTATCCGACACCCCGAAGCGTACGAATGAGTTTATGCTCTTTATCCCCGAGTTTGTCGCGCAAGGAGCGAACGTATACCTCCACAATATTTTCTTCTCCGCCAAAATCATACCCCCACACCCGGCTCAGAATGGTCGCTTTGCTAAGTACAATCCCATGATTAAGCACAATAAATTTTAACAGTTCGTATTCGGTAGGAGATAATTCCAGGACCTGATTCTGATAGGTGATTTCTTTGCGCTGATCATCAATTCGGAAGGGACCGTGGGTGACGGCTCCTATTAATAAAGGAAATTGATTACGCAGTCTGGCCTGAATTCGGGCGAGCAGCTCGTCGAAGGCAAAGGGTTTGATCATGTAATCGTCAGCACCTAACCAAAGGCCCTTAACCCGATTCTCGACCTCGTCCTTCGCTGTTAGCATTATAACGCCAACCTGAGCTCCGGTCTTACGCAGACGCTCGACCACTTCGAATCCATCCATCTCAGGCATCATGACATCCAGAATAGCCATATGTGGCTTGAATTCAAGCGCCAACTCAAGCGCAGCCGCTCCATCCGGTGCGGTGCGCACATCAAAGCCCTCATTGCTTAATCCAAGCTCTAGAAATTGTAAAATATGTGGTTCATCATCAGCCAATAGTATTTTAATTCCGCTGCTAAGCTTCATAATGTGCCTTCTCTCCTTGCCTGAGCCATTTAGATTTCTCCCTCAATTGCGAGGGACTGTATGTTGTATTATCGCTTGCCAAACTGAAATTTAGCTGAAAGGATTGTGAATTATCCTCAGACAACATTCAGCGGGCACTCATCCCAGTTTTATTTTGGCATGTCACAATACTAGACATGAAGAACTTTGAAGGAGTGATCAACATTGAATAACACCAAAAGAAGGATGGATTTTGTCCTTCTTCCGATTGTATTACTGGCGGCATTTCTCAATGGGTACGGTATCTGGAACGATCAATATGCCAATTCCTATTATACGACTGCCGTTGGGAGTATGCTCAGCAACTTCCATAACTTTTTCTATGCGTCACTAGACTCAGCAGGCTCGGTCACTGTAGATAAACCACCCGTTGTCTTCTGGATTCAGACGGCCTTTGCCTATGTCTTCGGACTGCACGGTTGGAGCGTTATTTTGCCGCAGGTATTAGCGGGAATCGGTTCGGTGCTCCTGATCTATTTCATGGTGAAACCTACATATGGTCTTGCAGCAGCACGAATCTCGGCACTTGTGATGGCGACTGTGCCTGTCGTGGCGGCAGTCAGCCGGACCAACAATATTGACAGCATGTTGGTGTTTACACTACTGCTGGGTTCATGGTTTTTGTTCAAAGGCAGCAAACAAGGTAGTGCTTGGCGCATTTTGGTTGCCTTTGGGTTAATAGGCGTAGCCTTTAATATGAAAATGCTTCAAGCCTACATGGTTCTCCCGGCTTTTTACTTGTTCTATCTGCTTGCATTTCAGGCGAAATGGAGAAGGAAGATCATCCTGCTGATCGGCAGCACAGCGGTTCTGGCGGTGGTTTCCTTATCCTGGGCGGTCACTGTGGATTCTATACCCGAAGACGAGCGGCCTTATATCGGCAGCAGTGAAACGAACTCGGTCATGGAACTTGCCTTTGGATACAATGGTCTGGCTCGCCTAACGGGTCAGCAGAATACCGCGGGTAACGCAGGTATGCCAAATGGTATCGGACAGGGGGATAATCGTGGCAATCGAGGAGACTTGTCTTCAGTCCCTAATCAGACAGGCAGTGGTGTTCCTGGCGCTGGGCAAGATGTCAATGCACCGGATAACGATAACATGAATGGTTCGAATGGCAATTTCCCGAACAGGCAGATGCCGAATGATATGGAAATGCCAAACGGAAGAAATTTTGGCGGTAATGGTGGCGGAGGCATGGGAGGAATGTTTGGTACAGGGGAGAAAGGTCCTCTGCGTCTGTTCCAGACTGAACTGTCAGGTCAAGCTAGCTGGCTGTTGCCAGTTGTGTTGCTTGGGTGCATTGCCCTATTTGCAGGGTTAAGACGGAGAAATATAACCAGCAAGCACAAGGAGGCCTTGTTCTGGCTGGCATGGCTGCTTCCCGTTGCTGCCTTTTTCAGTGTGGCAGGTTTCTTCCATCAATATTATCTGATTATGCTTGCACCTCCCATTGCGGCGCTGACTGGCGCAGGATTTGTAGCGATGTGGAAGTCATATCGTGATCGCGATGGATGGCAGGCATGGTTGCTTCCGGTGTCCGTGCTGCTGACGACTCTGTTTGGCTGGTATATCATGCAGGTGTATAACGAGACGATTGGTGCAGGCTGGTCCATTAGTGAATTGATCGCAGGCATTCTGGTTACGGTCATCCTAATCGTTATGCTTCATCGCACACATCAATGGAAACAGGGCTTCATTATCGCGGGATTCATGGTGATGCTGATCGGTCCAATCTACTGGGCATTCACCCCAATTACTTACGGTGGCAACAGCATGATTCCGGCAGCAGGACCTACCGGTTCCAATGGCATGTTTGGTGGGGCAGGAATGGGCATGCCGATGGGTAACGTTGCAGGAGACACAGAAATGCCTACAATGGGTGGCCGTGGCGGAATGGGTAACCGTAACGAAGAAGTGGATACAGTCACACTGAATTATCTGAAAGAGCACAATACAGGCGAAACGTATCTCTTTGCCACTACGGACTATAATCAGGCAGCACCTTATATCATCGATGAAAGAGCAGCGGTCATTACACTTGGAGGGTTCTCCGGCTCAGACCCGGTGTACACAACAGATGAACTTGAGCAACTCGTCAAGAGCGGGCAAGTGAAATACTTCATGGTTGGTGGCATGGGTGGCCGCGGAGGAAACTCGGATATTAGCGATTGGATCAAAGAGCACGGAACCGAGATTCCAACGTCAGAATGGAAGACAGGCACGGACAGCGGATCCATGGATAACGGTGATACGGAGAGTGAAGCTGGACTTGGATTTGGATTCGGATTCGGATTTGGCGGACAGACCACCTTGTACGAAGTGAAATTATAACTGTAATGAAAATCTCGAACGAACGAAGTCCAATTGGAAAAGGGAGGGGACAAACATGGCTCACGCGTACCGATACAGCATTATTATTCCCATGTATAACGAGGAAGCGGTGATCGAGGAGACTTATCGGCGTCTGAAGAAGGTCATGGGCAGCACAGGAGAGAGTTATGAACTGTTGTTTGTTAATGATGGCAGCGTGGATCAAAGTGCACAGATGATCCGTGATTACGCCCGTTGGGACGAGAGTGTGAAGCTGATAGATTTTGCCCGTAACTTCGGACATCAGATTGCGATAACAGCAGGTATGGATTATGCAGCGGGGGATGCGGTCGTTATTATTGATGCGGATCTGCAGGACCCTCCCGAACTGATACTGGATATGATCGCCAAGTGGAAAGAGGGCTATGAAGTCGTATATGCCCGTCGCACCAGACGAAGTGGGGAAACTCGCTTTAAGAAATGGTCGGCAAGTCTGTTCTATCGTGTACTTCGTGCTTCAACGGATACGGATATCCCGGTAGACACCGGAGATTTTCGCCTGATTGACCGCAAAGTATGTGATGAGATGAAACGTCTTCCGGAGAAGAACCGATTTGTGCGGGGGTTGGTCAGTTGGGTCGGATTTCGTCAGACTGCGATTGAATATGAACGTGATGAACGTCTGGCAGGTGAAACAAAATATCCGCTGAAACGCATGTTGAAACTAAGCCTGGATGGCATTACGTCATTTTCGCATAAACCACTCAAGCTTGCAGGTTATGTAGGTGCGATCCTGTCGGTAGGCGGATTCATCTATATGTTAACGGTTATTGGTTCGGCCATCTTTACGGATTCAACGATTAAGGGATGGCCATCCATTGTAAGTATCATGCTGATGTTTAACGGATTCATCCTGATCATGCTGGGCATTCTGGGCGAGTACGTGGGCCGCATCTATGATGAGACCAAGGCGCGTCCGCTATACATTGTGAGAGATGTGGTGCAGGCCGAGGGCCAGCAAGCAAAATCCCAATTGACAGTTCGAGTTGCTCATCATGACTAAGCGCCTGGTGACACTCTTCAAGTTCGGTATTGTGGGTGTTGCGAATACGGCAGTAGACGCGGTGGTGTTTGCTTTGCTTGCAGTGGTCGGTGTACCGGTTCTGATGGCTCAAGTAATCTCGTACAGCTGCGGTGTTGCGAACAGTTATTGGCTGAACGGCAGGTGGACTTTTCGAGATACGGCACGAGGGGGCGGCGATAGAGCGAAACTTGTTCGTTTTCTAATCACCAATCTTATCGTTCTCGGGTTATCTACCCTCATTCTGATGACTTTACACGATGTGCTGGGTTGGAGTCTCGTGATGAGTAAAATCCTGGCGACCTTGATGGGGATGGTTCTGAACTATATAGCCAGCAGATATTGGGTGTTTCGTATCGCTACTTAGCTGCCCACAGCGTGCAATATTGGTTATAAGAAGCAAATGAAAGGAGTGTATGATATATGCGAATTAAAAAAGCAGTTATTCCGGCAGCGGGTCTCGGAACCCGTTTCCTGCCTGCGACCAAAGCACAGCCTAAAGAGATGTTACCGATTGTAGACAAACCGGCCATCCAATACATTGTTGAAGAAGCAGTGCAATCAGGCATTGAGAATATCCTCATTGTGACTGGACGCAACAAAAAATCCATAGAGGACCATTTTGATAAATCGGTTGAACTTGAACACTCTTTATATGCCAAGGGCAAACAGTCTTTACTGGAAGAGGTGCAGGCCATCAGCGAGATGGCAAATATTCATTTTATTCGTCAAAAGGAACCACTGGGTCTGGGGCATGCCATTGGGTGTGCACGGCAATTTGTAGGGGATGATGCCTTCGCTGTACTGCTGGGAGATGACATAATGGTGTCTGATCCACCTGCACTTGCACAGATGGTTCATCTCTACGAAAAAACAGGCAACCAGATCATCGGTGTCCGTCAGGTAGACGCGGCAAATGTGAGCAAATATGGCATTATTGATTCGAATGGTGCAGAGGACCGGGTTCACCGAGTCACCAATCTGGTCGAAAAACCTTCCCTTGCAGAAGCGCCATCCCGAACAGCTGTAATGGGTCGATACATTCTGAAACCTTCCATCTTTCCTATTCTGGATCAGATCGAGAGAGGGGCTGGAGGGGAATATCAGTTAACGGATGCTTTGAAAGAAGTAAGTCAGGTGGAGGAACTGTTGGCCCTTGAACTGGAGGGGCGTCGCTACGATATAGGCGATCAATTCGGATATATTCAGGCGATCTTGGAGATCGGACTAATGCGCAAGGAATTAGAGCCCATGCTGACACCCTATCTTCAGAAGCTTGCAACTCAGTGGGCATAGGAATTGATATGTAGCAGAGGTTTAGATCTGCTATAGGACGAGTTCTCCTCCGTGCCATGGTTCTGTCATAGACTCTAGTGTTGTACAATTATTCCAGTAACGCTACAATTAGCAAGAAGTTTAGGTTGCCCTTTGAGGAGTGAGAAATCATGAATGAATCTATCATCAGGGACCTTATTAAGTATATGGACGTGGAGGACAACGGCGCCATTCAGTACATTCAGACCGAGCATCGGATGAAACTGGGACTCTTTTGGGGGATACAGGAAGGCAGCCGGGTTCTGGAAATCGGGTGTGGTCAGGGAGATACAACGGCCGTGCTTGCACATCTGGTGGGGGAGCACGGGTACGTTCATGGTGTAGATATTGCACCAGAGGATTATGGTACACCGCTGACCGTAGGCGAAGCGGCAGCCAAGCTGCGGAGATCTCCACTGGGTGATCGAATTCGAATGGATTATGATTTTGACATTTTAAGTGATCAGGTTCAATTCACCGAGAATGAGTTTGATGTTATTGTACTTTCCCATTGTTCTTGGTACTTGAAATCGTTTGACGAACTCGCCGAGATTCTTAGCAAGGTTAGGACGTGGGGACATCAGTTATGTTTTGCAGAATGGGATGCCCGAGTTACAGATGTGAGCCAGCTCTCACATTGGTTATCCGTTCTGATTCAGTCCCAGGTCGAATGTTACAAGGAGAACAGCTTCTCCAATGTGCGCACGCTCTTTACACCGGAGGATATCCAAGAGCTTGTCTCTGCGGCAGGCTGGACGATTAAGGAAGAGAATTCGATCCATTCTCCCGAGCTGCAGGACGGTCGCTGGGAAACCGAAATGACACTGGCAGAAGCGCCTGTGGAACTGAAACTGCTTCCGATCCCGGACAAAGTAAAGACACTTCTTCTTTCCGAACTGAAATTACTTAGGACACATCATGCCACGAGGCCTGGGAGCCCACTGGGAACGTATGCGATGGTTGCCAAAAAGCAGTAAAGAAATAGCTATTTGTAGTATGTTATAATAAAAATGTCTATCGACGTACTTTTCACAGAAGACAGACCGTTTAGCTGAAGTTTTTCTTGCGATAATTGAATAGTTCAGCTCCGCTGGAAACATATAAATTCCAAGATCTAAAAAAATGTGTTTACTTCATCACGGTAATTTTGATATTATAATCGCAATATCAAATGCGACGAAGAGACGAGTAGATAAAAATCATTCTTTCAAAGAGAGCTCCGGCAGCTGAAAAGGAGTAAAGAACTTTTTATTGAATAAAGACTCAGAGCAGCACATCGGAACTTAGCGTTAAGGGATGGTGTGACAGGAGCTCCTGTTACAGAGCTAGAGTATGAACGGTCTACAGCTTTCAACATGGTTGTAAACCTTTACTTGAAGAGGCGGATATGGTGACATATTGGCGAATCTGGGTGGTACCACGAGAGTTCAATCTCGTCCCTGAGACTATTGTCTTGGGGATGGGATTTTTTGGTTTTTCCGGGGTGTGACTACACGCTTTGGAATTGCCTGAATAGTGTTAATTAGGAAGTCAATTTCATAATACGTTTTTAGTGAGTTATGAAATTGATTTGAAGAGAAGAATCACTTAAACCGAAAGGAAATGATGATTGAATGTCAGCAAAATTGAAAGTTGGTATCGTCGGAGGAACGGGAATGGTGGGTCAGCGTTTTGTGGACCTGCTTGATCAACATCCATGGTTTGAAGTAACAGCTATTTCTGCAAGCGCCAATTCGGCAGGTAAAACATATGAAGAATCCGTACAAGGCAGATGGAAACTCGCAGTTCCTATTCCGGAAGCTGTGAAGAAAATCGTTGTTCAGGATGCTTCCCAAGTTGAGGCTTTTGCCAGCCAGGTTGATTTTATTTTCTGCGCGGTTGATATGAAAAAGAATGAAATTCAAGCGCTCGAAGAAGCTTACGCTAGAACAGGCACACCTGTCGTGTCCAACAACTCAGCTCACCGCTGGACAGCAGATGTACCAATGGTAATCCCTGAGATTAACCCGGGACATCTGGACGTGATTGAAGCTCAACGCAAACGTCTGGGCACAAAAACCGGATTCATTGCTGTAAAGCCAAACTGCTCGATTCAGAGCTATGTGCCTGCACTGCACGCCTTGCGTGAGTTCAACCCGACTCAGGTTGTTGCTTCCACGTATCAAGCAATCTCCGGAGCAGGTAAAAACTTTACGGACTGGCCTGATATGCTTGATAATGTCATTCCATACATCGGTGGCGAAGAAGAGAAGAGTGAGCAGGAACCACTGCGGATCTGGGGTAGCATCGAAAATAATGAGATCGTCAAAGCATCGGCTCCATTAATTACAACACAATGTATTCGTGTTCCAGTAACGGATGGACATCTTGCGACCGTGTTTGTAAACTTCGAGAAAAAACCAAGTAAAGACGAAATTTTGGAACGTTGGTTGCAGTTCAAAGGCCGTCCGCAGGAACTGGCTCTCCCAAGTGCACCAAAACAGTTCATTACGTATTTTGAAGAAGAGAACAGACCACAGACAAAACTGGATCGTGACATCGAACGCGGAATGGGTGTCTCCACAGGCCGACTGCGCGAAGATTCACTCTATGATTACAAATTCGTTGGATTGTCCCACAACACGCTCCGCGGAGCGGCAGGTGGTGCGGTTCTGATCGCAGAACTGCTTAAAGCTGAAGGATATATTCAACCGAAATAAGCATAAGGCATTATAAGCAACAACAGATTTCTGAAAAGAATGAACAGATGAAAACCATCACTCGTTGATGGTTTTTTTCTATTGTGGGCAGGGAGCGTATAATGGGTAGGATTAGATTAAAGTAATTACAGAGACTACGGCAGAAATTACAGTAGAGGGTTATAGTGACGAAAAACGCCGACAATCATGTCGGCGTTTTTTTCATCCAATATTTTGTTAGGCAGCGGATGTCTTATCCGACTTTTGCAGAAGCTGTGATCGACGACCGAGCAGATAACCTGTCAGGGAAGCGAGCATCTGTTGAAATACCATGCCAAGCACGACGGGGACAGCAACAGGTGGCGGAAAATACGAAACAGCGAGTACTGCACCTGCGCTGATATTACGCATACCTCCATTGAACACCAGAGCGACCTGATCGGCCTCGTTCCAGCCTAGCAATCGGGCGATGAAGTAACTTAGCGCATAACCGAATGATGCCAGGAAAATAATGATGACCGCAAGACCAGCCAACTTCCAGTTGAAATCAGCCAAGTAGGGCGCAACGACAGATCCGTTAATCGCAACGACAGATGCCATGAACAATTTGGATAACGGATTCAACCTTGGTCCCCAGACCGGGACAATGCCGCCTTTGGTCCACTCATTCAGCAACATACCGAGCAGGGATGGTACAACAATCATCCAGAACAGACTGCTCATCATGGCTGCTGTGTCCAGTGTGACACTGGTTCCGATTAACAGGGATAACACCCCGGGCACTACAAAAGGAGCAAGCATGGTATCAATCAGGATGATGGATAGCGTAAGTGCGATATTGCCCCGATAGATACTGACCCAGATGAAGCTGCTTATTCCTGTCGGAATCACGGCTGCCAGAACAAGGCCCGTTATGGTGTACGCATCTGTAGGGAAAACCAGATGACCCATACCAAGAGCAATTAGAGGCATCGCCAAATGCAAAATAAACAGACATACAAACAGGGGGAACGGCTTTTTCAGCACGTTCACAAAATCCCGTATCCCAAGACTGATACTTCCAGCGAACGTCATGAACGCAAAAAGCCAAGGGGATAAAAAGGTATAAGAAGAAAGAAAACTCCCGCATAACACGCCAATAATAATGCTGATTGGGGTAATCAGTGGCATGATGCGGTTCAAGCGTTGGTTCAAGGCTTGAAGCATAATCATGACATCCCTTTACCGTGTGATTTTACTATTATACATCTTAATAACGTTGGCTGCAGACCCATTTGCAAAGAAGCAGTCTGAACAGGTATCATGGACTTTGAACAAGGATTCCGATTAGGAGAAGGGGAGATGATCATGTTCATAAGAAAAAGAAAGCACACATTAATGATGACAGGCCTAATTGCATCAAGTATTCTGCTGATTTCAGCCTGTTCTGTCGTGGAACAAGCTAATCAAAGTTTAAATTATGTGAGTGGGGCTACTGATTATATAGAACAGGTATCAAACGCCGGAGCTGATCTGCAAGAGCTTGCATCGGGTGCGGTGAATAATCCGGAGATTACAACGCAGATTCAGGAGAAAATCGATCTGATCCAAGCAGAGGCAAGCGAATTTTCTCAGTTGACTGCTCCTGCAATAGGAGAGAGCATTCATGAGAATCTGGTTAGTTACAATACTCAATTAACAGAAGTTGTGGACAATTTCGAGAATACAATTGCAGAGCAAGGTTTTACGGCAGAGAATTGGGAGAAGACAGGCATTCCTGAACTGATCACGAACATCAATAATTTGAAAGATCCGCTAAGCGGACTTCAGGGTGAATAAGTTAAATTGATCTTACCGCATTAAGACAATCCAGTTTGGAATCGAATACTTGAGAAGGGCGAGATATCGGAATGATTGAATTACCGTTATGCTCGCTTTTTTATTTTCCGAAAACGGATGCATATTTAATATCACAGGAGCTAGACTATATCATGTAAATAGGAGATGTATATGACATTTATCTCTTATTTATGTGAAGATGATCTATGGTTTGACAAGGTTGGGACAGAGGCGTATGATAAGTATATAAGTTAATAAAATATAGTTACTTACTATAAGTTTAGAACTACACCTAAATATATTTTGCCAAAGGAGAACAGAGTCATGACTCAACACAATGGAAAAGTAATCATTATTACAGGTGGAGCAAGTGGTATTGGTAAAGAGACAGCACTTCAACTTTCGGATCAAGGTGCGACTATTGTTGTCGCTGACTATAATGAAGACGGAGCGAAGAAGCTTGCGGCAGAGATTGAAGCAGCAGGCGGAACAGCGGGCGCGTACAAAGTGGATGTATCCAAAGGGGACGAGATCAAAGCCCTGATCGACTGGACCGTAGAGCAATATGGTACGTTAAGCGGTATTTTCAATAACGCAGGCATTGGACTTGTGAAGCCATTTCTGGAGATGGACCCGGAATCCTATCACAGAGTCATTGATGTAGATCAGCACAGTGTATATTATGGTATGTATTATGGCGCGAAAAAAATGGTTGAATTGAACGTACAGGGTACCATTGTAAATACAGCTTCGATCTATGGAAGTGTTGCTGCAGTAGGTAGCTTCAACTACAACGCAGCCAAGGCTGCTGTTGTTATGATGTCCAAATCCGGTGCATTGGAACTTGCTGAGCATGGAATTCGTGTAGTTGGTGTAGCACCTGGCTTTATCGAAACACCGATTCTGGGTGATGACCAAGCCATGAAGGATGCGCTTGCTACTCAACATATGCGTGGAGAGCTTATTCAACCCGAGAAAGTAGCCAGTGTGGTTACATTCCTGTTCAGTGATGCAGCCAGTGCAGTTAATGGTACAACCGTAGCCGTAGATGATGGTTTCCTCAGCTTCAAAACTAAATAAGTACCCTTTTATAATTAAGACAACTCATCTCAAAAAAAGAAAAACAGAAAAAAACGGTGCAGAACGATTTATTCGTTTTGCACCGTTTTTGTATTTTCATTATAAAGTAATCGTGGCATATGAGATGGAAATAAGTTTGTCGAATCATCCCGAAATTTCAGAGATCGTGATACAATTAGCAAGGTTGTATCTTTTTATCATTTTGTGGTGTGTCATATACAATTCGAACTCCGAGAGAGCCATAACTCTCTTCTTTGTAATGACATTGAGAACAGGTTTTGGTCGAGCATAACGCATCGTTATGAACTTGTAATTTTTCGTTGCACTGTGGACATTTATTTTCAAAAAGAGTCTTCAACACGTTAAACATGCTTAATCACTAATTTCGGATTAATTTACTTGGTTTTTATTATAACGGATAATTTTCGCTGTGTATAGCACTTTTGAGTGATATCGAAATGAGATTTATATAGCACGAAAGGAAGCGCATAACCGATGGATCTTCTGCTTTTTGTCATCATGTTTATACTGGGTCTGGTCGGTTCATTCTTCTCCGGTTTGTTGGGTATTGGTGGGGCCATTATCAATTATCCGCTACTGTTATATGTTCCATCCTGGGTGGGATTGGAGCCGTTCTCAGCACATCAGGTATCGTCGATTAGTATGTTTCAAGTGTTTTTCGCTTCACTTGCTGGTGTGATTGCATTCCGCAGAAAAGTAAAAACGGGTAGAAGCGGTGGGGCGATCGTTCACCGAGGTTTGGTGCTATACATGGGCTCCAGCATTCTTGCTGGCAGTCTGATCGGCGGGTTCATATCCGGTCATCTGGACGGAAGAGTTATTAATCTGATCTATGGCATTCTGGCGATCATAGCAATTGTGCTTATGCTGATTCCCGGAAAGGGAAAGCTTGATACCTCAGCTCCACTGGTGTTTAACCGATGGATTGCAACAGGCACTGCTTTTGCAGTAGGTATTGTATCAGGAATTGTTGGTGCGGGTGGTGCCTTTATCCTTATTCCGATCATGCTGACGATTCTCAACATCCCCGTACGAACAACGATTGCTTCTTCACTGGCGATTGTATTTATCTCCGCAATCGGCGGCGTTATAGGTAAAATTACGGGTGGAGACATTCCGATGGAACCCATTATCTATACGGTGATCGGCAGTCTGCTCGGGGCATCCCTTGGTTCACGGGTTAGTTCGATGATTAATGTGAGGGTACTTCGATATGCATTAATCGTACTTATCGCCATCACAGCGGTCAAAGTCTGGTCATCCATTCTGTAAAATCACGTATATGGGAATGAACAATGACGATTTCGTAACCAAACGGTTGGATCGCCGTATAAAGGTTATGAACATGAGCTGAAGCGTTGGATACACGATCAAATGAGTTCAGTTTTCTTCCATGGAGCACCTCATCTCCTTTCATGGATACATGTTTAACATTAATAGAATTTGAGGTATCCACCCTATGAATAACGTACTTACAGAACAGGCTGATGCAGGATATCGGCTAGCTGAGCAGAAAGCATCTCAGTATTTTACTTCTCTTAGGCAGCAACTTATGGATAATACGTATACGACAGCACTTACCCAAGATATTCATGTATGGCAAAAGAAACATATTCATCGTTTTGCCTGGCTTTCTCTTTTATCACCTAGCAAAAGAAAACCGGATCCTCGGGATGTTCATAGATATATCCACTGGCTGAATACGACAGGAAAGCTGGATGATTACCTGGATCGGAGTATCTCCTATATTTATATGCGAGATCTGGGGCAAGCCCTTGATTCTCCGGGTACGCAGGCCCGAATTCAGAACGTTGTCCAGAATACTAAAAAATACTTTATGGGCTCTGCCGCTGGGCGCAAAGGACAGCA
The DNA here is from genome assembly GCF_056395745.1 of Paenibacillus sp. 10L310. NCBI lineage: Bacteria > Bacillati > Bacillota > Bacilli > Caryophanales > Paenibacillaceae > Paenibacillus > Paenibacillus sp. 10L310. The sequence goes on along the minus strand of NZ_JBFTKC010000002.1, from coordinate 410,031 downwards.
TGATTATATCAGTCTGGCTGCGTTGTACCGTTGGGGACAGAAGGAGCACATTGAAACAGCTGTCATCTGGGTGATGAACAAATTAAAGAATGTAGCATCCAACATCCCGAAGGAGCTGGATGCAGAGCAGGCGCAGCGGAAGCTGATCAAGATCATTCTCGGCGTGGTCCTTCATGTGGACGATGAGATGAATGAGCAGACACTACCTGAAGAACGTGCCCGGAGATTTGATGCGGCGATCCGACTTGGTTATTCGTATGGTTTGACGTATCCATTTGTGGATGATCTGCTGGATTCTCAAGCATTGACTGTTCAGGAAAAAGAACAATATTCCCTGATGATACGTGATGCACTTCTTACCGGGATCGTACCTGATCTGGGAGAGTGGAAAGGCAGCAATCTTGAAGTAATTGAATATGTACATTCCGAGCTTCGGGAAGCATTTGAGTACATCAAGAACTACCAGCATCCAGAGAAACAGCGCACGTTTTTAGAGCAATCCTATGTGTTCTTTCAGTCTCAGGAGATCGATCGCAACAAGAAATTAGCCAATGCGAATTATAGCAATGAAGAATTGTACATTCCGATTATTATCAAATCCTCTTCTTCCCGATTAATCGTCCGATCTGTTCTCAGTGCACCAGTGGATGAAGGATTTGATCTGCGGACGTTCTATTACGGGATATATAATCAGCTGGCTGATGATTTTGCCGATATGTTTGACGATATGGAAGAAGGGGCAGTAACTCCGTATACCTACTATTTGAAGTATCGAGATTTGCGTCCCGACTTGATTAATCCATATGAATTGTATTGGGCAGTCATCTCTCATCTAATCCATGATGTATATAACTCGGACGCCAAGACCCGCGAGGTCATACTGGATCGTGCCATTAACGGTCTGAAGCGTTGTAAAGAACGGTTGGGGCAGCAAAAATATGATGAAGTGATGACGATCTTTGCCTCTGGGCAGCCTGAATTCAATCAACTGGTTCAACAGATGGTGCGAAAAGCAGATGACGTTGATTTCCTTGATAAATTGTTACGGGATCAGGTTGTGCTTCAATTGAAAAATGACAAGCAGGAGAAAGAGGAGTTCAAACAGACCATTCGAACGGTTCGCGAACAGATTAATGTGGAGTTGCAGATTGCGAAGCCCGGTGGCCTTCATGAGATGAAAGAAACGCTGATCGATGCGGCCAATTACAGCTTGCAGGGAGACGGAAAAAGGCTACGTCCGATATTAACTTGGGTTATGGGCGTGCGCGAGTATGGTCTTCATGAATCATCCATCGTTCCGCTGCTAAGATCATTGGAGTACATGCATACCGCTTCCCTGATCTTTGATGATCTGCCTACGCAGGATAATGCTTCGACAAGACGTGGACGTTCAACGCTGCATCATGTACACAATAGCGCTACAGCAGAGCTTACGGGTCTGTTTCTCATTCAGAAGGCGATTGGAGAGCAATCCTCATTGGATCGCTTTGATGCGGCGACCGTACTCAGACTCATTCAGTATTCGGCTGAAAAAGCAGAGGATATGTGTATGGGGCAGGCCATGGATCTGAACTCCAAAGGCAAGGCATTGACGCTGGAGCAGTTGAACATGATCTGTTTTTACAAAACAGGCATTGCCTTCGAAGCTGCCCTGGTCATGCCAGCGATACTTGCTCAAGTGAAGGAACCGGAGATGGCTGCGCTGAAAAAGTTCGCTTATCATGCAGGGATCGCCTTCCAGATCAAGGACGACTTGCTGGATTTCGAGGGAAATCACCTCATTCTTGGGAAACCTGCAGGTCAGGATGTGCGGAACAACAATTCAACCTTTGTGTCTATTCTGGGTGATGAAGGCGCGAAGAAAGCGATGTGGGAGCATTATTGTCTTGCTACAGATGCATTGAACGAGATGCCGAAACCTATTCCATTTTTGAGACATCTATTGGATTATCTTGTTGGTCGCGAACGCTAATTCATTTATCTAACGATTCCGTGTTGCGTATGACTTATAATGATATATAACGACAAAGGTCAGGACTCCATATGAATGGATTCCAGGCCTTGTTTGACTTTGTAGACACCAAACTTTTGAAAAGATATGTTTCAATAACTCAATTTTTGGGTATTAAGCTGTTATTGTGGTTTTAAAACGGACCGATCCTTTGTGGAACAACTTCCTTCCAATTAAAAATCAACTTTCGACTATTTATAACATGAGTTTATATGCCAAAAGGAGAGTTTACAATGCAGGTTCAAAAGGTCGACCATCACGAATTGTTCGAGCAGATCTACAACCAAGCACCTATTGGAATTGCACTCGTTGCTCCGACAGGAGAATGGAGAAAAGTGAACCCCGCATTTTGCTGTATGCTGGGTTTTACGTATGAGGAATTAACGAAGCTCACCTACCAGGATATTACGCATCCGGATGACTCACCACAAGATGTGATCTATAATTGTGAGCTATTCGAAGGTGAATCTAAAGAGTATCAATATGAAAAGCGTTATATCCATAAAAATGGTAACATCTTATGGATTTCATTGCATGTTTCATTAGTTCGTAGCGAAATTACAGATGAACCTCTTTACTTCATTTGCCATATTGTTGATATCACTGACCGCAAAATGTCTGAGCAAAAACTTCTGCATAGTGAAGAGATGTTCAAACTTATTACAGATCATGCTCAGGAGATCATCTATATTGCTGATAAGGAGGGCGTTTGTCGATTCTGCTCTCCCTCAGTCCAACATTTATTGGGTTATTCGCCAGAAGAAGTGATTGGTCAAAATAATGATGCATATTTCCACCCACAAGATCTGGAACAGATCTCACAGATGGACTTAACTAAAGGAAATCTGTTGAATATCAGGGTTCGTCATAAAGAGGGACATTATCTGTGGTTCGAGACCACATACAAGGTCTTTGGTGATGCTGAGCATGGACAGCAGATTCTTTCGATAGGACGAGATGTATCCGAACGAAAAAAACATAAAGACATCAGTGCAGAGGCTGAACGCATCGCTTTAATTGGCAGTTGGGAGTGGGATATGGTCAAAGACCAGATTGCACTTTCCGATCAGATTTTTGAGATTTTTGAACTTGAACGCACTCGTAAATCATACTGTGCAAATGATGTTTTTAAAGTTATGAATGCTGCAGACAGAGCTTCTTTACAAGAACAAATGAAATGGGTCAAACAAGGGAAACCGCTTGATTTTGAATACAAGCACAGTAGCTCTGATGGAAGTGAGAAGTATCTTCACTTACGCGGGCTGATCACGCTCGATGAATATCAGCAACCGGTTCAGCTGAACGGAACACTACAGGATATCACTGAACGTAAACGTATTGAATTTAAATTGCAGGAATCTGTGGAGCGATACACTTCACTTAAGAAATATAATCATGACGCCATTATCTCGTTTAACATGGATGGTAATATTATGAATGCGAATCCAGTAGCGGTGAAAATGACGGGTTGTCCCGTGGCTGAAATGATCGATACAAGCATAAGCAGATTTATTGGAGCCAGTAATCTCGGTCTGATCCTGCGCAGTAATAATGAGTTGGCTGAAAAGGAAATCAATGCTGTTCGCCATACGGATGGAACCGAGACAGAAGTCTTGGCTACGCTTGCTCCGATCATTATTAATAACTCTAATGTCGGGTACTACTTGATTGCAAAGGATATTACGGAGCAGAAAAAGCTGCTAGTTGCTAAAGAGACAGCCGAGAGAATGAATAAGGCCAAAAGTGAGTTTCTTGCGATGATGAGTCATGAAATTCGTACACCCATGAACGGTGTAATTGGGATGACGGATTTGCTTCTGGATACCCCTGGTCTTAGCGGGGAACAGAAGGAATATATCGAAATCATCCAGAAGAGCGGAGATTCCTTACTCGCCATCATTAATGATATTCTTGATTTTTCCAAAATTGAGTCAGGCAAAACCGATCTGGTAGACGATCCTTTTGATCTCGCAGAAATCGTCACAGAGACTGTGCAAATCGTAAAACCGCTGGCTCGCGACAAGAAATTGAATGTTCGTATGTGTGTAGATGACGCCATTCCGACTCCGGTATTTGGTGATGCTTACCGTCTTAAACAGGTACTTACCAATATCATTGGCAACGCGGTTAAATTTACTCCAGAGGGCAGCGTCGAAATTGATGTTGGGATTAAGGAGAAGTGTGGCAATACCGTACAGCTTTATTTTAAAGTGAAGGATTCGGGTATTGGGATTCCGGTTGAGAGAAAACAACAATTATTTGAGCCATTCTACCAACTGGAGAATTTCATGACTCGCAAACCTCAGGGCACGGGTCTTGGCCTTGCCATTAGCAAAAAATTGGTGGAGCTTATGCAGGGAGATATCTGGATCGAGGAATCGGATGAGCCGGGTACAATATTTGTATTTACTGCACGCTTTAATTTAACGAACGGTGAAGAGGGCAACAGGTTAGATCAACAACAGAAAAAGAACAGAGCATCCGCTTTGCGGATTTTAATTGCAGAAGACAATGAAGTGAACCAACTCGTCCTTAGCAGAATAATCGAGAAAAAAGGACATGTTGTGGATCATGTCGTGGACGGTGTTGAGGCGGTTGAGGCGGTCAAACACAATGCATACGATATTGTCTTCATGGATGTGCATATGCCAAGGCTGGATGGATTCGAAGCGACAAAAATGATTAAAGATTTAAAGTCCTCTGAGGATTGTCCATATATTATTGCAGTGACTGCAAATGCCGTAAGAGGAGACATGGAAAACTGCTTGAAGGCAGGCATGGATGCGTATGTCAGCAAACCGATAAAAATTGAGTCCATTATGCAAGCATTGGAGACCTATTACATCAAAAATAATCTCTGAGCGCGCTAAAAATGGATTCATGAGCAAAAAAGCTGCTAGCTTATCTAAATAGGCTAGCAGCTTTTTTTTTGCTGTTCCATGATTCTGTCCTCCATCCTGCATCCCACAGATGCGACTAAGGACAAATCCCTAAGGATTTTTAATCCACAATTTGGAGATGTCCAGATAACCGAATTCTGCGATCTGCATGCCGAAGATGCTCTGATCCAGTTCGGCCTGCTTGTTCATGTGACAGCCATGCAAGATCCAGCAGTGATCACGTAGCAAGGCTTCAGCTTCATCCAGGAGCGCAGTACGTTCTGCCCGATGAAGCGTTGCAAAATGATCGAGCTTGTCATCCAATAGAGACTGGAATGCAGGAGACATACACAAATGAAAATGGTTGGACAGGTTTTTGAAAAAATGAATCATGCCGTACTGCCAATCTTCCTCCAGTATCTCTTCAGCGAGGATCAATTGCGCGTTTGTGGTTTCCTCTGAGTTGAAGTAATCCACAACAGCCTGCATGCTGATGTTCAGACCGATGGACGCTGCACGACGCTGAATCCACTCCGCAACGTCTGCATCCTTATTATGCTTATACGATAATGTTACCGTCTCACCCTGGTACCCACAGTTATGCAGTAATTCACGAGCATGCTCAAGAGAGGAAGCGGTCCAGTCTTGGGCTGCACTTTTCCAAGGAAGGAAGCTGCTGGCCGGTGTGATCCGATTCCCGCCGAGATCTCTGACAAGCGCGACCGAATCATAGACGATACGCAGGGCTTGTCGAAATAGGGGATGATGATGGATGCCTTCCTTGTGAAAATTGAACAGCATATATTGACAACCCAGCGCCGGATAATTGATGCTGTTCGTCTGATCACAGCCTGTTGCCAGACTCAATCGATCTGTACCGGGTAGCTCATAATAGCGATCATTTGGACTCAGGTCAGGCACAAACCAGAAATGCACTTGATCCAGATGTGGCCGGATGCCGTAGTACGCATCAAAAGCGGTAAGCTCCAGCACATCTTCATTCAGCTCAGAGATCTGAAAAGGACCGGTACCCACCAATGTATTGGCTACATTGTAATCGTAGGGCAGGATTGTCATCCGAATACAACTGAACAGATGCAAGAAAAACCGATTAGGACGATGTAGAACAAACTTGATGCAATAATCACCAGCTACTTCCGCACGTTCAATATCCCGATATAACCAGATGGACGGACTATGAACATCAACCAAACGTTGCAACGTCGCTTGGACATCCCGGGATGTCATGATACGTCCGTTGTGGAAACGTACACCTTTTCGGAGATAAAAGGTCCATAAGCGATGGTCTTCGCTGCATTCCCACATGTGAGCTAGTGCTGGCAGGAATGATTCTGTCTTGGCGTCATAAGTGATCAATGTATTACAGACCTGGCTTAGCAGGTAGGTTTCAAATGCAGTATAAACAAAGGCTGGGTCCAAACCACCTAACTGGCGTGACCTCATGATGCGCAGGATATCCTGACCAGAGGCAGTTTCATCGTGGCCGTGAAATCCCATCTGTTGATGAAGGGAGAGCATGAGCTGTTCTCGCAATGTATCATCCATCTGAACGGTTCCGATGAGTTCAATGGCATCTTTCATTTTGCCTTTACCCAAAAGCTCGGTAAAACTCGCTTCCAACGCTTCATTCATACTACGCAGCATCGTTAACTCCGAATGATGTCCCCGTCCACGACCGGGTTGCCAGTGGATGAAGCCTTGCTCCTCCAATTTTCTGAGAATGAATTTCACATTGCGAGGTGTGCAGCACAAGGCAGCGGACAGGCTATCGATCGTTACCGCTACAGGTTCATAAAGTTTGAATGAAAGTTGTTCGGCCCCGGCGAGCCTTATAAAGTGTGTATGCAGGGTATCCATGGTCATGACTCCTCTATTAAAGGTGAAAAGTGTGATCATATGTTTACACTTTTACTTCCCCCTTTTATCCTTACAATTATACATTAGTAGAAGTTGTTCAAAAAGTCCGCTTTTGATTACGAAAGATGCCTAAAGGCATCATCAGCATCGAATATGGAATTCAGCAGAAATGTCCGTTGCTCACGTAGTTTTCCCTACGCTCCGCTACTCCATTTCTAGCTTCATCCCATCTTCTCGGTACTGAAAACCGAACTTTTTGAACACGTATTAGAAGAGGTAGTTCAAAAAGTTCACTTTTGAAGCATTTAGAAAGAATAGGAGAAGTTCGCATGAAGCAATATTTAAGGCAAATTCACCCCTTGGCATGGACGATCATTATCGGAACCATGTTTGGACGTCTTGTGACGTCAATGAGTATCCCGTTTCTATCCATCTATCTGACACGTGTGTTAGATGCTACACCGACCCAGACCGGTATTACTGTGGCGGTTAGCTCGCTGGCAGGTGTAATGGTCAGCTTTTATGGAGGTTATATTTCGGACCGGATCGGGCGCAAAATCGTGATGTTAATCTCAGTATTTAGCTGGGCAGGTGTGTTTTTTATTTTTTCAGCAGCAGAGCATCTATGGGTGTTCTTTGTTGCCAATACGTTAAACGGATTATGCCGCGCAGTATTTGAGCCCACCTCCAGAGCGCTGTTATCGGATATTACTTCTCCGCAGAACAAATTGCTGGTGTTTAACCTCAGATATGCTGCAATTAATCTCGGTGTGGTCTTTGGGCCAATTATCGGATTTCAGCTGGGATCATCTGAATCGACGTTTCCGTTTGTGATTTCCGGCTTGGTATACATAGCCTATGGATTTGTGTTATTTCTGCAATTCAAGCTACAGCATGCCAATTTGCCAGAGCGTCATCAGGCAACTGCACCACGTTTGCGTGAAGCACTTATGACCACTGGTCGCGACCGGGTATTTCTGCCGGTATTGATTGGTACCACATTCTGTGTGCTGGGTTACGGACACTTCAGTTCTACGTTGGCACAGTACTTGGCGAGAAGCCCAATCTTTGAGAATGGAAGCCAGATGTTCTCGTATATGCTGTCCCTGAATGCCGTGACGGTACTGATTATTCAGTATCCTCTTGTGAGAACCTTCCGAAACTTCCCACCGCTTGTTCCTCTGATTGTGGGTAACCTGCTAGTTGCAACCAGTCTGATGATGGTTGGAATCGCTGAAGGTGTACTCATGATGATGATAAGTGTCATACTATTTACGATTGGGGAAGTGTTATTGTTCACCATGATGGATATGCTCATTGACCGGATTGCGAAGCCGGAATGGAAAGGGACGTATTTCGGGACTATCGGCTTCAATAATATCGGTAGTGTCATTGCTCCTGTCATGGGAGGGGTGTTGTTAAGTCAGTTTGGAGCGGAGAATGGACTCGCTGTTTTTCTACCGATTGCACTGACGACTGCCCTGGGAGTACCTTTTCTTCTGATTGCACATCGACGTCTTGTTGTTAGAGAAAAACAAACAGAGCCTACATCATTAAGTATGTAGCGAGAATTGAAAAGTTTAATGGCATGAATTAAATAACAATTCAGTTAAAATTATCTTGACGGATGTTAGTCCAGCGAATACAATAAACAACAAATATGTGAAAACGGGTGGGATGATGATTATGTTTATGCCTATACAGATTTCGAATCGATAACTGAATACGCATGAGCATAGTGACATTAATCCAATTTTTTTGCAATGATCGCGTTGGGACAGTCATGTTTGTGCACCTCTGTCGTGGACGCTCATCATTATTGCGATGCAGAGGAGATACGGGAAATGCTTTGCATTTCATTCGATCTCTTTTGGCTACAAGCTGTAGATGAACATTAGTTCATCTATGGCTTTTTTGCATGCATTCCACCCAATTTGTTCACATGGAAAGGAGCGTTTGGAGCGTTATTTTATAAAAAACTAACTTGTTAAAAGGAGAATGTACAATGGTCAACATATGTTCTACATATCAATTATGGGCGGGAAATCCCGATTTTAATGTCATTATGTATGACTCATCCTAGTGATCGTAAATTTGCTGTCGTTAAGATCATCAACAAATATGAATAGGCAAGAACAATTAAATAAACCGATAAAGAGGTGGGACCTGTGCCCAAAACAGAGAAAATCTCCATGTCTTGGCTGCTGCGCTATCTAAAACCAGTTAAAGGACGGCTGGCCTTACTTTTAATCATGTTGCTCACATCAACGGGGCTTCAGCTTTTGAATCCACAGATTATTAAACGATTTATTGATACAGCAGCAAGTGGGGGAGTCCTCACCAATCTTGTTCAGCTCGCAGGAATATTTCTGGTTGTTGCCGTGTTTAATCAACTCATCACGGTAGCGGTCAGTTATTTGGGGAACGACGTGGCCTGGCGGGCCACGAATCAACTGCGCGGAGATCTGCTGAAGCACTGCCTGCGTCTTGATATGCGTTTTCATAATGTGAAAACACCTGGAGAGATGATTGAACGTGTGGATGGTGACGTAACGAGTATCTCCAATTTTTTCGCAATGTTCATTGTGCAAGTGATCGGGAGTTTTGTGCTGCTGGCCGGAATTCTCGGATTCATGTTCAGTGTTAATGTGGCCATTGCTTTGGTGATGACCGTGTTCACATTATTATCGATCCTTTTCATGGTCTTTATCCGAAATCTAGGCGTGGACTCTTCCAAAAATGAACGTGCGGCAAGTGCCTCTCTGTTCGGATTAATTGAAGAACGCATTGCCGGGATTGAAGATGTGCAAGCAAATGGTCATGTGCCTTATGTGATGAACCGCTTTTACCGCACGATGCGCACGGTATTCCGTAAGGGGAGAAAAGCCTGGCTGCTACGGGTTATTCCGTGGAATACCACAGTAGTTCTGTTCGCACTGGCGGTCACTGCGGTGCTTTTGCTGGGTGTGCATTATTATATGGAAGGTCTAATTAGTATCGGAACATTATTTCTGATCTACCAATATACGCAGATGCTGAATGATCCGATTGAGATGCTTGGAGATCAGGTGCAGGAGTTCCAAAAAGCAAAATCAGGCATGCTGCGCTCCAGAGAGCTGTTGTCCATGCATAGTGTGATTGAAGAGGGTACAGAGGAGCGATTGCCGGAAGGACCTCTTGGTCTGGAATTCAGTCAGGTGCACTTCAGTTATAACCAGGATAAACCGGTATTGCAGGACATTACTTTTGCTATTAAACCTGGAGAACGTCTGGGAATCATCGGTCGCACAGGTAGCGGTAAATCGAGTCTTAGTCGTGTTCTTCTCCGGCTGTACAATCTGGATCGGGGTACGATCCGTGTGGGTGGAACGGATATCACAAAGCTTTCATTACAAGCGCTCTATCGCAGGGTGGGAATGGTGACACAGGATGTGCAGTTGTTTGATGGCACGCTGCGTGATAACCTGACCCTGTTCAATGGAGATGTATCGGATCAGATGATCAAGGAGACGACGGATCGCCTTGGACTTAGCCAATGGATTAATTCACAACCAGAAGGACTTAATACGTATTTGGCTGCAGGCGGAGCTTCATTGTCGGCAGGGGAAGCACAGTTATTTGCCTTAACCCGCGTATTCCTGACCGAACCGAGTCTGGTTATTCTGGATGAGCCTTCATCGCGTCTAGATGCTGCGACCGAAGGTATGCTGCAATCTGCAATTGACCAGTTAATGAAACAATCCACAGGAGTGATTATTGCTCACCGACTGGCTACGCTGGAGAAAGTTGACCGGATTATGGTGCTCGGTGATGGGAAGGTACTGGAGTTTGGAGCGAGAGAAGAACTTGCCAGTAACCCGGCATCTCACTATGCCAGACTGCTGATTACAGGCCGAGAGGAGGAATTGGCATGACTGTAGCAGGATTTATAGGCCGTTTGTTTCGATTCAGGCCTTTGCTGTTTATTATCAACGGATTGTTATGGTGTATATTTCATTCCTTGCCGTTAGCTATTGGTATTGGGATGCAGTGGTTTTTTGATCGGACAACAGCAGGTTCTAATGACTACATGTGGCTTGCTGTGCCGCTTATCTTTATTGCTTTGGTCCGAATGGCACGGGTGGGCACATTTTTTGTAGCCTTCTATGCATGGGTTACGTATCTGTATCATGTTCAGGCGATTTTGCGAACCAACATGCTCGCAGCGATCATGCGCTGGCCTGGGCGTAATCTTCCGGCTTCACCAGGGGAGGCGATGAGTCGCTTTCGGGATGATGTCGATGAAGTCGTCGAGTATGTAGAATCATGGGTAGACTTCTGGGGACGTCTTGTATTTGCTGTTGTGTCTATCGTCATTATGGCGAACATTAATTGGCAGATCACATTGGTTGCCGTGCTGCCGTTGGTGGTCGTTACCTTACTTAACAACCTGTCCGGAAATCGGGCTCGGAAATATGCACAGGTTAATCGAGAATCGACTGGGCGAATTACCAGTTTTATTGCGGAAACGTTTGGAGCAGTGCAAGCCCTGAAACTGGGTCAGGCCGAAGAGAATGTCTCTTCACGTTTTAACCAGTTGAATGAAGATCGTCGCCAGGCTGCACTTCGAGACAATCTGTTCAAGCAGTGGATGAGATCGATGAATCAGCATGTTCTAAGTATCTGTACTGGATTGATTCTACTGATGTGTGCAGCTGAGATGAAAGCAGGGAACTTTACCGTAGGTGATTTTGCCTTATTCACCAGTTATCTGGCCAATATCGGATTTAGCATTTCACTGTTTGGTTATATGGTGTTTCAGCACAAAAGGCTCAAGGTATCCTATGATCGTATGCGTAAGCTATTCCGCCCAGGGGAAGAAGACCAGATCATGGATTCGAGGGAAATCTATCTGTATGAAGATCCGCCGGAGCTTGTAAGTGAACAGAGGGACCCTAAGGAGAAGTTGCAATCTCTTGAGGTGAACAAGCTGACTTATCAATATCCGAATTCTGCAAATGGCATAGAAGAGATCAGTTTTCGTCTGAAACGCGGACAATTTCTTGTGATTACAGGACGGATCGGATCAGGTAAATCAACGCTTGTACGAACACTTCTTGGACTGTTACCCAAACAAAAAGGGGACATTCACTGGAATGGAGCGGCTGTTGATCCAGCCACATTCCTGATGCCGCCTAGAGCCGCGTATACCCCTCAAGTGCCAAGATTGTTCAGTGATACGTTGAAAGAAAATATCGTCCAGGGCAAACAGGGTAACACCGAGCAAGCCCTTGAAAAAGCCATTCGTCTGGCTGTGATGGAGAAGGATATCAAACATCTGGATCAGGGGCTTGAGACCCCGGTTGGTCCAAGAGGGGTGATGCTGTCAGGCGGGCAGATTCAGCGCGCGGCCACAGGACGCATGTTAATGACGGAGGCGGACCTGTTTATCTTTGATGACCTGTCCAGTGCACTGGATGTGGAGACAGAACAACAAGTATGGGAAGGGTTGTTCCAAGAGCCGGATGTCACCTGCATTGCAGTTTCTCACCGCAGGGCAGCACTTTCCAAAGCAGATCACATTATCGTGATGAAAGATGGACGCATTGAAGCCGAGGGAAGTTTGGCCGAATTGCTTGCCACCAATGAAGAGATGCAGCTGCTGTGGCAAGGGGAACAAACCCCCGCCAAAGTTGGATAGCTTAAAAAATTTAGAAAAGATAATAAAAAAACAAAAAAACCTTACAGACGACTCCTTGAAAGAGGACAGTCTGTAAGGCTTTTTATCGTTATAACGAGTGGAAAGATGGAATATTATTATCTCATCATCTGAGCAATCAAGGAATACGCAATGATGACCAGGAAGATAATAGTGATATGGTTAATGGAGAAGATAAACATCCGTTTGGACCATTTCTCTGTTTCTTTCTTGTCAAAGGTAGCCACACTGAGAATGAGCCAAGCCAAGCTAACCAGAAATGCCACAATAGCGACAAATGGACTCATCGGCCAGAATAAAAAGCTGGAGATCAGTAACAGTACCAGATACACGTTTGTCTGAATGTATGTCCGTCTGATGCCTTTAACAACGGGTAGCATGGGAACACCAGCAGCTTTGTATTCGTCAAAACGACGAATCGCAATCCCGTAGAAGTGAGGCATTTGCCATAAGAGCATCGTAACGACCAATGCCCAGATCTCGAAATGACCCAGTTCCGGTGAAATGGCTGCCCAACCGATGAGTGGAGGCACAGCACCCGAAAGACTTCCCACTTCCGTGTTGTAGATCGTTGTACGTTTGGTCCACATCGTGTAAGGGAACACGTAAAGCAACAGACCCAAAATACCAAATACAGCAGCGGATGGGGAAGCGATGTACAACATGATGCCCCCGATGATGGTGATTGCAATACCGAGAATTAGACCCGACTTGGTATCTACGCGTCCCGTAACGGTAGGACGTTTCTTCGTACGTTCCATGATCGCATCAATATCACGATCATACAAGTTGTTAAATACCCCTGCAGCTCCAATAATGAGAGAAGATCCAATAAAGGAAAGGATGATTGGTACAATATTAGCTAAGATTGAAGCATCAAATACATATAAAGCCAAACTTAAACCAGCAAACATGGCGATCAGGTTGGACTTGATGATTCCGATTTTGATCGTATCGAAGAATACTTTCGGAATCGAGCTATACTCCAGGCTGATATTGGTCTGTGAACCATTGTTCAATGTTTTCAAGAACTCACTTCCTATATCTATACTTGTATATTATGTCGCTATTATACCATTCAATACACTATGTGATTTAATTAACGTTTTAGTATTTAAAATAATGTCATTTGATTGTGAACAATTTAAAAACAAGGTTGTTTTTAATTGTTAAATAATTATTTCTGTGTTACAGGAGAGAAATCAAAAATCCGAGTATAACAGTGATCCAAAGTTTGTTCTGTCATTGTAGTGTAAGTGTAAATAATCTTTTATTCAACTCACACAGGCTGGATTGAAGAAGGTAGTTAAAGATATATGTTGCAAAATGGTTAGGTTTTGTTTATTGTAGATATAAGATATCTTTAATAGTCTTGTTTAAAATGTGTTCTTGTAAATCTCCGATATTACTTTCTTAAGAGAAAGCGGAGGTTATTTTTAAAACTTAATTAGAGATATTAAATGTCTGGAAAGGGTGAATAATATGAGTAATATGAATCAACTCTTGGATGTACTTATTATTGGTGGAGGACCAGCGGGGCTTAATGCAGCTCTAGTACTTGGCAGGGCCCGCAAGAACGTTGTGGTCATTGATGATGAGACACCGCGTAACTGGGTTACAAGGGAGACTCATGGGTTTGTGACAAGAGATGGGGCAAGTCCACGTGAATTCCGGAAAGCTGCCAAAGATCAGATTGCAGCGTATCCCTCAGTTCAATTTGCATCCGATACGGCAACTGCGATAACAGGTAGCGATGGTGATTTTGTAGTTAAGACTACTCAGGGGGCAAGTTATCGCACGAAAAAGATTTTGTTTGCGGTAGGCAAGAAAGATCTGCCTCTAGATATTAACGGATTAACAGAGGTTTACGGTAAAAGTGCGTTTGTGTGTCCATATTGTGATGGATGGGAGTTAAGAGACCAATCACTGGTCATCATCGTTAGTGGAGATAAGGCATTACATATGGCAAAAGTCATAACCGGCTGGACAGATCGTTATACGATCTGTACGAATGGATCAGATTCCTTAACCGATGAGCAGCGTGAAGAGTTGGAGCAGCATCATGTTACTGTATTCGATGCACCGATTCAATCCATTAACTCTGAAGAAGGGATGGTACAGCAAGTTGTACTAAATGACGGTACAGCGATTCCATGCACAGGAGTTTTCTTCCAACCGAAACTGTTTACCGGATCAGAACTGCCAAAGGCCATCGGTTGTGAAATTACAGAATCGGGAACGGTTATCGTTGATGCTTCCGGCAAAACGTCCGTAGCGGGTGTATACAGTGCTGGTGATGCAGCATCCGAGATGTATCAGGCAATCACGGCTGCGTCTCTGGGAGCTTTGTCTGCGGTAAGCATTAATAATGAATTGAATTTCGAGAAGTGGGATGAGCCAAGACATCATTAGAATACATTAAAAAACGTCATAGAATCATAGCGTCATTGGTTCATATAGTAGGGGATTGCATATGCAATCCTCTATTTGTTGTTATTTCAACTTAAACGTTGAACGGTTCAATTAAAAGTAATTCAGCCGGAAGAAAATTTGATATTAAATCAATTATGGTTTATTGTATTATCAAATGATACATATTACTATCATTTATAAAATCATTAAAGGAGAGATCACTTATGAATGAAAGCAGAACAGCCATCATATGGCTAACGAATACCTTGCTCCACGGCGTACAGATAAGAGGTGATCATCATGAGTGATGCAACTTACATTCCACAGCCCAAAATGTATGGGCCACTTGGCAATCTGCCTTTGATAGATAAAGATAAACCAACGCTGTCGCTAGGTGTCCTGGCTGAACAGCATGGACCAATATATAGACTTACCGTTCCCGGTTATTCCGGTTTAATCGTATCTGGACCAGATCTTGTCGCGGAGTTATGCGATGTGTCCCGTTTTGACAAATTTGTTTACAATGAACTCGAAAACGTACGTGCCTTTGGCGGCGATGGTTTATTTACAAGCAGAACATCGGAGCCCAATTGGAAAAAGGCCCATAACATTCTGCTTCCCACCTTCAGTAAACAGGCCATGAAAGGTTATCATCCCATGATGGTCGATATTGCCGAACAGTTGATCAACAAATGGGCACGCCTCAATTCCAACGATACGATTGATGTGGCGGATGATATGACACGCCTTACGTTGGATACCATTGGACTATGTGGATTCAATTATCGGTTTAACAGTTTTTACAGACAGGACCACAGTCCTTTTATTGAAAGCATGGTTCGGGCATTAAATGAAGCTATGCAGAAGAGTTCACGTTTGAAAATTCAAAATCTGCTTATGGTGAAAACCAAACGACAGTTCCAAGCGGATATTCAGACGATGTTCTCTCTGGTAGATCAGATTATAGAGGAACGTAAAGCGAGTTCAGCACCCGAAGAGGTCGACTTGCTCGCACGTATGTTGAATGGCAAAGATCCGGAGACTGGCGAAATGCTGGATGATGAGAACATCCGTTATCAGATTATTACATTTCTCATTGCCGGACATGAARCCACGAGTGGTCTATTATCTTTTGCTCTTTACTTTCTACTGAAAAATCCGGAATCGCTTCAAAAGGCGTATGACGAGGTGGATCAGATATTGGTCAGTGACTCACCACAGTACGAGGAAATTCTTCAGCTTTCTTATATTCGCATGATTCTTAGTGAATCGCTTCGTCTCTGGCCAACAGCCCCGGGATTTGATGTATATGCCAAAGAAGACACCGTCATAGGTGGCAAATATCCCTTGAAGAAAGGGGAGAGTTGCAGTATTCTTTTGCCCCAGCTTCACCGTGACAGAGAGGCATGGGGAGAGGATGCGGAACTTTTCCGTCCAGAGCGATTTGAAGATACGGCGAAAGTGCCTCATCATGCGTATAAACCTTTTGGTAATGGGGAGAGAGCGTGTATCGGCATGCAGTTTGCTTTATATGAAGCAACACTTGTGCTTGGCATGGTCCTCAAACATTTTGAGCTGATCGATTATAGCAACTATGAGTTAGATGTTAAACAGACACTGACATTGAAGCCGGGAGACTTCCGGATCCAGGTGAAAGCGCGTGAAGTGTCACAAAAGATGAATAAGTCTACCAGATCTGCGAAAGAGAAACCTGCTCCTGTTGTTCATAAAAATATAGCAATTGACAGCCAGAGGGGAGAAATCCTGGCCGTTGAAGCAGATGGTAAGCCTTCGCTCCTGGTGTTATATGGTTCCAATCTGGGAACGGCAGAAGGCATTGCCCGAGAGCTTGTGGAAAAAGGGCGTTCGTATGGAATCCCAAGTGAAGCAGCCACTCTGAATGAGTGTGTTGGCCGCATTCCCCGCCAAGGTGTCGTTATTATCGTCACAGCTTCGTATAACGGTAAACCTCCGCAAAATGCTACGGCATTTGTAGACTGGTTAAAGGGAACAGAGTCAGAGGAAGCACGGGATGTAAACTATGCCGTTCTGGGCTGTGGAGATCGGAGTTGGTCCGGGACGTACCAGAGCATTCCTCGATTAATAGATGAGAGGCTTGAAGAATGGGGAGGTAAAAGACTGTTATCCCGCGGTGAAGCCGATGCCGGAGGTGACATGGAGAAACAAGTCGAGACGTGGCAGCATATGTTGTGGCCTCAGGTGTTGAGTGTCTTGGGGATTAGCGAGGAAGCAATCAAATCCTCGAAGCCAAGCGCCAGCAGACTTCAAATGGAGTTTGTCCGCGAGAAAACGGATATGCCTCTTGCACGAACTTATGATGCCAGCTATGCCACGGTTGTAGTCAATAAAGAGCTTCAGGCGCTGGGAAGTGGAAGAAGCACACGTCACATCGAAGTGTTACTGCCTGAAGGCATGAATTATAGAGAAGGCGACCATCTCGGCGTGTTGCCTAGCAATCCGAAGCAGAATGTGGATCGGATACTCCGTCGGTTCGGACTACGTGGGGATACTCCGATCCAATTAACCTCGGACGTCAGCCATCTTACACACCTACCACTGAACAGACCCGTCAAGATTCATGAGTTGCTCGCTTATTGTGTGGAATTGCAGACACCAGTCTCCAGAACACAGTTGCAGGAGTTAGCTAATCATACGATATGTCCACCTCATAAGCGTGAACTGGAAGGCATGTTGAACGAAAACAGCTACAGGGATGATATTCTTGCCAATCGAATCACCATGTTGGACCTGCTAGAAAGGTATGAGGCGTGTGAGTTGCCTTTCGAAAGGTTCCTTGAACTATTGCCTCCGCTTAAGCCCAGATATTATTCAATATCCAGCTCGCCAAGTCTGAATTCCGAGCAAGCGAGCATAACCGTATCGGTAGTAAGAGAGCCAGCATGGAGTGGTAAGGGCGAATATCTGGGAGTTGCTTCATCGTACCTCGCTGGTTGTTCATCCGGAGAAGATATTCTGATGTTTGTACGTACACCTGAATCCGAATTTCATCTGTCCGAAGAGGTTGATGTTCCAATGATTATGGTGGGACCGGGGACGGGTGTTGCACCATTCAGAGGTTTCCTCCAGGCGAGAGCTGTTATGAAACAGAGAGGTTTGTCTCTGAGTGAGGCGCATCTGTTCTTTGGGTGCAGGAATGATTCAGATTTCATATATCGTCAAGAGCTTGAACAATACGAGCGAGAAGGGATCGTTAAGCTACACACTGCTTTTTCTCGTGCGGATGGCAAGCCCAAAACGTATGTACAGCATCTGATGAAGGAGAATTCCGAACAGTTGATTCACATGCTGATGAGCAAAGGAAAACTCTACGTATGCGGGGATGGAAGCCAGATGGCCCCTGCGGTAGAAGAGACTTTGCAACAAGCGTATCAGAAGGTGCAGGGAGCAACGGTGCAGCAAGCGAAGGACTGGCTCATTCAGCTTCAGGCCGAAGGACGCTACGTGCAAGACGTGTGGGCAGGTAATAAACGAACAGGTGAAACTCCTAAAACTGTGCATGAGGAGGTACATTAAGACGGAGATGACTCCAATATCTACTAATATACAGTCCTTAATATACTCAAGCTAACAAACAGCCGCTTAATCTGGAGCTTTGTCTCCAAATTAGCGGCTGTTATCATGATCTGACCATGAGCCGTCACTCGGTTCATTTTCTCACTCCTGAACTGTTAGCGTTTACATTAAAATTTGAAATAAAAATGATTGACAGTCCTTATCTGAACGAGTTTAATTATATAGACCGATTGTTATAATTATTTGAAGGAAGTGGCTTTCGTTGAGTGAAAAGTCTAATGCTAGAGAGTCTATTGTCAGCACAGCAGCGAGACTGTTTTTTTCACAAGGATATCATGCGACCGGTCTGAATCAGATCATCAAAGAGAGTAGTACGCCGAAAGGGTCGTTGTATCATTATTTCCCGCAAGGCAAGGAAGAGCTCGCGCACGAGTGTATTCAAAAAGCCAATGAACATATCTTGCAGACATTTGAGAAAACATTTGCAGCCCACGACAATACGGGGGATGCCATTCAGAGATTTATTCATGATTTGGCTCATGAAACAGAAGCAGCCGGGTTTACCGGATTTCTGCCATTCAGCTTCTGGGCAGCTGTGGAGACATCGTGTATTAGTCAGCAGTTGCGTATTGCATGTCAGGGTGTATTTGCAGATTGGCAGGATGTCATTAAGAAACATCTGATTCTGGATGGCGTTGGTGAAGAGAAGGCGCGGGAGACGGCACTTCTGATCATTTCTTTGATGGAGGGAGCACTGATTATCAGCCTGACGAATCAGGATAAACAGCCTCTGCTGACGGCTGCTGAGTATTTGTCGGTTGTGACGAAGAACGCCAAACAGATTCAATAATTTATACCAAGAGACAGAGAAAAAGAAAGTTTGATACGTTTGAGGAGGATGGGATCGTGGAGGTTTCCATGAAGGCTGATTCTGCACAGAATCAACAAGAAACAAAGCAATACAAGGTATTTCCGATTTTGTTCGCAATGCTGCTGAGCGGCTTTATTGGTCTGTTTGGAGAAACGGCATTAAACGTGGCATTGACGCCACTTATGGCTCTACTGGAAGTAGGTCCTACAACGATTCAATGGTTAACTACAGGTTACTTGCTTGTGTTGGGAATCCTGGTACCGGTATCCGGTATGCTGTTGCAGTGGTTTACCACAAGACAGCTGTTTACAACATCTTTGATTTTCTCGATTGCAGGAACATTTGTTGCTGCACTTGCACCTAGCTTCGAAATTCTGTTAGTGGCACGGGTACTGCAGGCGATAGGTACAGCGCTCTTGTTGCCACTGATGTTTAACACCATATTGGTTATTTTCCCGATTGAAAAACGTGGTGCTGCCATGGGATTGATTGGTTTGGTTATCATGTTTGCACCAGCAAGTGGTCCGAGTATCTCCGGTCTGATTCTGGCTAATCTGAGCTGGCATTGGATCTTCTGGATCTCCTTGCCGTTCTTCATTATCTCACTGGTATGCGGCTTGTTGTTCTTGCCAAATATTTCGAAATTGACCAAGCCCAAAATTGACGTACTGTCCATTATCCTTTCTACCCTTGGTTTTGGTGGTATCGTATACGGCTTCAGTAGTGCAGGGGGACATGGAGAAACTGGCGGAGGCTGGACGAGTCCGGTCGTTGTTGCCACTCTCGTTATTGGTGTGTTGTCCTTGCTGTTATTCAGTATCCGTCAGTTGAGAATGAAACAGCCAATGATGGATTTGCGAGCGTTCAAATATCCGATGTTTACGATTGGCTTGATCCTGATATTCATCTGTATGATGATGATGCTGTCATCCATGCTGATCCTGCCAATGTATCTGCAACAAGGTATGGCCGTTACAGCGTTAACTGCCGGACTGGTTCTATTGCCGGGTAGTCTGCTGAATGGTTTACTGTCTCCGGTCATGGGCCGACTGTTTGACAAGTTTGGTCCGAAGTGGCTTGTGATTATTGGTCTGGCTGTCGTAACGGTTGTACTCTTCATGTACACTGGAATTACACCTACAACAACACTGGCCAAAATTATTACGCTGCATGTGTTCATGATGGTCGGAATCTCGATGATTATGATGCCTGCACAGACGAATGGTCTGAACCAATTGCCACGTGAGTATTATCCTCACGGTACTGCCATCATGAATACGTTGCAACAGGTATCCGGAGCGATCGGTACGGCTGTTGCGGTAAGTATACTGAGCGCAGGACAATCCCGCTTTTTGAGCGGAGTGGCGAACCCGGAAAGTCCAGAAAATCAACTGGCAGGTTTCACGTCAGGTGTACAGAATGCGTTTGTATTCGCATTAGTTCTGTCGATTATCGGTCTGATTACTTCACTCTTCGTGAAACGGGTCAAAGTAGGATCAACGCCAGGACAACAAGGTCCTATGCATTAATCCATTAACTAACAATAATAATTAGATATTGTATAAGAGCGATGTATCCTTAACTTTAGGGACGCATCGCTTTTTTGCGTATTTATTCTATCTTTTTTGGTGTTGACGTGAAACGGGTTACAGCCTTTAGAGTAAAAATGTAGCCGGAATACAGCGGTTTAAAGAATGAATTTCAGAGCAAATACTTCATGTTCCGGCAAAATTGTATATGTTCATACTAATATAAAAGGGTAATATAGAATGTAATAGTACAATTTTTAACCAATTCGAAAACGGTTTATATTTTATTTTTAATCAAGGAGACTTCATTATGATCATCATCAATCCCATTGGTAATAACATTGAACAGATGCTGTTGCACTACGAAAAAAACGGCCATCTCACTCTACAGGCATCGCTTATTAGTAATAGCTCGGTTGTATATAGATTGCAAGACTATTGTCTCAAGGTATATGCTTCACGGGCAAGATTGGATGGGGAGATGGAAAGTGAGGCACTTAGGGCATTGCAGAGTAATTCTTATGCACCTAAATTGTATGCGTATTCACCAGGGGAGTACACCCTGACAGAGTGGATTGAAGCATTCAAACTGAAAGAGTACCGTGTAACCTATGGACACATTCCTCCCAACTTGATATACGATATGTTTACGACGGAACTTCAGCAGATTCATGCTGGATATTGGGACTGGGATGTCATCCAGTATGAGAATTTACTCTGGACCAAGACAGGTGATGTGAAGAGAATGAACTTTTGGTTGTGTGAGCCTGTAAACTCCAAACGTGAGAACTTATATAACCAGGTCATTCGAAGAATTGATAACATCTACAATGGCGATTGTACCGAAATGGAGGCGATGAAACAGTACTTTTATCGTCACCAGTTGACTTCATTAGAGATCGAACAAGCTTTCAGCGATTTCAGGTCCCAACGGCCAAGATTAGCGATAGCACAATAAATCATATACTTAAAACCCCAAAGATATTAGAGATTCTTTGGGGTTTCTTTTATGATATAACATAGCCTTACTTTAGCAGGTTGTACGTTACTTCTTCACCAGGGCCAATATCTCTTCCGCAACGAGGTCAGGGCGATATTGATGGATGTAATGATCGGTATCTTTAATGGTTACCTGTTTAGAATCTTCTGACCAAGATTTGAATTCTACTTGGGATTTATCCCATTCGGGTTCACTTGCACCAAGGTAATCTGCCGTCAGTATGGTGAGTGGAAACGGTAAGGTTTGTTTGTGATCTACAACCACTTTGGCATTGGCAGCTATTTCACGTAATTCATCCAATGTGTTCACATTACCATAGTTGTGCAACAGCGCAGTTGTATCCAATTTTTTCAGATCGTCGGGTACAAGTTTCAGTTCATTACGATTGGCATTGGAAGTTTCGACAACCATGTCAGATTGCATGGAGAGGCGGAATAGTCCGGTTTGGATACGTAATTTATTCGCAAAACCACCAATTGTGTCTGCCAAAGAGTCATCGTCATTCGAATAATATTCGGGGCTTCCGCCATCAATCATAACGATACCCTTGACGAGATCAGGGTATTTTTGTGCGAAACGGATGGTTTCCAGCGAGCCGAGTGAATGTCCAACCAATACATAAGGTGGCTTCTGTCCAGATACCTGCAACAACTCGTGTAATTCTTCAGCTACGGTATCGACATCACGTTTCTTATCGGTCTTATCGCTATATCCATAGCCAAATCGGTCATATACAGCGAATTTTGTGTTGGGAGCAAGCTTTTCATATAATGGATAATAATCTACATAGGGATTAGCGGTCCCCCAGCCAGAGGCGAGTACGACTGTTACATCGCCTTCTCCACCAGTATATAGATGCATATTGTCTCCATGGACTTCGTACAGCTTACCAGGGGGGACGAGTGTTTTGGCATCCTGCCTTAAACCCACTTGTTGGTAGATCACGCCAGTACCCAGAAGCAACAGAATTACCGCGAGGTCAAATATCAAAAACTTAACTAATCTTTTGCGCCATTTCTTCATGTTCTCTCACATACTCTCCATGTATTTTCTCTATCATATATGCCCAATCTTATAGGAGAGAAAACAGAGTCTTAATTCTATCTTAATTGAATTTATTTCCGATCATGGGGAATGGGCGTGTTCTAGTGAAAATTGTATATCAACGGCCAATGAATTAATATATAGCTACGATATAAGTTGAACTAAAGAATATTTACACTGCTCACTCCGATGACAGAATAACCTTCCGATCGCTGTTATCCCCAGATTTTTTTGATTCACTTTTATAAAGGTGAAAATCTGGTGATAAAGGCGAACGCTCCGCTTCTTCAGTTTATTTCTGTCCTCTACGTTCTAGTGTTAATGTGTAGTTCAACTGATATAGTTGAATATATCTTAATCAACAGTTGAACCTAGATTGATTATATAGAACAGAAGGTATGTATAATGACAAAATACGAAAATCAGCTCCCGACATCGGCAGGCATGAACTTTAAGTCCCTGATCAGCATATTGAGAGATTCCATGCGTGGCAATGTAGAGCGGAGGCCAGTGGGCGTAATGCCTATGGAGATATGTGAACCTGCTGAAACCTTCAGTGCATCCGATAATCCACAGGTTACATGGTTCGGACATTCGGCTTTTTTACTCGAAATTGAAGGGCACAGATTGCTCTTTGATCCGATGCTGGGCAATCGTCCATCACCCGTATCCTGGGTGGGTACCAAACGTTACAGCACCAATCTACCGATTCAACCGGAGGATTTCCCAACGCTGGATGCAATCATTATATCGCATGACCATTATGATCATCTGGATTATGACTCCATTCGCAGATTGAAGGATAAAACAAAGCGATTTATCGTACCGCTTGGGGTACGTCGTCGTCTGATTCAACTGGGTGTGCCTTCGGAACAGGTTACCGAACATAACTGGTGGGATGAGTTATCGTTCAAAGGTTTAACATTCGCTTGCACGCCAGCAAGACATTTCTCTGGCAGAGGATTATTCGACCGTAATTCTACCTTGTGGTGTTCGTGGGTTATCGCTGGACAACATACGAAGGTGTTCTTTAGTGGGGACAGCGGATACGGTCCTCATTTCAAGGAAATTGGCAGTAAATATGGTCCATTTGACCTGACCTTGATGGAGTGTGGGCAATATGACGAGCGTTGGTCCAATATTCACATGATGCCGGAAGAAACAGTGCAAGCACACTTGGATGTAGGGGGTAAGTTGCTTATTCCGATTCATTGGGCCGCATTTACGCTTGCCTATCATGCCTGGAATGAACCAGTCGAACGGATTACGAAGGCTGCACATGCTTTGAACGTAAAGATTGCAACTCCCAAAATCGGCGAGAAGGTTGTGCTTCATACGGAGGATTATCCTACACATCCATGGTGGAGACCGGAATCAGGATAAAAAAATAAAAGCGTTCAGCTCATTGAATGAGTGGACGCTTTTTCTATTACATTTTACATCAGGATTGATAATGCACTGTAAATTAACAACACACCCATGACGATATTAACAGGACGCTCGTATCTTAATAGAAAGCTCTGGAATAACATGCCACCGAACGCCCAGGTCATATTGGCACTAATACCGATGAAGGTGAGCAGCAAGGAAAATACAATTAAATGAACATGGGACTGCCCAAGAGGCAGAACAAAAACGGATATGGCAGTAAGCCCATACAGAATGACTTTGGGATTGATGAATTGCAGGGTGAACCCAAATAGAAATGAATAATGATTAACCTTGTTTTCTTGCGAATCTGCAGGTTTACTTCGCATGATTTTGAGAGCCAGATAGAGCATATACACACACCCTAACACGTTCAATACGGGTGCGATCCTGGGAATATATTGATGAAGAATAAGGTTGAAATAACTGGACAGAAACATAATAAGCAGGCAGCCGGTTGCAACTCCACTAATAAAAGGAAGGGTCTTGAGGAACCCCTGATTTCTGGCATGCGTCATGGAAATGATGTTGTTGGGTCCGGGTGTAAATGAAGCGATGATTGCATAGGTCACTAAAGGTATAATGTTCATGGTTCCTCCACGTTTTCTTAGTTGTGTGATATAATGAACTAAAATGTACGTTATAGCGTACGATCTTTATTATTGTACAACATGTGCGTTATATAGCACAACAAAATTATGAAATGAGGAGGATGGATTTTTGAAAAACATTAATAGTATTCTTGCTCAGAACCTGAAACAGCTTAGGGAACAAAGAAAACTCAGTCTGGACAAGGTCGCCGAAATGTCTGGTATTAGCAAGACCATGCTTGGTCAGATTGAACGTGGTGAATCCAATCCATCCATTGCAACCGTATGGAAGATTGCTAATGGCCTGAAAACTTCCTTTACTGCTTTGATTCACGAGCCGAAGTCAGATACAACCGTTGTAACGGGGGATGATATTCAAGTATTGATGGAGGATGAGGGAAGGGTTCGGATTTATCCGCATTTTCCTTTTGAAGAAGGACGCCGCTTTGAAATATATATGATGGAGATGGACCCCAAGTCTGAGTTGAAAGCTGAACCGCATATCGAAGGTACGGAAGAGTTTATTACGGTCTTTGAAGGTGAAGTTACGATTAGAGTAGGGGCGGAAGATTATACGGTGAGTTCAGGGGAGTCGATCCGTTTTGGAGCGGACAAGCCTCACGCCTACGTTAACTCCGGTGCTAAGACGAACAAATTCAACATGGTCATTCATTATTCGAAGTGAGATGCAAAGATCCATCTGTGAATGTAACGAACGATGAACGAATAAATGCATACATGAAAGGAATGACAATAAAGCAGCCTGATGTAACAAACTGCAACTCCCATGTTAGTCGTCTCTAACAAATGGGTGCAGTTCAATACATTGGCTGCTTTAAAGGTTTGTTCGCTATGGAGTCCAACGCCTATGATAGGATTCTAATTTATGGCTTTTCTTTGGCCTGACGCTGGATTTCCTTGGCTGTTAATGCTTTATCATATACTTTTACATTATCCAAGCTGCCTTTGTAGAACGGATCAGCCGTATAACGACTCTTGCCTACATAAGCTTCCGTTACCTGCAGATCTTTTGGGTTAAAAGTAATCTCAGAGCTGCTTGCAACCGATGTACCATTCACATACAGAGTACCCAAATCACCCTGAAGGGTTACAGCGACATGAACCCACTCTTTGGAAGGCAGTGGATTTGCTGCAATCAGGCTCTGATCCCGTCCCTCATTATGAATGGTGAATTGTAATGCTCCATTATGCTGGGAGGGCGTGAGGAACATATGCCTCGTTAAACCATTTCCAAAGTCGAAAATACGCTGCCAGGACCCGCCGCCATCCCAATTGACCCAGGCGCTAAACGTGAAATCCGTTGTATCTGTAATGAGTCCAGGTAACTGAATGAAACTGTCTGTCCCATTGAATGTAGTAGCCTGATTTTTGCCACTAGCAGCAGAACTGATCACGTTAAAGGCTTGTCCGTGATATCCGTTTTTACTGGAATCCTGTGCGACTTTGCCAAGTTTCTTATGTTCAAAAGTATACTCCCCGAGCAATGGGCTTACCGCTTGCTGTGGAATGATAACGTTAAACGTTTTGGAGCTTACCGCAGTTCCTTTACGAATCGTTGCGGTTAATTTCACTTTGGCATCACCCTTACCAGCGTGTGGTCGCTGCACTACACCTGTAGCGGATAGAGCCGAAGTGTTGGAGCTTTTCCAGGTAATGTCTGCATCACTTGTTCCCTTTACAGGCAGAGACAGATTAAAGAACACGTGATCCGTATTGCTAATGCTCAGGTCCTTTTTCACCGCATCTACAATGTCCTGATCACTCCGTTCAACACCTTGACTTCCCCAGATGGCAATCCCGGAGGAGGAGAGGGCGCTAAAGGTCAGAACCGTACTTTGAGATTCCGGATTCCATTCATTTGTGAAAACGCCTTTATACACAACGTTATTCGATGTGATCTGAACCTTGTTGTCTGCACCAAGACTCCATGTTCCTGTCACGGCACCATGAATCTGCCCATCTGCCGTGAACTGAACGGTCTGGGATGGCTTGATGTCCGCCGTGATGTCCTTACCATGATTCACCCATTGGTACTGACCGGCAATCTCCTGAGTTGTCAGTTGCGTGGTATCTTCTCCCAAGGCCGCATAGCGATACGGAGAAACAACGGGCCAACCATCTGCATTCATATGCATCTCGTGTACGCGAACTTCATGTTCTTCGCCACGCCCTGGAAAGCGGGTATGGAAGATGAGAAATTGTTTGCCAGTCTCGGGATCAACATAAGCAGAGTTATGCCCTGGCGATACATAGCCGCTACCTAGGCCTGTGCCCGGATCACCGATCTGTCTCTCGAACAGGAAGTTCCCCATTAGTTTGACTCCAAAAGGCTCAATAGAACGATCATCAAACAACGGTTTATCCTTGTCCGCTTTAACGTTGATCATATCGTTTCCTTCCGCATCGAGGAAAGGTCCATCCGGTGTTTGGGAGCGAGCAACACGAATGTTGTATCCTCCATCAGCACCTAGTCCACCGTAAGACAGGTACAGATAATAATAATCGGTTTCTGGACTGTAGAGCATGTAAGGTGCTTCAATACGACTATGATTGCCTCCGGTCAGCTTTTTGCCATAACCTTGATTCGGCAGTGGTTTACCTGTCGTTGCATCCATCTCCAGAATGAAAATCCCTCCTGAATACGAGCCATACACCATCCATAACTTGCCGTTTTTATCATAAAAGACATCTGGATCGACCACATTGGGATGAATCGTTGCATCGTAAATGGTACCATCCTCACTGATCTGATCCCACATGCCGGATTTCAACAGAATGCCTTGATCCTTATAAGGGCCTTCGATATTGTCTGCGACAGCAATGCCGAGCGCTGATCGCGGAGAGTCCCCTTTACAAGCATTGTAGTACATATAAAACTTGCCATCCGCCAATTGAATGACATCTGCTGCCCATAACGTATCCGTCTGCGCCCACTCCAACGCTTCAGCGAATTCCTTGGTTACATTGGGGACAACAGGATTGTTATCTGTAACGCCGGAGGCGACCAGATCCCAGTTCAAAAAGTCTTTGGACTTAGCTACTTGCAGGTGCGAACCAAAAATATAAAACGTATCATCCACCTTAATGACAGAAGGGTCATGAACGGAAACATTTTTAAATGTTGGAGCAGAATTAGCGATAGGTTTGGTGGAACTCTGCGAGTTACCCACGGTTGCCCCTGAACCATTTGCGAACACCGAGACCGGTGCCAAAGTTGTTGCAGTAAGTAAAGTGGTGCTTAGTACAGAAATGTTAAGTACGCGAACCCAATAACGTTTCATACGTTTCCCCTTTCCTATTCCCCGGAATGAAAAATCAACCGATACTTGGCAACACACGATAAAAGGTTCGGCAGACCTCCTTTGAGTATTTCATTATATCAAGCGCTTTCATTTGTTATATTATCAATTGATTTATATGTTTGTAAACCATAAATCTAATGTTTATAAGAGTAAAATGAAAAATAAATAAGAGACGGGAAGAGCCGATAAAGGTCATTACATTCAAATAAACCAGTTGTCTTTCTCAAATTTAGGATTGAAATGGGGATCGATGATGCGATATTATTACGTTTAAGAAATGTGTTTAACTATTTATCAATCATTTTATATTAATACGAATTAAAAGCGTAAACCGACAATTCCCAACTACATAGGAGGTAAGAACATGAGCACATATCAAAATCAATTAATTGCACAATACACGTTTGAAGATACCGTTCAGATCGGGAAGGACAGCTCCGGTAAGGGCCATGATGGTATAACCAAAGGCGAGATCCCGCCTGTGATATCCGAGTTGAAAGGCAGAACGGCGGTGACTTTCAACGGGGGAGCGAATGGAACTTCTTATCTGCAATTACCCTCGAATCTGCTTCGTGATGTAAGCGATAACACGGGAATCACGATTGCCACTTGGGTGTTTCTGGGCAAGGGATCTAATGTGTGGGAACGGATTTTTGACTTTGGCAAAGGGGAAAAGGGACCGTATTTATTTTTGACACGTCAGCTCTTGGGAACGTTATATGCCGGCGATAATCTGGTTGTCCACCCAAGTGGAGGAGTTGCAAGTGGAGAATGGCTGCATATTGCGCTCTCCGTGGCAGGTAGCCAAGGGGGAACGTTGAGCAGTGCGGGTCCAATTGTGTATGTGAATGGGGAGAAGGCCGCAGACGGCTCGATCAGTCAGACGTCGAGCGGCAATTATGCCAAATTGCGCGAATGGTTTGATTCGTTCACCGATCCTGAGAATTATAGCCAGAATTTTATTGGACGTTCCCAGTATGCAGCGGATGTGGACTTTGCAGGTTCGTTATCCGACTTTCGGATCTATGGGGCAGCGCTCACCATGGATGAAGTCATTGAAGTGATGTGTGAATCACTGACAGATGAAGCGATTGTGAAGCTTGCGGCGGACAAGTACTTGTCCTTCCCCAACCGAATCATCACCAAGGATGTATCATTACCCGCAGACTTGCTGGGTGGTAAAGTGTCTGTTGAATGGAGCTCCAGTGCTCCAGAAGTTCTGTCCGAGAACGGAGAGGTTCAGGCAATCACATTGGCACAAGAGGTTACACTCCGGGCGCTTCTGAACAGAGGTGATCGTAAGCTGAGCCAAAGCTTTGACGTGTCTGTTGTGCCAGCACATGTCGCTCCCTATACCGTCACCATACATGGAGATCAGAAGGTGGCTGATATCAGTGAAGTCATGTATGGGCTTTTCTATGAGGATATTAACAACGCGGCAGATGGCGGAATCTATGCAGAGCTTGTTCAGAATCGATCATTTGAGTCTTTTGCATTTGATACATACTCGCATGACTCTGGAGAATGTGGCTGTTCGACAGGACGAAATCGTGAACCTTTGTTTGCCTGGTCAGGCGACACCGAGAAAATGCGCGTACAGCATACGGATGGACTAAACGTTCACTTTAACGTGGAAGACCCTGAAGTAAATGCTTATTATGTAACGGTTCAGGATGGGGCGACGATTCGGAATCGTGGATTCTCAGACTCCAACCAGCATTGTGCCATGTCCATCAAGCAGGGTGAATCATATGACTTTACCGTATGGGCAAAAGCAGAATCGGCAGGAACAATCACTGTTCAATTGCAGGATGGAAGTGACACTTCCATCAGTGATTCGGTAACACTGCATGTTGAAGGTGGGAACACATGGAAGAAATACGCTCTGTCTCTGACCGGAACGGAGACGGTACTTGGTCAACTGGCACTTACGTTTGCAGGTGACATCTCTATCGATATGGTGTCCTTGGTCCCTCAGAATGTATGGGGAGCTGACCCGACAGAAGAAGGCATATCGGCTACAGCACATGCCAACTACACAGGTAATCCGAACTATCGATTGAGAAAAGATCTAATCCAGGCACTCGCAGATCTGCATCCGAAGTTCTTGCGTTTTCCGGGAGGATGTATCTCGGAGGGGTCTTTTATCTGGGATAACGTATATGACTGGAAGGATTCTGTGGGTCCGGTCGAGCTGCGCAAAGAGAATTATAATGTCTGGGGTTACATGATGACGATGGGGCTTGGTTATATGGAGTACTTCCAACTGGCGGAAGATCTGAATGCCGCTCCAGTTCCAGTCATGGCTTGCGGTGTGTTGTGTCAGGCACGCTCGGATTATGCTCACCCTGCGGGTGGCGCTTTAAGGGATTATTATATCCGCAACTTTACAGATCTGATTGACTTTGCGCTCAGTACAGACTTTGAACACAACGAATGGGCGGCTGTACGAAGCCAGATGGGCCATCCTGAACCGTTTGATCTTCGTTATCTGGGCGTAGGCAATGAGAACTGGGGCACTGAATTTTTTGCCAACTTCGAAGTATTCAAACGTTCAATAGATGACTACATGGAGCAGAACTATCCTGATCATGAGTTGCACATTATCTCGACGGTTGGTGCTCAGGCGGATGATGATGCGTACCAGGAAGGATGGAAGTTCCTTAGTGGGAACCTCACCGGATCAGCTCAGGTTGCTTTTGCAGATGGTGCTGAGGTGATTAAGGAGACCGTAACTTGGTATGAGAATCAGGACAATTACATGGACACCATTGCAGATGAGCACTACTATCGCTCCAATGAATATTTGCTGAATAACGCGGATCGATACAACTACTATGACCGGGCTTACCTTGAAGACGGAAGTATCGATTGGAAAGAAACATCCAAAGTATTTGTGGGAGAATATGCTTCCACGGACAAAAACACGCTGGCAGGTGCGGTCGCAGAAGCTGCGATCATGACTGGATTTGAAAATAATGCAGACGTTGTTCGTTTGGCTGCCTATGCGCCATTGTTCAACAAAGTACTAACGGATGGTACTTACCGCTGGACGCCAGACTGCATCTGGTTTGATGATGAAACCGTGTGGTATACACCGAATTATTATGTACAGCAGCTTTTTGCAAAATATGTAGGGGATCAGGTGCTTGAGACTTCATTCTCCACCTATAGCAAAGGCAAACCGTTGAATCTCATTCCTCGTGGAGGTATCGAGATTGCAACGGGTCATGCAGACATCGTGGTGAAACGAGTTACAGTGACGTCCAATGTGGATGGCAGTTTGATGTTTGATGAAGATTTCAGGGAACGTACAGAGCCTAGTGAGGCATGGAGACAGATTCCCGGATCGGAAGGATATGCGTTAACCGCAGGAAAAGGACTCATTTTGAAGGCACAATCAAGTGGATTGAATGGATTGTATCTGCTGAATGACGAATGGACCAATTACAAAGTTCACGTTGAGGCTGAAAGAATTTCAGGTGAGGATGGTTTTTACATCGGTGTGGGACTGACGGATATCTCGCCTGAGAACAAGGATGTCATTGAGTACGCAATTAGTTACGGCGGGAACGCAACAGGCGTGAAGGTGTACAAACAAGGGATTGAGGGTTATACACTGGGAGACTATTCATCCAGCTCGGCAACAGGTAACCTGAGAGCGGCCAACTATGAACCACTCGAGAATGGAACCGATTATACAATCACGGTTAACTATGGTGGAGATAAAGGAAAGAATCTGGTTTGCTCCTATACAGACGGACGTAATACCAGCAAGGTTCTGGATTACAAGCTGGAAGCTTACAACCGGGAAGTATTCCACTCTGTTACGAAGGACGCAGGGCATGTGTATGTGAAACTGGTGAATGCAGATGGTGTAGATAAATCAACCCGGATTTGCCTTCAGGATCTGAAGGTGGATGCTTCAGCCAGACTGATCACACTTACTGGAGAGGATCATTTGGTGCATATTCCGAATGTGAATCAGAAGAATGATGAGAAAGTGGTTCCCCAAGAACAGGAGATTACACTGTCGGATACATCGGTGGTCGTTAACTTAACAGCTCATTCAGTGAATGTATTGGTGATGGATATTCTGAATTAAATTCATATCGTGAACAAGAGACCGCGTATATCGCGGTTTTTTGGCGTTCGAAATCTGTCCATTGATGATCAAAGAACGAAAAAATGGTACTCTCCTAAAGGAAGGCACCATTTCTTTGGGTCTGATTATCTGCGTTTTAATAACAGAACGCCACTGATTGCCGACGTTTTATGGCGATAGACCACTTTGAATCCAATATCATTGTCCAGCAAACAGTTCAGTGCATTGATTAGCCGTGCACCGGGAACCAGTGTGAATGTACATGGAGACGTATTACCAATCACGCGCACACTTTGGATTCTGCGCGCAGAACCAGGGACGAGGGGATTTCTTGACCAATAGATTAATACCAGATCCGGTTGCGGAACAGCATTGACACGAGCCATACTAATCATCTCTTTTCTATTAGATTCTCTATAGTAAATGACAATGTGATGTAGAAGGTGCTAGACAAAAGACGTCATGAGCAATAAATGGGGTTAACACCTTCCATTTATATCTAGTGCCTGTGGAATTCACAACAATTCATAGGTATAACAGATACTCATAAATGCATTTTCAATCCCATACATATATTCTGGAGGTGATTGGGATGAGCAAGGAACCTATGGATGAGAATAAAAAGATTGAGCAAAGAAATACCTTTCTTCGGGATAATAAAGGCAAAGAGATGTCTTCCAACGAAGGGGTTAAAATATCAGATGACAGCAACTCGCTAAAAGCGGGGGATCGTGGACCCACGCTGCTTGAAGATTTTCTGATGCGTGAGAAACTGTCTCACTTTGACCGGGAACGCATCCCGGAGAGAGTTGTGCATGCTCGCGGATATGGAGCTTACGGTGAATTTGAGTTATATGAATCACTTGAAGAGTTAACGATGGCTCATTTTCTTCAGAATCCAGGAGTGAAAACACCGCTGTTTGTGCGTTTTTCCGAAGTTGCTGGTTCCAAAGGGGTTAACGAGACGAATCGGGATGTACGTGGGTTCGCCGTGAAGTTTTATACTGAGGAAGGCAATTTTGACTTGGTTGGCAACAATATACCTGTTTTTTTCATTCAGGACGGAGTTAAGTTCCCGGATTTGATTCATGCGGTAAAGCCGGAACCTAACAATGAAATTCCACAGGGCTCTACTGCACACGACACCTTCTGGGATTTCATTGCGAATAACCAGGAGTCGGCTGCTATGGTCATGTGGATTATGTCGGATCGCACGATACCACGGAGTTTTCGAATGATGCAGGGATTTGGAGTACATACCTTCCGACTGGTGAACAATGAAGGCAAATCCAGATTCGTGAAATTTCATTGGAGGCCCGTACTTGGCATGCATTCTTTTGTGTGGGATGAAGCTCAAAAGCTAGGAGGTGCTGATCCGGACTTTCATCGCAGGGATCTGTGGGAGAACATCAATGCGGGCAATTTTGCCGAGTTTGAACTCGGAATACAAGTTTTGGAGGAAGCGGATGAATTCAAGTTTGATTTTGATATTTTGGATGCAACGAAATTATGGCCTGAAGAAGACATTCCGGTGCGAATCATTGGCAAAATGACGATTAACCGCAATGTCGAAAATGTATTTGCTGAAACGGAACAAGTTGCTTTCCATCCAGGGAACATCGTACGTGGCATTGACTTTAGCAATGATCCGTTGCTTCAAGGGCGACTGTTTTCTTACACGGATACTCAATTGGCGAGGGTTGGCACAAATTATCAGGAACTGCCGATCAATCGTCCGATATGCCCTGTACATAACAACCAGAGAGATGGAGCCTCTCGCTATACCATTGATCAGGGGAGAGTCGCCTATCATGACAATTCGCTTGCCAATAACTCACCTTATACTGTGCCGGGAACAAAAGGGGGATTTGTGACATATCCTTCCCCAGTGCAAGGTCTTAAAGAACGGAAAACGGCACCCAGCTTCCTGGATCATTTCTCGCAAGCACGTCTATTCTGGAATAGCATGACAGGCTTGGAGAGAAGCCATATTATTCAAGCACTCACGTTTGAACTTGGGAAGGTAAAGGATGTTTCCATTCGTCAGCAGGTTGTCAATATGTTAGGTCATATCAGCACGGAGCTGGCGACTATTCTGGCCGTGGAACTCGGAGTCAATGTACCTAACGTCCCTGAATCTCCAGTGACGAAGTCGTCACCTGCGCTCAGCATGGCAAATACGGTGTTTTCTCCCAAGACATTGCGTGTCGGAGTGATTGTTGGGGAAGGGTTCGATGGCCCGAGCACACAATACATTTTGGAAGAGCTTAAGGGAGCGGGACTTCAACCGGTCATTGTACATGAAAGACAGGGTGTGGTGCGTGGAACGGGGAATGTGGAGCTCAAGGTGGACGACAGCTTTTTGACCGGCTCGCCCTTGGTATATGATGGTCTGTTCATTGTTGGAGGACAGCAGGAAAACGATTATGTTCAGAAATACACCCGATCCTATGCGATCGAAACGTACAATCATTTCAAACCGATCGGTGCTACACCGACGGGTGCAGCGGTGATCCAGCCGGTCGGCATTATAGGCAAACCTGGCGTCATTGTGGAACAGCAGCCTGCGGCGTTTGCAGAGCAATTCATTCAAGCGATGACCCAGCAGCGCTTTTGGGATCGGACATAGCCACGTGGAATAAACTGGACATGGGAAGTTCATGCGTCTAAACTAGATAGACCAGACACACTAAGAAGGGATGCGCCGATCCAAACCATGTTGCAGAAATTCGGGTTTACACAATATGAAAGTCAGGTATACGAGGCTATATTCGCGCAGGATGAACCGCTTGATGCCACATCGATTGTAAATTACTCCAACGTTCCCAAAGCCAAAATCTATGAAGTACTTAATCGCCTGATCGACAAGGGAACGGTGCTGACAACGATGGATGGGAAGAAAAAACTATATATGGCTGTGGATCTTCAGTCTATTATTCATAAGATCAAGGCTGATTTTGAGAAAGATATTGAGGAATTGAAAAGTTACAAAATCAAACGTACATTCACCGATGAACATATCTGGACGTTAAAAGATGAGTCATCCATCGCGTCGAATATAGAACAGCTTATCGAAGAAGCAGATTCATCGATTCTTTTTCTGGCGTGGAATGAGCGAATGGAGAAATATCGTGAACTGCTGGAGCAGAAGGAAAAGCAGGGCGTGTACGTTGAAGTGCTTGCCGTTGGGGGAATGGAGACATCCTTAAACCGGATATACTCGTTGATTCCATTGCTTGATGCGCCAGAACCTTCACAGCTGCTTATTGTGGATCATGCGTATTTGCTGTTTGCTGGTGTAGAGCACGATTCATGGCGAGCGATCAAGACGATGTCCAAACCGATTGTCAAAGCGATGACTGATTATTTCTACCATGATGTTGCGCTTACTCAAATTACTAAAAAATACGGTGACCAACTGTTACAGGATGCTGAAATCGAGAAACTGCTCACCAGATTAATCTATTAAAACTATTCTCTTGGAGGATAGTTTTTTTGTTATATCTTTGTTTGAAAACAATCATGAAAATAGCTATTGAAACTTTCATTCTTATGGGTTACTATCGTAGTTGTAACTTTTAGAGGAGGATTCAAAAAATGAATAAGAAAGTATATGTGCTTGCTATCGCAGCATTTGTGGTCGGAACGGTTGAACTGATCTTGGGCGGAATTCTGGACCTGATTGCTACGGATCTTCATCTTTCCCTGGCGAAAGCCGGGTATTTAATCTCTATTTTCTCACTTGTCTATGCGTTGTCTGCACCGATTTTATTAAATATGACGGCCAGATTCGAGCGTAAAAAGGTATATATGTGTACGCTGTTTGTTTTTCTGATCAGTAATCTGATCTCTGCATTTAGTTCCAGTTTTTATATGCTGATGGCGGGCAGAGCACTCGGAGCTGCAACGGGTTCACTTATTTTTGTGCTCTCCCTGACCCTTGCAGCTCGCATTGTGGAACCACAATATAAAGGACGCGCCGTGGGGATCATTACTATGGGAGGTAGTGCATCACTTATCCTGGGTGTACCTCTTGGAATCTTTGTAGGTAACCTGGCAGGCTGGCGTGAGGTGTTTATGTTGATCGCTATTCTGACCGCAGTGGTTATGGTGGCCATCTGGATTGCGATGGACCGTGTGCAGCCTATTCCTGCAGTATCCCTGAAGAAACAGCTTACGGCTCTGTGGAATCCAAAAATGTTGGCAATCCATGCTACGACTTTGCTTGTGCTTGCGGGTCATTTGACTTTATATGCGTATTTCACGCCATTCTTGCAAGAAACGCTGGGTGCCAGCGCAACGATGGTTACCTTTATCTATATGATGTTTGGGATCGCCGCTGTTGCAGGTGGAGGCATAGGTGGCATGTTATCCGATCGTCTGCATCCTGCTAAAGCCATTATCATTGTGCTGATTCCCTTTATCGTGAGTATGGCTGTCATTCCGTTCAGTGTGGGTTTGCCTTTGATCGCCTTCTTGCTGTTGTTAAGCATCTGGAGTGCACTGAGTTGGACCGTTACGCCTGTGCAGAATAGTCTCATTATCAAAACTTCGCCGGAAACAGCCGAAACGCTAATCAGCACCAACTCAGGTATTGCACATGCAGGTATTGCACTGGGTACCTATATCGGCGGCATGGTGATCGATCATTCATCGATTCTGAACACCGGATGGGTTGGTTCTTTTCTGATTCTGCTTGGTTTGGTGACTGCCATCTATGCCATTAGCGTTAAGGAAAAAACCGTTCAGGCGGTTGCTTAGAATAAAGAAATTAGACAAAAAGCTTGAACCTCTGCATTCCCATAGTCTAATGGGTGTAGAGGTTTTTTTGCTGTTTCGCTAGAGTACGCGTCAGTAGAATAAACCATTTTCATATCGAGCAAAACTTGCTTTATTCATACTAATCTATATAATTAAAAGAGTTTTTAAAAGTATTATTTAATGTTGAATTACATGATGTGTAATGAGGGAGCGGTGATCATGACTACGAAGACGGAAAAACAAAAAATGCTGGATGGCGAGCTGTACATGGCTTCGGATCTTCAATTGTCTGAGGACAGAGAGTATGCAAGGAAAATGACGCGGACGTTCAATCAAACGACGGAAACGGATGGTGAGCTTCGCACCAAGTTATTGAAGGAATTGTTGGGATCTACAGGTGAACACCTGGGCATGGAACCTAATATTCATGTGGATTATGGATATAACATTCATGTAGGCAATCATTTTTATAGCAATTTTAACTGTACGATATTAGATGTGTGTGAAGTTCGTATTGGAGACCATTGCTTAATGGGACCAGATGTACATATCTATACGGCTACTCATCCACTCCATCCGCATGAACGCAATACGGGTGCGGAATATGGCAAGCCAGTCACGATTGGCAATAATGTATGGATTGGTGGTAGAGCCGTCATTAATCCGGGGGTTATCATTGGAGACAACGTGGTCATTGCTTCCGGGTCTGTGGTTACAAAGGATGTTCCCGATAATATGATCGTGGGCGGTAATCCTGCTAGAATCATTAGAGAGATAGAGCTTTAAATTATTTTAGATAGAAGATGGGAAGTGCTTACGAAATGATGACTGAAAAAGAGAAATCTCAATTGGGGCTCTTGTATAACGCCAATTATGATCAAGAGTTAATTGAAGAGCGTTTACATGCCAAAGGACTTTGTTACGATTATAACCAGCTTCATCCAGCCAAGATCAATGAAAGAGAAGCGTTAATCAAGAAACTGCTGGGGAAAACGACGGATCGTTTCCTGATTGAACAGCCATTTGTATGTGATTACGGCTATAATATTGAAATTGGTGAGAACTTCTATAGCAATCATAATATTGTCATGCTGGATGGAGGCAAAATCAGTTTTGGAGATAACGTTTTTGTTGCTCCCAATTGCGGATTTTATACAGCAGGCCACCCTTATGATGTTGAGCAGCGCAATGAAGGTCTGGAGATCGTTGGACCCATCACGGTGGGCAATAATGTGTGGATCGGTGGCGGTGTGACAGTTCTTGCCGGTGTGACGATTGGAGATAATACGATCATCGGCGCAGGGAGCATAGTGACCAAGAATATACCGTCTGGTGTGATTGCTGCGGGTAATCCTTGCAGGGTCATTCGCAAGATAACAGAAGAAGACAAAACCAAGTACAGTAGGGATGTAGTGAAGAACATCTAGTGAAGAATAAATAGTGAACAACGTGTGATCGTAGCTAATAAGAATGCCCGATGTGTATCATCGGGTGTTTCTTTTTGAAAAAATAAAATCCCCCAGACAGAAAACATGCCAAGCTACCGTATAACCGACACTCTTTCATGTGATATGTCTGGGGGATAGAAGAATGTATCTGTTACATTTGCTTAAAAGCCTTAACGCTGCAAACTTTTCCCGTTACTGCTGATCACTTCTTTGTACCAATGGAAGGATTTCTTGCGATAACGTTCGAGTGTTCCTGATCCATCGTCATGACGATCCACATAGATATAGCCATAACGTTTTTTCAACTGGGCAGAAGACGCACTGACAACATCAATGCAACCCCATGAAGTATAACCCATAATTTCAACGCCATCTTCAATGGCTTCGCCAACCTGAACCAGATGATCATTCAGATATTGGATTCGGTAATCATCTTCAACTGTTTTCTCGCCGTCCGCATCCGTGATCAATTCATCAACAGCACCAAGACCATTTTCTACAATAAACAGTGGTTTTTGATAACGGTCATAGAACATGTTAAGCACATAACGCAATCCTTGCGGGTCAATCTGCCATCCCCATTCACTTGCTGGCAGATAAGGGTTAGGTACACCCCCAAGAAGGTTACCTTCACCTGCGATTTGTTTCTCCGGGTCTGCTGTCTGACAGATACTCATGTAATAACTGAAAGAGATAAAGTCTACCGTATTCAGCAACATTTCCTCGTCGCCAGCTTCCATCTGAATCTCGATTCCATTTTCACGGAAGTAACGTTTCATATAACCAGGGTAGCGACCTCTTACGTGTACATCACCGAAGAAATAGTTGCTGTGTTCGAATTCCATGACTTTGATCATATCGTCTGGATTCGGTGTCAGCGGGTAGGTAGGCATACTGAGCATCATACAACCAATCTGTGCCGTAGGAATGATCTCATGACAGAGCTTCACAGCGGAAGCACTGGCTACAAACTCATGATGGATCGCTTGATACAGATCTTGCTTGCTAAGCTTCTCCTTAGGTGTATAGATACCACCGCTCATGAAGGGTGCTTCAAGAATCGAATTGATTTCGTTAAAAGTAAGCCAGTATTTTACTTTGTTTTTATAACGTTTAAATACGGCAGTTACATAACGCTCATAGAATCCAACCATTTTTCGGTTAACCCAACCGTCGTATTCTTTGGACAAGTGAAGAGGTGTCTCATAGTGGGATAGCGTAACGAGTGGTTCGATCCCGTATTTGTGACACTCGTCAAACAGATCATCGTAGAATTGAAGACCTTCTTCATTTGGTTCCAGCTCGTCCCCTTTTGGGAAAATCCGGGACCAGGCGATGGAAGTACGGAATACCTTGAAGCCCATCTCGGCAAACAGTTTCACATCTTCTTTGTAGCGATGATACAGATCGATACCGATCAGTTTCATGTTATCTTCGGTTGGTTCTTCCGTGATTGGCCCCATGATGCCTTTGGGAGCTACATCCTGAGTAGATAATCCTTTGCCACCTTGATTGTATGCACCTTCAGCCTGGTTGGCTGCAATTGCGCCACCCCACAGGAAATTTTCCGGGAATTGATAAGTATGATTTTGAGAGTTGCTCATGTGTATCGCTCCATTCATCAAATTGATATTAAGAGGTTGTTCATATATGACATAAAAAAAGCTTAAACGTTGTAACGGGTTACACGTCAAGTTTTACTTTTGACCCCAAATTAAGGCATACTATTATTCTAAATAAGTTCAACTAAAATTTACACGAAAACGGAGAGGACAGAAATAACCAGAAGAAGCGAAGCGGTCGCCTTTATCCCCGGATTTTCCCGTTTAGATATGGGAATCAAAAAATCTGGGGATAACAGCGATCGGAAGGTTGTTCTGTCATCGAAGTGCCAGTGTAAATAACCTTAGTTGAACTTATATAGTTCGTTAGCAAGAAGGGAGCCTCCGATGTCCAAGTTTGATGAAATTATGAAGCGATCAGGTTACTCAAAAGCGACAGTATCACGCGTGATTAATCATTCTCCGCATGTTAGTGATGAAGCAAGACAGATCATAACGGATATTATGAAACAGTTGAATTATATTCCCAACCGGAATGCGATATCGTTATCTACAGGGCAAACAAAGCAGATTGGAATTGTGACCTCTACCACAGGTGAGATCATTCTTACATTCATGAATCAATTCATTGATACAGCCATGGATTTTGGGTTTCAGACGATTATCTATACATCCCGTGGAGATCCGGAGATTGAATTGCAGGCTTTCGAAGATCTGCGCAGTAAACGAGTGGATGGGCTAGTTATTATTGCTTGTGTTAATGATCCTCGGAAATTAAAAGCTTATATGGAGTATGGGCCCATTGTCTCCTGGCAGCGAATGGGAAATGACGAGATTCCGTCTGTTGCGATGGATCAGGCAGAAGGGTATAAGTTAGCTCTGGAGCATCTGGTATCAAGAGGATACACTCGAATTGCAAATGCATTTGGAAGGGCTGAAAGTTTGAATACCCAGAGCCGACGTGAAGCCTATGAATCTTTCATGAAGAGCAGAGGGTTGCATGTGTGGACTGAAGCATATCAATATTCCGTATTTAGCTCCTCCGATGGCGAAGAAGCGATGGGAAGAATGGCTGAGGGGCCAGAACTTCCACAGGCCGTATTATGTTCAAATGATTATGCAGCCATCGGCATTCTTAGTGAAGCACGCAGAAGGAAAATTCAGGTACCGGAACAACTTGCCATTGTGGGGTTTGATGATATCGAGCTTTCCCGTGTGCTTGGAATCACGACCATACACAATCCGATTGCGGAGCAAGCCACCCAGGCTTTCCATCAATTGTGGGCCGTATTGGGTAAAA
Organism: Paenibacillus sp. 10L310; assembly: GCF_056395745.1. Taxonomy (NCBI): domain Bacteria; kingdom Bacillati; phylum Bacillota; class Bacilli; order Caryophanales; family Paenibacillaceae; genus Paenibacillus; species Paenibacillus sp. 10L310. The sequence goes on along the minus strand of NZ_JBFTKC010000002.1, from coordinate 368,637 downwards.
TGGAGTTGCAGACCGAACAGCTGACATACCAGCTGATTGAGCGTGAGACGACTTGAATCCGTAAGACCTGATGTGGGAATCTGGTTTGGTTTTATGGATTCAATAATTATTCAAATTTGAAGCATCTTCGAATCGGAGTCATACGTTATACTGAATATGAGCTTCAGAACGACATATCTGTAAGGAGATGTGGCGTGAGCTTTTTTGTATCATGTTACAAGTTACATATTTCACAAACGATTAGCGGGAAAGGTGAGAATGGACTTTATGAAGACAGTGACAGGCCGATTCAGAATTGCGGGCATATGGGAGGGTGTATCCTTACTTCTATTGATTTTTATTGCTATGCCTCTGAAATATTTTGCAGATATCTCTTCCGCTGTAGCCGTAATGGGCATGATTCATGGTATTTTGTTTCCTTTGTATCTTATTGCACTAGTGCATTTGGCTCTGGTCAAAAAGTGGAAGATAACACGCTGGTTAATGGGTGGACTCGCCGGTCTACTGCCGTTTGGAACTTTTGTATTCGAATCTTATCTTCGGAAGAGAGATTGGAAATAAAAATCAATAAGAATAAATGAAAGCAGGCGACTAATTCAGATGTTATCCGAATTGTCGCCTATTACTTTCTGAACAAGTTCTACTTTACTGTACCTTGCTGACGATCGGACAATAAGCTGACTCCAATATCGCCTGAGGCATTCGACACAGGTGTATACGCCGAGAAGGAAGTCACAACAACCAGGGTAGTGAACAGAAATAAGAATGATTTTTTCATACCATAACCTCTTTCATATGGGGATATATTCCATTTGATTCTAACGCACATAGGCTATACTTGAAAAGAAAAAGTTTAAATGAGCAAGCTATTGAATGATCGAAAGGGTTGAGTTTCTATGAAAGATATTCATGAGTTAACATCCATAGAAATGGTTGAAGAAGTTATTCAACAACATGAATTGGTTTTTTTGTATGTATCTCGTCCAGAGTGCAGTGTATGTCACGCTTTACTCCCCAAGATCAGGGCGTTGCTGGAACCTTATCCATCAATATACCTCGGTCACATTAATGCTAACGAAGTGGAAGAGGTTGCATCCAAGTTTCTTATTTTTACTGTTCCAACAATGATCATGCTTGTGGAGCAGAAGGAATATATTCGAGCGGATCGTTTTGTTCGCTTGGAACGTCTGGAAGAGCAGCTGCAACAGATTCACGCCATGTATATCCAAGATGAGGAATAGAAAGCTAAAGCTTCATGAACGGCGGCTCATATATGAGCCGTTTTTTTTCGCCCGCAGCGGTATATAGCTATGAATAAAGTACATAATGCCTGAACTCACAAATTAAAGTGTTGCCATGAACACGGTTTTATGATAATTTAAACATTATAAAAACGTTTTTATAGTAAAGGAACAAAACTTATGGCAAAGATAACGATTAAAGATGTAGCAAGGGAAGCGGGCGTATCCATATCTACGGTCTCCAACGCCTTGAATGGTGTGGATGTCTTGAACCCGGAGACGAAATCACATGTTCTTAAGGTGGCAGAGCGTTTAAATTATGTGCCCAATCTGAATGGCAAGCTATTGAAGTCTGGTCAAACCAAAATGCTCGGTTTTTTCACCACAAGTGTATCAGGTCCGTATTTCTATAAGCTGGTTGAGTCAATGTCTCGCGAATGTGATCGTCTTGGGTATGGTTTGAATGTATTTGTGACCAAGGATAAACACGTTATTATGAGTAATATTCTGGGTCGGCGGGTGGATGGTGTCATTATCTACGAAGAGCTTCGGATTGATGAGCAAGATATTATCGCCATGGAGAAAGACAAGATCAAGGCGGTTTTTCTGGATCGGGTCTATCAGAGTGATACGATGGGAAGTGTCATTTTTGACTCGTATGTGGCGGCTTATGAAGCAACCAAGTATTTAATTGGGCTGGGGCACAAGAAAATTGCTTATATTTCGGGTGTGGATACGATGTTTGACAGTGTACAGCGTAGGGATGGCTATCTGGCTGCTTTGCGGGAGTACCAGCTTCCAATCGATGAAGATTACATTATACAAGGGTACTTTGAGGAGGAGAGCACGTATAGTGCGATAAAATCTTTTCTTCATTTACACCCCGGCAAGCGGCCTGATGCATTTCTTGCAGGGAATGACTTGAGTGCAATTGGCTGTATGCATGCGTTGAAGTCTGAGGGCTTTGAAGTGCCTCAGGATGTTAGTGTCGTGGGTTTTGACGATATTGATATCGCACAGTATTTTTCTCCACCACTCACAACGGTAAGAAATCAAATTGCAAGACAGGGTATCCTGGCAATCAATCAACTGGTGGGTATGATCAAGGAGAAAGAACAAGGGGCTGCACAGAAATTGGCGGGTGAGCTGGTGGTTAGAGGTTCAAGCCATGTGAAGATCGACCGGAAAGACTACCGTACATAAGTTGACTCAGCTTCTTCTCCGGTCTTTTTTTACATAAATAAAAGCAAAGGGGATTTTTATGCCGAAAAATAAAAACGTTTTTATAAACATGTATGCATGATGGAGGGGAGTAAAAAAACGTGGATAAATTAGCCGTAGAGACTTCAACCGGTAAAAATGCGATCAGTCCCAATGGGAAGAAACCCATCGGGCAACGGATTAAAGAATTCATAGTCGATTATCGGAGACAATGGGAGATTCAATCGATGATTATCCCAGGCATTATCTTTATGATTATTTTCTGTTACATCCCGATTTACGGTTTGACTATTGCCTTCAAAAATTACACGGTCATTGATACGCTTGCTACCGCTCCTTGGGTAGGGCTCGATAATTTCAGAATCATTTTATTAGATAAATACTTCTGGGATGCAGTTGTGAATACGCTGGGGATCAGTTTTTTGAAATTAGGTATCGGGTTTGTCATTCCGATCATTCTCGCAATCATGATCTACGAGTTAAACAGCGGACGATTCAAGAAGTTTGTGCAAACGGTTTCATATTTACCTCACTTTTTGTCCTGGATCGTACTTGGGGGAATGCTGATCACCTGGTTTTCGACAACGGGGTTATTTAATCAGTTGTTACTTAGCCTGGGAGTGATCTCGCAACCGCAGAACATCTTGCTGGATGCAGGCAAGTATTGGTGGATTGCTACGTTATCGGATATTTGGAAAGAAGCAGGTTGGGGAACGATTCTGTATCTGGCGATCATGGCAAAGATTGACCCAACGTATTATGAAGCTGCCAAAATTGATGGTGCAAGCCGTCTTAGACAGATCTGGAATATCACATTGCCCAACATGAAATCAATCATAAGCCTAAATCTGATTTTAACTGTAAGCGGTTTATTAGGGTCAAATTTGGATCAGACCCTGGTTCTCATGAACTCCCAGAACCGCGATAAAGCGGAAGTCATCAATTCGTACGTCTACCGTATGGGGATGTCTCAGGGTGACTTTTCATATGCAACGGCCGTTGGCTTGGGTGTCTCCATCATCTCTGTCATTCTGCTCGTCACGGCAAACAAAATCACAAGCAAATTAAACGATAATCAATCTGTGTTGTAGAAGGAGGCATCCCGCGTGAATGGAAAGGTGGCAAAAGAAGATCTCGATAGTCGGATCTTTGATACCTTAAATATGATTTTGTTAATCATCTGTACGATCGTTATTCTGGTTCCGCTCTGGAATGTCATCATCTCTTCCTTTAGCTCAGGCAAATCGTTGGCGGAAGGTGGGTTCATCTTCTGGTCACCGGAATTCTCGCTGGAGAATTACAGAGCTGTATTCAATGATCAGGGCATCTGGCAGGCCTTCTTCATATCGGTGTCCAAAACAACGATTGGCGTTGTTACACATGTGTTCTTTTGTGCCATGGTTGGTTACGGTCTGAGCAAAAAGTACATAAGAGGCCGTAAATTATACGTTGCCATGGGTGTTATTACAATGTTCTTCTCCGGTGGCATGATCCCGACGTATCTGTTAATCAAATCACTTGGCCTGCTTAACAGCTTCTGGGTGTACATTATCCCGGCGTTATTCAGCTTCTATGATGTCGTGATTCTGATGAATTTCTTCCGGAATGTCCCGGATTCTCTGGAAGAATCGGCCAAGATTGACGGTGCAGGGGATTGGCATATTTTCCTGAAAATCTTCATTCCACTCTCCATGCCTGCCATGGCTACAATTGCGCTATTTAATGGGGTGGGGCAATGGAACGACTTCATGACAACCAAGTTATACATTACCGATCAGTCACTGTATCCACTTCAGATGATGTTGTATGAGATTATAGTTCAGTCCCAGACACAATCCATGCAAAATGTCGGGGGTTCGGCTGTGATAGAAACAACGACCAAAGGCGTGCAGCTAGCCACCATTGTCATTACGACACTACCTATCGTGCTGATCTATCCCATCGTTCAGAGATACTTTATCTCGGGAATGATGCTCGGAGCAGTCAAGGAATAGGAGCAACCAATACCCTATTTTGAGGAGGAACAAAAATATGTTGAAGTTGAATAAGGCATCAGGCAAAAAAGGGATTAAATTGCTCGCAACACTGCTCACAGCCGTACTTATGATTACAGGTTGCAGTGGTGGATCTGGGGGCTCAAGTGAAGGAAACTGGGTTTCCATTGAAGATCGTTATACGGTTGACCCGGAAAAGCCAGCTTGGCAGTTGGATAAAAAGGAAGAGGCTACCGACCTGACATGGTACGTCAATGCGGACTGGTGGAACACCGATTTTGGCAAGGACATTGTTACCAAGAAAATCAAAGAGGATCTGAACATCAATATTAAATTCATCACAGGTGATGATACCAAGTTAAACACCTTTTTCGCAGGTGGAGATATGCCTGACTTGCTGACCGTATTTGACTCCAATTCTCCTGTGGTACAAAAAGCTGCAACCTGGGCGATGCCGCTGAACGATCTGGCGGAAAAATATGATCCTTACTTCAATAAAGTTGCGGCTGCCGATACATTGAACTGGTTCCAATTGGCGGATGGCAAAACCTATGGTTACCCGAACTATTCCAATACACAAGATGATTATGATAGCGGTAACATTCCTGCCAAAACGGCATTTATCATTCGTAAAGATGTGTACGAAGCTTTGGGTAGTCCGGTCATTGGAACGCCAGAAGAATTCCAGAATGTGATGAAACGAATTAAGCAAGAGTTCCCTGCGCTGATTCCATTCGGCTTTAATGCCGTAGGAGAAGGAACGGGTTCACTCGGAGATACGTTGCAAGACTTCATTGGTGTTCCGCTTGAGAACGAGAATGGAGAATTCTATGATCGTAATCTGGATGAAGATTACCTCACGTGGTTGAAAACATTGAACACCGTGTATAGAGACGGCAATATCAGTGATGACAGTTTTGCCGATGATGGAACCGCTTTTGAGGAAAAAGTGAAGTCCGGTAAATATGCGACCATGCTGCTTGACGGTACACCTCAACAAGGAGGAAACCTGCAAATCTACATGAGTGCCAATCCAGGCAAAGAATATGTTGCTATCGATGGACCGCAGAGTACCAAAGGTAATGCACCAACATTGAATCAATCCGGAATAACCGGGTGGATGATCAATTTCATTTCCAAGGACTGTAAAGATCCGGCCAAGGCCATTCAGATATTCACATACTTGCTGAGTGAAGAAGGACAGACGCTTATGAATTACGGGATCGAAGGGGAAACCTACCAAACCAAAGCCGACGGTAGTGTAGAATTGCTGCCAGCAGTGAAAGACATGCAACTGAATAACGCAGATCAATTCAAAAAGGATTATCGGATGGGTGAGTTTATGTTCTTCGGTCATGACCGCCACAAAGCACTCAGTGCAGATGCTTTTCCGGAAGCGATTAAACAGATGCAGGAGTGGGGCAAAGGCAAGCTGAAACCACACTTTATTCTGGAGAATATTAGCCCGGATCAAGGTACACCTGAAGCTCGTGCGTTGTCAGCAATCAATACGAAGTGGAATACAACGCTGGTCAGTATGGTACGGTCCAAGGATGATGCCTCGTATGACAATGCACTGGCTTCTTACAAGTCATTTTTAGGTGAGAACCGTTGGGAAGAGATTGTGAAGGTACGCAGTGAAAAGATGAAATTGAACAAAGAGAAACTAGGCATTCAATAATAGAAATACAAAGGAGAATCCTATGACTACATTCAAAATGTACAAATCTACGGGTGAAGGAGATTTATTTTTATCTCTATCCCAAGAGCAATTGAAACCACTAGATGCTGATAAGGAGACAACGACCATCCATCTGGATGATCAGTTAACGTATCAGGAGATGGACGGATTTGGTGCTTCTTTTACCGATTCATCTGCCTATTTGATCAACCAAATCTTGAGTGAGGAGCAGCGGGAAGAGGTTATGACCCGGCTGTTCCATCCAGAGAAAGGGATTGGGCTCTCGGTCATCCGAAATCCGATGGGAGCTTCGGACTATGCGAGAACGATATACAGTTATAACGATATGCCAGAACAGAAGGTAGACCCGAAATTAACCCAATTCAGCATTACACATGATGAAGAGGACGTTATTCCTCTAACGCAAAAGGCGTTGGCATTGAATCCTGAACTGAAGCTGTTTGCTTCACCATGGAGTGCACCGGGATGGATGAAAACGAGCGGATCGATGATTACCGGACAATTAAAGGCTGAATGGTATCCCGTTTATGCTGAATATTTCGTGAAATACATTCAAGCCTATGGCAAGCATGGATTACCGATTCATGCCATTACACCACAGAATGAGGCGCTTTATGAACCCGGGCACTATCCTGGTATGTTGATGCCAGCCGAGGCCCAAGCAGATTTTATCAAAAATCATCTCAAACCAGCCTTTGTTAACAACGATATTTCAACCAAAATTCTCTGTTACGATCACAACTGGGATCAACCGGACTATCCCCTGACTGTACTTGAACAAGCGGGAGAGGAAGTGGATGGCGTAGCCTGGCATTGGTACGGGGGCGATGCTTCTGCTCAAACGAAGGTTTATGAAGCTTTTGCAAGTAAAGAAGTGCATTTCACTGAAGGTTCGGGTGGAGAGTGGATTCCGCCATTTGAGCAAGCCTTCTCAAATGTGATGCGAACGGGAATTCAGATTCTTCGCAATTACAGCAAGTCCTTTGTACTTTGGAATATGGCACTTGACGAGAACAACGGGCCAACCGTTCCGGGATTTGGCCGCAGTACGTGTCGTGGGATCGTACAGGTGAATCAGCAAACAAAGGAACTTACGTATACACTTGATTATTATGCTCTGGCTCATTTCAGTGCTGTGATCCGCCCGAAGGCTGTTCGGATCGAATCAACATCCTGTGGTGATGGAATTTGTTCTGTGGCTTTTAAAAATGCCGATGGTTCCGTAGCTTTAGTCCTCTTCAATGATGAGGAGAAAACGGGCAACATACAGGTAAAGCTGCGCGACGATGTATTGATGAAGTTCCAGCTGGAAAGCAAGAGTGTCATGTCCGTATTGATCACAGATTTATAAAAGGATGGAGTTATAACCAGGCTTCATCAAAAAAGAAACCAAAAGAAGCGATATCCGGAGTGTACACGGATATCGCTTCTTTTGGTGAAACTCATCTGATTCAGGGTTATCTTATACGGGTTGAATGGCGAGATGGGGTGTCCCGCTACTTTCATCAACGAACAGTATATATTGATTGCCAGCAGTCCCTGTTAAGACCAGACCGGGTTGACCTGCAACACCAGGATTGTAATATCTGAATTGTTGCAAAACGGGGAGGGAGACTGGAAGAGTAGGTTGATTAAGTGCCATTAATTGTGTAGCGGCCTTAACGCTATCTCCAGCTTCAATCACTCCGCCTACACCCAAATGGTTGACAATCGAGGAGCTGGCGTTGATTTGAAGGCTGCCTGTTATGGTCTGACTGCCATTGACGTTTAGATCGACACCAACGGTTTGATTACCATTAACTTGCAGATCTTGGTTAATGGTCTGATTACCGGTGACAAGGATGCTATCAAAAGTTGGCAAAGATATCATCTCCTATATAGTATTCTTATATTCTATGAGGACAAGATCTGGAATGATCCGGGTGGCCACACATTATATACTTGGGATAAAGCCCCTTTTGCACAAAAAGAGTTAGCGAAACACTATTTCGTGCATATTGTAGGCAGAGAATGTTTTCGCATGGAACAGGAGGGTTTGTTATCCAAAAGAAGTCAAGAACGCAGGTTAAGTCCACAAAAAAGAAACGTTCAGTTCATGATGCGAACCGGTTATTCCTGAGACAGATGAATGTGGTTCTGAACAGGAAACTCAAATCCATGCGTAAACATATGGAAGTACAGCAATTGGAACTGAATCAGCAATGGCTGAAAATGATGCAGGTGGGAAGCATACCTACCCGAGAAGTACCAAAAGTGATCTATAAGGAGTTAAATGTGCTTCTTATCACTCCTTGTAATGACCGAGAAATGTCATCACATTGCGTCCTGATTGAACAGAGTCTGAAACATCTCGTGAGAAATGTGAATGAGATTAAATATATCGAATCCGTGTCAGCCTGCTTGTCTTCTAATGATGTTGACCTGATTATGGTTATCGGAAGCGGAGAAAACTTGCCGGATGAGAATATTACAGCATTAAGGACATCCACCGTGAAAAAGGCCATCTGGTTGTCTGCCGATCAACAAGTGAACCAAAGCGAAACTATTCTACCGATTTTTAATCACGTGTTTACACAACATTCAACCCAAATAAGCGATGATCAGCATCATATGGGAAGCACTGGTAGTCATGAACTGTTCATGCCGCCTGATCCACATATATTCTGTCCGCAAGCTGTTCCCCCGGAGTACGAATCGGATGTTTATATCATCGGGGATGCAGAACCGGATGACATCGTCACCGCTGTTGCCAAATCGGGTCTTTTGGATAACAAAAAGGTTCGGGTAGATGGAAAGGGTTGGGCACAGATCGGGGATTTCAATCCTGTTCATACGAATGAAGCTCGTCAGATGTTATATAACGGAAGCAAACTGGTTATTCATCGTGGCGAATCAATCAAAAACGTGATGGAAATTGCCGCATGTGGGACGTTTCAACTCATAGGACCATCTGTGAATCAGAGCAACGTGATTGACCTTAGTAACTTTCAACAATACAACTCTTGTGAAGAACTCACCCAGAAGTTTGAACATTACTGGCAGAGTGTTGATGCAAGGAGACTGGCCGCTAGCCATGCTCTGGCATACATGAAATATAATCAATCCCATCTACAAAAAACATTGCGACTGCTGGATATCATTTTCATATAAATCATCCCAAAAATCACAGGAGCGTAGGCTGCATCATGTTGCTGCATTGGAGGAGTTCTGATTGAAGGTAATTGCTCTGCATCTGCCCCAATTTCACCGGATTGAGGAGAACGACCGATGGTGGGGGGACGGTTTTACCGAATGGACCAATGTAAAAAAAGCCGCGCCTTTATATTCGGGTCATCATCAGCCTAAACAGCCATTTCAGGGGAAATATTATGACCTTTCCGATCCAGATGTACGAAAATGGCAAGCGGAAACGGCTAAACAGCATGGCATTTATGGATTTTGTTATTATCATTATTGGTTCAAAGGCAAGCGTTTGCTGGAAAAACCGGTGAATGAAATTTTGGATAGTGGGGAGCCTGATTTTCCTTTTTGCTTGTCCTGGGCCAATGAGACATGGACAAGAAAATGGGATGGGCAAGAATCCGATATTCTCATGGCCCAGAACTATGGGGATCGAGAGGATTGGGAAGAACATTTTAATTATCTGGTAAAAGTATTTAAGGACAAACGATATATTCGAGTGGAAGGTAAGCCATTATTTCTGATCTATCGACCAGCCAGTATTCCGCAATGTGAGGAAATGATTCAGTTTTGGCGTGAATTGGCTTTGAAGCATGGCCTGAAAGGGATTCATTTTGTGCAGACCATTGGTGGATTCCCTACATTTAATGGTCAGATCTTTGATGCGAGTATGGAATTTGAACCGCATTATACGTTTGCACATGGACATATGAATGGAATCTGGATCGAAATGAACATCAAGGGACAGCAGCATATTGCTGTGAATTACGACAAGGTATGGTCCTCCATTCTCGAACGAACACCACACCGTAACGGAGAAATTGTCTATCCAGGTGCTTTTGTCAATTGGGATAATACACCGCGGAGAGGTGTTGACGGACAGAGTACGCTTGGGGCCACCCCAGAGAAGTTTGGGCTGTATCTGTCCAGACAGATGGAACGAGCGAGGACGCTGTACAAAAGTGAATATCTTTTTGTTAATGCCTGGAACGAGTGGGCGGAAGGGGCATATCTTGAGCCGGATCAAAACTATGGTTATGCTTATTTGAGCGAACTCAAGAAAGTGACTCAGCATGAATCGAACAGAAACAAGTCTATAGGAGGGAGTTCCGAATGAGGGAACTCTCTCTTTGCTTTGAGTTTATTTATAGACCATGTTTCGTTGTAATTCCCGTTTTTTGTTTGCGGTACTCCGTTGGAGTTAACCCTGTATGCTTTTTGAACTGTCTGGAGAAATAATACAAATCACTGAAACCGAGATGCTCGGCGATGGTGGTTATTGTGTTCGGGGTGCACGCCAGCAACTCCTTGGCCTTATCGATTTTTTTGCCAGTAATATAGAGGATCGGAGGAACACCGATCTGCTGCTTGAAGAATCGAATGAAATAATTTGGATGCATGTAGGCGATCTGGGCCAGATCCTGAACCGAAATATTCTCTTCGATGTTGGAATCAATATAAGCCAGAATAGTGGACAGTTTCTCCATGACAGGCACGTTAATAAAAGAGATCTGATCCAGATCCAGATTCATTATATAGTGGGACAGTAGCTCGGTTAGTTTGCTCTTGGCTATCATATGGCCATAGACTTCGTCGGATTTTGCATATGTAAGGATACTGCTGAAGATTGCTTGAATCAACTCAGGTTGATCTATCGTACAGATGTGTGGGAATTTCAGAATTTGGAACAGATTGATTCCCCCAACCTTCGCGCTAAAGTGACACCAATATTTGAGAAAAGGACTTTCATTAATGGCAGAGTAAGACTGTTGGATCCCCTCTGGCATTAAAATAAGCTGATTAGGCGCAGGATAATACTCCTCATCCCCAATTTTGAGCCAACCTTCACCTTCGCATATGAAATAAAACTTGCTGTAATCGGGCGTGTAATCCAGATCCCGCCAATCCGTATCGCACCGATTGTAATTGACCATGAATAATTCGACTTGGAGATTGGACAGGTAGTTCGTAAGCAAAGTTTGGTGATTCATACTTTTCATCTCCATACAAGGTTATTATTGTCCATCTAAAAGTTAGTGTTCTGCATGTCTATCTTTCGGCCGTAGCACTACAATACAACTACAGACAATAACAGAAGGGATGAGAACATCTCATGGACAAAAACGAATATTTGCAACATATTGAAGCAACGATTGAGAGCGGTAAATTCAAGGACAACTGGAGTTCGCTTAGCGCCTTCCAAGTTCCTGAATGGTACCCAAAAGCGAAATTCGGCATATTCATTCACTGGGGGCTATATTCTGTACCGGCCTATGATAGCGAATGGTATTCGCGAAATATGTACATACAAGGCACCAAAGCTTATGAACATCACCTTGAGGTGTATGGACCTCATAAGGACTTTGGATATAAAGACTTCATTCCGATGTTTCGTGCAGAGAAGTTCGATGCAGACGAATGGGCAACGTTATTCAAACAGGCTGGAGCGAGATATGTTATGCCTGTGGCTGAGCACCATGACGGTTTTCAGATGTATAAAAGCTCTATCTCTCACTATAACACATATGAAATGGGCCCCAAACGGGATCTTCTGGGTGAGATGAAGGTTGCATACGAGAAGCAGGGGCTGACATTATGCGTGTCGTCTCACCGCGCCGAGCACTGGTTCTTCATGTCTCACGGGAAGGAGTTTGATTCAGATATTAAGGAACCCCTGGAGCGTGGGGATTTCTATTGGCCTGCCATGCCTGAACCCAAGGATCACTTCGACTTGTATGACTCACCTCCAACCGAGGAGTATCTGGAGGACTGGTTGATTCGCTGCTGTGAACTGGTCGATCAATATCAGCCAAAGGTCTTTTATTTTGATTGGTGGATTCAAACGGTTGCGTTCAAACCCTATCTTAAAAAATTTGCTGCCTATTATTATAACAAAGGCGAAGAGTGGGGCGTGCCTGTAGCTATCAATTATAAACATGAGGCCTACATGTTTGGGAGTGCCGTTCCGGATGTGGAGCGGGGACAGTTCGCTGAGCTCAAGCCCTATTTTTGGCAAACGGATACAGCTGTCGCTAAAAACTCATGGTGTTATACGGAAAATAATAACTATAAAACGGCTGAAGAGATCATTCGGGATCTCGTCGATATTGTAAGCAAAAACGGAAATTTACTGCTGAACATTGGGCCCAAAGCAGACGGCAGCATACCGGAAGAAGATCGTGAGATTTTGCTGAGCATTGGCAAGTGGCTGGAAGTGAATGGGGAAGCGATCTATGACACGTCATTCTGGCGTACGTTTGGCGAGGGTCCGACAGAGGTGAAGGAAGGGCAATTCACGGATGGGGATACGAAGATATTTACGAGTGAAGATATACGTTTTACGTTAAAAGAAAGCGATCTGTATGCCACAGTTCTTGCCTATCCAGATAACGGGGTGGTGCAGATTAAATCCCTGAAGGAAAATTCTCATCATTTTCAAGGGGTCATTCAAGATATTCAGGTACTTGGCTATGAAGAACAGCCAAAATGGGAGAGAACAGCGGACGCACTGACGATCACAACGACAACTGTGAAAAGTAATGCGCCTATTGTTTTCAAAATTAAATTGGACTAATCAACAAAGATAAATAAATACTGTAAATATAAAAAGGGCGCATCCAGGGGTATTGTACTCATCGGATAGCGCTCTTTTGGTTGGGCTATACATAGGGCTGACTTCCATGCAAAATCCTCTCCATGATAATGGAGGTTCCTCCAAGCTGAAAACTGTAATTCGGAAATTTACTTATATAATAATCACGAAATTCTTGCTTGCTAATATACTGATATCATCAAACCAGTGATGTTCGCCTGTAATGGATTAATTGAGACTCACTAAGGAGGATCTGCAAAAAGATGAAACCAAAGAAACGCATCAGATATGGTTGGAGCGGATTTAAGAAAAAAAAAGCTGAGGACTGTGACCATCCCCAAGAGCAGCACAAAGAACACCATCACGAGCACCATCATAACCACCACAATCATCATCACAATAACCACCATCATAAGTGTTTTGACAAAGAAGCCGAATTCCTTCTCAAATTAATTGGTGAGTTGAAGGGAGCAATTGTACAGGTTTTTGCCAATCCCACGCCTCACAATGTTTCACTTCTGATTGAGGTACTGCGTAAATTACTGGCTCTGGTTCATTGCTCGGATTTGAAAAAGGGAACCAAGGCAGATCTCGAAGCGATCTTGGAGCTTACCATTGTATCTGCAGAGGCCGTTCCATTTTCTCCGATCAGTGTGGGAACCAATTTGCAACAATTGCTGGATGTGCTCCTATCTGTCATTTTACAGGGGAATATCGATTCGGCTGAGAAAGATCAACTGGTCATTTTGATCCGGGCGACCGAATTGGCAATCACAACAGGGCTTAGAAACATAGGCAGTCAAGGTCCGGCAGGACCTGCAGGACCAGCGGGTCCTCAGGGCGTACCTGGTCCACAAGGCCCGGCTGGCGCTGCTGGTGCTCAGGGTGGTGTAGGTCCAGCTGGTACACCGGGAGGTGCTGGTGCCCAGGGACCAGCAGGTGCAACAGGTGTTACTGGAGCAACGGGTGCGGCAGGCCCAGCAGGTGGCGCAACAGGAGCGACAGGTGCAACGGGGAGTACAGGAGCTGTTGGGGTAGCTGGCGTTACAGGAGCGACAGGTGATCCTGGCGTAGCAGGAGCCACCGGAGTCACCGGGGCTACGGGTGCAGCTGGACTTGCGGGAGTCACCGGGGCTACCGGGGCAACAGGTGTGACAGGAGATACGGGTGCAGCCGGAATTGCAGGGGTAACCGGGGCGACCGGTGCAACTGGGATTGCGGGAGTAACTGGCAGCACTGGTGTTACTGGGGCTACGGGTTCTGGAGCCATTATACCGTTTGCTTCTGGCGGACCTGCCATATTAACAACGATTCTTGGTGGACTGGTTGGAACGACAAGCCTTATCGGTTTCGGCAGCTCGGCAACAGGAGTCAGCATTCTGGGTGGCACGATTGATTTAACGGGAACGATTGTCGGACCACTCATTAACTTTGCGTTCTCTGTTCCACGGGATGGTGTTATAACTTCGATTGCTGCCTATTTCAGTACCACAGCAGCCTTGGCCTTGGTTGGTTCAACGGTGACCATCACTGCGCAATTATTCAGTTCACCTACTCCTGATAATGCATTTACTGCGGTTCCGGGGGCGGTCGTTACACTGGCACCTCCACTCACCGGTATTATTGCATTGGGTAGTATCTCCAATGGCATAACAACCGGATTGACTATACCTGTTACTGCACAGACACGTCTGCTGCTGGTGTTCTCGGCAACGGCAGCCGGACTCACACTTGTGAATACGGTTGTCGGGTATGCAAGTGGCGGCGTGAACATTACATGATGAGATATAAATTTTGATCTGAGGCCGACTCAATCGTTTCTATAAAAATCATAAAGTAACCCCATGACTCATATGAGCCATGGGGTTAGAACTTTTTATAAATAATTGTGATATCTATTACTACCAATCATTAGTAGTAAATGTCATAGCTTCCACCATAACCATTGGGTGAGTAAGCTACAATTTTATGATAACCATACAAGTTCTCAAGAGTGATGCTTTTCGTTCCATAATCAGACACGATTACTCTTCCATCTCCCTTCAGGGTTCCACTCATATCTTCAACTTTAAACACATATTCCCCTGTTGTAAGAGGGTTAAACCTAAAGGTGACTTTTCCACTCAAGTAAATATCGGTACTATATCCACCATTGAAATATTCTCTTAAGGGATTTGGGGCAAAAATATTAATTTCTTGTGCTTGGGACTGTTGTTGTGTCTGAACTTCCTGGGAGGAAGGGTTAGTTAGCGTAAGAGCTTCATCAGCGAATACCGCTGGAACAGATGCTAAAAGCATCGCCATGGAAGAAAGAGCTGCAATTGCTGTTTTTTGATATTTTTTCACAATCAAACATCTCCTTTTGGTATATAAAATTTAAATTAGATTAGAGTTCGTACTGTTCACAAAAAGACAAAAGATCAATAGAGCAGTAGCTTTCCTCACAGTCATTTCCTAGGATGAGAGTGAGGTTGATCTGGCGCCAAATGTATGTTACAAGATAATCCTACATTTAATTCCAAATATATACAATACAGTTTTCATGATTTTCTGTACTATTTTTGTTAAATATATACTTTATTCATATATAGTTCACAAATTAACATTTATAAGCTCAGACGATTACGGAGAGGGAATACACGATTCGAACACGCCATAAACGAAAATTGACACAGTAGGATGAGCCTCTGCTTTGCCACTTTGTTTGAATAGTAACCTTGAACATCAAGTCGTAGTTTCATAGAACTACTACATTTGTTGATTAAGCGAAATGAAATACATAAATGCGAAATGAGAGTATGAATACGTAAGCGACATGAGACACATAAAAGCATTAAATAGACTTATTTTCTATATTTTTCAATAAAGTGCTTGTATATATCGAATAATGATTTTATACTATACCAATAAAATCCAATTAAATTCCTAATCGACTATTATATGTAATTAAAATGTTTAACTACTCACTCGAATCACGATCGAAAGTCATATCCACCACTCCTTAGCAAGCGTTCTGCTAACGCTCCAGATTACCCTTCCACATGAATGCTTATAGACATTCACTCTCATTGCATTATTCAATCACCCAAACTATTCACTTACATGGTTTAATCCGATTCATTCAATCTCCTAAACTTCCAAGTAAAAAATCATAGACTGATCTGTTATCTCTTCTGACTCATATTGTTCCCTAACCAGACCTGTAAAGGAGGTGAGGCTTTATGTGAAATCCAGGGTATCTATTTCGTACGCAATAAAGGTTATTTACCGTTTCATTCTGTAGAGAAGGGCATATGTACCAGACTAAATTAAAAAACCGGGTAAAAGGAGTGGAAAAGTTTGATAAAGATTAATCGGTTACGCAAGCCCATCTCCATGGGGCTCTCGCTTCTCCTTGCATTTTCGATCATTCATCCGGTTTCAGCTGAAAACTCCACATCATCCAAATTGGATATGAAATCAGGACTTGCCAAAGTTACGGAGTCCAAAGTAAACGCCAAGTTGACCAAAGAATTTGATGGTAGTGAATATGTGACCTATCTGGTGAAAATGAAGGAACAGGTGGATACAGCAGCAGTCTCCAAACAGGCCCTTGAAAAGGCGACCATCGCCAAACAAACGGCTTCAGCCACAAAGCTGTCCGTTCGTAATTCGGTCGTCAGCTCTCTGCGGGAAACGGCCTCGCGTACACAATATCCATTGGAAACTTATCTGGAAAAGGAAGTTGACCTGGGTAAGGTCAAAGAATATAAAAGCTATTTTATCGTCAATTCACTGGCAGTAACGAGTACCAAAGAAGTCATGGAACAGATTGCGCTGCTGCCTGAGGTGGAGAAGATTCTACCGAATGAGACGAGATACTTACAGAAAGCCGAAGTGAGTAAAGAACCGGCGAATGCGGCACCAGGCAAAGATGCTGTCCAAACGCCAGCTAAAGACTCTTCAGTCGGTGTCAAAGACAAAGACAAAGAGCCTGCTGCAAAGGACAAGCTTGCGACAGAGAACGTGGAATGGAACTTGGATTACATCAATGCGCCAGCCGTGTGGGATCGGGGCATCGATGGAACAGGGATTGTTGTTGCCAATCTGGACAGCGGTGTGGATTATACTCACCCTGCGCTTCGCAGCAAATGGCGGGGATTGGATGCCTCGGGCAATATCGTTGATCCCGAACTGAGCTGGTATGATCCGCACAGTAATGCTTCCCTCCCTGCGGACGAAGACGGACATGGTACGCACACGATGGGTACGATGGTTGGCTCCGAAGCAGATGGTACCAACCAGATCGGGGTTGCTCCCGGTGCAAAATGGATTGGTGTGCGGATATTCAATCCGGAAACAACAGATGCCATTATTCTGGATGGCGGACAATGGTTGATCGCTCCGGTGGATGCGGAAGGTAATCTGCATCCTGAACTTGCACCGGATGTTGTTAACAACTCGTGGGGCGGAGGCGCAGGATTGGATGAATGGTTCCGTCCTATGGTCCAAGCTTGGCGTGATGCTCAGATTTTCCCGGAATTCTCCGCAGGAAATGTGAGACTGGGTAACCCGGGCGGACCTGGTTCTGTTGCTAACCCAGCCAACTATCCTGAAAGTTTTGCTACAGGAGCAACCGATATCAACGGAAATCTGGCTTCGTTCTCCCTGCTGGGCCCATCCCCGTATGGTGAGATCAAACCGGAAGTATCTGCACCTGGTGTGAATATCCGTTCATCAGTTCCGGGCGGAGTATATGAGGGAGGCTGGAACGGAACATCCATGGCAGGCCCGCATACAACTGCACTTGCTGCACTGCTGCTTCAGGCCAATCATTCCCTTACGGTGGATCAGCTGGAGCAGATCATTACAGATACAGCCACGCCGAGAACGGATAGTCAGTATCCGACCTCTCCTAATAACGGCTACGGTCACGGCATTATTAATGCCCTTGATGCTGTGGGTTCTGTACTCGAAGGAATTGGCACAGTATCCGGCAGAGTGGTTACAGCCGGAGATGATCTGGAAGAGCCAGTACTGGCACATACCCCTGTCAATTCAGCCTTTACAGGCATTGATATACCATTAACCGCTCATGTGACAGATAACGTCGCGGTAGTCTCCGTCGAGGCTTTTGCCAAAACGACAGGTACCAACCAGTACGTCTATCTGCCGATGAACCGGATTTCTGGAGATAACAAAGATGGGACGTATACAGCGACAATCCCTGCTTTTCTTATTGAACCGCAAGGTGTGGAGTATTATATCCGCGTGAATGATTACGGCAACAACGGATTCGAAAGTCAGGTATATAAAGTGGCTGTGTCCAATGGTGTGAAGCCAGGATACCTTCAGGATTTTGAAGAAGATCAGCTGGGCTTCACGACTGGCGGAACCGGAAGTACCTGGGTATGGGGAGCACCAAGCAGTGGTCCTGGAAGTGCATACTCCGGTGACAAGGTGATTGCAACCAA
This sequence comes from Paenibacillus sp. 10L310, assembly GCF_056395745.1. Taxonomy (NCBI): domain Bacteria; kingdom Bacillati; phylum Bacillota; class Bacilli; order Caryophanales; family Paenibacillaceae; genus Paenibacillus; species Paenibacillus sp. 10L310. The sequence goes on along the minus strand of NZ_JBFTKC010000002.1, from coordinate 350,254 downwards.
TCTGCAAGGAACTTATGTGGCGAATAGCAATGCATATCTGCTTGCGCCGCCTATTGATCTAACCGAGAGTCCAGAAGGGGCGTTATTATCCTTCAAGCACTGGTATGACTTGGAGAATAACATCGACTTCGGCAAGGTATACATCGCTTCCGAGGATAGCGATTATGTGTTCGAAGAGCTGTTAACCTTCACGGGTACAGGTGGCAATTGGAAGACACAATATGTGGATCTTCGTGAATACGCGGGACAGCAGGTGTTCATCAAGTTCAATCTGACGAGCGATAATTCATTGCAAAAGGCTGGCTGGTACATTGATGATTTCGCTGTAGAAGAGTTGGATGAGATTGCTCCGGGCGCTCCTGCCGGATTGTCTGCGACGGCCGATATTCTTGGTAATGTAGCTTTGAGCTGGACGGGTCCGAGCGATGAGGATCTCGAATCCTATATCGTATATCGCTCCACAACCGCAGGTGCAGGTTATGAATCCATTGGAACTGCAACAGGAACAACGTTTACAGATACGGCTACGGTGACAGATTCGACGTATTATTATACCGTTGCCGCACTTGATTATAGTGGCAATGAAAGCGACAAATCGAATGAGGTCTCCATTACCGTAGAGGTGCCTCAGGATATCTACATCGATCATTTCGATGGCAGTGATGATAACGGCTGGACTCATTCAGGAACCAAAGATGAGTGGGAACGCGGTATTCCGGTAACGGGACCTGCCAGCGCGGTTTCTCCACCGAATGTCTGGGCGACTGATCTCGACAATACGTACGAGAGTGGCTCCAACTATTCACTCGTATCTCCGGTCATTGATTTGACGGATGTGTCCGAAGGAACACTCACGTTTAATCATTGGTACGAGATTGAGAGTGGATACGACTACGGGTATGTGGAAGTCACCAAGGATGGTGGAACCACATGGTCAGAACTGGGCAAATTCTCACATAGTACAAACGGTAAACAATGGACACCCGTATTTTATGATCTGGATGCACTTACCGGTAATGAAGTTCAATTCCGATTCCGCCTGACCTCAGATAACAGTGTTGTGAAGACAGGCTGGTTCATTGATGATTTCCGTGTACTGGGAGTTGCTGCGGAGACGGTAACGGAGGACAGTGCGGTTGTGCTTAACAATGACAAACCGAAACCGTCCTATGATAATCCATGGTACAAAATTTCGCGGACAGACAAAGCGGAATTTAACAAAACGAAACAGCCACAACCGGAAGTTGAAAAACCAGAAACAGGTTCGGTTAATCCACAAAGCCTGCCTGCAAGTGCAACGGTTACCGTACTGGAAACCGGACGTTCGGTGAAGACAGATCCAGCTACAGGCAAGTATAACTTCACACACGTAGCAGGTGATTACACGTTAAAAGCTGAAGCATATGGCTATTATCCTCAAACTCAACAGGTGACGATTACAGATGGCAATGGAGCCAAAGCCAACTTTAATCTGGAGGCAATCCCGCATGGACAGATTGAAGGTGTAGTAACGGATGAGCGGACAGGACAACCACTGGCTGACGCTTCCGTTCTCGTGGTGGAAGATGCCAATGTAGGTGAAGTTCGCACAGGTTCAGATGGCAGCTTCGATATTCAGGTATTGGAAGGAAGTTATACCCTGTCCATCCGGGCTGCTGATTATTACAGTAAAACCGTTACTGTGACTGTACCTGGTAATGGGACAGCAGAGGCAAATGTTGCCTTGAAGCCGTTCATCGGTTTCCCTGGAGAAATTGCTTATGATGATGGAACAGCAGAGAACGCACGAGCTTTTAATGCTGCGGATAACGCTTGGGCAGTTCGAATGACACCAGAGCTGGAGACCGCTCAACTGACAGGTGCATCGTTCCGATTCTGGAACACCGAATGGCCTGTACCTGGAGGCACAGCGTTCCAATATGCCGTATATGATGCTTCGGGTGCGGGCGGAGCTCCGGGACGACAACTGGCTGGACCATTTGACGGTACTGCACTTCGTAACGATCAATGGACAACTGTTGAATTCCCGGAACCGGTCATTGTAACGGGTGATTTCTATATCGTGTATGTACAGAGTTTAGCTGGAACTAGCGCTCCGGGACTCGCTACCGATGAGGATGGTCCAAATGCAGGTCGAAGCTGGCAGCGAGTAGGTGGAGCGTGGAGTACTTCACCTGATGAAGAAGGTAACTACATGATTCGTGCAGTTGTGAGATATCCGGTAAATGCACCTGTGCTCACAGCACCTGCAAACACGTATACGAATCAATCAACCTTCACCGTGTCGGGAACGTCTCCGGCATCTGGAGCTCAGATCAAGATCTACAATGGCAAGGATCTGGCTGGCACTACAACGGTGGCAAATGGGAAGTTCTCATATGGTGTGAAGCTCCGTTCTGGCATTAATGCGATTACTGCGGAGGCAGTTGTAGACGGTAAAACAACGGACCGTTCACTCCCCGTAGTCATTATTCTGGATCAGACCAAACCACAATTGACGATTCTTACGCCAGTTCAGGGGGATCGCATCAATGCAGAAGTGGTTCACGTAACGGGTAATGTCGTGGAACAATTCCTCGATAAGGTAACCGTTAACGGACAAACCGTACAAGTGGGTAAAGACAGAAGTTTCAGTCACCGTGTATTGGTCAATGAAGGCGAGAACACAATTACCATTACAGCAACCGATATCGCTGGTAACAAAACAACCGTAACCCGCACCGTCTATGTGGAAACGGCGTTGCCAGAACTTACGAATATTACTCCGGCTGAGGATGTTCGAATCACATCAGGGGAGAGTGTTACCGTTTCATTTGATAGTAAACCTGGTCTGCAAGCATCTTTCCGTATTCAGTTACCTTTGAATCTGGATGCCCAAGGGGCAGGAGAGATTCCATTGGTAGAGACTGAACCTGGTCGTTACACGGGTACGTACACAACACCTTCATCCCTTGTTCTGGATGGTGGAGTCATTGTGATTCGAGCTCAGGATGCAGCAGGCAACAAAGTAGAGGCGGAAGCAGCTGGACGATTGTTCGTCAGCGCAGCACAAGAACAACCAGTTCCAGAACCAGATTCGAGCCCTGAAGAGACTGAAACGGAAGTGGGTCCATCGTCCGCTGAGGGTCTTCAACCTTAATTATGCAAAGTGTGACATGGATGTTAACTACGTTTTGACCATCTAAGCAAGAAGCCGATAAGCCGAGGTATCAGGGCTTGTCGGCTTTTTGTTGTCTCGATTCACAACTGACGCCTAAGATTAATGAAGCATCCATCGGGATGCTTTTTCTTTTGCTCTCATATGACAGCAGGTGAGTTGTCTCCTTTCTTCACATTAATGATATAACATGATATATTAGGATGTAGAACATGAGAAGTATGGGTATTTATGGAGGTGCTTGTATTGGGGAAAGACTCGGCATCCAAGCCGATGTATGAACAGATCTTTGAATCCTTGCGCGAACGGATACAGCTTCATCAATATCAAGTGGGTGAGCGTGTTCCTTCGGAAAAGGAATTATGTGATGAATTCGGAGTTAGCCGGATTACAACTAAAAAAGCGCTTGAGATGCTGGCAAGTGAACAATTAATTGTTCGTCAGCCGGGACGGGGTTCTTTTGTTGCTGATACGGCAGATATGTTACAGGAAAGACCTAACAGACCTGCTCCGCGTGCTTCGGTTAAAGATCCAGAGAAGAAGCTGCTCATTGGTCTGGTCATTACTAATTTCAGTGACATGTATGGTACAGAACTGTTATATGGGATGGAAGAAGCTTCACGAGAGCATGATTGTTTTCTCGTACTTAGACGCTCCTTCGGGATTCCCGAACAGGAGGAACAGAGCATTCAGGAATTGCTGGAACTGGGTGTGGACGGATTGATTATTTTCCCGGCACAGGGTGAATATTTCAGCGATGAGATTCTTAAACTGGTCGTTAACAAATTCCCGTTTGTCCTGATTGACCGGTACTTGAAAGGCATTCCGGCTTCATCTGTCAGTACGGATAATGTAGGCGCGGCGCGAGAAGGGATGAATTATTTGTTCGATCTCGGTCACCGACACATCGCTTTTCTGACGCAGCCTCCGGCGAACACTACACCCATTGAAGAACGAATTGAAGGCATTATTGAGGCTCACAATGATCAAGGAGTTCTGGTGAACAGGGAACTGTGGTTAGAATCTTTTCTTTCGACACTGCCAAGTGTGTTTGATCCTCAAGTCGAGGTCCGTGATGTGGAGACACTGGTGGAACATTTACAGAAATACCCCCAGATTACTGCACTCTTTGCTGCGGAGTATCATATTGCTTTACTTGCAGAACAGGCAGCGGATCGGCTTGGTCTGAGAATTCCAGAAGATATGTCCATCATTTGCTTTGACAGTCCAAATGCTGCCGAAGGAAGCCGTGTAACCCATATGAGACAAAGCCAGTTTGATATGGGAAAACAGGCATTCGAGATGGTGCTTCAAAGTATGCAGAACAACGAAATGACAGTGAACAGAGTTGTTTTACCTGCCCGATTGGTGAAGGGTAAGTCAACGAGTATGGTGAAACAAAAGGGTTAATTATAACAACTTAATATTCATTGTGTTCAATCAGGGGCTTCGTATAAACGAGGCCTCTTTTTGGTGCGGATAAAATGGGGAGAATTGCTTTAAATGGTATATTATTTGGTGTCTTCAAATTAAAATAACATGCTAATATACAAATAAATATATTGACATAACATTATATTCGTTTTAGGATGATGAAAGCGGTTAACAAACTGGATTACATAAGGAGGACAACATGCTGACACCCAGAGATGATCAAGAAATTTCCCCCTCGATATACGACATGATTGATCAGGTTAACAAACGTATGCCGGATTATCCGGAACTCAACCAAATGTTTAAAAATTGTTTTACCAATACGATGGCAACCACAATTCAGCGCAAAGAAGATGGAACAACTTTTGTGATTACGGGAGATATCCCTGCCATGTGGTTACGTGATTCTGCCGCTCAGGTCAGACCTTATCTGGTTCTCGCTTCAGAGGATGAAGATATCGCTGACATGATCGCTGGACTGGTTGAACGTCAACTGAAATATATTCTCCTGGACCCTTATGCAAACGCTTTTAATGAGACGGAGAGTGGAAAAGGACATCAGGAAGACCTGACGCAGATGAATGATTGGATCTGGGAACGGAAGTATGAGATCGACTCACTGGCTTATCCGATTCAGCTCAGTTATCTCTTGTGGAAGAACACGGGAAGAACAACTCAATTCAATGATACGTTCCGTAAAGCAGCCCAGATCATCATGCAGTTATGGCAAGTGGAACAGCATCATGAGACGAAATCACCCTACACATTCCAACGTCTGGATGCTCCCGAAACCGATACGCTCACCCGAGAGGGACGAGGTACTGAAACAGCTTACACAGGCATGACCTGGTCGGGATTCCGTCCCAGTGACGATCGATGTGAATATGGTTATCTGATTCCTTCCAATATGTTCGCTGTTGTGGCGCTTCGATATCTACAGGAAATTGCTGAAGCTGTGTTCGAGGATGAAACGCTGGCAGCGAATGCTCAGCAGTTGGAGGAACAGATCAACAAAGGTATTCAGGATTATGGCACCGTTGAACATCCGGAATATGGAACCATATATGCGTACGAAACGGATGGGAAAGGCAATCACAATCTGATGGATGATGCCAATGTGCCGAGCCTGCTGTCTTTACCTTATCTCGGATATGTGGAGGAGAACGACGAGGTGTATCAGAATACACGCCGTTTCATTTTATCCACGCACAACCCGTATTTTTATGAGGGAACAGCAGCAGCGGGAATCGGTAGTCCGCATACACCGGAAGGGTACATCTGGCATATCGCTTTATCGATGCAGGGGCTGACTACAGAGGATCGCAATGAAAAACTACGATTGCTTCAGCTCATCCATAAGACGGATGCGGATACCGGACTGACCCATGAAGGTTTTTCGGCCAACAATCCACATGAATATACACGTCCATGGTTTTCATGGTCCAACATGCTCTTTAGTGAACTGATTATGGATTATTGCGGATTCCGCGTACAGAAATAGATAGGGAAGCAAGAGATAACCTGCGAGTACATCATAACGTTCGGAGTTCGTTGAATTCCGACAAGAGGAGAGCGAATCATGAGAAAAATATCATTGAAAATGCCGGTAGCAGCAGTTATGACATCCTTGCTCATTCTTACTACAGCCTGTTCGGGCGGAAGCTCAAGCACAGGCACAACCAGTGACGGCAAGAAGGAAGTAACTGTATCGTTCCGTTCTTCAGGATCTGAAGATACACTTACGAAATTCTTCCAATCAGGCTTGGTGGATCAATTCGAGAAAGAAAACCCGGATATCAAAATCAACATTGCGCCTGTACTGGCAAGTGAAGGCGATTATACGTCCAAAATGGTTCTGCAAATGAAATCCCCGGATACGGCGCCAGATGTCATTGCTGAAGATACGTCGATCATCAAATCCGATGCTGCTGCGGGATATCTGGAGCCGCTGGATTCACAGGTTCAGGGATGGTCCGATTGGGAAGAACACATCATCGACAACCTGAAGGCAGGAGTTACAGGTGAAGACGGCAAGGTGTACGGCGTTCCGGCTACCTCGGATACACGCGGAATCTGGTACAACAAGGAACTGTTTCAACAGGCGGGACTTGAAGTTCCGTTCAAACCTGCAAGTTGGGCAGAAGTACTTGAAGCAGCACGTACGATCAAGCAAAAACTGCCGGGTGTGACGCCACTTAATATGATCGTGGGCAAAGCAAACGGTGAAGGTGTCACCATGCAAACACTGGAAATGCTGCTCTATGGTACGACGGACACGCTGTATAACGACACCAGCAAGAAATGGGTCGTGAACAGCCCGGGGCTACTGGATTCCTTCAAATTCATAGATCAAGTTTTTAACACGGATAAAACAGGTCCAACCATGCAGGTTGCCCTGAATGGACAAGCTGGCAGTATTGCATTCCAGCAACAGTTCCCGCAAGACAAACTGGCGATGGCTGTAGATGGTAGCTGGGCAGGTTCGACATGGGCCGAGAACGGTGCTGCTCCAATCGCCAACGTTGAAGAAAAAATAGGTTTTGCACCATTCCCAACACAAAATGGGGAAGAACCTGGAGCGACTACGATGTCTGGAGGATGGGCCTGGTCTGTTCCTGCACAGGCGAAGAACAAGGAAGAAGCTTGGAAATTTATCGAGTTTCTGATGAATAAGGAAAATGCGACTGCACGCGTAGTAGCGGAAGGCAGCCTCAGCCCACGTAATGATTCCACAGAAGTTGAAGGTTATACGGATCGTCCATATACAAAAGAAGCACAGGAACTTTTGAATGTGGCTCACTTCCGTCCAGCGAACGATCAATATGCAGCGGTATCCGCACAATTGCAAAGCATTGTTGAGAGTATTGCCTCTGGCAAGCTGACGCCGGAAGAGGGAGTTACACAATTGAAGGACAACGTATCCCGTTCCCTTGGCGCGGACAGCATCGAAGAGAAATAAGGATATCGATATATTCGGAGGGGGAGGCACAATCTCCCCTTTTTCCGGTTCGAATGGAGAGTGACTTATGAAAAGGAAAGCACCAGGTTCATTTCTGTTTCTCATGCCTTCCGTACTGTTATTACTTGTGTTTTTCATTGTTCCCATCATTCTGACGATCTGTTTTGCCTTTACGAATATGGCTCTGACTGGGGCGGCAGCCAAGAGTTTGGAGTTTGTCGGATTCCAGAATTTCATTAATATGTTCCATGATCCGGACTTCCGGATTAGTGTCTGGCATACGCTGGTCTTTCTCATCTTCTCCGCAGTGATTGGTCAGGTATTGCTTGGATTCATTCTGGCCCTTCTAATGAAGGAGAAAAATGTGACGTTCCGCCGGGTCATCGGCATCATCGTCATTGCCGGTTGGGTGACACCCGAGATTGTCGTGGCATTCTGTATGGTCGCCTTTTTCAGTGACAATGGTTCATTGAATCAGATCCTCGGCTGGTTTGGAGCGAATCCGGTCTCCTGGTTGTTCAGTTTCCCTATGGTGAGTGTCATTATCGCGAATATCTGGCACGGCACAGCCTTTTCGATGATGGTCTATCAGTCGGCACTGGATGATATCCCGAAGGAAGTTGAAGAAGCTGCGATTATTGATAGTGCCACCGGGTTCCAGATTGTCAGACACATTACGATTCCAATGGTAAAAGGGTCCATCGTGACCAACATGATGTTGGTTACTCTACAGACACTGGGTGTGTTCACGCTGATCTATACAATGACCGGTGGTGGCCCGGGTACTTCGACACAAACCTTGCCGATCTTCATGTACAATCAGGCCTTTGTGAACTATCAGTTTGGATACGGCACAGCCATATCTCTGGTTCTGTTGTTCATCGGTATTATCGCCAGCCTGTTCTACATGCGATCCATGAAAGTGAAAGTGTAACCATGAAGGAGGTTCGATCCCTATGGTCAAACATGGGCTTCAACGCAAAATCCAGTACGGGATTCTAGTCTTTCTAGGACTCTGTTTTTTATTGCCGCTGCTCTGGATCATTTTGGCTTCATTTGACCCGAATGCGCAACAGGGCATCAAAATGCCCAGTACCTGGACCATTCAAAATTTCAAGGATGTACTCGGGGATTCGAGCAATCTTCGTTCATTCGGTGTAGGCCTGATTCTGTCGGGAGGGCAAGCGATATTGGTTGTTCTGGTATCGGTTCTTGCTGCTTATCCATTATCCCGTTATGAAATGAGATTCAAAAAAAGCTTCCTGTTATCCATTTTGTTCATGACAGCTCTTCCGATTACTGCCGTGATGGTTCCGGTATTTCAAATGTTTCTGTTCTTCAAAATGCAAAACAGCATCATTGCCACGATGCTGTTCCTGACTGCATCTTCACTTCCTTACGGCATCTGGATGATGAAAAACTTTATGGATTCGGTGCCAATCGATTTGGAAGAATCGGCATGGATTGACGGAGCGTCCGTGTGGAGTAGTTTGAGACGAATCGTGGCGCCATTGATGTTGCCTGGTATTGCAACGATTGCGATATTTACTTTTTCGGGAAGTTGGGGCAACTTCTTCGTGCCATACATCCTGCTCCAGACACCGGAGAAACTTCCGGCATCGGTCACGATTTATCAATTTTTCGGCAGCCACGGTATGGTTGAATACGGCAGGTTGGCTGCATTTTCACTACTTTATACAATGCCTTCGGTTGTGCTATATATCTTCTCCCAGCGTTACATGTCCAAAGGATTCAGCATGGGCGGAGCAACCAAAGGTTAATGACAGGAGGTACGCAACATGACAACCAAAAAGATGGCACATCTCATCTCGCATACCCATTGGGACCGCGAATGGTATATGCCTTATGAACACCATCATGTACTGCTCATTGAGCTGATGGATAAACTGCTGGACACGCTTGATCAGGACCCGGAATATCGCTATTTCCATCTGGATGGGCAGACGATTATTCGTGAAGATTATTTGCAGGTTCGGCCCGAACAGCAGGAGAGGCTCGACCGTTATATTCGTGAAGGACGCATTCATTTTGGTCCATGGTATGTGTTACAGGATGAGTTTCTGACCAGCAGCGAGGCCAACTTGCGTAATCTGCTCATCGGTCATCGTGATGCTCGACCCTTGGGTGTGGTATCCAAGACGGGATACTTCCCAGACTCGTTTGGAAATATGGGACAAGCACCGCAGATTCTGCAACAGGCGGATATTCATAACGCGATCTTTGGACGCGGGGTAAAGCCTACCGGATTCAATAATGCCGTGGTTGATGCGGATAGTTACGAATCTCCCTATTCCGAGATGATCTGGCGTTCGCCGGATGGTTCGGAAGTGCTCGGCATTTTGTTCGCGAATTGGTACTGCAATGGGATGGAGGTTCCGGTTGATTCGGAGAAAGCCCGAGCCTATTGGGATAAAAATCTGGCGGATGCCGAGAAGTTTGCCTCGACTCCACATCTGTTGTTCATGAATGGTTGTGATCATCAGCCGATCCAGACGGATCTGCCCGAGGCTTTACGTACGGCGGCTGCGTTGTATCCTGATGTAGAATTTATCCACTCCAATTTTGACGATTACATTGAGGCGGTTACGAAGGAAGTGCCTGAGCATCTGGCGACCATTGAGGGCGAGCTTCGCAGTCAGCATACGGATGGTTGGGGAACACTGGTGAATACGGCATCTGCCAGGGTTTATCTGAAACAGTTGAATCAGCAGGGGCAGATGTTGCTTGAAAAAGTAGCCGAACCACTCGCCGCCATGGCCCATATAGCTGGGGTAAAGGATTATCCGCACCATCTGTTGTCACATGCATGGAAGATGCTGATGCAGAACCACCCGCATGATAGCATCTGTGGGTGCAGTGTCGATGAGGTTCACCGTGAGATGGTGACCCGCTTTGCCAAGAGCAGACAACTTGCAGAGAAGTTGGTTTCCCAGAGTGCGCAGGCGATTGCTGAGTCCATTCATGTGCAACCTGCTGAGGCTTGGGGAGAGGAAGCGGTGCCGTTTACCGTGTTCAACACGAGTGGTTGGAATCGAAATGGAATCATTGAGATGGACCTGATTGTGGACAAAGCATTTTTCCCGGAAGGTCCTAACCCTCAGGCGCTTGCGCAGAAGGTGGAGAAAGATGCACTGCCAGTGTATCAGCTGGTCGATTCGGATGGACGCACATACTCGGCAGAAATCAAGGATCTGGGTGCGCATTTTGGCTATGAACTTCCGAAGGATCGTTTCCGACAGCCTTATATGGCTCGTAAAGTAAGAGTGACTTTCCAGGTGGTGGATGTACCTTCGCTGGGATATAAGACGTATGCTCTCATTCCAGTCGAGAAGCAAGCAGAGATTGCTGAAGTGCCCGATAAGAGTGAACTCATCCAGGTTCAGGGAATGATGATGGAGAACGGTCAATTGCGGGTGACGGTTGAAGAGAATGGTACGGCAACGATTGAAGATAAGGTCTCAGGTGCTGTATACCAGGGATTGAATTCATATGAGAATACCGGTGATATCGGCAATGAATATGTCTACCGTCAACCCGAGGGAGAGACAACGCTGACCACGGAGCATCTGAAGGCAGACCTGCAGATTGTGGAGCAATCTCCGTATCGGGTGGTCATGGAAAGTGTATTACTCTGGGATATTCCTGCTGGAGCAGATGAACTGTTCGAGCTGGAGAAGCGCCAAATGGTTCCTTTTACAGAACGGAAGGCGCAGCGAGTTGAGAAAACCGTTCCGCTTGTGATTACGACAAAGTATACGTTGGAAGCAGGCAGTAATATGGTCAAGGTAAAATCTGACTTTAACAATCAGGCCAAGGATCATCGACTGCGCGCACTCTTTCCATCAGGACTGGTGACAGAGGATCATTATGCAGATTCCATCTTTGAAATTGCCAAACGTTCCAATACACCGGCCAAAGAATGGGTGAATCCGAGTAATGCGCAACATCAGCAGGCATTTGTACATGTGACCGATGGCGATCATGGCTTGATGATTGCAAACAAAGGGCTGAATGAATACGAGATTTTACAGCATGAAGAGGGCAGTACGATTGCGGTTACGCTGCTGCGTGCCTCTTCGGAGTTGGGAGATTGGGGTGTGTTTGAAACACCGGAAGCCCAATGTCTGGGACCTCAGAGCGTGGAATATGCAATCATTCCATTTGCGGGCGATGCCGCACAGTCAGGTGCATGTGCATCCGCATACGTGTATCCGATTCCGTGGACGACTGTACAGCAAGGGGCACTTGCGTATACATTTGAGCGAGAAAGTCATGCCGGTGCCGATGGGCATAAGGTTGAACTGCCTCTGTCGAAGCGATGGCTGGCATGGAATGCACAAGGTTCGTCACTAGCCTTCTCCACATTGAAGATCGCAGAGGAAACCGGAGATTTGATTGCTCGCTGGTATAATCTAAACTCCGAACCCGTTGAGTTGAACGTGCAAACTGGATTCGAAACTGCCTCCGTTTATGAGAGCGATGTGCTGGAACGGGTTAAGGGCAAGTTGGAGGGGCATAGCCAGACGGTATCGGGGTACAAGATTGTTACACAAGGGTATGCGTTACGGTGAGTTGATTTTTGAATATGATAATTATAGAAACCTTCTGTTCACGGTAGCGTGGGCAGGAGGTTTTTGTTAGTCAAAATAATCACCCACTAAAGGTCGTTAATATAGCGGCTTGTTAACTCGGTATAAGTTCTTTTGTCCAATCAAATAATTAACATTTTATTTATTGACTTAATTTGTAAAAGAGTATATTGTATTCCATATAAATACTTATTTACCATAATATAGAGTTTTGAATAGCTGGCCAGCTTTCAAATATATTTAAAAATTGAGAGGGAGATATAAAAATGAAAAAAGTGGTTTCAGCTTTATTAGTTACAGCATCCTTATTTGTTGGTAGTGTCGCTTCTTTCGCTTATTCAGAAGAGTCAGTTAGTATAATTCCTACCAGAATGCAGGCGGGAACAATATTAGAGTATGACGGATCTAATCAGATGGTTATTTTGGAAAAGGGTGAACCAGTAAATATCCCTTCCGTCTATCAAGGTCAAACAACAAAGAGTGTCACACAAAAAATAGATCTTGATAAATTAAAAATTGAAGAAGAATTCATTGAAAAAATTAAAGAAGAAGCGAAAAATTTGCCTGTATATAAAGTTGAGAACCCTCTTCCACAGCCAGGTTTGAAAGTTATATACGATGGCGAGGGTTACATAAAGGAGTTTGTTTTCCCTCAAGGGAACGACTTCGCATTAGCTGCTTATAAAGCCCTACCAAGAGGCACTAGAAAAGCAACCGGAACCTATACTTATGGAGATAACAATAATAAAATTACAATTACAACGAGCACTGTTCTTGGTGAGGGACGATTCACTAATTTTACTGATACAACTGGCGAAAACAGTAACACTTTGAAAAAAGGTGATGCAGCAACAAGAGGAGACATAGATAATCCTAAATATGAGCAAGTTTTGGATGCGCGAAATTTGGATAATAATATATTTGCAAATGTAACTAAGAGAGATAATGGAGCGCTTCCAGACGCGACATTAGATATTTGGAAAACTGGAGTAGAACTTTTCGACCTAAAATGGTCTTCCTCCCTATCGTTTAAAGGAAGATACTTCTATACATTCTAATTTATAAGATTTTTATAAAGGGGGCGATATATTCGCCTCCTTATCGTATCTTCTTAATGAAAAGGATGATGAATCATGAAAAAAAATTTTTCAATCATAAAATTTATTTCAGTCATAATTACCCTACTTCTCTTCATTGGGGGATGTAGTTCCGAAAAACAAGCAATTGAAAAAGTGAACCCGACTGATATGCAAACCATTGGTCCACAAACCCATGAATATCTTTCAATTACAAACACCGAGTATGTTAATGGAAAAGATACCAATGATGGAATGGTAATGAGAGTATACACATATGATATCCACACTAAGAATCTAACTAAATTAGCTGATTTACCCTATAACTCTCAATATCCCTTAACAGTGGCTTCATTAGCAGAAGACACCATCTACTATTCGGGATCTGGAAAAGATAAGGGTGACGAATTGTTTTCCTATGATATAAAAACACAGATCACCCAGCAATTAAGCTCCGACTTATTTGCAATCAATTCGATTATTCCGGATACCGTTGATCATACATTAGTTATGGCTGCTGTTAAGAACGGAGAACGGCCTGTCAAAGTTATGTTTTTTGATAAAGAAACTCAAGACATGACCATATTGAATGACAATGATTCGGATACAACAACATGGGATATTTCTTATGATCCAGAAACAAGAAAATCCTATGCCATCCAATATTCAGAAGAGGAGCAATATAATCATATGGAGGAGTCCAATAAAACGCAAACTCCGATGGTTCCTCCAAACCATACGATCATTGAGATAGATCCAATCTCTAAACAGACGCGCAAGGTTATTGAACTAGAGGAGGAACAAATTCTAACCTTATCAACAAGGGGAGACCAAATTCTTATTGCTACTGCAAAGCATATCAACAAGTATCCAATTAAATATAGTATGGTTAATATTAAAACAGGAGAAAGAAACGAAATTGACCTTCCCATTAAGGCCAGTAGTGAATTGTTTTTGTCCAAAGACGGGCAGGGTTTCTATTTCCTCGGAGAAAATACACAAGCAAACGAAAATCAGGAAAGAGGGATTTATTTCTATGATTTGAAAACGCAACAAGTGGAAGCCATATTTCTTCAAAAAGAGGGCTTCATTAATAATTTTATGCTTTTAACGAATCCCATAAAAATAAATTAAATTCTCCTTAAACACTTCCTTAGAGCTAAACGTCACTTACCAATTTGTGGCGTTTTTTTAGTTTGGGTTAAAACACGTTCTTTAAAAATGAGGATGTCTATTTCGTTTTATCCCCAATATAGAAAAATGTGGTATTATTGTGCTAGTTTGTTGTAATGGAGGTAGACCTAATGATTTATATTTTATTTGTATTCATCGTAGTAGTGATTATTGCACTTAGCCTTTGGATTCTGAGTTTAACACGTAAACACAAGAGATCAGGGGGATTCACTAAGGAAAATTACGACTTAAAAGCTATTACTATCGCTGATATAGACAAGATGGAGGATGGCTCTGGTTTCGAGATGTACTTGTACAGATTGTTAATTGAGTTGGGCTATTCAGGGGTTTATAAAACTTTAGGAAGTCGCGATTTTGGTGCTGACGTAGTTTTCACTGATCGGGAAGGTGTTAGAAATGTCATCCAAGCAAAGCGATACTCAATAGAGTATCCAGTCGGCATCAGCGCTGTACAAGAGGTGTTTTCTTGCATGAGATATTACAAGGCTAAGAAAGCAATCGTAATTACTTCATCCCACTTCACAGAGTCGTGTGAGACATTAGCTGGTATTAACTTTGTAAAGTTGATTGATCGAACTGACTTAATTCATGTGATTGAGGCTTTTAGAGACGGTGATATGATTGAGGCGCGTGACTTCATTGAAGCGGAACCGAGGATGATACTTGAATCCTGGTCGGAAGCGAATAGCAATACGCTACATGAGGTTCGAAAAGATTACAAGGCAGAAAAGTATGTAAAAAAAGTGATGAGTAAGTGAAAACAGATAGCATAGTATTCAGTAGAAAAATGATTGATTCCGTTGACTGTTCATACATAACCTAAGTGGGAAGAGGGGGTTCAATTTTAGTGAAAAAAATGAGCTGGATTGCTTTGATTTTAGTCCTGATTTTGTACTTTGTTTCGATGTACTCACTATATTCTCATATGAATAATAAATGGCTAGTTAGTCCTCCCAACTATGTAATTCTAATTCTTTCTATTTTAGTATTAGCTATAGCCATACTTGGTTTCAAAGATAATTTGAACAAGTCTACGAAGGTAAGAAGTTGGATCTCAACGGTTCTATCCTTAGCATTGATCTTCATCCTTTTGGGTGCTTTGTCATTTACATCGATATTTTCTGGGTACAAACAATTACTTACGACTACACATTCACCAGATAAGCACTATACTATAAGTTTCTATAAAACTGACGCTGGAGCCATGGGATCGTTTGGCGTTATGGGGGAATTAAAAGGCCCACTTTGGTTTAAAAGAGTATTTTATTATGAGGGAAAGACGGATCAGGTAGACTTGGAATGGGTTGATAACCATACAATTTCAATTAATGATCAAAAAGTTAATTTATTAAATGGTGAAACTGTACGCCGTAGCCCTTAATTTTATAAGATTTTTTTCTTAACTGATAGCTAAAGTGAAATTCCTTTACGGAGTTTCGCTTTTTTTTTGCGTTTCGAGAAAAAGATGGATAGAAGAGAAAGTGATCATCATCAAAAATCCTTTGAGGTTTTATATGAATGAATAGAAGAAGTTAAACATGTCGTGATTTTATACATTTATTGTCGTGAGTTTCTATTAAAAATAGATTAAGTCTGTGATAACTTATAGATAAATGTCAGAATATTATATAAGATGAATGTAACATTTACACGCAAACGAAGAGTGCAGAACCAATCTGTAGAAGCGAAGCGTTCACCTAAAAGCTTTCTGAAAGAAAGCTACATCGGAAGCATACGCTATCCCCGGATTTTCTCCATTAAGAAATGATTCAAAAAATACGGGGATAACAGTGATCGTAAGATGGTACTGCAATCGGAGTGGCTGAGTGTAAATTTTACAGATTCACCTTATATCCTATGGAGGTAAGACAACAGTGACCATTCGAATTGGAAAAATTAGCTTGTGGCATGTTCACGCATGGGATTACATCAAGCAGGCACAGGAACATGAGGATACAGCCATCGCCGCTGTGTGGGATGAAGATGCTAAGCGCGGACAGGAAGCGGCTGAACGTTTAAACGTACCATTCTATGCTTCACTCGAAGATATGCTGGCCAAGGATGACATCGATGCCGTTATTGTAGATGCGCCAACTCGCATCCATGAAGATGTGATCACCGTTGCTGCAAAAGCAGGTAAACACATTTTCACGGAGAAAGTTATTGCCTCGACACAGGCGGAATCCAACAGAATCCTTAATGAGGTAAAGGCAAACAACGTCAAGGTGACAGTATCCTTACCTCGACTGAATGCAGGGTATACGTTAACGATTCAGGATGTCCTTAACCAGKGATTACTTGGTGAAGTGACTTATGTTAGAGCGCGTTTATCACATGATGGAGCAATTTCCAACTGGTTGCCTGAACACTTCTATGATCTGAAGGATTGTCAGGGCGGTGCGCTGATTGATCTGGGCTGTCATCCAATGTATCTCGCCAAACTGTTTCTGGGTCAGGAAGTAACAGCGGTTAATGCGAACTTCGGATATATTACAGGCAAAGAAGTGGAAGATAATGCAGTCGCAACCTTGTTTACGGATTCTGGAGCAGTCGGCGTTGTTGAAGCCGGTTTTGTGAACAGCCATTCTCCATTTACGATTGAGGTTCATGGTACGGAAGGTACACTTCTGTATGGGACACCCGAAGAAAAGTTATTGATTCGCACGAAAGCAGCACAGGGACAATATGATGACTGGACTGAACTTCCTTTGGTAGACCAAAGAGAAAGCGCATTCAATCAATGGGTTGCACATATACAGAATGATACGGATGCAACTGAAAACGTGCAGATCGCTATGGAGCTGACCCGTTTGATGGAAGCAGCGAATCTCTCTGCCAAAGAAGGGCGCAGAATTACTCTGAAAGAGTTGAAGGGTTAGTTTTAATAAAGGAGGTGTGCAATCTTGAGCCTGTATCCTTATGAGAAAATGCTTGAACGGCAGGATCTCCTGGAGAGACTGGATATTCTAATGGTTTGGGGACATTATGAGATTCGCGTGATGCGATTTCATCTGACTTCTTTTCCAGCGGGCAGAGTTGTGGATTTCCATAATCATGCGGAGTTTGAGTTTCATTTTATCCCGAGAGGTAAAGGTAAAGTTATTCTCGATGATCAGACACATGCACTCTCGGAAGGTATGCTGTATTTGACTGGACCAGGTGTCGTTCATTATCAGGAGGCTGATGCCAAAGAGGACATGGATGAACTATGTCTTCATGTGGATATCGTTCACAAGCCAAGAGAGCATGTCGATCCCTGGGAAGCAGCAGAATCCGAGGAAACGATGGAAAAGCTGAGAACGCTTCCGCTTACTCCGGTGAATGATTATCATCGGGCAATGCATTGTTTTTTGGAAGCCTACGAGGCATGTGATCAGAAATTGTTAGGTTATTATACGTCGATCAAGCAACTGGTTATCAGCATATTACTCAAAACCGTGCGAGCATACGACACCGGGGGGAATCGACCG
Source organism: Paenibacillus sp. 10L310 (assembly GCF_056395745.1). Classification (NCBI taxonomy): domain Bacteria; kingdom Bacillati; phylum Bacillota; class Bacilli; order Caryophanales; family Paenibacillaceae; genus Paenibacillus; species Paenibacillus sp. 10L310. The sequence continues at coordinate 332,354 of NZ_JBFTKC010000002.1, read as the reverse complement.
GAAGCCCCTGTGCGGGATATGTCGGTATATCGTTATGAGTATGCAGTACAGTATATGGAGGCGAATCACCCTTCAGTGGTCACGCTGGAGCATGTAGCTGAGAAACTCCATATTAGCAGCAGACAATTGCAGCGAATCTTCTACCAAGTACAGCCGGAGATGCCGTTCAGCCGTGTACTGGAGGATATTCGTCTGCGCTCCGTGTGCCGCAATCTGGAGGAAAGTAACGTATCCATTGAACAGATCGCACTTGCTTCAGGATTCAATAATGCCAACTATTTGCATGCTGTATTTCGCAAACGTCTGGGGATGACCCCGTCGGCTTTTCGTAAAATGAAACAACCAATACTTAAGTGAGGGTGAATATATATATGAGTAAAGTATATCGTATCGGAATTATTGGCTGTGGTGGAATCGCGAATGGTAAACATCTGCCGAGTCTGAGTAAACTGGATAATGTTGAACTGGTGGCTTTCTGTGATATCGTTCAGGAACGTGCGGATGAAGCTAAACAGAAATATGGCACTACTGAAGCCGAAGTCTACACGGATTATCAGGAATTGCTTAAGGATGAGTCTTTGGACATTGTGCATGTACTTACCCCGAATATTTCTCATGCCGAGATTTCTATTGCTGCCCTGGAAGCGGGGAAACATGTCATGTGTGAAAAGCCAATGGCGAAGACATCTGCTGAAGCACAGCTCATGCTGGAAGCGGCAGAACGTACCGGCAAAAAACTGACTATCGGATACAACAACCGTTTCAGAGAAGACAGTCAGTATTTGAAGAAGGTGTGCGAAGCAGGTGACCTGGGTAATATTTATTTTGCCAAAGCACATGCGATTAGACGTAGAGCAGTACCAACATGGGGTGTTTTCCTGGATGAGGAGAAACAAGGTGGCGGCCCATTGATTGACATTGGTACGCACGCACTTGATCTGACGCTCTGGATGATGGATAACTATCAACCAAAAGTTGTGCTGGGTACGACCTATCATGAGCTTTCACAACGTGAAAATGCGGCCAATGCCTGGGGCCCGTGGGACCCAAAACAATTCTCCGTAGAAGACTCGGCCTTTGGCATGATTGTGATGGAGAATGGGGCAACGATCATGCTGGAATCCAGTTGGGCACTGAACTCACTGGATGTGGATGAGGCGAAATGTAGCTTGAGCGGTAGCGAAGCGGGTGCGGATATGAAGAACGGACTGCGCATCAATGGTGAGAAATTCAGCCGTCTATACACCAATGAGATTGAACTGAGTGCAGGCGGGGTAGCTTTCTACGATGGTAAGAGCGAGAGCGCACCGGATGTTGAGATGAGAAAGTGGATTGAAGCGATTGAGAACGATCAAGAGCCAGTCGTTACACCGAAACAAGCGCTGGTTGTATCTCAAATCCTGGAAGCACTCTATGAATCTGCTCGCACAGGTAAGGCTGTGTACTTGAATAACGGTAGCGAAGCATAGAAAAGGCTTAAAACAATAGATTACAAAACCCTTTGTCCTGTTATTTGGGGACGGAGGGTTTTTGGTGTTTTGGATGCTAGCTATTGGTCCATACCAGACTCTGTTTCGGCACATATGATGAGAGAAAAATGAGCTGAAAAGAGGGTATGTCTTGACTAAACACAAAATGGGTCATGGTGTTTCCATTGTTGTATGTACCAATCGGCCGCAATTTTTTGATAACATCCTGCAAAATTACAGTCGGCAGCGTTATAAAAGCAAAGAGCTGATCATTGTCCTGAATCATGACAGTATGAATCTGGCTTTATACCAAAACCGGGTTCGAAATCTTGCCAATGTTCATGTATATCAAGTTCCGGAGAGCATTTCCCTAGGACAAAGCCTGAACGCTGGCATGACAAGGGCACGCTTTTCGTTGATAGCCAAATTTGATGATGATGACTACTATTCGCCGTATTATTTAACAGAGCAGGTGAGAGAACTTAGACGGACCAAAAGTGATATTGTGGGTAAACATTCGTGCCTGATCTATTTGGGCGCATCCAAGACATTGTTGGTCAGATCTCCAGCTGAAAAAAATAAACCGGTTGAATTTGTACAAGGGGGTACTATTTTATTCAAAAGAGAGATCTTGAAAAAAGTCCGCTTCACGGACCGTTCCATAGGGGAAGATGTGACCTTCCTGAGACAATGCAGGAAAAGAGGGTTCAAAGCGTATGCAACCTCTCCTTACAATTATGTCTATCACCGCAGACAGAACAAAAAGAGTCATACCTGGAGAGCGGATGACAGCTTTTACCTGAGGGGAAGCAAAAAACTTGCGGTTACAGAGGATTTCAGACCCTTTGCCAATAAGAAGTTATAGAGGAGAATAACGAAAGCGAAGATGCATCTGCTGCGTGTAGATGCGTCTTTTTTGTGCCAAAATGCTTCAATTTGGAGGTGGTTAGAAAAAAAATATGAATTTACTTGAAAAAAAGTATTGCATATAAGTTTAGTCGGAATTATATTAATGGTATAAGGTCTAGACCATATACAGATCGGAGTGTTTAGATGTCCAGTACGTTTTCATTTCGTTTTGAGAAAGTATCCACCAAAAAGGTTAGTGAGTTCATTAGGGAACAACTGGAAGAAGCCATTATTTTGAAAGAATTAATGAGTGAAGAACAGCTTCCAGCCGAGCGAGATCTGGCAGAGATTTTTAACGTAAGCCGGATTACTGTTCGCGAGGCACTCTCTTCACTGGAAGAGAAAGGCTTGATAGAGAAAAGGGTGGGTGCCAAAGGCGGAACATTTGTACTGCCTCTGACAGCCAATTCGCATAAACGGACCAGAGAAGAAATTAAACGGGATTGGTCACAGATGCTGAAGGTGTTCGAATATCGAACCATCATCGAGCCAGAGGGAGCTTTTCTCGCTGCTGAGCGGATCACCGCAGGCGAACTGGAGTTGCTTGAGGGTTACATGGAGCAAAGTATAGAGCCAGACTGCACAAGGGAATGGTTCAGGGCGCTGGATGTGAAATTTCATCTAACCATCTCCAAGGCTTCGGGGAATCCATACTGCGAGAGAGCCGTCAGACAGATCCGGACGAAAATTAATCCGGCGCTTGACTTGATGCCTTATGATGACCGGATACGTACCGTCAACCACGGTGTACATATGGAGATTCTTGAAGCATTGAAAGCCCATGATAGCACTAAGTCTAAGGAGACGATGAAAAGGCATATCGAATTCTCAGCGGATGCAATCTATGCCCGTTTGGTTTCTGAATCGGACAAAAATGAAGGGAATGACAGCAAATGAATCGTTCAGAACTAATACAGCTGGCTCAGCCACTACAAGCCCAGTTAAGTGCTTGGCGCAGAGATTTACATGAGCATCCGGAGATCGGTTATGAGGAGCATCGCACATCTGCTATCGTAGCTGAGCATCTGGAAAGCCTGGGGTTGGAAGTTACACGCAATGTCGGACAGACCGGGGTTACAGGCCTGCTTCGCGGAGAGACCGACGGACCAACCTTTGCTTTGCGCGCAGACATGGATGCCTTGCCAATCCAGGATCAGAAAGCGGTGGAATACCGTTCGCAAGTAGAAGGCAAAGCGCATCTGTGTGGGCATGACGCTCACACCTCCATCCTGATGGGAGCCGCCCAACTGCTTACTGGTCTTGGAAGACCGAAGTCAGGCAACATCAAATTTATTTTCCAGCCAGCAGAAGAGGGACTTGCAGGTGCAAGAGCCATGATCCAGGACGGCGTTCTGGAGAATCCAAAGGTTGATGCCATCGCAGGATTACACATGACACCTGGACAGGACACGGGAACCTTGGGCGTAAGTCAGGGCGTTGCTTTTGCATCAGCTGATCCCTTGATTATCAAGGTGTTTGGCAAGGGTGGCCACGCAGCTCGTCCGCATGAGGGTATTGACGCGATTGCGGTATCTGCTCAGGTCATCACCGCATTGCAAAATATCGTCAGTCGGATGGTTGATCCACTTGAACCGGCAGTAGTCACGATTGGCAAAATCACGGGAGGTTATATGGGAACAGCCATCGCCCCCGAAGTGGAGATGATCGGTACGGTTCGAACACTCTCACCTGCCATTCGTGAGCGGATGCCAGCTTTGATCGAGCAGGTTGTTAAAGGGGTCTGTGATTCATTCGGAGCTGGGTGCGAAGTTGTCTACGGCGATGGATACCCTGTTGTCGTGAATGATCTCGGCATGGTTGACCTGCTAACAGAGACTTGTGATCAGGTTAATGCGGAGAAGGGATGGACTTATATCAAACCCTCCACAGGGGGCGAGGATTTCGCGTTTTATTGTGAACAGATTCCGGGTGTGTTTTTCAGACTAGGATCTGGGAATGATGAGGAACGTACTCGTTATCCACTCCACCATCCCATGTTTGATCTTGATGAGACAGCGATGCCTTATGGTGTGGGCATGTTGTCTGCAGTAGCACTTGAATTTTTGGCACGGAATACAACTTCTGAGGGGGAGCAATCACAATGAAAAAAAGACAATGGACAGGATTGTGGATCACGTTACTGGCAGTCGTAATGGTACTCAGCGCTTGCGGAGGAAAATCGACAAGCACGAATGATGGTTCCGCAACAGAAGGAACGGGCAGTGGAAGCGCAAGTACAACACTGACCGTTGCTGCGGCAACCGATATTGAGAGTTTCGATCCGCACAACAACAACAACACTTCCAGTGAGGCGGTTCTGGTCAACGTTTTTGATTATCTGATCAAAAATGACAGTGAACAGAAAAAAGTTGCGGGACTTGCGACATCATGGGATCAAGTCGATGATACAACGTGGAGATTTAAGCTGCGTGAAGGTGTTACCTTCCACAATGGCGATCCATTCACTTCAGCAGATGTAAAATACACGCTGGAGCGCGTAGCCAAGAACGAGACACTGAAACAAAACAGTTATTTCAAAAATATCGTAGAAGTTAAAGTGGTGGATGACTATACCGTAGATATCATCACAGATGGTCCAGATCCGTTGCTCCTGAACCGTCTGTCCAAAATGGGAGCAGGCATTCTGCCAGCAAAATATATTGCGGATAAAGGATTCGATGCTTTCCTGAAACAACCAGTAGGCACAGGCCCTTATAAGTTCAGTAAATGGACCAAAGATGATCGTGTGGAACTAGTAAAAAACGAGAACTACTTTGACGGTGAACCAAAATGGAATGAAGTGGTATTCCGCGTTATTCCTGAAGCCTCCACACGTGTATCCGAATTGCTTGCTGGTGGTGTAGATGTGGCGTCTTCCATTCCCTCCACTGACATTGCCCGGATCGAAGGCGAAGCAGATAAGAAGATTGTCAAAGCGCCAATCCAGCGTGTGCTTCAGTTGATATTCCGTCAGACAGAAGGTAGCATCACAGCTGATCCGAAAGTACGTGAAGCGATTGACCTGGCTATCGACAAACAAGGGATCGTGGACAGCATTGCCGGCGGAGCAGGTATCGTAACCCGCACATCCGTAACACCAGGCAACTTCGGTGCTGATCCTTCATTGTACAAAACATCACTTTATGATCAAGCAAAAGCCAAACAGTTGCTGCAAGAAGCTGGCTATGCGGAAGGTGAAGCCGAGATGACTATCTCCGTTTCCGCACAATACAAAGAACAGGCTGAAGTTGTTGCAGCAATGCTGGAACAAGCCGGATTCAAAATCAATCTGGATGTCCTGGAAGCAAGTGCATTCAGTGAACGTTACAGCTCCAAATCATTCAAAGAAATCTTCATGATTGGTATTGGTAACTCCTTGTTCGATGCTTCGAATAACTACAATCGTTATATGTTGGAAGAAGCAAAAGGCGAGTCGGATTACAACAACCCTGAAGTAGAGAAACTGCTTCAATCGGCATTGGTGAACATGGACCCTGCGTCTCGTGAGAAAGAGTATCAGCAAGTACAACAGATCTTCTCTGAAGAACGCCCAGCCGTATATCTGTACCAAATGGAAGGTGTCTACGGAACAAATGCTAAAGTGAACTTCGCGCCACGCAGTGACGAGATGTTCTATGCTGACGAGATTACACCTGTTGCACAGTAACATCGGGTATAACAACCGGTCATTGAAAAGATAGGCCGTGAACGGCAGGGACTGGATAACCATGTTCCTGCCGTTCTTTTTTAAAAGGGAGGTGAACAAGGAATGGGCAAATACGTACTTAAGTCACTACTGCAGATCATTCCGGTGCTGTTCATTGTTTCATTAATTGTGTTCATTTTGGTTCGAGTCACCGGTGATCCGGTTGCGCTAATGTTGCCTGAAACGGCTACCGCTGAAGATCGTGCTGTCTTGACGCAGGCACTTGGTTTGGACCAGCCTTTATATACGCAATACGTGAAGTTTCTGGGCAGTGCGATACAGGGAGACTTTGGTCAATCTTTTCGCTACAATCAGCCTGCGTTAGAGCTTGTGCTGGAGAGATTGCCTGCCAGCTTTGAACTGGCTGTAGCCGCCATGTTTTTTGCTGTACTTATGGCTGTGCCACTTGGAGTCATTTCAGCTGTCAAACGCAATACGTTTACCGATCTCATTATTTCAGGAATATCCGTCATTGGTAAGGCGATGCCAAACTTCTGGATGGGGATTATGCTTATCCTCTTGTTCTCCGTCATGCTGGGCGTATTGCCGGTATCTGGTCGCGGAGGATTGTCACATCTGATCTTGCCGGCCTTTACACTTGGTGTTGGACTGGCTGCGCAGATGACCCGACTGATTCGCTCCAGCATGCTGGAGATTCTCAACCAGGACTATATTCGAACAGCTCGTAGCAAGGGGCTTGGCCGGATGGTTGTCATTGTAAAACATGCATTTCGGAACGGATTGATTCCGGTCGTGACAATTATGAGTTTGCAGTTTACAAGTCTGATCGGGGGCACTTTGATTACGGAAACGGTATTCTCCTGGCCTGGACTGGGTCAGTTGCTGGTCGTTGCAGTCAACACACATGATATGGCGATTGTACAGGCAGCGGTGTTTGTCATTGCCTTTATCGTTGTAGTAATCAACATCTTGACGGATGTAGCTTACAGGCTACTTGATCCGCGCATCAAATACGACTAGAAGGAGGTGCAATCATATGACAGGCAGCAATGAAATGCCAATTCCGGGTACAGAACAGGAACAAGACAATGGGCGTGCACCAACGGGATTTCGTTATATCTGGCAACAACTGATCATCAGCAAGACCGGAATGTTTGGTGCTGTGCTTGTATTGTTGGTTGTGTTAATTGCCATAGGTGCACCTCTATTGACAAGTCATGATCCGGCAGCGGTGAATCCGCTGGGCCGACTTAAACCACCAGCATGGCTTGAGGGCGGAACGGCCGAATACTGGCTGGGCACCGATAATCTCGGCAGAGACATGTGGAGTCGAATTGTATATGGTGCCCGAGTTTCCTTAATCGTGGGGATGGGTGCCGTGATTGTGTCAGGAATTATTGGCGCGATTCTGGGGCTGGTATCCGGATTCTACGGGAAATGGCTGGATGCTGTTATCATGCGTGTAGGTGATGCATTCATGGCGATTCCAACCATTCTGTTCATGCTTGTTGTGATGGCAATTGTTGGCCCGGGTATTACAACGTTGATCTTTGTCATCGGGGTGACGAACTGGGTTCCATTCACCCGTGTGGTAAGAAGTGAGGTTCTTAGTATCAAAGAGCGTGATTTTGTTCATGCGGCCAGATCGATTGGCGCGAAGAATGGAAGATTGATTCTGAAACACATTCTGCCGAATATCCTTTCATCTTTTATCGTCATCTGCGGTATGAATGTCGGCACAACGATTATTATGGAAGCTTCACTCAGTTTCCTGGGCCTGGGTATCAAACCACCTGATGTATCCTGGGGAGGGATGCTCAGTGATGGCAGACAATACGTTGCTACAAGCTGGTGGGTCGCTACATTCCCGGGACTAGCGATCACATTTACCGTACTCGGTGTTATTTTCCTTGGAGATTGGCTGCGTGATGTGCTTGATCCACGTACGGAGACAACCCATAAATAAACGGAGAAGGGAGCCATCATTATGAATCAAAGACCAATTATGCCGGAGGATCTGAGTCACTACCGTTGGATAAGTCAGCCGGTGATCAGTCCTAACGGACAAGTGGCTTATGTGGAACAGACCATAGATCAGGATAAAAACGAATATAATACACAAATTCGAGGGATTTCGCTCGATGGTGATGAAGATATTGCACTTTCGGATGGAACAAAAGATTCCTCACCTGCTTGGTCGCCGGATGGCACACAGCTCACATTCATTCGCTCAGTGGATGGTGGCAAAGGACTATGGACGCTCCATTCAGATCAAAAAGAGCCGGTCATGCTGATATCTCCCGCACGTAAAATATTGAGTTATATCTGGTCGCCGAACGGGCAGTACATTGCGTTTACCAGCAAAGTACAACCGGAGGACCAACAGAAGAAAGCAGACGTCCAACAGGAGTCTGTACCTGAGCTGCGAGGTAAAGTCTTCGAGCGTACAACGCCGAAGGCGGAAGGGGCTGGCTGGTGGGACGGTCAATACAGCCAGTTGTTTATATATGAGATCAAAAGCGGGGAAATCACGCAGGTGACTTCCGGGCTATGGAATATCAGCGCTCCGGCGTGGTCGCCAGATAGCCAGCAGCTTTCTTTCATTTCGAAGCAAGTAGAGGACGAGGAACTTGATGCGGATCTGCTTTACTTTACCGATGTATATAGCATTCGATTGGGAGAGAGTGATCTGTTCAAAGTGACGGATTCCAGTCTGGCGATAAGCCAATTCTCCTATTCGTCCGACGGGCAACAGCTGATCCTGATCGCCAGTGATCGTGAGTATGGAAGCGGGAGCCACAACAGCTTATACGCTGTCCCCGTTCATCGAGGTATACCCAGGCCAATCGCACCTCAATTAGATATGCAGATTGGTAACGCGGCGCTTGGAGATATGAAGTCGGCAGGTGCGTCACCTTCTCCACTCATGGATAATAAGCATCCGGAACGTGGTGTATATGTACTCGGAACAGATAACGGGAATGTGGACGTGTATCGCATTCAAGAAGATGGGAAATATCAATCTGTGACGGGCGCTGGTGAAAAGGATGTGTATCAGTATACCTTAACGCCAGATGGTTCGTCGCTGGTAATCGCTGCGTTGACTGCTGAACACCCTGGAGAGTTATATCGCGTGGATATCGACAGTGGTGAAATGTTCAGACTCACCCGGCGAAATGATGAATTCATGGCTGAATTGGCTGTAAATGTGCCAGTCCGTGTAGAGTTTAAGTCCTCTGATGGATGGCCGCTTCAAGGTTGGTTAGCCACACCGGCAATACGTGACACCAATGGGAAACTGCCATTGATTTTGCAGATTCATGGTGGACCCCACGCGATGTATACGGGTACATACAGTCATGAAATGCAGACACTCGTTGCGCAAGGGTACGCTGTGCTGTGGATCAATCCTCGCGGAAGTATGGGATACGGTCAGGAGTTTGCCAGAGCTTGCCGTGGTGACTTTGCCGGAGGGGATTACCGGGATCTGATGGAAGCTGTTGATTATGCCCTGGCTACATATGATTTCCTTGATGCATCACGTCTGGGTGTAGCGGGTGGCAGTTATGGCGGAGTGATGACCAACTGGATTGTAGCGCATACCCACCGTTTCAAGGCGGCTGTAACCCAGCGTTGCATCTCCAACTGGTTGTCCATGTATGGAACGAGTGATATCGGACTTTCCTATGTCGAGGGAGTCATTGGTGGTAATCCGGCGGAAAACGCTGAATTCCTGTGGTCTCGCTCACCTCTTGCCCATGCACATCACATTGAGACGCCACTTCTGATCATGCACGGAGAGCAGGACTATCGGACACCGATTGCACAAGCGGAGGAATTATATACTACGCTAAAACGATATGGCAAAAAGACCAAACTGATTCGTTACCCGGGTTCCAACCACAGTTTACTCAAAAGCGGTAAACCTTCATTACGGATCGATAGCTTCGAGCAGGTGAATGCCTGGTTCAATCAGTACCTCGGGAATGAGGAGGGCGAGCAATGAGTCGAACTCAGCTGTCCATTCCTGTAGGGCTTCTTGTAGAAAATGTACTGACAAGTGGAGAATCAAAAGAAGTGATTATTGAATGTTTACAACGTCGAGACTATTCCCGTTTGTTGCCTCTGGTTAAGGAATCCACGATGGATTTTGATGAAAGACTACAGACAGCAACTGATATCGGAGACGATTGGGAAAAGGCGATACGTCAAGGTTATGAGTTCAAGTTTTTGCATATTAACGGGTTGAAACGATTGCTCGATTTCCGGTTTGACCGTAAGGTGGATCGGGATTACGTTCAAGATGAGTTGTCTCTGAAGCATATTCGTCTGACCGCAGAAGAGATTGAATTGCTGCAAACGTTAATCGGTAGGCAGTGGATCGTACAAGCAGAAGAAACAGAGCAGGCAGAAGAAGGCAGAACAGATAGCGAGTTATCTTCCTGCATTCCTGTCCGTATTCAATTAAAATTCCCATAGTATGACTAGAAGAAGCCGCGATGATCGCGGTTTTTTTGCTATGTACAGGTAGAAATGAGGATGACTCAATTCAAAAGTTGAAATTTGACTTTATATGATTTATATTTATATTAAATGATATTATTATCTATCAAAAATGCGGGTGTAAAGAGGGGGACCTAGGATGTCCATTCAAAATGTTTTGGGAAAAATTCAAATATCGGATGATGTGATCTCCAAAATTGTCGGCAAGATTGCGAATACCACCAGTGAGATTTCCTCCATGTCGACAGGACTTATAGAGGGCATCACCAAAAAGTGGAGCGGGAAAAGTCTACAAAATGGCATAGATATCCGCAAGGTAGAATCAAGACTGGAGATAAACGTAAAGGTTGTCGTTTGTTATGGAACAAAAGTGCATGAAGTCTGCAGGGAATTGCAAAACAATGTGAGATTACATGTGGAACAGCTGACCGGATTAACCATTGATACGGTGAATGTGATCGTTGAGGGGTTATCATTCAACCAACCTGTTGCCAAGCTTTAGTCCAATTTCAGCTACCTAGAGGAGTGACAGCGATGAATAAGATTTCCATAACAAAAGCCAGTCCACAATCATTAGTCGGCGGGCAACTAAATCAGATGGCACTTGAATATATGGCCTATTCGCTTGCAGGTACCAAGGACAAAGGCATTATAGAGAAAACATTTAACAAGTTATGGCGTTCAAATCAGAACCGATTCAGTCACCAATATGCTTATGAAGCTAAAATGGGTAACCAAACGCTGGGCATGATCGTATGTTATCCGACCACTATAATGAACAAACTTGCTTTGCCAACGTTCTCCAAGCTGTTTGAACTTCGGAAATGGAGCTTGATTAAGTATAATCTCCAACACTGGAAAGAGTTCTACTCCATGGTGACATTAAAAGAAGCGGAGAACGACGAGTACCACATCGGGACATTGGCTACGTTGCCAGAAAGCAGAGGACTTGGTGTAGGAACACAGCTCATTCATTTTGCTGAGGAGCAAGCTATAACACAAGGTCTGTCCAAATCCTCACTTACGGTTAAAAAGGAAAACCTACTAGCTATTAAACTCTACGAGCGTTTGGGATACCAGAGAGTAGGAGAAATTAATAAACCTTCGTTATCCCTATACAGGATGTCCAAAAAACTGGTGTAATGCTTTCTTATAGGAATAAAACAAGCAGCTAACTGGAGAGTTTCATATATATAAGCCCATATTGGAACAGTTAAAAGTGTGAGCTGGAGGGGCGCTTTATGCGTTCCTTTTTTAGTTTTCAGATTTTTCTCATAAAAAAAGTAACTTGACTTTTGTGGGTGTTTAAGCAGGTACTTGACAGGGGTGTGGTATAGTATAAAAAGTTCATTTAATGAAGAAAGACGGAGAAATATACAATGTGGGGTGTAACCAGTGTATCAATATAAGGATCAGGAATATGAAGCAGTACATTTTGAGGGACGTGACCTGCGCTATGGAGAACTCATAAGCTGTGTTTTCAAACAGTGTACATTTATGAACGCTTCTATGGAAGAAATCGAAACGAGTAACTGTCGTTTTATCGAGTGTGACTTCAAAGGGGCTTCCATGAATGGTTCGATTCATACGGAATCGGCTTTTGAAAACTGTACCTTCTTTGGTGCGAATCTCTTTGCTTCCAAATTTAGCTCCTGCAAGATGACAGGCTCAGACTTTTCAGGTGCGCAAATGGATGGCATCACACTAAGTCACGGCGATTGGTCCTATACAAATCTGAGACATACGCGTTTGGGGAAACAGGATCTGCGAGGAATTCGTTTCTTTGAGGCTGACTTTACGGACACGGATTTCACCAAAGCGGATTTGAGAGACTGTGATCTTACCCGAGTTGTATTAAGCAGAGCCAAGCTTCAAGGGGCCGATCTTAGAGGGGCTAACCTGGAAGGAATCGATCTGAAATCACTGGATATCAAAGGCGTACGTTTGGATCGCGAACAAGCCGTTATGTTTGTGCGCTCGTATGGTGCGAAAGTAGACTAAGTTGAGTTGAACATACACAGCATGAAGCCGCCCTTAAGGCGGCTTTTTTGACGTTAAAGCTTTCCCATTCAAGCAAATTGGCAGGATTAAGAGATCTAAACAAGAAGTAGTTAACATAAGTTTCAACTAAAAGGAGGTTATCATGACCGTCACATTAATTATTTTTGTTGCTGTTATTGTCTTTGGGCTTACAACAGGCACGATCACTACGATTATGGCATTTAAACTGTTACGTAACAATAAAGAGAAACATCACCTTCGCAAGAGCATTCTGATGGACGGAATTCCAACAGAAGCAATAATTCATGATATTGTACAGACATCATCCAGTAGGGATGGAAGGCCTGGCGTGCGATTGGATCTGACTGTAACCCAAGTTGACGGCCGCACCTTCCCAACAATTGTAGAGACTTATATTCCAATCACACATATTCCCCATTTTCAGAAAGGAAATGTCATTAACGTAAGATACATTGCGATGGGGAATGAACGAAAAGTTGAGGTAGAGGATGCCTACCTTCCGTGAGGTGCAGCAAGGTGGTAAGCTTCGGTTATCAGGCATATCAAAAACCATTACCTGAAACAACTCAGGTAATGGTTTTTGACGTTAATTTAATTGAGTTAATCCTCTTCTTTTGACATTTTTCGTATATACCTCGCTTTGTTTCATGAAGTGAATTTCATTACGTTTTAACGCTGTGCTTTGGGGCTCGTTTCAACCGCACAGCAACCCAACTCATAATCAGAGCAGCAATGAACAGAAATACGGTCACACCTGCAATGACAACAAAGAAGGATTGGTCAAATGCAGCAAAGGCGGCATTTTTGAGCGATTCAGCAGACGCAACAGGCAAGCTTTCGGCAGCAATAAGCGCTTCATCCAGACTGTCCTTCGCATTGGCTGGCACACTAATCCCCGCAGGAATCTTCATAGCGAGTGTGTAGAAAAGGGTCGACATGCTTCCGATGATTGCAATACCGGATGCTCCGCCCAGCTCATAACCCACTTCCTCAATGGAAGCGGCCATACCCGCTTTGTGTGGTGGGGCATAACTCATAATGGAATGTGATGCAGCGGTCATGCCTGATCCAAGACCTGCACCAAGCAGTGCCAAACCGAGAATCTGCCCAGTGAACCCAGCATTGAAATACATCAGATACGTACCCATGCCAAGGGCAGAGATGAAGAGAGTGAAGCTTTTGATATATACAACATCCACACGGTGCATAATGGCCCCCGTAACAGGTCCGGCGATGAGTGCTGCAACAGGTATGGATACGGTGAATAGTCCAGCCTGAAGAGGTGACATGCCTTCCACCAGCTGAAGCCGCTGAGTGACCATATATTGCACACCCATTTGTGCAAACAAGCCAACCAGTGCGGTAATAAAGCCGGTGCTGAATCTTGGGATTTTGAATAAGGACAGATCCAGCAGCGGATTGGGACTGTTATTCTGACGGCGAATAAAGATGATCAGGGACAGAACACCGATCACAGCAGCTATGATAGCGAGTGTCAGAGATCCTTCGCGTCTTGTGAATTCCTTAATGGAATAGATAATTCCGACCATGGCAATCATGATCTGAATGGAACTGGTGAAATCCCACTTTTTCGACGCATCCCCTTGATGTTTAGGGATTATTTTCAAGGCGAATACAAACGCGATAATGGCTATGGGCAGGTTAATCAGAAACACAGAACCCCACCAGAAGTGTTGAAGAAGCAGTCCACCAACAATCGGTCCCAATCCAGCACCACCTGATGCAATGGAACCCCAGATGCCGATTGCCAGTGCGAGTTCTCGCTCATTCGTAAACGTAACTCTGATAATCGACAATGTCGCTGGCATCATCATGGAGGCACCTACGGCTAGAAGAATTCTGCTCATGACCAGCATAGCCGGTACTGGAGAAAAGGCAGCAGCAAGAGAAGCAGCAGAAAAGACGAGCAAGCCCAGGGTGAATATTTTTTTATGACCAAGACGGTCCCCGAGTGTTCCCATTGCAGGAAGAAGACCCGCCATGACAAGGGAGTAACCGTTCAGAATCCATAATTTCTCCGAAGCAGATGCACCGAGATCATAGGTCAAGCTGGGTAGGGCTGTGTACAAGATGGTCATATCCATCACAATGAGTAATAGTGCACTTGAGACAATAACAAGAATCATCCAACGTTTGAATTTAGACATGTTTCCCTCCGACGATATGAATAACTTACAATTCAAGACTAAACTATCGGGTAACCCTATAGTCAAACTTTTCTTTACAGACTATAATGCATTTATATTGATAAAACTTAGACTACATATGTACATGGAGGGCCCAAAGATGGCTGGACATCACGCACAACACTTTACCACCAGTGAATTTGCCAAGATCTGCGGAGTGACCAAACATACCTTGTTTCATTATGACGAGATTGGGCTGTTAAAGCCTGAATATACCAATGCCAAGGGCTACCGCTATTATGGTATGCAACAAACGTATGTGCTGGATGTCATACATGTGCTGAAGAAGGCAGGAAGCTCACTCCAAGAGATTAAGTCGTTTATTCAAAATCAGAATACACCATTGTTAATTGAGTTGTTTGAACAGAAATTAAAGGCACTTGAGTTGGAGCAACAACGAATCAAACGTATGCAAAAGCTGCTAAGTGGTGCCATTGAAATGACGAAACAAGCCACGGATGCTTCTCCTGAAGGGCTGCATATCGAACAATGTGAGCTGGAGTATTTTATTGCTGTACAACTGGAGCAAGGGGATGGGGATAAGGAATTCTTCCGTAAGTTCATTGAATACAGGACCCATTGTGATGAACAGATGATCGACTATGAGTTTCCGGTATGGACGATCTTAACTCAGGAGCACTATGAGGCAGGAGAATACTATCCGGATTACTTTGGCAACAAAATAAAAGCTCCCATTTCAGGGGAAACGATATGGATTAAGCCAAAAGGGATGTATGCCGTCATGAATCATCGAGGTTCATACGAAAGCATGCCGGAGACGTATTCCCTCATGAAAGAGGAGATAGAAAAAGAGGGACTGCAAGTCTGTGGACATGTGTATGCACTGGACCTACTCACTTATTTTGCAGAAAGTAATCCCGATGAGTACATCATCAAAATTTACGTAGAGGTGTGTAAGGCTGATAATACGGTGGATTGAAGGAGGAAGCGGAAAGACGCGGAGGAAGTGATTGAGGTTGCCGTGTCTTGACCCATGTCGTATTCCATGTTAAGTTTTCTGTATTAAATTTTGAACTTTCAAAGGGGGGATAGAGTCATGACTGAATTAGAGGTTGTGGATGTTTATGTGGACCTGTCAACAAACATGAACAGTGGCATGGTTCACAATATGACTAATCAGAATCCGACACTTTGTCCTCCTATGCATAGATCTACTTGGCGCTGAGTGGTTTATCGCCAGGTTTCTTTATTGTATAAGCGAATCTAAATTCTGATTATGTTCAAATATTAAAGTGAGGGAATCCATGCCATGTTCTATGGTGAAATCCCGTCAGTTTACTTTTATATTTCACATAAAAAGGATGATATGCATGTCTTTAATCAACGTTACCAACCTGACCTTTGCTTATGAAGGCAGTTACGATAATATATTTGAAAATGTTAGTTTTCAGTTGGACTCCGATTGGAAATTGGGTTTTACCGGAAGGAACGGCAGAGGCAAAACGACTTTCCTCAATCTGTTGCTTGGCAAATATGAATACAGCGGACATATCTCTGCGAATGTTAGCTTTGAATACTTTCCTTTCCAGGTAGAAAATAAGGGAGCCATGACCGTTGATGTCATCGGCGAGATTCATTCTGAATATCTACACTGGCAAGTTGTGCGCGAGCTTAACCTGTTAAAAGTGTCTGAAGATGTGTTGTATCGGCCTTTTGATACGTTATCCAACGGAGAACAAACAAAGGTGATGCTGGTTGCTTTGTTCCTGAAGGATAATCGGTTTCTGCTCATAGATGAACCTACCAATCATCTTGATCTCCATGCAAGACAAATCGTCAGTAATTATCTTGGTAGCAAGAGTGGATTTATTTTGGTATCTCACGATCGGGCGTTTCTGGATCACAGCGTGGACCATATCATTTCCATCAATAAAAGTAACATCGAGATTCAGAAAGGCAATTTCTCCGCTTGGTGGGAAAATAAAAGAAGGCAAGATCAGTTTGAACTTGCGAGTAATGAGAAATTAATAAAGGATATCAAGCGTTTATCCGATTCAGCCAAAAGGACCGGTGGATGGTCGCATGAAGTTGAAAAGACCAAAAATGGTACGAGAAATTCCGGCTCCAAGGTGGATAAAGGATATATTGGGCACAAGGTTGCCAAAATGATGAAACGTTCCAAAAATATCGAACAAAGGCAGCAATCTGCGATTCAAGAGAAATCCAAACTTCTCAAGAACATCGAGAGTGTAGAACGTTTACAGATTCATCAGCTGGATTTTCACAAGCAGGAACTTGTAGAATTGGAACATGTGTCGATATCATACGGCTCCAATACGGTGTGTAAGAATGTCAGTATCACGGTTGAAAAAGGGGATCGTATTGCCCTGTACGGTAAAAATGGATCTGGAAAATCAAGCATTCTTAAACTGATCTGTGGTGAAGATATCCCTTATACAGGTCTTTTCCGTAAGGATCATCAGCTTAAAATCTCGTATGTGTCGCAGGACACGTCCGATCTCGGAGGGCATTTATCTGAGTATGCGGCCACACAGGGGGTTGATGAAAGCCTGTTTAAATCGATACTTCGAAAGTTGGATTTTTCCAGACTGCAATTGGAGAAAGATATCTCAACGTTTAGCGCAGGTCAAAAAAAGAAAGTGCTCATTGCTAAAAGTCTTAGTGAGAAAGCTCATCTGCATATTTGGGATGAACCACTCAACTTTGTAGATGTCATTTCACGTATGCAGATCGAAGACTTATTGCTGGAATACTCGCCAACCCTGCTTTTTGTAGAGCATGATCGTGAATTTTGTACAAATATTGCAACAAGAATTATCGAACTGTAAGTAACGTGAAAGATAACCATGTTAAGAGCCGCCAAATGGCGGCTTTTAAGCTTTATATTTATAGTACATATATAAGAGGTGACTTGTTACGTTCAAAATGCGATATCGTGAGAATATATGCTATAATTTTATAATCTCATCCAATCATATGATGGATGACTAGATCAATTGTAGACTAATTCGCCAAGAGGTGTAATACCAATGAAAAAGGAAATGACAACAATCAAACAAACCAGGCTTCATTCCATTTTGGACGAGGCCACCAAATTGCTGATTGAAAAACCGAATGCATCCATGAATGAGATTGCAGAATCTGCAAAAATCGGGATCGCTACGTTACATCGATACGTGGAAAGCCGCGAACAGCTCATGGTATATCTCGGATTACGCGCAATCGAGGTGGTCAGTGAGACCATGAAAGAAATCCAACTGGATGAGGAGCACTGTGAAAAGTACATACCTGAGCTGATCGAGGCGCTGATTCCATTAGGCGACAAAATTTATTTTCTGGCTCATGACACCACCATTAACTATAATCCCGAGATTGAGGGAGCAGATCTGAAACTAAGAGAACCGGTACTCCATGCGG
This sequence comes from Paenibacillus sp. 10L310, assembly GCF_056395745.1. NCBI lineage: Bacteria > Bacillati > Bacillota > Bacilli > Caryophanales > Paenibacillaceae > Paenibacillus > Paenibacillus sp. 10L310. The sequence continues at coordinate 314,178 of NZ_JBFTKC010000002.1, read as the reverse complement.
TCGGTCTGTTACAACAGAAAGGTTATTTCCGCTCCGATCTCGATAAAACCTGGATTGTCGATGTGCTGTATTCCATCATGTTCCTGACGTGGCAGCAGGTTGTAAGTGGTCATATCGCGAGAAAAGCAGCCCCTGCGCTTGTGGTGGATACGTTTTATCATGGATTTAAGCAGAGATGAAAATAGGGGTGAGATTAACTCAACAGCATCAGCTCGTTACTCGATGACCAAATGATTTCATAAAGTCGCTAATTTAGCGGCTTTTTTTGCTTGTTTACATGTATATAGACCTGTTCAAACAGCGATATTGAACTAATCTATTCTAGGTATCCGTGAATTTAGCAAAACCAACTATAAACAAAATGAACGATTACATAACATTATTTGTCTTATTAATGAAAACACGGCAAAGGGGGGGATAGAATGACTGACAGAGAAATTTTTGAATTGTACAAAGAGCAAGTTTATTACTTCTGTTATTATCTGATGAAGAATCAAGCAGATGCCGAGGACATTTGCCAAGAAGTATTTGTCAAAGTTATTTTGGCTGACAGAACTAAGGTAAGGAACATGAAATCATGGATATTGCGGATTGCTTCAAATGAGTGTCATAACGTTATGAGAAGACGGAAATCTGGATGGTTGAAAGAAATGCGGCATTATTTGTTGTCCAAATCCCAGAGTTATAACCCTGTGGAAGAGGGTGTGTACCATAGGGAAACAAAAGAAGAGCTACGAGGATTATATAGTGGGCTTCCTGACAAGATTAGGATGGTTGTTGTCCTTCGATTTATCAATGATTTGACTGTACCTGAGATATCTAAAGTTATGAACATACCTGAAGGGACTGCAAAATCCAGATTAAACAAAGGGTTAAAACTTCTCAATAAAATGGTTGAACCTCAACTAAAGGAGCTGAGTAATAATGAATCAGTATTCTAATAAGGAAAAAAACATATCTCCTCCGGATTATGACTTGATGTGGACAACCATTGAAAAAGAAGCACATAAACGACGAGTCAATCTGAATTCTTCACAAAAGCCTGCTGGATATCGAGCTAAAGCAATTCCTATAAGCATCATTTTTACTTTTTTCTTACTTGTTGCTATTCCTGTATTCGCCAGTATGACGATTGATTGGGATCGAATCGGAGGCCGGGGCGTTGCAAGCGCAATAAATAATGGTATCGGTCAGCAATATGATCTTCAGTCCGCTAATTCAGGTGTGACAATGAATTTAAGCGGTGTTGTAACAGATGGAGAAAAAATGAAAATGCTCATATCTCTGGACACATCAATCGATCTTTCTCCATATAGTGGATTTGCGACTGAGGAAAATACTATAATAGGAGGATCCGATGCGAGAGCGAACGTATATGGTTATTTGGGGCACGATCCTGATAGTCAGAAACTCATTGGGATCTATGAAACAGCTGATACTTTAAAAGGTGGTACCAAAGAGTTTACATTCGAAGCAAAGAATCTTATCCTTTATCGGGATAGGGATATTTTCCTGAAATCTAATCAACATACTGGAGAATCAATGGTTACTGGTGTTTCACAGTTTCCGGCGATTCATATTGAATCGGTTAGACATGCAGATAATCAAACGGTCATCCGTTATAAAGTCGAGGTAGCAGCATCAGATTTGGAAAGCGTCAATCCTCACTTGAGAGTTCATACCGGGGCCCAGGTTGTAGATGCTATTCCGACCATCTTGCCTAACGAAGAAAAAGGATTGTTGATTGAACAGGTATTTGATATATCGGAAGCGGATTGGGCGAATGCGAACCTTCATTTCAATTATGTTGAAGCAGCAAAACGATTGACAGGTACTTGGAAATTCGATTTTGTCGCAAATGGGAAAAAAGCAAGTGAGGCGATATATACGAAAAAACTGTATACCAATCCTGAATTCCAAGCAAAAACCGGTGTTACTTTAGATCAACTTGTGATTACTCCATTGAATCTTCAGATTTTAATTGATGAAGAAGGTTCATATACAGAAGGTATTGTTCAATATAAATCGATTCAGATGATTATAGATGATAAAACAATCACAGGGGTGCAAACCACGAAAGGGGGGCGTTCTGAAAATAATCAGCAATTGTTTCATTTTGAATCTCCTGAGTGGTATCAAAACTGGTCTGATGTTCCAATGAAACTCATCTTAAAAGATGCCATTGTTCAGAAACGAGATACAACTAAAAACTGGATTCATTTAAATGAACCCAAGAAACAAAAGCAGTACACCAAACTCACTGTCGATGGACTTGAAATACAATTCTCTTATTATAAGAATGGGGAGAAATTAATTGTAGAGTCATATTCCAAAACGCCTAGTTTCAGAGGTGTTAACCAAACAATGCTTCGGATCAATGGCAAAGAAGTCGTTCCTGAAATTAACCCCCAAGGGATGACACCTGTAAAAATTCATATAGACACCTACAAAGATATTCCATTTGATGGACATATTGAACTGAATCCGGGCATCTATAAATACAGCGATCCGGACAAAAATGTAGAGATTCAACTGTAGATAAAGTGATTCATAATTTGAGCTTGATGAACAATTTAACACCTTCAGAGAGAATCCGTTACATGAGGAACGGAGACTCTCTGAGGGTGTTTTTTTGCGTTCACAACAGCGTTTCTCAGTGCGCAAGCTACAAAAACTTGATTTTCTCACATATTCAAATATTAACAGAGTTCAGAATTTAAGATTTTCAGTTTACAAAAAATGATATAAATTTCTAGTAGATTCAAATCATTACCAAATAAAGACAAAATATTCAAGTGAGGGGGCCGGGCAGAAATACCTTCAATTGTGCAGTTCAAAATCAGCTTATTTACTCATTCCATCAACCCAAATCAGGAGGGATTCCATGCTTTACACCATTATTGTGCCAGTCAACCAGGACTATAACATTTTGAACCTGTTCACAGATTCGCTACTCCGGACGGTAAGCCCATCCACTCAGATTATTTTCATCAACGATGGTTCCGGCTCAGCAGTCTTTCAACATCTGGATAAACTGAAGCAAGACGTAAGAGAAGGTGTGACCATCGAGATTCTTCAGCATGATTTTCCACTCGGTTGCGCCGTGTCGATTAATAGCGCACTGAGTCTTGCCAAGGGAGAATACATTTTCTTCCTGGATTCTGATACCATTCTTCAACCGAACTGGCAACCGATGATGAAAGAGACACTGGATAGCGATATTACGATTGGCATGATTGGGGGCGTTCTGTTGTATCCGCAAACAGGAGGCGTGCAGCATTGCGGCATTGCTTTTGCGGACACCATCGGCCGACACCTGTTCCTGAACGCATCACCTGATGATATCCCAAAAGAAACCTTCTCTGTTCAACTGGTGGTGTTTGCCATGTTTGGCATGAAGCGGGAGGTGTATGAGACCATCGGCAACCTCGATGAGAAGTTCTTTAACGGATACGAGGACTTTGATTATCAGATGCGGGCACGAGCTGCCGGATACGATACAGTCATTAATCCGAATATTCAAGCATATCACTGGGAACGCAGCAGCGGCATTCACCGCAACTTCAACCGGAAGAACAATCTGGCACGATTCTGGAAAAAGTGGGGCGGTCAAATCGAGGCTGATGTGTGGCCATTCGTTTTCAGTCATCTGAAAGCACAGCTGGAAAGCCAAGAGGAATACCAGCATCTGCCGATTGTCGGGATTGACCTTGCCGAGGTTCGAAGTGATGCCGATACATTCTGGAACAAGCTGGAGGAAGCCGAATTTGCAAATGTAGCCGAAGTACGGGACTATTCAAACCGCTTTAATTCCAACGGGGCCATCTGGCTGCCACAGGTACTGGGCAAGGAATTGATTCATAGTGAGAACCGGTTACTGTTTTTGGTGGACAATTTCGCCCGTTTGCTGGAGAACCGCTACTGGATTGAGATGAGACATGCTCATCGAGCCAAGGATCTGATCATCGATCTGTATGGCAATGTGATCACGATGGATCGCATATACGATGGATGCTGGCCTGGAACCAAAGTTCGGTAATTCACTCACAACGAAAATAAACAGGGAGGTACTTAAGGTGAAAGAAAAAGAGAGCACGCTCGATCGTGCCGTACGATTTACCCGGAATCTGGAGTGGTTGGAACAAGTCGAAAAGGTAATTCCGAGCGGATGCAGCACTTTAGCCAAAGCACCTGAACGTTTATTTCCCGGGCATACACCCGTATGTTGTGCAGAGGCTTACAACTCCCGATTTACAGATATCGACGGGAATGAATGGCTGGATTGCGAAATGGCCATGGGTACGGCGCCATGGGGCCATGCCAGACATGAAGTCCAACTAACCGTCATTCACCAGTTGAAAAAAGGGACAAGCTTTTCTTTACCTGCCGACATCGAGCTTGAATGTGCCGAGTTGATTCTGGAGCGGTTCGAGGGGCGTTATCCATCGCTGCGCTTCACCAAGAGTGGTGCCGATGCAGTGAGTGGGGCCGTGCGTCTGGCCCGTGCCGCTAGTGGCAAAAGCAAGGTTATTGCGACAGCTTATCATGGGTGGCACGACTGGTCTGCCTACGGTTATTATGGTGGCCAGACAAAAGAACGTGGCATACCGGTGGATATCGAGCGTTCAACGATCTGGGTTAACAAGCCTACTACGGAGCGAATTGAGGCTCAGATTACCGCGTCTCCCGAGGATATCGCATGTATTGTTCTATGCCCCAACGAGTGGAAAAAGGACGCGCTGGAGCAAGCCGTAAACCTATGTCGGTCTCTGGACATCATTATCATATTCGATGAGGTAACTTCCGGTATTCGAATGGGCAAGCAGGCTACAGCAGGAGAATATGACATCTGGCCTGATCTGCTCTGTATCTCTAAAGGTATGGCCAACGGTTTACCGCTCGCAGCGGTTATGGGGCCTGAGCACTTGATGTCTTTGTCAGGACAGGTCAGATTCAGTAATGCCCATTCCAGTGAAACGACAGCGCTCGCAGCAGCCATTGCCTGTGAACGATTAATGAAAAATGCGAAAGTATGGCCGACTTGGCGTGATCCGGCAACCCGGATCATGGATCGTCTGGAATCTGAACTTGTATTACTCGGATTGACGGATCAATTGGAAGTGAGAGGGACGTATGCAAGCTTCTGCATTCAATCCCTGGCTGAAGATAACTTCCAGACAGACCCTTTCCGCGAGTTCATGGTGAAGAGAATGGCTCACTTCGGCATTTTCACCAAGGGTTACTTTATTTTCTCTGATGCCCATACACGGGAAGAATTGCTGTGGGTCGAGGAAGCGCTGTTACAGATCCTGTCAGACTGGAAAGAGATTCAGAAGCAGGAACATCTTCATGCGATGCAACTTTCGAAAACGTTTGAAGCTTAATCCATAGATCATAATCGACAATCGACTAGGAGGAATTATTCAATGAAAGCACTCGTATATCAGGATCTCAAACAGGTGACTTACCAGGAGATTGAGGAGCCAACCATTCAAAAGCCAAACCAGGTAAAAATTAAAATCTATGGTTCCGGCATCTGCGGGACAGATCTGAATATTGTCAAAGGCAAAGTGCCGGCGAATAAAGGAACGATCATTGGTCATGAAGGCGTAGGCACAGTGGTTGAGGTGGGCGACGACGTTCGTGGTTTCAAGATCGGTGATCGGGTATTGGTTGATCCCACGCAATCTTGCGGTACCTGCTCATACTGCCGTGAGGGTCTGTTCATCTACTGCGAGAATTTTGATGACTATCAAGTAGGGATGACGACACACGGAACCTTTGCTGAATATTTTGTCGGGGACGAAAAGTATATCTATGCCATCCCGGATTCCATGAGTTGGGAAACGGCCATGATGATCGAACCACTGGGATGTGTACTTCAGACGTTCATGAAGGCAGGGACTAAGCCAAGTGACTCTGTACTAGTCCTCGGTTCTGGTGCAATCGGTTCCCTGTGTCAACTTGTTAGCAAACGATTGGCAAGGCTTACTGTAGGTACGGAAGTTGATCCATACCGCAAAGAGTTCGCTTCAGGAATCGCGGATCATGTGTTTTATCCTCAGGATCTGACACTGGATAAAGTATACGAGATCAATAATAACAAAAAGTTTGATATTGTAGTGGACGCGGTTGGTAACCAACTTCATGTAGGGTTTGAGCTGATTGCCAAAGGCGGCAAAATTATTCCTATGGGATATGACGACAGCTATGAGGTGACGTTCAAATCAACAGCCGTGATTAATGATGGCATTAGTATCATCGGTGCAGTTGCTAATCACTCGATGATCAGTACGGCACTGAAATTTGCCCAAAGCATCCCGGAACTGGAACAGATGGTGACAGCCAAGGAACTGCTGAGTGATTATGAACAGGCCTTTAATGGAACGATTGGTTATGACATGCACACTGGAGAGAAGTTGCCGATGAATTCGGTCAAAACAGCTCTTATCCTATAAGCATGTAGACATTAGCGGGTTTGCCGCTGCGAGAAGTTTGAATTCGCAGCGGTGAAAACCGCAGAAGGAAGGGATATCGATTGAAATTGCTTCAAGATTTGCCGAAGAATCCACGCTACTCCATTTTACTCGAACCGGTATGGGCCATTCCGGGCACGATCGTTCTCTTTTACGCTCCTTTATATATGAAGGAAGCCGGACTTTCGGACATAGAAATCGGTTTAATCAATTCGGTGAATCTTTATTTTGCCTTTATCTTTCAATTGTTTGCGGGTTCCATTACGAATAAGCTGGGCCGGAAACGAACAACACTGATCTTTGATCTGCTTGCTTGGAGTGTTCCCATGTTCATCTGGGCCTTCTCCCAGAACTTCTGGCTGTTCCTGATCGCCTACTTACTGAACGCAACATCCAAGTTTGTAACGGTCGCCTTTAACTGTCTGATCATAGAGGATGTGGAGGAACACAAACGTTCCAAGGTATTTGCCATTCTCAACATGATTATTACAGGGGCTGGGGTACTCACGCCAATTGCCGGGGTGGTCATTGCTGATTATGGTATTGTGCCTACACTCGCCACTATTTACTTTGTCGGGGGCATCCTCATGACCGCCATGTTCTTCATTCGTAACCGATACACGGATGAGACCGAGGTCGGCAAGGAACTTATGGGATTGCATAGTAAAACCCGCGTGCTTCAGAGCTTGGGTTCCAGTCTGCGCCTGTTTGGAAAATCGTTCTACAAACGAAGACTTTTTCCGATTATTCTGATCACGGTGTTATCCAATCTGATTTTACAGCTGAATTTCTTCCAGGTCATTTTCTTCAAGGAACAGTTGAAATTTGATGACCGTGTTATTTCGTTTATCCCAGTAGTGACTGCGGTAACCGTCATGCTGCTCTATCTGGTCATCATTCCGCGATTGAAACGGCGTTCGGAAGAAAAGTATGTTGGTTTTTCCATCGTGCTTAGCACGGCCGGAGCCATTCTGTTTCTGTTGATCCCTGTGGGGAATATAGGCATGTTGTTTCTCACGCTAATCGTGCTTGCTGCGGGGAACTTCATTTTGCAGACGTACCGGGATTCCCTGCTGATGAACCGATTGGGTACGCATGAGAAAGCCGATATGTTCTCGGCCGTGCAGACCGTCATGACGCTTACAGCCATTCCATCCGGTTACCTGACGGGCCTGCTCTACCATCACAATCCAACACTATTGTTCAGTGTCATTCTTGGTCTATATGTCGTACTCATGGTCATTATGTTCTTCCTGCCAGATCCGCAAAAGCACTCCCAAGTGCTGGAACCTTACAAAAATATGTAGAAAAAGGGGTTTACTGTATCTGGAGCGAATATGTAGTACAGAAAAAAATAGAACTACCTCTAGAACATATTTTAACTTGGGAGGCTACTAACAAATGACTAACGTAATGACAACAGAAGCGCGGAAGCAATGGAGCTGGATGAACGAACCCGAAAGCTGGTCCTATACCGATCAGGGAGGTGTGCTGGTGGAAGCGAAGGCGGACACCGACTTTTTCCAAGACCCTGCGGGCAAGCACATTCGTGCAACCGCACCATTTCTGTCCATGCCTGTGCCTGGCGATTTCGAAATCACAACCCAATTAACCGTTGATATGAAAAATCAATATGATTCCGGATGCCTGATGGTGATGGCGGATGATCGTAACTGGTGCAAAATTTGTTTTGAGTATGATGGAAAAGTGCCTACCATCGTGTCGGTGGTGACACGTGATGGTTCATCCGATGATTGTAATTCGGTGGAAGTCTCCATACCTAATCCCTATTTGCGTATACGCAAAGTAGAGGGCTGCATATCATTCTTTTATTCACCCGATGGGGATGAGTGGAAACTAATTCGTTATTTCGGCATGCCGATACAAGGGGAACTTCGAGCTGGATTAGTTGTTCAGTCGCCGACTGGAACGGGCTGTACGTGTCACTTTTTATCCGTGAACGTTACTCATCCGGACTTGACCGCACGTTTCTAATCCGCTCCCCTGGCCGATCACTGGAGGGAGAACAGGTTCATGGTAAAAGCATTTATATTTGATTTTGATGGACTCATTGTTGATACAGAGACACCTTGGTATTATGCGTTTCGGGATATTTATGAAGAGCACGGAGTGGAACTTGGTCTGGAGCTATGGTCGAAAAATGTGGGGACATCCTTTGAGGAGTTTCATCCATTTCTGTATCTGGAGCAAGCGCTCCAAAAAAAGATAGATCATGATCATATCAAACTTCTCTCTGAACAGAAATACGAAGTCTATTTGGGACAGGCTGCCATTCTTCCGGGGGTATATGAATTGCTTCAGTCTGCGAGGGAAAAGGGGATTCAGCTAGCGGTTGCTTCCAGCTCCACACGGGACTGGGTGCATGGTTACTTGCAGAAATTAGGCATTTTCGATTATTTCACAGTCGTTCATACATCCGAGGATGTGAAACGAGTGAAACCGGACCCTGAACTGTACCTTCTTGCTCTCCAGAGTCTTGGGATCGAGGCTTCCGAAGCGATTGTGTTCGAAGACTCACCTAATGGCTTGAAGGCAGCCAATGCGGCAGGTATTCGTTGTATCATCGTACCTAACGAGGTAACGCGTGGTCTGGAATTCGCCATGCATGAACTGCGGTTATCCTCGCTGGCCGAGATCGATATGGAGGCGCTTTAATCCAGATACTGCTTGCGTAGCTCGATAGGGGAGATCCCTTCGTATTTTTTGAACACTGATCCAAAGTAACTGGCACTGTTGAAACCAACGGCTTTGGCTATTTCATGAGCGGTCGTAGCGTTATTTTCGATGAGCATTTCCTTGGCTTTCAACAACCGATATCGCATCAGATACTCCAATGGAGTCATTTGAAATTCTTTTTTGAATATCCGATTGAGGTGCTGCTCGGTAACGTCCATCTGCTCAGCCAACAAGGGGAGAGAAATATCCTCATGATAATTTTGTTTGATAAAAGTAATGAGTTCATCCAATCTTAATCGGGCATCAGAACGTTCGTAAGCACTATAGCGTTCACCTTCAATGGTTAATCTGACCAAAAGCATGTACAGTAATGCGGATACGTGCCAGATCTGATCCTTGTGCCGGGACTGCAGCGCCAACGTAATTTCACGCAACAGGATATGAAGCATTCCATCCGGCTTGAAGGCGCGCAGCTCCCCGATCTGCAAGGTATGCAAGAACCGTGGCAATAAATAGCCATTGAAAGACAGACAATCAAATCGTAATGAATCACTCAGATTGTGGTAACGGTAGGTTACCTCCGGGAACAAAATGAGAGCGGTCCCTTTTTTGATCGAAAATTCATGATTCTTTGCTGCGATTCGCCCTGTTCCTCCGATGCACTGTACAATGCTGTAATCCCGCGAATGGTCGCTCCAATTCATCAATTCATCAACGGTCAACTGGTTTTGCCCTGTAATCATGAGCGGCATATCGGTATCCAGCGGATTCCCCATACTAGGTTTCGGCATCGTCGTGTTATTCCTCTTTTCGTTAAAGGATCATGTGCGTAAGTGGCGTGGTTACAGTGTTAAAAGAAACCTAGAAAGAATTATATTACATAAATGGAATAATTTTAATTTAATGACGAGCAATATATAAAACGTTTTCATATAAATGCTTCAACGATTATTAATTGGATGAATGAGTATGAACTGTAGTCTGATCAGCCTCTATTTATGGATCTAAAAGTACGCCTGCCTTGCCAACAGAATGCGAAACGGTATACGCTATAACGAATGAGTGATTAAGGAAAGGGATGCAAACATGAAGAAAGTCATCGTAGTCGGATCGGGTATTCTGGGGGCATCAACAGCCTATCAATTAGCCAAACATGGCGCAGAGGTCATCATCGTAGATCGAAAAGATATAGGACAGGCAACGGATGCAGCTGCCGGTATCATCTGTCCATGGCTGTCACAGCGTCGCAATCAGGACTGGTATCAGCTCGCCAAGGCAGGTGCGCGGTTCTATCCTGGCATCATAGCGGAGCTTAAAGCCGAAGGAGAAACGGAAACCGGTTATGCTCAAGTGGGCGCGCTTAGTATTCATACGGACGTGGACAAAATCAACAAGATGGAAGAGCGGGCCCGTCTTCGCAAAGCAGATGCGCCGGAGATTGGCGACATTACACCTCTAGATGACAAAGAAACCCGTGAACGTTTTCCATTGCTGGATGAACGTTATCAATCGGTACATATCAGTGGTGCTGCACGTATAGATGGAAGAGCGCTGCGCGATGCATTGATCCGGTCTGCACAGCGAAATGGAGCGGAAGTGATCCATGGAGACGCCACGCTTCAATTCGAAGCAGATCGGGTCATTGGTGTGAGTGTTAATGATCAGAGTTTCCTGGCAGATGAAGTCGTTGTCTGTGCAGGTGCATGGGCCAACGAACTGCTGAAGCCACTCGGCATACACTTTAAAGTGCATTATCAAAAGGCACAAATTATGCATCTACATGTCACGGATGGGGAGGATACAGGCCGCTGGCCTGTGATCATGCCACCTTCTGATCAATATCTGCTGGCCTTTGATCAACAGAAGATCGTGATTGGTGCCACTCATGAAAATGATGTGGAGGGTTATGATACAAGAATCACTGCAGTGGGCATGCAGGAAGTTTTGAATAAAGGTCTGGAACTGGCGCCGGGGCTAGCCAATAGCACATTCCAGGAGGTAAGAGTTGGGTTCCGTCCGTTCACACCTGGCTTTCTGCCAGTAATGGGGGCTGTCCCAGGCTGGCAAGGTCTGATTACCGCGAATGGACTTGGAGCCTCTGGATTGACCATGGGTCCTTTTATCGGGAGTCAACTGGCGAAACTAGCTCTCGGCATGGAGCTGGATATCGATATTGAGTCCTACACTGTTGGCAAAGCAATGGATGAAATTGAAAGAGGTGAGTCATGACATATTCACAACGTGTATCCGATGGAGCGAACTCGTCCGATATCGTATATCTGGAGCATCAGATCGGTACGACAAAAGAAAAACTGCGCATAGCTTTGGAGAAACAAGAAACATACAAAAGCGAATTGTCGGAATTGAAGTCATCACCAATCAGGAATGCATCGGAAGACAGTTCTGAAGAGCAAGTCTTAATGGAGAAGGTAAGCCAAACGAAGAACTTGATTGAAACCCTGTCTGAACAACTGGAGCAACTACAGGAAGCATTGGCGAAACTAGGCGATTGATCGGCTCGTATGGCTTATCTCACTGAGACATCGACAGAAATAATATACGATACGTATAAAACGAAAACCCCTTATATTAAGGGGTTTTTCTGATTTAGTTCAAATGGTTTATATCAATAAATGAACGAATGGTATAAAATGGAATCAGGTGCTGAACTGTCAATTCAGGTACCCATGTAACCAATCACGAAACTATGCTGAGAGGTGGATTCCAAATGTATAAAGAAGTGATACGTGTTGAGGACATCACGGGGTTTCAGTCGAGATCTGAAGAGTTTTTCCCACTTCACTGGTTTCGAAAAATGCTTTCTGAGCAACCAGTGTACTATCACGAAGATACAGACACATGGAATGTGTTCAGATACGATGATGTGAAGCAGGTTCTCAGTAATCATGAGTATTTTTCGGCCGAAGGAACCCGGACGACCATTGCCGTTGGAGCAAAGAACAATGAAGGCACACCTCCAGACAAATTAAACATATCAAGTATCGATCCTCCCCGTCATCAAAAAAGTCGTTCGTTGTTATCCGCTGCTTTTACACCGCGTAGTCTGAAAAACTGGGAGCCACGAATTCGCAACATTGCAGAACAGCTGGTAGCCGATATTGAGCCAAATACGACCATTGATATTGTTCAAGCGTTGGCCGCTCCACTGCCTTCGATGGTTATGGCCGATCTGCTCGGCATCCCCCTTACAGACAGCCATCGATTCAAGAACTGGGTAGATATTCTGTTTCAACCCATCAATCCCAAGACGGCTGAGGAGAGTGAACTGAAAAAGCAAACTGCAGCTCAAGAGTATTATCAATTCCTGTATCCTATTGTGGTTCATAAACGGACTCATCCTGGTGAGGATATCATTACCGATCTGTTGAACGTGGATGTTGAGGGGGAGAAGTTCACGAAGGATGAGGTTGTTCGCACGACCATGCTTCTGCTTGGAGCCGGTATAGAGACAACGAGTCATATGGTTTCAAATACGTTCTATTCCTTCCTCTACGATGACCCGAGCTTGTATGGCCAACTCAGGCAGAACCCCGAATGGGTTCCGCTCGCAGTGGAAGAAATGCTTCGTTATAGGTTCCATAATGCCAAGCGGCATCGGACAGTAAAGCAGGATAATCAACTGCTCGGAGTGGATTTGAAAAAAGGAGATGTTGTCATCTCCTGGATGAGTGCAGCCAATATGGATGAGCAGATGTTTGAAGACCCCTTTGAGCTGAATATTCATCGTCGTAATAACAAAAGACATCTTACCTTTGGTAATGGCCCACACTTTTGTCTAGGGGCCCCGCTGGCAAGAATGGAACTAAGCATTGCCTTGACAGCATTTGTGGAGAAGATTGCTCGGATTGAACCGGTGGAGTCCTTTGATCTGGAGAATAATCTGGCCACTTCAGCTCCGGGACAGTCATTGACCCATCTGCCAGTGAAGATCGTTGCGGAGTGAGAAGGAATCATACGGGACACAACCTAAAAAGCGGCAGACCAGACGTAAACGTCTTGATCTGCCGCTTTGTTATGGAAGCAAGTATGAGGCTGGACACCTTAATTTGAATTCATAGAAACTTTTTGTCTTACCACTTGTTTGATTTCTTCCTCTTTGGCTTGTTTGGTGCGTTTGATAAAGAAGGAAAGGACCAATCCCACAACAGCGATACCGATGATAACAACATAAGCATCATTGATACCCTGGATCATGGATTCTGTAGCAAGCTGTTTTTGACTGAGACCATTGGCTGCACCAGTCGCCATCATATCCTGTACGTGTGCCGTTGTACGGGAGGTCATGACACTTACGAGTAATGAAGTACCTACAGCACCAGCCACTTGTCTGACGGTGTTGGAGATAGCTGTACCGTGTGCACCAAGTCTTGGTGGCAGTTGGTTAAGTCCCGCAGTCTGAATCGGCATCATGAGCAGAGCCATACCAATTCGGCGGCCGGTAGACATTAATACCAGGTAACCATAACTGGTTGAATCCGTTAAGTCGATGAAACCAATTGTCGTCACGATGGTGATCACCATCCCGATAACAGCGAGCCATTTCGCTCCAAATCGGTCAAACAATTTTCCGGCTACTGGCATCAGGAAGCCCATGACAAGCGCACCCGGAAGGAGTAATAATCCGGACTCCAGTGCAGTGTAACCACGTGCGTTCTGGAGATACAAGGGAAGCAACATCATGTCAGCATACATGATCATTGTAATCGCGATACTAATGACCGTTGTCAGGGAGAACATATTGTACTTGAAAGCCCGCAGATCAAGCAGCGGAGTTTCAGACACGAGCTGACGCCATGTAAACAGGGCAAGAGAAACAATCCCAGCCGCAATGCAGATAAGAACTTCTGCACTTGACCATCCCAGACTTCCTGCTCTGCTGAAACCATAGAGCAATGCGCCAAATCCGATCGTGGACAGCACCACACTGATTGTGTCGAACTTTGTGTTGACCCGTTCGGATACATTCTTCAGGTATACAAACGCAAAGGCAATGACAATAAGAGTTAATGGAATCATGCCATAGAACATCGTTTGCCAAGAGTAGTTCTCGAGGATATAACCGGCAAGGGTAGGCCCGATTGCAGGGGCAAAAATGATGGCAAAACCAACCATACCCATTGCAGATCCTCGTTTTTCAGGAGCAAACAAGGTCAAAATAACGTGCATCAAGAGCGGCATGATAATGCCGGCACCCGCTGCCTGAATCATACGTCCTGTCAGCAATGTGCCAAAGTTATCTGCAAGAGCAGATACGATGGTACCAATCAGGAAAATAAACATGGAAGCTTGGAATAATTGCTTGGTTGAAAAGCGTTGCATAAAGTAGGCCGTGATTGGGATAAGCACCCCGTTCACCAGCATGTAACCTGTCGTTAACCATTGTGCTGTTGCGGCGGAGATGTTAAAATCACCCATCAGTTCCGGTGTAGCGACACTCATGATCGTTTGATTCAACGTTGCAAGGAAGGCTCCCAAAATCATGATAAACAGGATGGGGCCTTTCTTTACGGATAATTCTTCTTGTACTCTAGCCTGACTCAATCCTTTTCATCCTTTCAATCCACACGTGACTAAATTTACAACGTGTTGTATAGTTTGCATTGTATTTATTGAATTATATACATATTCGGACAGATTACAATTTACGTTATGACGTGTTTTCGTTGTTTATTTTACAAATAAAATGAATTTGTTGTGTAAATCAAAAATAAACGACTGTTTGTTTAAAATTGTAATGTTTAAAATTTGATGGGAGGGATACACGTGAAAGACGAGAAGAAATCAGCCGTGGACCCAAGAATATTGCGAACACGTCAGTTAATTCGAGGTGCATTTGTTGAATTGCTGCAGGAAATGGATATTGAGAAGTTGTCAGTCAACAAAATTGCCGAACGAGCGACGATCAATCGGGTAACCTTCTACCTGCACTATCGTGATATTACGGATATGATGGAGAAGATGGCGGATGAGATGATTGAGAATATTGAACGGATCGTGGATGAATATGCCCCTCATTTTGAGAAACAAAGAACGGAAGAGGCTTGGCCTGTTCTAGTCAAGTTACTGGAGCATTTTGCAGAGAACGCCTCGTTCTATCAAGTGGTTCTTGCTACAAAGCGCACACCGATTTTTACCGAACGACTGCTTAAATTGTTGAGTACGCTGGTCAAAGCCAAAATTGATCGGGTAGAGATGGAAGATGAACTCGAAGAATCCGGCATTCACAAAGAAATCGCAATATGGTACGGTTCTTCGGCTCTGATTGGAACCATCGTTGCCTGGTTGCGTAATGATATGCCATATTCCCCGCATTTTCTGGCGAAACAATTCTCGTTGATCCGCTCGTACTCTTATAATGACCTGATATAATCATGCTACAATTGCACCTAACGTTAATAGAGGAGGAATAATGTGATGAAATATAGTGCAGAACGTATCTATGTGAGATTTTGGAATGTGGATGATGCCGCATTGCTTCTGGATCTACAGGTTCGCAACCGTGGGGAAATAGAGAACATATCAGCAAGTGATCGGGACGAGTCTTTCTACAGCTTGGAAGGGCAAAGGTCACTCATTGAGAGCTGGAACAAGAAGAGAGAAGAAGGAAATCGCTATTCTTTTGGTATTTTTCTACATACAACGGATGAACTCGTCGGTGAAATTTCTTTGTTCGAGATCATACTGGATTCTACCCCAAAATGGATCGTTGGTTATGTGACGGATACTCTGCATCAAGGAAAAGGATATATGAGCGAAGCCCTGCAATGTGTACTGGAATTTGCCAAACACGAAACTGAAATTACTCGAATCGAAGCTGGCGCTGTACCCGATAATACAGGTTCCATTCGTGTCCTTCAAAAAGCAGGATTCAAGGAGAATGGGTCACAGCCTGTGCCAATCCAGGGAACGTTGAAAGAACATACGATGTTTGCTGTGGATATACTATAAGCAAGATGTTTTAATATTTACTATACAAGTTGGACTATATATTTAAACGTAACGGAGAGGACAGAAAAAACATATGGCTACTATACTCGTTGCAGACGACGATGCGAACATTCGTGAACTCGTCTGTCTATTTCTCAAAAACGATGGATTCACAACAGTGGAAGCTGCGGACGGTAAGGAAGCTCTCACTATATATGGCGAAACTCCAGTGGATCTGGTCGTCCTTGATATTATGATGCCTGTCATGGATGGTTGGGCACTGTGCAAAGAACTCCGAAGAGCCAATCCCGACCTCCCGTTACTCATGCTGACGGCGAGAGGAGAGACTTGGGAGAAGGTGAAAGGATTCGAACTGGGTACGGATGATTATTTGACCAAACCGTTTGATCCATTAGAGCTGACCGCTCGTGTCCGAGCATTACTGAAACGATACAAAATCGGCTCCACACACACAATCCAGTTTGGCAACGTCATTCTGGACCGTCAGACGTATAAGGTGATGAGAGGTGCAGAGTCGCTTACGTTACCACTTAAGGAGTTCGAATTGCTGTATAAGCTTGCTGGAACACCAGGACAAGTCTATACACGTGAGCAATTAATCGATCAGATATGGGGTATTGATTACGCGGGAGATGATCGAACAATAGACGTACATATTAAACGCCTGCGCGAACGATTCGCCACTACACCTGATTTTCGGATTGAAACGGTGCGTGGGCTAGGGTACAGACTTGAGGTCTATGAATGATCAGATCCTTATATATTCGTGTTGTTCTGACCTTTCTGGTGTCAGTCATCACAGGCACGATTATTTCATTTTTTATGTCAACCTGGATATTCGAAGATCAATTGAATGAAAATGCTCAAATTAACATACGCAACTTTGGCCAGGACGTTGTGCAGATTTATAAGACGCTGCCTGCTGATGAAGCAGAATCATTCGTTAGTAGAATGAAGCAACTTGATTCGTATCATATTCGAATTTATGATGCAACGGGCAAGTTCCAGTCTTATGGGAAGCTTAACGAACATAAATCATCCCCCGTATCGACGGATCAACTCAAGAAGGTGTTAAACGGAGGGGTTGTGCAGGACACACCTAAAGGTATCGCTACCGTTCTTTTGGGGCTACCGATCAAGACGGAAACGGGTACAAGAGCGATGTTTCTAGAAACACTCTCACCGCCCTCAGCCTCTTTTGTGGTCCAGTTTGGCTTGATTTTTGCAAGCTGTTCCTTGATTGTAGGAAGTTTGTTGATTGTGGTTGCTTCTGTATATCTGGTTAGACCGATCAAAAAATTGACCAAAGCGACCAAACGGATTGCAGCTGGAGACTTCAACGTCAAGCTGAACATTAAACAAACGACGGAGATTGGTACATTGGCCCGCAGCTTTGAAGAAATGATGCATGATCTTCAGCAGTTGGAGCAGATGCGCAGGGAATTCGTTACCAATGTTTCGCATGAGGTTCAGTCTCCGCTCACCTCGATATCCGGTTACGCTTCGGCACTGAAGCAAGTAAATCTCTCAGAACAAGAACGAAACCGTTACCTGGATATTATCATCTCAGAAGCAAAAAGAATGTCCAAAATGAGCGATAGCCTGCTGAAGCTGAGTTTGCTTGAATCGCAGTCACAGCAACTACGGCTCACCACCTTAAGCCTTGATGAACAGATCAGGCGGGTCATCGTGGCGCTTCAGCCGCAATGGTCTGGGCGCAACATTCATTTCGAGCTTGATTTGGAGAACGTGAAGGTTACGGCTGATCACGATCAGTTAAATCAGGTATGGACAAACATCATCGGAAATAGCATCAAGTTTTCCAAGGATGGCGGTATGATTAAAGTCAGTATCGAAGAGGACTTCAAAAATGTGAATGTTCGAATATCCGACACGGGCATTGGAATTCCCCTGGAAGATCAGAAGCGTATATTCGACCGTTTTTTCAAGGCAGATCGTTCCCACAGCCGCAAATATGACGGGAGTGGTATGGGACTTGCTATCGTTAAACAGATCGTCTCCCTTCATCAGGGTGACATCCAAGTGGAAAGCGAACCTGGTCAAGGCACGACCTTTATGATTACGTTGCCCATCCATCCACCAACGGATAGTTAGGCTCACAGGTTAGGCCAATGAATAGAATATCCATCGGATTATCTAAACCGAATGTTCATGTCCTATGTAACATGCAAGCTTCCTTGTATGTTACATAGGACATTTTTTTTGCTTGTTCATACTCCGTTCATATTCCGGTCATGGGGAGTACATCTTTCTTGATTAGGATTTCTTAAGCGGCCTGCCAGGCCAATATAAAGATGAGGATAGGAGCAGATGAATGTGAATCTACAAGCAGACAGAGGAGTCCAGAGTAAAAGCAAAACCAAGAAAGTGTTAAGCATTTTGTTTAAAGTACTTTGCGCAATCATTATAGCAATCTTACTTTTTGTAGCTATCGTATATACCGTCAATAAAATCAGCAGTTATTCGGAGCAAAAAAGAATGGAACCGTATGGTCAACATGTATCCGTAGACGGAAAAAATATGAATGTGTTCATTCAAGGCGAAGGCGAGGAAACGATTGTGCTTCTGCCTGGTTTTGGAACAGCGGCACCAGCGCTTGATTTTAAACCTCTTATCTCCGAGTTATCTCCATATTATAAAGTTGTCGTTGTTGAGCCCTTTGGTTACGGATTGAGTGATCAGACCAAAAAGGAACGCAGCACAGCAAATATCGTCAGTGAAATTCATGAAGCGTTACAGCGTCTACATATTGATCGTTATATCCTCATGGGTCATTCCATTTCGGGGATCTATAGCCTGGATTACGTGAACAAGTATGCAGATGAAATAAGTGCATATGTTGGGCTGGATAGCAGTGTTCCAGCGATAAGTGAACAGAAGATTGATTCATCAGATACACAACCGATTAAATGGTTCCGCAACTTGGGTTTCGCCCGAGTGCAACTGAAACTGAGTGCTGACCCTTATGATGGACTGCCTTATGATGAGCAAACGAAAGAACAATTGAACATTCTGATACGCAAAAATATGTATAATACCACGCAATTAAATGAGGCAGAAAGTATGTATTCCAACTTTAAAACATCTGAACAACTAACTTTCCCTGTTAATCTTCCAGTTCTTTTCTTTGTTCAAAAGAATCATCCGGCAGCAGACAATTGGGTTCCGGAACACGAGAAGTTAATAGAGAACTCTGTGCGTGGTGAAGTGGTGCTGCTGGAAGCAAATCATTATTTGTATCGTTCCCATCCCAAAGAAATTGCTGAAAAATTCAGGGGATTTATGACGCAGCAGTAAATATAAATGAATTGGCTTGTTCATATTCAGTTCATATTGACGTCACGGGGAGTACATTTTCATTGGATAAGATTTCATTAGCAGCAAAAAAGACAATCGAACTATCAGTTCAAGACAGGAGAAGATAACACTGACGACGCAGCCAGCGGAAAAGAAAACAAAGAATAGATCAAAGGCCAAAAAAGTGAGAAACATGATACTGAAAATAGTAGGAGCAATCGTAATCGCCATTATTCTATTTCTAGGTATTGTTTATATCACCAATGTGATCAGTAGTAATTCAGAGGCCAAGAAAATAGATTCCTATGGTCAGCATGTATCTGTAGACGGGAAAAATATGAATGTACTCATTCAAGGTGAAGGCAAGGAAACGATTGTACTTCTGCCTGGTTTTGGAACAGCAGCACCAGCGCTTGATTTTAAACTGCTCATTGACGAACTATCACCATATTACAAAGTTGTGGCGGTTGAGCCATTCGGGTATGGGTTAAGTGATGCTACTGAAAAAGAACGAACCACAGAGAATATCGTAAGTGAAGTTCATGAAGCTCTGCAGCAACTCGATATTCATCAGTACATGCTCATGGGTCACTCCATTGCAGGCATTTATGGCATTGATTATGTGAACAAATATCCGGATGAGGTCACGGCATTTGTCGGAATTGATAGCAGTGTTTCAACACAACCGGGTATGGATGCCAAATTACCTACTAAAACGTTCGCATTTCTTAAAAAATCAGGTCTCCAAAGATTGGTGGTCAAATTTAGTAGTGACCCCTATGCTGGACTCGCATTTGATAAACATACCGTAGAGCAGATGAACATGCTGTCGAATAAAAACTCGAACAGTTCCACGACTTTGAATGAAATGGACCATATTGCTTCCAATTTTAAAGGAGCCCAAGGTTTAACCTTCCCTAAAGACCTGCCACTTCTTCTCTTTGTACAAGCGAATAATGAAGGTGTAGAAGGATGGATACCGCTGCATGAAGGGCAGATCAAAGATTCAGTACATGGGAAAGTAATCACCATGGATGGCGAACATTACTTGCACCATACGTTATTCAAAGAAATAGCAAAAGATGTTAGAGCATTCATGAACGAAGCGAAGTGAAAATTCTGTAAAAGTCCGTGATGAGAGAGAGGAATTCAATTGAGATTATTTGAGATACTGTTAGTACTATCCTGTTTCGCGTTACTCATAGACCTACTATTTATTAAAAGAAGTGCAAAGAAAATAGGTTTGGGTTTGGGTATAGGAAGTAGCGTTATATTATTAGTTCAATTGTTTGTTGAGGGATACAGATGGCAGTTGCTGCTGGTATATATCATGACGGCTCTATTCATAATCATCGTTTTATTCAGACATTCCGATAAGATGGCGAATCTTAAAATAGGGAAGTTCTTGAAATATAGTTTATCTTCCTTAATCGTTATTCTGCTTGTTGGTTCTACCGTCTTGTCTGTATACTTACCTGTTTTTAATCTGCCGAAGCTTGATGGTCCAGAGAAGGTGGGTACTCAAACATTTCATTTAACAGACCAGAACAGAGACGAAATCTTCACTGAAGATCAAAGCGATAAGAGAGAACTAATGGTTCAAGTTTGGTACCCAACTGAAAACAGCAATAATAACAAGCGTGACACGCTGTTTCCAAAAGATAAAGAAATGTTCAAAAAGTATATTCAGAGCTTCTCTAATTCTTTAAAACTGCCCGAATTTTTGCTCGACTACTTGAAGTATAGTCAAACCAACTCTTATGAAAATGTTGAAATATTACCTTCTACAAGTCCTTATCCCGTGGTACTACTATCTCATGGTATGGGAACCAGTAGAGTTCTACATGTATCACAGGCCGAGAATCTGGCCAGTCATGGGTATATCGTGGTCACCATCGATCATACGTATAGCACCTTCGCTACCCTTTTTCCAGATGGCCGTGTAACGGATTACAAAAAAAGTACGACTACACTAGATGAACGTACAAAAACAGGGAGTATATGGACGAAAGATGTGGAGTTTGTAATCGATCAAATCGAAAAGTTGAATTCAGGTGCAATCGAAAGTCAGTTTAAAGGAAAAATCGATCTAGATCACATCGGCGCGATGGGGCATTCTTTCGGGGGTGCAACCGCGTTTAATGCAACGTATTTAGATCAGAGAATCAAGGCCGGAGTTAATATGGATGGATCACTATATGAAGTGGAAAATAGAGATGATATAAACAAGCCGTTTATGTTCATCCGATCGGGAAGTTTTGAAGAGTGGTTCGCCAACTTTGAAATAGATAGAAATTCGGATGATGAAGTAACTAAATCTCTTTCAGATGAGCTGCACATTATGAAAAATGTTATGAATCATGGGGGAAAAGTGATCTATGTAGAAGGAACCCAGCACTTCAATTTCACGGACCTTCAGTTCTATTCAGAGCTGGTTAAACTGTCGGGCATTACAGGAGACATCAATGGTAAAAGAGGATCAAACATCGTAAATCAATATGTACTCGATTTCTTTAACAAGCAACTGAAAGGAACGGGTGGAGATCTGATTCAGGGACCAAACGACTTGTATCCGGAGGTGAAATTTGTAGACCCAGAAGAAATCAAATAACCAAAACACTTAAAATTCAGGAGATGATGTGAATGGGACGACAAAAGGGAAAACGCACTTCAATCGCCGTGTTAACGCTGGCATTAACGATGTTAGCTCCAATGTCTGCAATGGCTGCGCCTACTACAAGTAGCAGTGATCATACGTATGAACCAACCAAGAAAACGGTGATGGAGAAAGCCAAGTTACTCACTGAGAAGCATGGAATCACAAGCCTGCAATATGCCCTTATCGATGGTGGCGAGATTGTGGTGTCCGGTCAGACAGGCAAGAACGATAACAACAACAAGGTGCCTCTTACGCCCGATACAATCTATGGCATAGGATCAACGAGTAAAATGTTCCTCACAGCTTCTGTTATGAAGTTAGTTGAAGAAGGCAAGGTGGATTTGGATCTGCCTGTTGTGAACTATATACCTGATTTTCAAATGAAAGATCATCGCTACAAACAAATCACACCACGCATGCTGTTGAATCATTCTTCCGGTCTGCTGGGAGGCACGGGCAGCAATGCCACATTGTACGGGGATAATGATACGTACTCACATGATACGTTTCTGGATCAATTGGCAAGTCAAAACCTGAAGGCAGATCCGGGCGCGTTCTCGGTGTATAGTAACGATGGGTTTACGTTATCCGAGATTATGGTTGAACGTGTTAGCGGCATGAGTTTTACAGCTTTTATACACCAATATTTTACGGAACCTTTGGACATGAAACATACCAAAACACCACAGGATGTGGTTGACACGGCAGCAATGGCGGGAATCTATTCTCCTATGTATGAGGGTCAGCTTCCACAAGAGAATTATAATGTTATCGCTACTGGAGGCATTTATTCCACCGCTGAAGATCTTGCGAAGTTTTCACAAATCTTCACGGGAGAGGTCCAAGGCATTCTTACCGATAAGTCTGTAGAAGCCATGGCGCAAGAAGAATACAAAAAAGGCATGTGGCCAGAGGGTGGCGATACGTCTATATCTTACGGTTTAGGGTGGGATAGTGTAAATCTGTACCCATTCAGTGAATACGGTATCAAGGCAGTAACAAAAGGTGGAGATACCATATCGTATCACTCATCATTAGTCGTACTGCCGGAATATAATCTGGCTGCAGCCGTTACCTCATCAGGTGGGACAAGTGCCAAAGATCAGTTCATTGCGAGTGAATTATTACTCAGCGCACTTGAGGAAAAGGGCATTATTACAGAACGGAAGCCGGAAAAATCGTTTGGTGTTCCAGTGAAGGCAGATATACCTAAAGAAATAGCCACGAATGCAGGTATATATGGCGGCAATAATTCGGTTAAGAAGATCGAAATGAATACTGCTGGACAAATGACTGTATCCACACCTTCAGCTCCAAGTGATCCGGTTCAAAAATACACCTATACAGCAGATGGTACTTTTGTTAACGATGAAGGCACGGAAAAGTTGAAATTTGTTAAGGAGAAGAATGGAATGACTTATCTGTGGTATCGATCTTATATATCCTTACCAGGACTTGGACAATTGGCTTTCTCCGAATATAAAATGGAAAAGCTGGAAGCCAATGAATTATCCCAGGATATTACGGCCTCATGGGAGAAACGTGAAGGTAAAAAATATTACCTTCTGAATGAGAAATATACATCAACGGTTTATCTCAATTCGGCACCAATTCTCCCTATTCATTTGGACAAAGAGACGCCTGGGTATGTATCCAATACTAAGATTATTGGAGCAAACGAAGCAGTCACGGAGCTGCAAATCCCTGGCCTGGCTGGACGTGATACAAAGGAGATTTATTTTGCTAAAAAGAACGGAGTAGAGTACATTACAGCCGTTGGTAGCATATACGCCAGTGAGGAAATGGTACAACCACTCTATTCGGGTAAACAATCTCTAGCAACGATTCAAGCAGACGGATATGCCAGATGGTTTTCGATACCAGCAACGGTGAAAGGGAAAGTCATGACGGTTAAAATGCCTGCAACTGGCGCCTTTGCCGTATATGATCAGAAGGGTATTTGTATTAATCACACCGTAGTCAGCGGTGTGAACGAGGTTGTTTTACCAGAGAACGGCCGCATTGTATTTGCAGGTGACGTGGATTCCACATTTGAAATTTCATTAAAATAGATGTTGTGCCGTAGTTAGTTTTATGAAAGAAACTAAGAAAGCAGCCGATCAAAGTAATCGGCTGCTTTTGTTCAATTTAACTATAATTAGTTTGTCACTTCAGTTAGAATTCTTCGCTATTGCTCAACTGAAGAATTATTCTTTTTTAGGAGAGTGGAAACGTTGCCTACGATATTGGTTGCTGACGACGATGCGAACATTCGCAAACTCGTCTGTTTATTTTTGCGCAACGACGGATTTACAACCATCAACGCCGTAGACGGAAAGGAAGCCCTGGCTATCTATACCTCCACGCCAGTCGATTTGGTTATTCTTGATATTATGATGCCAGTCATGGACGGTTGGGCATTATGTGAGGAACTTCGAAGAGCCAATCCGGATCTTCCGTTACTAATGTTGACGGCAAGAAACGAGACCTGGGAGAAAGTACAAGCATTTCAGCTCGGGACAGATGACTATATGACGAAGCCATTCGATCCGCTTGAGTTGATGGCTCGCGTCAAGGCACTGTTGAAACGATACCGTATAGGATTAACGCAGACCATCCAATTAGGAAACGTTATTTTGAACCGGCAGACTTATAAGGTCCTGAGGGGTACAGAGTCGTTCACCTTGCCGCTTAAAGAGTTCGAATTATTGTATAAACTTGCTGGATTACCGGGACAAGTCTATACGCGGGAGCAATTAATCGATCAAGTTTGGGGAATTAATTATACTGGCGATGATCGAACGATAGACGTGCATATTAAACGTCTACGCGAACGTTTTGCCGATATCTCCGATTTTCGTATCGAAACGGTGCGGGGACTTGGCTACCGGCTAGAGGTGCAAGAGTGACCGGCTCCCTCTATACACGTGTAGTCCTGACCTTTCTGGTCTCCGTGATTGGGGGCACAATCCTTTCTTTTCTTGCTACAACCTGGATATTTCAAGATAAATTAAACGAAAACTTACAAGGCTCCTTGCTTGACTTTGGCCAGGATATCGTCCGCATCTACGAGACATTGCCGTTACATGAAGCAGAAATGTTTATAAGTGAAATGAAACAACTCAATTCCTATCACATTCGAATCTATAAAGCAACGGATCAATTCCAATCCTACGGAGAACTTAAAGAACAACATCCTTTCCCGGTGACGACGGAACAAGTGAAGAAAGTGCTGGATGGGGAAAGGGTCCAATTCAATGGGATCGATACGTTCTTCTTGGGATTGCCGATAAAAACTGAAATGGGAAGCAAAGCAATGTTTGTAGAGCCCCTCACTTCCTCTTCCACCTCATTTCTCATCAAGTTTGTTTTAACTTTTATGATTTGTTCGTTAATAGCAGGAAGCCTATTGATACTAATTGCGGCTATGTTTCTGGTGAGACCGATCAAAAAGCTGACAGAAGCGACCCGGCTTATAGCTGCCGGAGATTTCAATGTCAAGCTTAATATTAAACAAAAGGGTGAGATAGGTGCTCTGGCTCGTAGTTTCGAAGAAATGATGCACGATCTAAAGCAGCTTGAGCAGATGCGTAGGGAATTCGTAGCAAACGTGTCCCATGAAGTTCAGTCTCCGCTCACTTCCATTTCCGGTTTTGCTATAGCGCTCAAGCAGGTAGACCTCCCGGATGACGAAAGAAGCGATTATCTCGATATTATCATCACTGAAACTGCAAGAATGTCCAAAATAAGTGATAGTCTGCTAAAGCTGAGTTTGCTTGAATCTCAATCATTGCAAATGCGGCTCGCCACGCTCAGTCTGGATGAACAGATCAGACAAGTAATCGTCGCTATTCAACCCCAATGGTCGGCCCGTAACATTCAGTTCGATCTTGATTTGCAGCCCACCAAAATCACGGCCGATCATGACCAGTTAAATCAGGTGTGGATCAATATCTTCGGCAATGCCATCAAATTTTCCGAAGATGGTGCCCGAATTAGCATCAGGATCAAACAGAATATCAAGAACGTGACGATCCGCATATCGGATTCGGGTATTGGTATTCTCCCGGAAGACCAAAAGCGTATATTTGACCGCTTCTTTAAAGCAGATCGTTCCCACAGTCAGAAATATGAAGGAAGCGGTATGGGACTAGCTATTGTAAAGCAGATCGTCTCGCTTCATCAAGGGGACATCCGGGTGGAGAGCGAATATGGACGAGGAACGACCTTCATAGTCATCTTGCCAATCACAACACCCACAGAGTGATTGGATTTCATGCCTTCACTAGGTTATGACACCTTGTATAAAACTCCTTGCGTATGATGATGCAAACTTTTTTTGCCTGTTCATCCTCCGTTCATGCTGCAGTCATTAGGGGGACATCTTGGTTTGTTATATTGTCTTTAGCGCCCACGTTAAGGTGGCTTAACACAATGATGAAGACAGGAGTAGATGCAAGAATGAAACCAAGAGAGGTAACAAAACTGAAGATGAGTGTGAGGAGAGCAAGAAAGAGAAATACTATAGCTGCTGTGACTCTCATGCTGACGATACTTGCCCCAATGTCTGCAATGGCCGCACCGACTCCCATGAACAACAGCAACCTTACGTATGAGACAACAAAGAAAGCCGTGATCGAAAAAGCCAAATTACTGACCGAGACATATGGTACGACGAGTCTGCAATATGCGCTCATCGATGGTGGAGAGATTGTGGTGTCCGGTCAAACGGGCAAAAACGATATAAACGATAAGGTGCCTCTTACTTCGAACACCGTCTATGGCATTGGTTCAACCAGTAAAATGATGCTTACAGCCGCTGTAATGAAGCTGGTTGACGAAGGCAAGATTGATTTGGATGCACCTGTTGTGAACTATATGCCTGACTTTACAATGAAAGATAACCGATACAAACAGATCACACCCCGTATGTTGCTGAATCATTCCTCCGGTCTTCTGGGCACCTCAACCAGCAATGCCACATTGTACGGAGATAATGACACGTATTCACATGATACGTTTCTGGAGCAATTGGCGAATCAAAACCTGAAAGCAGATCCCGGCGAATACTCAGTCTACAGCAACGATGGCTTTACGTTAGCCGAAATTCTGGTCGAAAGAGTGAGCGGCATCGGTTATACCGCATTTATACACAAGTATTTCACGGAGCCTTTGGATATGAAACAGACCAAAACACCACAGGATGTGGTTAATCCGTCAGACATGGCAGCAATCTATTCCCCTTTTTATGAGGGACCACTTCCAAAAGAGAATTATAATATCATCGGTACTGGAGGTCTGTATTCCACCGCTGAAGATCTGGTCAAATTTTCAAGAATCTTCACGGGAGAAGTTGATGGTATTCTTTCCAGTAAGTCTGTAGAAGCTATGGCGCAAGAAGAGTATAAAAGAGGTATGTGGCCAGAGGATAGCGATACGCTGATGTCTTACGGGTTGGGGTGGGATAGTGTGAGCTTGTTCCCATTCAACGAATACGGCATTAAGGCCGTTATGAAAGGTGGAGATACTTTATCTTATCAGTCCTCATTAGTGGTACTCCCGGAATATAACATGGCTGCAGCCGTTATCTCTTCAGGCGGGTCAAGCTTAACCAATAATTTCATTGCGAATGAATTATTACTCAGCGCACTTGAGGAAAAGGACATCATTACAGAACGGAAGCCAGAAAAAACATTTGGCGTACCTGTGAAGGCCAATATGCCTAAGGAAGTCTCCAAGTATGCAGGTATATATGGCGGCAATAATTCGGTTATGAAGATCAAAATAAATAAGGCTGGACAAATGACTGTATCTTCACTTACTGCTCCGAGTAATCCGGCTCAAGAATACACCTATACAGCGGATGGTACTTTTGTTAATAACGAAGGTACAGACAAGTTGAAATTCGTTGTGGAGAAAAATGGGAAAACCTACTTGTGGTCACGATCTTATATATCCGTTCCAGGACTCGGACAGCTGGCTTTCTCAGAATATAATGGGGAGAAGCTTGAAGCCAATAAATTATCCAAGGAGATTAACGCTGCATGGGCAAAGCGTGATGGTAAAAAATATTATCTGGTGAATGAGAAATACACATCAATGCTCTATCTTAATGCTACATCGATCCTGCCTATTCAGTTGAATAAAGAGAATCCGGGATATATGTCCAATAATAAGATTATTGGAGCCAACGAAGCAGCCAATCAATTGCAGATTCCGGGTACTGCCGGACGTGATACGATGGACATTCATTTCTCCAAAAAGAACGGAGGAGAGTATCTTACATTTTCAGGTTATGTATACGCTAGTGAGGAAATGGTGAGACCAATCTATTCGGGTAAACAATCTGCAACAACCATTCAAGCAGATGGATATGCCAAATGGTTTTCGGTACCAGCTACTGCGAAAGGAAAAGTCATGACAGTGAAGTTGCCTGCAAAGGGAGCCTTTGCTGTCTATGATCAGACCGGAATTTGTATTAATCACACCGTGGTCAGCGGTAAAAATGAAGTTGTTTTACCAGAAAACGGTCGTATTGTATTTGCAGGTGAGGCTGGTTCTCAATTTGAAATTACATTAAAAAAGTAAAATGAATAGCGTTTCAAACGGCTGTACAACAAACGAACTCAACAGGAGAACACCATCATGATGAAAAAAATATTAATCATTTTGCTCAAAATATTCGGAGCCATCGTTATCGCTTTTGCATTATTTATTGCCACTGTTTTTATTGTTAATGTATTTAGCAACAAATCAGAGGAAGGGAAAATAAAACCCTATGGTCAGTTTGTAGCAGTTGACGGGAAAAACATGAATGTGTTGATTCAAGGAAAAGGCAAAGAAACGGTGGTATTGCTTCCTGGATACGGAACACCTGCCCCAGCCCTTGATTTCAAACCGCTCATCGATGAGTTATCTTCATTTTACAAAGTTGTTGTCATTGAGCCTTTCGGTTATGGATTAAGTGATATTACTGAAAAAGAGCGTACCACTGAAAATATGGTTAGTGAAATTCATGAAGCGTTACAGCAACTTGGTATTCATAATTACACGCTCATGGCTCACTCCATTTCAGGGATATACGGCCTGGATTATGTGAACAAATATCCAAACGAAGTAAGTTCATTTGTCGGAATTGAGAGTAGTGTCCCAACGCAGGGAGGTAATGATGATCCATTTCCAACCGAAACGTACAAACTGCTTAAAAAATCAGGGTTCTACCGATTGTTAATGAAACTGGCCCCTGATCAACTGATTGCACCCGATGTTGATGATGAGACCAGAGAACAAATTAGAATACTTTCACTCAAAAATACGTTTAATCCGAACAACCTGAATGAAGGTGAGAACTTTGGTCCTAATTTCAAAGTAGCTGAGAACCTGTCCTTCCCCAAAGATCTTCCTGTGATTTTCTTTTTACAAGCAAATGATACGGAAACAGAAGGCTGGATACCCTTGCATGAAGAGCAAGTCAAAGATTCTGTGCATGGAAAAGTGATGACATTTGAGGGAGAACATTATTTGCATCACACCCGATCCAAAGAAATGGTTCAAGAATATAGAAAGTTTATGAGTGAGATAAAATAGTGTCGCCAACAAAAAAAGTCGCGAAATCGCGGCTTTTTTCTGTTAAGAAGATGGTGAATATACAAGCGTAGTTACTTTATTGGAAAATTTAGGTTGACACTTCTTTTTATCGCGTATACAATCGTATAC
Source organism: Paenibacillus sp. 10L310 (assembly GCF_056395745.1). Lineage (NCBI taxonomy): Bacteria > Bacillati > Bacillota > Bacilli > Caryophanales > Paenibacillaceae > Paenibacillus > Paenibacillus sp. 10L310. The sequence goes on along the minus strand of NZ_JBFTKC010000002.1, from coordinate 284,343 downwards.
ATGAATATGCTGTATACATATGTATACACGTTATGGGGGTGGCAAATATGAGAGATCGTCCTATCGAAGAGATGGATGGAAGTGTACGTCAAGTTGAGCGTCCAAGACGTGATATGAGTGACAATGAGCAACGTGGTGAACGTTCCAGACGTGGAAGAGGTCATGGTGAACATGAGGGAAAACGGGGCCGTGGTGCGCAGACATTCCGTCGCGGCCGAATTCTTGTATTTCTGGAACAAATGCAGAATCGAAGAACAACGCTCGCCAGACAACTTGGTCAGGAGGAGTATGAACATATTCGCCCGATAATCAGTGGGGAGTTGAAAGCCATTGATCAGGTCATCGACGAGTATATCCATCTTTTCGAGCTGCAAAATGAAGATGTAAACCCCAATAAGGATCTGGAGAGTGAGAGTGAATAAGTATGATTCGTCGTTTTTTTTCGTATTATCGTCCCTATAAAAAACTGTTTTTGATTGATTTTGGATGCGCTGTACTCGCAGGTCTTCTGGAGTTGGCTTTCCCCCTTGCCGTCAGCAAATTCATTAATGAATTGTTGCCAGGTCAGGATTGGCCTCTCATTATGCTTGCCTGCGTCGTGCTGTTATCCATCTATGCACTTAATACCGTATTGAACTATGTAGTTACATATTGGGGACATATGCTGGGCATTAACATTGAGACCAACATGCGTGAGAAGATGTTCGCTCACTTGCAGAAGCTGTCCTTCCGGTTCTTTGATAATCGTAAAACAGGCCACTTAATTGGTCATCTTACGAATGATCTGAATGATATCGGCGAGGTTGCTCACCATGGACCTGAAGATGTATTCATCGCAGTGATGACATTAATCGGATCGTTCTGGCTGATGGCTAACATTAATCTGGAGCTTGCGCTGCTTACCTTTATCATTATCCCAATTATGGCTTGGGTGATTATCGTATTTGGTGGTCGGATGACAAAGACGTATCGGCGACTTTTCGGAGATGTCGGCAATTTCAATGCGCGTATTGAAGACAACGTCGGCGGTATGCGTGTTGTGCAATCGTTCGCCAACGAAGAACATGAGAAAGAACTTTTTGCAGTGGACAATCAGAATTTCCGTAAAACCAAACTGCTTGCCTACAAAACGATGGCAAAAAGTATCTCGGTCAGTTATATGATGATGCGACTGGTTACGGTGTTTGTCATGATCAGTGGGGCTTGGTTTTATATCGATGGCAGAATCAATATGGGTGACTTTATGGCCTTCCTGCTTCTGTCCAATATCTTCTTCCGCCCGATCGAGAAAATCAATGCCGTCATTGAAAGTTATCCAAAGGGCATTGCTGGTTTCAAGCGTTATCTGGAGATCATTGATACAGAACCTGAGATTGCGGATAGCAAAAACGCCGTTGAATTCGAAAGTGTGAAGGGTGATATTCGCTTTGAGAACGTCTCGTTTGGTTATGAATCCAGTCGGCGTATTCTAAGTGATATCAGTCTGTCTGTTCGACCAGGGGAAACCGTTGCTTTTGTTGGACCTTCGGGTGCAGGCAAAACGACAATCTGTAGCCTGTTGCCCCGATTCTATGAGGTAGAAGAGGGACGTATCACTGTGGATGGCGTCGACATTCGTAACGTTAAGCTTCAATCCTTGCGCAAGCATATCGGAATCGTTCAACAGGATGTATTTTTGTTCTCGGGTACCATTAAGGAGAATATTGCTTATGGTGATCTGAGTGCAACGGATGAACAAATCTGGGATGCCGCCCGTCGTGCCTCATTGGAGGAACTGATTCTCACGTTGCCTGATGGCATGGATACGGTCATTGGCGAGCGTGGAGTCAAGCTATCCGGAGGACAGAAGCAACGGTTATCTATTGCTCGTATGTTCTTGAAAAATCCACCCATTCTTATTCTGGATGAGGCAACCTCAGCGCTGGATACGGAAACGGAAGCACTGATCCAGCAATCACTCGCAGAGTTGTCGGTGGGTAGAACTACACTTGTGATTGCACACAGACTGACAACTATCAAGAATGCAGATCGAATTATCGTAGTAAACACAGATGGTATCGCGGAGCAGGGTAACCACGAGGAGTTGGTCGCCGCTGGAGGGATATACAGCCGTCTTCATCAGGTGCAATATAGTCACTCTTAATCCATGTAAATTGAACAAAAAATAATTACACTCGTCACTCCGATGACAGAACAACCTTGCCGCGCATATGCGCGGCTTTTTTTTTGATTGAATATTAAAAATGAAGTTATAAAATGCTATGTAAAATATAATGTTGACAACGTCCACTAACGTGATTATTATAATGTTGACAACGTCCACTAACGTGATTATTATAATGTTGACAATGTCCACTAAAAAGGAGGGTTTGACATCGACTCTCAGTACATAAATCCAGATATACTGGCTGACATGCGACGTTTTAACCGTTTTTATACCAACATACTTGGTGTACTCGATAAGCATATTCTTGGAACAGGGTATTCGTTTGCAGAAGTACGAGTCATTATTGAGATTGGAATTCGGGGGGAGAGCATTGCGAACAATCTGGTAGATACACTGACCATTGATCGCAGTTACATGAGCCGAATTGTGAACAAGCTGTCCAAGGAAGGACTGCTGGTGAAAGTGGATTCTGCGGCCGACAGCCGGGTCAGTCTGATTCGTCTGACAGCCAAGGGTGAGGAACTGTATGCCCAATTGAATGACCGATCCGATCAACAGATCCTGAAGCTGATGCAAGAATTGAATGAAGAAGAGATTCAAGAGGTATACACCTCCATGATGAACATACAAGAGAAGTTGAACAAGAAGGCAGGAGAGACCACACGATGATACGATTTGAATGTGATTATAACGAAGGTGCGCATGAACGCATTTTACAAAGACTGATGGAAACCAATATGGAACAGACGAGCGGGTATGGCACGGATGGACACTGCGAACGGGCGAGAATGCTTATTCGTCAGGCTTGTGACAATGAGCAAGCTGATGTTCACTTCCTGGTTGGTGGCACACAGACGAATACAACGGTAATTGCCTCTATTTTGCGTCCATATCAAGGTGTGATTGCTGCGACATCGGGACACATTGCGGTTCATGAGACGGGAGCTATTGAAGCTACGGGACATAAGGTACTCACAGTTCCAAGCGAGGACGGAAAGATCACCCCTGAGCAGGTTAGAGCAGTCTACGATGCCCACATGAATGAGTCGTCGCCGGAACACTGTGTTCAACCAGGAATGGTCTACATATCCCAACCAACGGAGAATGGAACGATGTACAGCAAGGCAGAACTGCAAGCATTGCATACAGTGAGCAGAGCATGTGGTCTTCCGTTTTTCGTGGATGGAGCACGTCTTGGATATGCACTCGCTTCACGCGCTTGCGATATGACACTTGCTGATCTTGCTCGCTTGTGTGATGTGTTTTACATCGGGGGAACCAAGATTGGCGCATTGATGGGAGAAGCGGTTGTTATCCTGAATGATGCACTGAAACCTGATTTTCGTTATATGATCAAACAAAAAGGTGGCCTGCTTGCCAAAGGCAGATTGCTAGGTATCCAATTCGAAACGTTGTTCGAAGACGGTCTGTACCTCGATATTTCTCGCCATGCCATAGATATGGCCTTGAGAATTCATGACTCACTTGAACAGCAGGGGGTACGCTTCCTGTACGATTCACCAACCAACCAGCAGTTTCCGATTCTGCCTGATCGTTTGCTTGAGAAATTACGCAACGGTTATACGTTCACCTTCTGGGAAAAGGTTGACGATACACACAGTGCGGTGCGGTTCTGCACCAGCTGGGCAACTCGTCAAGAGAATGTGGATGCACTGACTCGTGATATCGCTCAATTATTGCACGGAGAGATCCACGTGCCAGAACGGGTCGAAGCATTGGTCTAATCTTGTTCAAAAATTAAGGAGAACAGCTCCGATTTCCTTTCATAAATACGAGTATTTTGAAAATTCCAAAAGATATTACGCAGAATTCTGATACTGAAAAAAGGACAACTCATTGTGGTTGTCCTTTTTTGGTTTGCCTTTTGTGTGATAGTTGTGAGATAGAGAGTGAATACTCGGTTACTCACTCAAGGCCATGTCATATTTCTCTTTCAGCCGTCGGATATCGGCTCTTGGCGGTGCACCGAACATGCGTGCATATTCGCGGCTAAATTGAGAAGCACTCTCGTAACCAACCCGGAACGCTACATCTGCCGCGTCAGCAGATTCGGCCATCAGAAGTCGCCGGGCTTCCTGTAATCTTAATTGTTTCTGGAATTGTAATGGGCTCATAGCTGTGATCTCTTTGAAGTGACGATGGAATGAAGAGACGCTCATGCTGGCGGTCTCAGCCAGATCTTCAATGCGAAATGGCTGTTCCCAATGATGAACGATGTACTCAATCGCTTCTCTGATCCGATAAGTGCTGCTACCGTCAACCGCAATCTGCGCCAGTTCTCCTCCGTAAGGTCCTTGAAGGAGACGGAACAGGATTTCTTTAACGTACAACGGAGCCAGAAACGGTATCTCTCCCGGCGTATCCAGCAATCGAACAAGTCGGAGTACAGCGTCCTGAATGGACGATTCCATCTGACCTACAAACATGGCTCGTCTGGCGTTTTCGTTGAATGTTACCTTGATATTGCATTCGTTAAGTACTTCGAGAATTTGGTTCGGTGTGAATTCGAGTTTGAGACTTAAGTAGGGTGCATCGGCGGATGCCTTGATAATCTGCCCGATGACCGGGAGATTCATGGAAGCAATCAGGTAATTGGAAGGTCCATATTCATAACGCTCCTGTGCGAGCAATACTTCTTTCAACCCTTGAACAATTACACAAAATGAAGGTTTATATACTCTGTATGCCGGTTCACTAATCTTGGAATGGTGATAGACAAACAGGGAAGGGATCGCCGTTTCCATTGCACCGTTATGATTGGAATGGCGTTTGATCAGGTCACTCAATTCCTGTTTTGGTTGAAATATTTCTTCGGTCATATGTATCCTCCTCACGGATTTAACCTACTTACATTATATAGCTTACCGTACAGAACCAAAAGAGGGCCTGAGAGGATCAGGCAATCAATTAAGACGATTGATATACCGCTTGCAACCCATGACTCGGCATACTAAGAGTATGTTAACAGAGCCAAGCGATTAAAGTTTATTCGAAAAGTTGGTGAGTAAGGTGATGAAGTGGTTATCAAACCATGTGAGGCAAATTTTGATTGACAGGCTCGAATCACAGATCAAGTATGAAGAAAATTCTGTACATCGAGAGATATACTTCACATGCTGGTTAGAGCTAGTTACCGTAGAGGTCGAGACAACATCAGTTTACAGAACAAATTCAAGGAGAGTATGAAATATGGAATATGTGGGCTAACAAAATCTCAGTTGATCCGAATTCTTAATGTTAAAGTCGCCATTCGGCGGCTTTTTTTATAGTGATCTGATGAGTGAATTGACAGTTCTCTTATATTGAAGTTATTATAGATACATTAGATCCTTAATTGAGAAGGAGATTATAATCTATGAATAACGGACATTCATCCGGTCAAGTGAACGAATCATCGAGTGGTCATTCCGCTCCTTTTGCTACGTTACAGGGCACACCTATCTTATCATTGCTCCAGCCATCCCAAGGTGAACGTATTCTTGATGTAGGTTGCGGTAATGGCGAACTGACAGCCAAAATTGCAGCCGCAGGAGCGCTGCCAACAGGTATAGATTTTTCAGAAGAGACGATTAGGCAAGCTAAACAGAAATACCCTGATATGAATATTCAAGTAGCAAATGCTTGTCATTATCGGACAGAAGAACCGTTTGATGCGGTCTTCTCTCATGCCGTTCTGCATTGGATAAAGGATGCTCCAGCTGTAGTACAATCAATACAGTTAGCGCTCAAGAGGGGCGGGCGATTCGTGGCTGAGTTTGCTGCAAATGGTAACACGGCTATATTAATTACAGCGGTACAGGAAGAACTGGATGCCCGTGGATACAAATGGGAAGGACGGAATCCGTGGTATCACCCGACCATTGGCGAATATGCTAATCTTCTGGAGCAACACGGATTTCGAGTTAGTCTGGCTCAGCATGTGGATCAATTTACCCCGTTCAAGCCAGGTGCCAGAAAGTGGTTGACCAGCTTCGCGGAGTATTTATTCAGTGGTATCACACCTGCGGAACAGGATGTTATTATGGAAGCAGTTGAGAAAAAAGTACAGCCACAACTGATGCGGGATGGACAGTGGTATCTGGACAGAAGCCGACTGCGAGTTGTAGCTATTAAGGAATAGGGGAATACGGGATGAAAATGGACAAACCCAAGATTCAGGAGCAGTTGCTCGAACCGGAAACGATTGCATTCCTGGAATCCAAAGTGGAGTACAAACACAAACTGATCGAGAACATTACATTGGATCAACAGGAAGCGAGTAAGGTTTCCTTTGAAAATGTTGTATTTAGACATGTGACCATCTCGGAGTCTACCTTGGAACAATTTGAATTCACCGATGTCAGGTTCGAACACTGCGACTTCTCCAATGTCAATCTCTCTGGTGCCTTCATGCACCGGATCGAATGGCATAACTGCAAGTTTGTCGGAACTGATTTTTCCAATAGCCGATTGCAAAATGTCAGTTTCCTTCATGGTCTAGGCGACTACAGCAATTTCCGTTTTGCCCATCTGAAACAGGTCTCCTTCTCGGAATGTACATTGATTGGTGCGGACTTTGCCTATCTGGCACTGCAAAAAATGGAGTTCAGTCAATGTAACATCGACCAAGCTTCCTTAACGGGGACCAAAATGAAGGATTTGGATCTTAGCGATTGCGAATTTGACTCCTTGGTGCTGACCATGGAAGATCTCAACGGTTGTGTGATTTCACCACATCAAGCCGCCACATTTGTAGGATTAATGGGTTTGATTATCAAATAAATGGCGTGATCACACTTACGGGGTTGCCAAGATAGTGGAAGTGTGTATAATTGGAGACACATTAGAATAAAAACAGGTTTTCTAGGGTTCCGCGATGGATATGTCGGTCTGGTCCGAGAGAAAACCCGCAACCTGTTGGTTGTGCCACGGAGGGATAAAAGCCTGGGAGATGAACTGCTACATGCAGTTTGTTTCCCGGGCTTTTTTTGTTTTTTCGCTAATGTACCTTACGGGTTGTACAAAAAAATGTAGTAGAGAAGGAGTGTTACAAGAATGAATAAAACGTGGATGTCGGTTGTAATTGCTGCGTTGTTTGAATTGGGTTGGGTCATTGGATTGAAACATGCCAGTGGTCTGCTGGAATGGGGGTTTACGTTGGTTGCAATTATCATTAGTTTCTCCTTGATGATTGCAGCTTCGCGGACACTGCCTGTGGGAACCGTATATGCCGTATTCGTTGGCCTGGGTACCGCTGGTACGGTACTTGCAGAGATTGTTCTGTTTAATGCGACTGTTCAAAGCGGAAAAATGGTGCTGATTGGTGTACTTTTACTCGGCGTAATTGGTCTTAAAATGCTGAGTAAAGAGAAGAATAAGGAGGTGCAGCTATAATGAACTGGGTATTTCTTATCTTGGCAGGTATATTTGAGATGATCGGAGTGCTGATGATAAACAAGTTGCACAAAGACCGTAATCTCATTTCACTGGTTCTATTGGTAGTCGGGTTTGGTTTAAGCTTCATGTTCCTGTCCATTGCAATGGAAACTCTTCCGATGGGGACAGCATATGCCGTATGGACGGGAATCGGAGCCTCCGGTGGTGCCATTCTGGGCATGGTGTTTTATGGAGAACCTCGAAATGCCCTACGAATTCTGTTTATCGCTATGGTGCTCGGATCGGCAGTTGGTCTTAAATTGGTCAGTTAAACAAAGTGATTTTAAAAAGATAATGTACAAATTGCGTTTTTAATGGTATCCTTATACGTTACGTGTGAAATAAAAGATGCGTCTTATTGATAGATGTGCGTAAATGAAGGAGACAACATGACATTTAAGGACTTAAATATTATCCCCTCTATTATGGAAGGGTTAAGCAAAGCAAACTATACTAATCCTACCCCTATACAGGAACAGGCCATACCAGCTGTATTAGCTGGCAGAGATCTGCTGGGATGTGCACAGACAGGAACAGGCAAGACGGCAGCATTTTCAGTGCCGATCATTCAATTATTAAGCGAAAGATCCAAAGGGCAAGGATCGAAGTCCGCACGACATATTCGCTCATTAATTTTGACACCAACACGAGAACTGGCTATTCAGATCGCGGATAATATCAAGGTATATAGCCGGTATACGGACATTCGTTGTACGGCAATCGTTGGCGGCGTTTCGCAAAAAGTGCAAGAGCGTGCGTTGAATCAAGGTGCAGATATTATTATCGCAACGCCTGGTAGATTGAACGATCTGATTAACCAGAAACGTATTGATCTGAAGATGGTTGAGATTCTCGTTTTGGATGAAGCAGACCGGATGTTAGACATGGGCTTCATTCATGATGTGAAAAGAATCATTGCCAAAATGCCGAACAAAAAGCAGACGCTGTTCTTCTCAGCTACGATGCCTCCTGAAATCACCAAAATGGTTAAAACCCTGCTGGTTGATCCAGTCAAAGTAGAAATCACACCGGTATCTTCAACGGTAGACCGCATTGAGCAGTCTATTTATTTGTTGGAAAACGGCAAGAAGCAACATATGTTGAACCAAATTTTGGAGGATAAATCCATCGTCACGGCATTGGTGTTCACACGCACGAAGCGCGGCGCTGACCGGGTTACACGTGATTTGGCCAAAGCGAATGTTACGGCACAGGCTATTCATGGCAACAAGTCTCAGAACGAGAGACAACGGGCACTGAACAACTTCAAGAGTGGTGCAACACGTGTATTAGTTGCGACGGATATCGCGGCAAGAGGAATTGACGTAGAGGAACTTTCACATGTCATTAACTTTAACCTGCCTAACATTCCGGAAACGTATGTTCACCGTATTGGCCGTACAGGTCGAGCAGGCAAAAGCGGGATGGCCATCTCGTTCTGCGAGAAGGACGAACTTCCATTCCTGAAGGATATCGAGAAAGTAATCAAAAAGACGATTCCTGAAGTAAAAGGTCATCCGTATCCAATGACAGGTGTACCTGTGTTTGATAAAACCAGCAAAGCATCAGGCAGTAAACCTTCGTTCAACAAATCGGCTGCAGGCAAACCGGCGAAGTCCAAAGCTAACCCGGCACGCAAGCCCAAATCCGAATGGTTTGCCAAGAGTGGTAAATCAAACAGTAGTCGTTCAAACGACGGTAGACCCAATAGCAGTAGATCAAACAGTAGTAGCAGTAAATCTAACCATGGCTCATTCAGCCGCAGCAGCAAAACTAGGAATGATAGAGCCAATTAAGATCTAAATAAATCCAGATAAAACCTTCTCCATTCATTTGGAGGAGGTTTTATTATGTGCTTTTATGTGCAACGAGCTTATTTACATACGAACTTACATTCGGTATCATTATATCGTCCACTGGTGAAAGGGAGGTACTGACTTGAAGGATACGATGATTGAATACAGTTTGAAGAAGAAAGGTGCGACCAAGGATTATCCATTTGGGCCTGATCCAGTCGCGATGAAGGTCGGAGGGAAAATATTCGCATTACTTTTCGAAGACAAAGAAGAAAATGGTCTATTAAACTTAAAATGTGATCCCATTATTGCAGAGAACCTGAGAGAGCAGCATGAAGCGGTTCGACCAGGATATCATATGAACAAAAAACACTGGAATACCATTACGCTGGATGGTTCATTGTCCGATGAAGATGTCTATGTCATGATCGATCACTCGTATGATATGGTTGTCAAATCCCTTCCAAAAAGCGTTCGGGAGTCTTTGGCCGAATGAGGAGAACATATACCACTTTCTCTACACCTCATTCATCATGTTATTGACATTTAAGAGGTAGGTGAAAAGGCTAATGGTCTGCTTCTCTAACAGAATGAATATCCTATGAAAATGAAGACATATTTGAAGTCCATTTGGTTGCATTACCTTGGAAATAAACAAGATCGAACGGCCTTGTTTAATGTGGCTTCCCTTGTTATCAATGCTGTAACAGGGATAGGCAAGTTAATCCTGGGCATATATCTGCTTTCGGGATGGTTCATTACAAATGCTGTATATTATCTGATTCTGTGTGTGGCAAAAGGACAAGTGCTCCATAAATATACAGTTACCAAGAGAATGGACTCTCCCGAAGAAAGATATAGATTAGAACTTACGGTATATAAGCGCGGAGGTCTGTTCCTGTGTTTACTAGGCGTGTCCTATTCGATGGTCTGCCTGCGAATGTATCTAATCGGCGATGCCTTCATATATGAGGGTAACATCGTGTATATCGTATCTACAGTTGCTTTTACCAAGCTGGTTTTTGCCGTGTATGGTACCTGGGCGAACCGTCATCTCCATAACCCGATCATATCTACATTGAAAATGATTAACTTCACCGATGCGATGGTATCCATCGTGGTGACCCAAGCGACGTTACTTACCATGCAAGGCTCACCTCTTGCATTAAAAACCAGTAGCTTGTTTGGCATGGGGTGCAGCGTTTTATTTTGTTTGATGGGGGGCTGGATGATGTTCCACAAAAAAAAGGAAACAAGCACGGACCCAAACCAATCTCCTGGCACTGAATGTTAACATTGAAGCATTAAGAGCAGGGGAAGGTAATTTTGGTTGACGTTTCAGCATGTTGATCAATACATATCAAATGATTTGCACATGACGGAATAGACAAGTGTCATCTATACTTAAAGTGACAACGGAAGAAGGCGTATTGGCAATCCACTAAAGGAGTGATATCTATGGATCAACAACAACAATTGGCAATGGTACAACGTATGCGTCAAAATGTCGTCGGTACAGGTGCAGCTCTTCAACCCAGTTCCACGTATGCGGTCACAGTAAAAGAAGTCATGATTCCTACAATTAAAGGGGATACACGTGTACTTGTGTATACACCGGATAGGGAGCATTCCGCGCCTCTGCCGGTCTTCTTTAATATGCATGGGGGTGGTTTCATCTTGGGACAAGCAGAGATGGATGATCCATGGTGTCGCTTGATTGCTGATCGATCTGATTGTGTGGTCGTTAATATCGATTACAGTCTTGCACCAGAGCACAAGTTCCCAACGGCGGTTCATGAATGTTACGACGTTGTACAGTGGGTCCATGCCAACCCGCAATCCTTCTCGGTTAACCCGTCTCTATTCGCTATTGGGGGACATAGCGCTGGTGGTAATCTTGCTGCAGCAGTGTGTTTACTGAATCAGCAACGAGGTAGCGAGCTGCCAATTGTTCTGCAAATTATGGATTATGCCGTATTGGATGTGGCTACAGATCCGGCCGAGAAACCGAGTTTTGCAGAAGCCATTCCAGCCGATATCGCCAGAACGTTCAATGCTATGTACCTTGAAACGTCAGAAGAGGCGCAAGACCCGTTGGCTTCACCTGTGCTTGCAACATCAGTAGAGGGACTTTCAGAAGCATTGATCATTACCGCGGAGAAAGATTCACTGGCCCAAGAAGCAAGAACATATGCAGCAAGGCTGGAAGCAAGCGGTGTGAAGGTGACACTTAAGGAGTACGAGGGAGCCGCTCATGGATTTACGCATTTTGGCGATCTCCAGATGGCTGAGGATGCCTGGTACCTGATGAGTGACAAGATCAGAGAAGCATTTTCCAAATAACGTGTATCAGAATGACGCTTAGAAGGAATATAGTTACCTTGAAGTCGCCTAATGGCGGCTTTTTTTCGTTCATTGGTGTAATTGCTTCAATGGCATGTTGAAACCAAGCTTCTGAGCTTGCGGATGTGTTAATAAACTAGATTAGGAGCCTTATTGAGATTATAACGATATCGTTAAGGGTAAGAGTTGTTAAATTAGAGGAAATAATGACCAATACCAGGAGGTTTATTATGAACCAATATAACAGTCCATCCGATATCGCGATTCTTGGCATGGGAACGGCTCTACCTGCTCACCCCGTAGCACAGTCAGATATTGCAGAACTAATCGCTTCTTCTCTTCAGGATCGGCCAGATTTGGCCCGTTTTGCCAGACGAATATTCAAGTCCTGTGGTGTTGAAACACGATATACCGTGGAACCGAGCTATCTGGGTTCACTCGAAGAATGCCGTTATCTGCCCTCTGGTGAGCGATCAGACATCCCGACAACCGAAGAACGAATGAATACATACAAGCGAGAGGCGCTTCCGCTCGGGGTTGAGGCTGCAGAGAAAGCCCTGGAGGATTCAGGCGTATCTCCAAAGAGCATCACACATATCATCACGGTCAGCTGCACAGGTCAATATCTGCCGGGTCTTGATGTTATGCTCATCCGTCATTTGGGTTTGTCTGCCCGAGTTAATCGACTGCCGCTAATCTTTCAGGGTTGTGCCGCAGGGCTGAAAGCCATTCAGATGGCACGAGATGTGGTGCAGGGAGCTCCCGGATCACAGGTCCTTGTGGTCTGTGTAGAGTTGTGCACCATTCATTTTCAGCCCGTACAAGATCGGGAAGCGCTGTTTGCAGCTTCATTCTTCGGAGACGCTGCTTCTTCTTGTGTAGTGGGCACACCAGAACCTCAGCACAAGAATTATTTGAGTCTGGGAACGGGTTATTCTGTGCTACTTCCCGATTCGACTGAAGATATGACCTGGGAGGTGGGGAATCTGGGGTATGACCTGTATCTATCCCCACGTATTCCAAAACTGTTAGGTGTTCACCTGGAAGAGGAACTGCGTCTCTTATTGCAAAGTGAACAGCTGCCTGAACTGTGGGCCATTCATCCGGGAGGACGCGGGATTGTGGACTCTGTGCAGAATGTAATGAAGCTTCGAGACGAGCAAACAAAGTATAGCAGGGATGTCCTCAGAACGTATGGTAACTTATCCTCCAATACCATTCTGTTTGTAATGAACGCGATGCGTGAGGACATGAAGGTACAGGGTCAATCCTCCACAGATGGTGTAGCCATGGCATTTGGACCGGGACTCACCGCAGAGTTGATGAAATTCACTTATGTCCCCTCATTATCTTCAGTGATGGAGGAGCACGATCATGTCCTTTTTTAGAACATTGTCCATTCGAGCCAAGGAAGATGAACTGATGGATGACTTCTCTCTGGGAGGGGAGGAGCTGCGTGAAGCGCTTAGACATCTGAGACGTCTTAACAAAATATTTGCAGCACCTGGCCCAACTCTGGCTGGTGTAGAGAAGTTGTGGAACTCAGTCGGTAAGCCGAATAAGCTGACCCTGCTGGATGTGGGGGCAGGTTCAGGGGATGTGAACCAGAAACTACTGCAATGGGCAGATCGTCAGGGTGTTCAGCTGGAAATTACGTTGGTTGATCTGACGGAAGAAGCGTGTGAGGAAGCGAGACAACTATTTCGTGACGAACCCCGAGTTCGGGTACAGCGTGCCGATCTTACACAACTGCCGGATGCTTCCGCAGATATCGTGACAGGCTCCCAGTTTGTACATCATTTTGACGGAGATCAGCTGGTCGATATGGTTTCTCATATGCTAAGAGCATCCAGATACGGTGTCGTTATTAATGATATTCACCGCCACCCCGTATCCTATAAGGCGGTCTGGATTACTACACGGATGATCTCGCGCAATCGTTATATTCGTCATGATGGGCCTCTTTCCGTAGCCAAAGGTTTTACAGGGAGGGATTGGAAGGAACTTAAACAACGTCTCAATCATGATACGATGACCTATGAATGGAAGCCCTTATTCCGTTATTCTGTTGTAATTCCCACGAAAGGCAGGTGATCTTACGTGTCGAAATCGATAGATGTGATTGTCATCGGAGCCGGAATTGCCGGCAGTACATGTGCAATGCAACTGGCAGGGAAAGGACATCGGACCCTTTTGCTGGATCGCCAGGAGTTCCCGCGGCACAAAACCTGCGGTGAGTTCATGTCACCCGAAACCAAGGAGATGTTAGAAGTTCTGGACATTCACCTTCTGGACCAGTCGAAGAAACCTAGCACGATGGATCATGCCAAAATCGTTATGCCACAAGGCGGAGTGATCGAAGCACCGCTGCCGGGATTCGCATATGGCATAAGTCGATATGAGCTGGACCAGATTTTGCATCAGAAGGCTCTGGAGGCCGGAGCCCAGATTGTGACCAAAGCGACCTTAACGAGCATCGAGCAGCTTGAGGATGCCAGTTATGAGGTTCAGGTGAAACAGGGAGATGAGCGGATCAGCTACAGAGCCAAAGCCGTTATCGGGGCACATGGGACCAAAAAGCCGCGCGGGATGGCTTCCGCACCTGATCTGCGGGACCAAACCGTATACGTTGGCGTTAAGTCCCACTTCAGCGGGATAGAGATTCCCGCACGGGTAGAGTTATATTTTTGCGAGGGTGGTTACGTGGGCATTTCTCCGATTGAGGATGGTATTGTGAATGTCGCCGCATTGTTGACACTGGATACCGTCCAGGGAAGTGGCAAGTCTGTAAACGATATTTTACAGGCGGCATCCCTGACAAACGTGAGCTTGGCAGCCCGTTTAGCCGAAGGCAAACCTGTAGATGGAACGCAAGTGTCAATTGCGCCGCTGCATCTGTCCAACGTTCCTGAGCCGTGGTCTCAATATCCGCATATTGGGGATGCCATGCTGATGATACCACCCTTATGTGGAGACGGAATGTCCATTGCCCTTCGCTCCTCACTCCTGTGTGCAAGATGGACTGATAAGTACCTGCAAGGCGACATTGAACATGCCGATTGGCAGAGTAATTACACGCTGGAAGCAAGTCGTGAATTCACCCAATTGCTCAGACGCGCAAGAAGAATTCAAAAGCTGGCTTTTGCCAAGACCAATAAATTCTATCCTGGTCTGGCCCGGATGATCCCTGGTCTAGCCGCTTATGTTGTGAAGGCCACACGGCTATCCGAGATGAACGCAGCGCGCTAACAGGCTGAAAGTTTGATCAATACTTATGCAAAGAGGTTGCTGACGGCGGCCTCTTTTTTGGCGTACAAGCATTAATTTTGTGGAGACAGTTTGGAAATTCGGGAAATGCTCGTATAATAGAATCTAATGTAATGATAGAGAGTTAATTCAGATGAGATGTCGGGAGGCACTATTTAAGATGAACTATTCATTTTCCAATCGTATCGCAGCACTGCAACCATCCATTATTCGTGAGATTCTGAAGGCTTCTTCGGGGCAAAATGTGATTCCATTCTCTGCGGGAAATCCTGCTCCGGAAACCTTTCCTATTGAGGCGATTCGTACATTCACTCAATCCATTCTGGAGCATGACCCGGTCACAGCTCTGCAATATGGGATTACGGAAGGATATGTTCCCCTCAGGGAAGCATTGACTCAACATTTGAAGACAGGTTTTGATACCGGTAAACCATCCGATCAATTGTTCATTGTATCTGGAGCGCAGCAGGGGATTGAACTGGCCTGTAAAGTATTCTGTAATGAAGGGGACACGATTATCTGTGAGAGTCCGAGCTTTATCGGTTCCCTGAACTCCTTCCGGGCATCCGGTGCAAAGCTTGCCGGTGTTCCGATGGAGATGGACGGTATGGATATCGAGAAGCTGGAACAGGCGCTGCAAACGGAGCCTAATGTGAAAATGATCTACGTGATCCCAAGTTTCCAGAATCCTACCGGTGTAACAACGAGTCTTGCAAAACGTAAGGCCATATACGAGCTGGCTAAGAAGTATGGCGTTATGATTTTGGAAGATAACCCGTACGGAGAACTTCGATTCAATGGAGACGATGTGCCAACCATCAAGTCTATGGATGATGAGGGTCTGGTCATATATGTTGGATCATTCTCCAAAATTTTGTCGGCAGGACTGCGCGTTGGTTTTGTACAAGCGCCCCATGAAGTCGTGGAGAAGATGGTTGTTGCCAAACAGGGAGAAGACGTACATACGGCCATGCTTCCACAGATTCTGGCGTACAAGTTCATGACAGAGTATGATTACGCGGGGCACATTAACAGCATTCGTGAGGTCTATCGGAGAAAAGCAACATTGATGATGGACAAGCTGCAAGAGCATATGGGTGAGTCCATTACCTATACCCAACCGGATGGTGGACTGTTCCTCTGGTGTGATCTGCCAGCACATGTGCCAATGCTTGATTATGCCAAGACAGCGGCAGCACAAGGGGTTGCGGTTGTACCGGGAAATGCATTCCTGGTGAACGAGCAAGACCCTTGTAATGCCATCAGACTTAATTTCTCAACCCCTTCAGACGAACAGATTGTCAAGGGTGTAGAGATTTTGGGGCAGGTATTGAAAGGATATAACGCTTAAAAATGCTTCAATGTGATATATCTACGAAAAGCCGCCAATTGGCGGCTTTTTTGAGCTTTTTCTCAGCCTTAATTATCGATTAAAGCACTTAATTCTGCCTGAAATACCTTTTGATTCTTCTGATTGAAAGTACTCAGCAGCACGGTAACAATCCCATTTCCTTTTCGTCTGGGAGTCAGCCCAATGACTTCTGCAATGACATGAAGTTCATCATCCGGAAAGACCGGTTTCAGGAATTGAATGTTATTCATTCCAGTGCCCGCCACGACATGCTCTCCATAGACCCCAACCTCAATCCATAATTTAAAGGAGATATTCATCGTTTGCATGCCAGAAGCAATTAAACTGCCGAATCGGCCTTGTTTGGCCTTTTCCTCATCCAAATGCATGTACTGTGGATCATAGATTGTGGCAAACTCAATAATATCACTCTTGGATAATGCCAAAGATGTGGTTTCGTAACGCTGACCTATTACATATTCATTAAATCTCATGAAGGCACCTCGGTTTCTTTAATATGTTTTATCGTAGTTGATGTTTTGCTAAGAGACATGACTGGACTGACGTGTTAAAATGCTAGTGAACTATCCCGTGTGTATTGCTGTGTTACTGCCATAATGAACTAAACAGATGAAACTGTTTTTGAGGAGTATATATGATGACAACGATTAAAGATGTAGCCAAGATGGCTGGTGTAGCCAGTTCGACCGTATCTTGCGTACTCAACGATAAAGGGAATGTAAGTGAGCCGACAAGACTTCGAGTGCTTGAGGCAGCGAGTCAACTCAATTATGTTAGGCATGGTCCTGCATCGGAATTAAAACGAAATAGTACACAAACCATTGGTATTATTGTCCATGACATGTCCAGCCCGTATTTCTCGGATTTGGTGAACGGAATAGAAACCGTCGTTATGAGTCATGGATACGATATGATCGTATGTAGTTCGTTGGGTGGAGAGAAGTCGACAGCCCATCGTTACATTCGTGAACGAAGAATTGACGGAGCTATTGTTATTGCTCAGAATATTCAAGATCAGTTGCTGATTGAAGCATCTGAAGCAGGGTTTCCGATTGTTGTCATGGATCGGGATCTGGATGCTCAACATATTGTAAAGGTTTTGATGAGTGATACGCAAGGTGGTTACTTGGCTACCCGTTATCTGATCGATAAAGGGCATCGGACTATAGCTTATATTAGTGGCCCATCACAATCGGAATGTAATCTCCATCGTTATCAAGGTTATTTGAAAGCCTTGAAGGAGGCAGGCATTGAAGAGAACCCCGAATGGAAAATTGGCGGACAATACATGAAGCAAGATGGGTACGATGCAGCCAAGAAACTGCTTGAAGGAGAGTTGCCATCCGCTGTATTTTTTGCAAATGATGAGATGGCGATCGGCGGCTTGGAAGCCTTCAGGGAGCATGATATCTCAATACCTGAGCAGTTATCCGTAATTGGCTTTGACAATATACCTGCATCTCAGTACATGAATCCACCTCTAACCACATTTCGTCAGCCGAAGAGGGATGCAGGCCAGCTTGCAGGTCATGTTCTCTTCCAACTGCTGAATGGAGAGAGCGTAGAGACGTTATATACACTGGACATCCAATGCGTGGAACGTGATTCTGTTCGGCTCCTCAACCTGAGTTGAGGAGTTTTTTTGCATTCTATAGAATTTTAAATTCTTAAAAAGAAAGGAGAGTAGCCATTAATGCATAATATAAAGATGAGGAGTATTTTGCATTGGAAATAAATGGAGGTTGATACGATGGGCGTACCCACTTTTTTGGAGACAGGCCATATGCAAGAAGGTTTTCCCATTCGGGTAATTCATACAGGAAATCAGTTCAATTATGCTGCACACTGGCATGATGAGGTTGAACTGGTTCTCGTCAATGGTAAGAGCGCCAGAATTGGCGTGAACGACCACGTGTGTGAGTTAGAAAAGGGGGATGTGTTACTGATCAAACCAGGGGATGTGCACTGCTTTTTGCCGGGGACCGAACATTTGACCATTATTTTGTTCCGACTCGAATTATTAACCGGGAGTTTCACGACCGAAGCCGAAATTCAGGATCTCGGACAACTTTTCAACAAAACAACAGTTATTCCCTCGAATACGGGAAGTCAGAGCAATCTGACTCTATATATAGATGACATCATTACCGAGAAGAAAAATCAGAAGCCGGGATACCGATGGTTAATGGTATCCAGGTTGTATGATCTCATCATACTTTTATTACGTACCAAAGTACCGGTTACCACCGATGAATCTTCATCTTCAGGATGGGCATGTACTTCTTCCAAAAAATTTGAATTCCTTGAATCGGTCTGTGAATACCTGGAGGAGCACTATGCTGAGCCCATTAAGCTGGAACAGGTGGCAGAACATATTAAATTCAGCAAGTTCCATGTCTGCAAGCTGTTTAAAGAGATCAAGGGAGTAACACTGATGGAATACTTGAATCATTTTCGAATTATCAAGTCCGAGTGGGCTTTATTGTTCCGTCAGGATACGATTCTGGAGATTGCGATCGGACATGGATTTAACAATGTTAACTCCTATAATCGTCTTTTTAAAAAATATAATGACTGTACACCCTCCGAATTTCGTAAGAAACATCGTACGAATATCACAAAATATGGAGGGTAATGCACAATATTTGTGGAGAAAGCCCTCTCCAAAATCAATATACTCTAATAAATTGTAAGCGTTTCCTTTTTGAAGGAGGGGGCCTATGAAGAAGTGGTTTAAGCCAACTATTGTATTTGTATGTGCAGCGATGTTGTTAGCTGGTTGTCAGTTCAGTCCATCGAGTCAAACCAAGCAACAGGAGATTACTGTGTGGAGTTTTACGGATGAAGCAGGGTACGCTATCGAGAAATTCGAACAGAAATATCCTGACATCAAAGTGAACTTTGTCAACATCCCTGGTAATTTCTATATCACCAAGCTGAAATCTGCGCTACAGACAACCTCGAAGGCTCCAGATGTATTTATGATTGAAAATGCGAATATTCGAGAGCTGATTGACGTTCCATATCTGGAGAATTTATCAGCTTCGCCGTATAACGCCAATGAACTTATCCAGGAACAATATGCTTTTGTTCAGGCCAATGAACAGGACAGTGAGGGAAATGTCAGAGCGATAGGTTATCAGGGAACACCAGGGGGCATCTACTATCGTCGGGATCTGGCGAAGAAATATCTGGGCACCGATGATCCTGAGAAGGTGGGTTCACAGATCGATACATGGGAGAAGATCTTCGAGATTGGAGAGAAGGTACAGCAACTTAGCGGGAATAAAGTACATGCATTGGCGAATTGGAATGCTATATCGAATTCATATGATGGTATACCTTGGGTGAAGGACGGCAAACTTGTCATCGATCCAACGTACTTGGAAGTGCTTGATCTTGTACGTGAAGCACGTGAGCGGAATGTACTTGCCGAGTATGAAGATGGAAGTGCCGGTTACGCTGCATCCATGCAAAAAGGAGAGGTCATGTTTTATCCCGGGGCAACCTGGGGTTTGCAATATACGTTCAAGGCAAACGCTCCGGATACCGAAGGCATGTGGGGCTTAGCCCAGGGACCGTCAGCCTTTAGTTCAGGTGGAACCTACATCGCGATGTACAGTAAAAGTGAGAAAAAGGATTTGGCCTGGAAGTTTATTGAGTTCTATAATTTTGACCACGATTTTCTATCCGAGTTAGCGAAAGAACAGGATTATTTCACCAGCAACATGGTTGTGAATGATGAACTTGCCCCGTCTCTCTCATCATCTTATTTGGGAGGACAAAAGCATTTCGAGTTTTTCTCGGAGGCTGCAAAACGGGTACCTGTATACGAACGCACCAAATATGATGCCACGATTAACAATGATATCTACAAGATTGTACTCCAGTTATATCTCAACAAGGACATTCAGACCAAGGAAGAAGTCGTAAAGCGAATCAAACGTGATGTCACCTTGAGATTTCCGGAGCTGGAAGTGGATTAGTAAGCGAATGAATATACACATCCGATGATAACTGGGGGGATAGAACATGTTTGCCAAAACGATTCGCAAGGACCATTACGGCTACTATTTCATTGCTCCGTTTTTTATTATTTTCACCACTTTTGGGCTGTATCCCATTTTATATTCCCTCTACATCAGTTTCACCAACTTTGATGGGATCACGACACCTGACTTTGTAGGGATCGGTAACTACGTTGCCGTATTACAAGATCCGTTGTTCTACAAAACCTTGTTTAATACGTTATTCATCTGGGGCGTATCTGTAGTTCCACAGCTCACAATCTCACTTGTGTTGGCTTTTATCTTGAATGATAAGCTGCTCAAAGGACGGGACTTTTTCAGAGCCGTATACTTTTTTCCCAACATCGTTACGGCGGCATCACTTGGATTGCTTGTGAGCTTGATTTTTGACTGGCAGTCTGGCGGACTGAATCATTTTTTGGTGCAGACCGGTATAATACAAGATCCAATTAACTGGAAAAATGATCCCTGGTTTATGCGTCTGATTGTATCATCCATTTTGTTTTTTCAATACTTCGGCTATTCCATGGTCATCTACCTTGCAGGTCTTCAGGGCATTGATCCTTCATTGCTGGAAGCTGCACAGATGGATGGCGCGAAAAAGAAACATATTTTCATTCATATTATCGTGCCGATGCTCCGTCCAATTATTCTGTTTCAGATGATTACATCTATTATTGGGGGCATCCAGATTTTCGATCAGCCATTTACACTAACCAACGGCAATGGCGGTCCTGACCGAGCAGCCATGACGAGCATTATGTATCTCTATAATGTAGCATTTCAGAGCACACGATTTGGTTACGGCGCTGCCATCGCATTTTGCCTGTTTATTATCATCATATTGTTGTCCGTTGCATCCTTCATCATGACCAAGCGGAAGAGCCGTTCATAGGGAGGGGAGTTCTTATGCAAACTGCAAAATCAGTTGAACAACCAAATGCGGCGATTCAGCAATATGCCAATACAAGGGGCCTGACGGCAGGTAAAATCATCATCTATCTGTTGCTGACAGGTCTTGCCGTGCTCTGCATTATTCCATTTTATCTGATGCTTATCTATTCCACACATAACAATGCAACGATTGCTTCAACGTTCACATTTCTTCCCGGATCATTCTTGATTGATAACTATCTGAACATGGTATCCAAAATCAACATATGGCGTGGGTTTGCCAACAGCATATTTATTGCCGGAACATCGACCGTATTATCTCTGTATATTGGGGCCTTAACTGCGTATGGATTTGCCAAATTTAAATTCAAAGGACGAAACGGATTGTTCCTGTTTTTGTTAGCAACCATGATGGTACCGGGTCAACTGGCTTTGATTGGCGTATATCGACTATTCAGCATGATGGGACTTCTGGATAGTTATGCCGCAATTATTTTGCCTGCTGCAGCTAACGCGTTTAATGTATTTTTTATCAAACAGTTCATGGAGAGCAGTATCCCGGATGAGATTATTGAATCTGCGCGGGTGGACAGTGCCGGTGAGTTCCGGACGTTCAATCAGATTGTACTGCCTATTCTGGGGCCGGCAATCGCCGCCCTTGGCATATTCACGTTTATCGGATCATGGAATAATTTCCTAACACCGCTGGTGCTATTTTTCTCCCTGGATAAATATCCACTTCCGGTATTGGTTGCGCTAGTGCAGGGGTACTATGGGATGGATTATGGACTCTTGTATTTGGGTGTAGCGATCTCAATCCTGCCTATTATCATTGTATTCTCTATATTTTCCAAACAGATTATTGGGAGTGTTGCTTTGGGTGCTGTGAAAGGATAGCGATCAATAGAAAATAGGGAATTTCAAAGAGCAAGATCAACGAATTCATAGGAATGCAATAGCGTTCTATATCATCAGAGTCGCTCATGAGGGCGGCTTTTTTGGCATTCTATATTTTGCGTATATATCCTATCTGATATGTAAAGGATACCTTTAACTGAGAATATCTGGACGGAGCGTTTACGGAAAGGGGAGGCGTCATGGACACATCAGCAATAACACAACAGGACCTGCCATTAACCGGACAACTTGTTATTGATCAAGAAATGTTACGCTCCGTTTTTGCGGGTTGCTCGGACGTTGTATTTCATACATTCCAAACGGCGTGTCTTACTTCAGCGTTATGCGTATATTGTGTTGGTGTATGCGATACGGAGCGGCTGGAGAGACAGGTACTAACGCCCCTTCAGGAAATGGGGATCAAAGCTGCGCATGTTCCGCTAGCTTCTGTTAAGCAAGTTGAAACGACTACTCAGGCAGTACAGGCCATATTTGAAGGAGAAGCTCTGTTACTACTGGATGGTTCAATAGGCGGAACAACATACCCACTATACCAAGCTGCAAATCGTTCAACGGAGGAACCGTTAGCTGAATCGACCGTGCGTGGTGCAAGGGATGGGTTCACAGAGTCGTTGACCATGAATATGTCTTTACTGCGCAAACGTCTCAAGACACCTGCATTGAAGATTCATACACGTAACATGGGAGAACGTACAAACACCAGTATTTCACTTGTATACATGGAGGGGATTATTGACCCCAAACTTGTTAAGGAAGTGCAGACACGACTTGCCGATTTAAAGCTCCAAGACGTACTGGAGAGTCAATACATTGAAGAAGGGATTATCGATGAGCGATATTCACCATTTCCACAGATGATTGCGACGGAGCGCCCGGATGTCGTTGTTTCCAACTTGCTGGAAGGTCGGTTTGCTATTCTCGTTGACGGAACGCCGTTTACCCTTATCGCGCCAGTAACCATTTTTTCCATGTTACAATCCCCTGAAGATTATTATCAAAATGTGTTCATGAGTGTTTTTGTACGCTGGCTGCGATACATTTTTTTTGTTTTATCCATGCTGCTTCCATCGGCTTATGTAGCGATTACGACGTTTCATCAGGAGATGATTCCTACCGTATTACTTCTCAGTATTGCTCGGGCGAGAGAAGAGATCCCTTTTCCTGCCCTGGTGGAAGCACTTATTATGGAAATTGCCTTTGAAGCATTGCGTGAGGCTGGCGTCCGATTGCCCAAGCAGGTCGGATCAGCGGTCAGTATTGTGGGGGCCTTAATTATTGGGCAAGCGGCGACGAGTGCCGGAATTGTCTCAGCCCCCATGATTATCATTGTAGCGATTACCGGTATCGCTTCTTTCATGATCCCTCGCTATGCTGCCAGCATCGCGACTCGTCTACTACGGTTTCCCATGATGTTTCTGGCGGGAACGCTGGGACTCACGGGTGTCATGTTAGGAGTCATCTTGGTTGTCATTCATCTAAGCAGTCTTCGTTCATTTGGAACACCTTATCTCTCACCGGTAGCACCTACGATGGCTAAGGAACTTAAGGATGTATGGTGGCGTCCATCCCCAAGGAACAAACCACACTAGAACAATCTACATTCGAGCAAACAAGGGAGCGGGATTACATATGTTGACTGACAAAGGGAAAATATCGGTGACTCAATTGGCATTTATGGTCTTTCCCGCCATTCTCGCGACGGCTATCTTATCTGTGCCTGGAATTACAATGCACTATGCAGGACATGACATGTGGATGACCCCGATTATAGGTTCTATCGTTGGACTGGCTGCTATTGGTATTTCCGTTGGACTTGATCGTCTGTACCCTGGAAAAACACTCATTCAATCCAGCGTATTGATTATTGGTCGGATTCCAGGCAAGTTATTCGGTCTGATATATATCGCTTTTTTGCCCCACCTGACGGGCTTGATTATTCGGGAATACGGTGAATTCATTGTCAATAATGCACTTCCGCGTACACCTTTGTTTGTTGTGATGGGGACGATGGTTGTTGTATGTGCGATTAATGTCAGACTTGGGATTGAAGTTGTCGGACGAACCGCTCAGGTGTTTGTTACCCTGCTGATCGTTCTGCTGGCTTTGATCTTTATATTGTTGATTGGTGAACTGAATCCTGCCGAGCTGTTTCCTTTTATGGAGAAGGGTCCAATTCCCATTATTACGGGGGCTGCTGCACCTGCTGCATGGTTTAGTGAATATATCGTGTTGGCTTTTCTGCTACCTTATGTGAATGAAAAAAAAAGAATAACCCGGGTCATGCTGGGTTCCCTTGTATTTACAACAACTGCGATGACAGTTACCAATCTGTTTTGCCTGTTTTTAATTGGTGATTTGACGGATACATTTGTATTTCCGGTCATGATCGCAGCAAGATACATAACCATTGCGGACTTTCTGCAACATATCGAATCCCTTATTATTGCCATCTGGATTTTCGGTATTTTCGTTAAAATTTCCGTTTTTTTATATATCTTTGCTACATCAACCGCGGAATGGTTTGGTTTGCGGGACTACAAACCTGTGGTTGCGCCACTTTCGTTCCTGTGCATGGTATTTGCTTACTGGGTTGTGTCCGGTGGATCCGGTATTTCCAGTTTGGTTAGCGCTTCAGCCAACTTGTATACGATCAGCATTTTATTAATCCTTCCGGCTATGATCTACGGTGTCGCATGGCTGAAGAAAGGGTGGGCACATTTTCGGAAGAATCGAGCGAACACCTGATTGATGGGGGAGGAGCACTTGCGAATATATAGAGTACTACTAATGCCAATATTGTGTTGTGTGCTTTTAAGTGGATGCTGGGATCGTATCGAGATAAACGATTTGGCTATCGTGCTGGCTACAGGGATAGATTATGAAGATGGCAAAGTACAATTGACTTCACAGATTTTCATTCCGCGGAAGGCGAGTGCAGGAGATAGCAGTGGGAGTGGAGGCAGTCCAAGCGGGGTAACAATGATTCGAACAGCGGAAGGACGTACAATTGCCGAGGCATTGAATCGGTTACAACGTAAAGTTCCCCGGAATATGTTCTGGGGCCACTGCGAAGTCATAATCATCAGTGAGCAAGCCGGCAAACGCGGTATCCGCGAGTATATCGATTTTTTCCTGCGTTACCCTCAGTTCAGGGAGCATGCATATGTCTTTTCCAGCGAAAAGGCTGCGAAAGATATCCTTGCGTTACTTGATCCACTGGAGCGAAGTTCTGCTGAATCGCTACGTGAGATGGCCAATCTGAAGTTAGGTACACGTGTTACTGCGCTTGAACTGGCTAAATCTATTGAAGGTCCGAGCAGTTCAGCCATTTTGTCTCGCATGTTAATCTTACCCCCGGAGCCCGATCAGGATAAACTGACGACTACGCCATATGTGAAAGGTCTGAGTATGTATAAGAAGGATCGTTATGTCAAGACGGTCAAAGAACCACTAAGCGTAGGTGTATTACTACTTGCAAAAGAACTGAACAGCATTATCATGCCCGTTGAGTTTGAGCCGTTAAAGGGTTCTTTTTCGATAAGACTCATTGAAAATAAAACCTCCTTGAAGCCGCGAATTGTAAACAAACAGTGGAGTATGAAGGTCGACATCCAAACCAGGGGAGAAGTGGTGTTAAATACGACGGATGCAAATCTGACGGATCCC
Source organism: Paenibacillus sp. 10L310 (assembly GCF_056395745.1). NCBI lineage: Bacteria > Bacillati > Bacillota > Bacilli > Caryophanales > Paenibacillaceae > Paenibacillus > Paenibacillus sp. 10L310. The sequence goes on along the minus strand of NZ_JBFTKC010000002.1, from coordinate 258,456 downwards.
GCTGTATTAACTAAACTGGAAAAGGAATGGTCGGCTAAACTCACATCTTTGGCTCATGATGCTTTAGACATGTCCCAGAAAGAGCTGCGCTCCGATTTCTTCAAATTCGCAGTTGAATTCCGCAGATATTACCCGCATCAATGGAAAGCGCAGGAGAAGAACTGGGAAACCATCTATCCTGATATGGACGTGGAAGTCAACGTAGATGCACATGTAGTACGTACCGGAAAATCAACAGGACCACAGGGGATACCTAATGAGGACGAAAGTTGAACAGAATCGGCTCCTGTACAAGCCTGGAAGAGAGGTGATTGCATGAAACTAGGCTCAATCCTTGGAATATTGATGCTGGCGACTGCGATAGTGTATGGAGAGTGGAAGAGCAGCAAAGAGAAGCGAGCCAGAATAGTGAGCGCGGGAATTACCGCTGTGGCGGCAGTGCTTGGGATCATTCTTCTCTTTCAGCCCCGTTTGCCTGGTCCTACCCAGTTTGTGAAGCTTATATTTGGAAGTGTGGATAAATTTATAAAGTAAGATGATGGGAAAAAGAAGGACCAAGTCTCTGCGTACCAGAGGCGAGGTCCTTCTTTTAGTTAAGTGAGTAGTGAGTTGCATCCAGTCAGAATGTTTACTCTTTAATCACAGAAGCATTCACTGCATCTTCCATTTTCGTATTGTAGGAACGGAACAGACCCAGACGCCAGAACGCGGCTCCTTTGAGGTCATAACGTTTGGCGAGACCCAGCTTATCATCAACAGAGGACGGCGTTTCACTGCTTAGACTGATACCGAGCAGAAGTTTACTCTTTGGGACACCGGCCTGTATGGCTAATTGAATTGCCTGATCTACAAGACTATTTGGCTCAGGTACCTGAGATTTGGTGCCAACCGGATTATACTGATAGGCCATAATGATAAGATCATCTGCAATAGAGGCAAGTGTCTTGTAATCATAACCTTTATAAGCACTATTTAGCGGTGGTACCGCCAGAGATAAGGCTGTCTCCTGGGGCAAGGAACTTTTTAATTGTTTCACGTAAGCATTGAGCAGCTTCTGTTGTTCTACTACATCCAGTTTAAAGCCCAGTCCTTCAAAATCCAGAACAACTCCGTCAAAACCATGCTCTGTGACAGCAGCAGTTATACCTTCAATCGATTTCTGCCGCAGGCTCTTGTCGCTCAGAACTTTGGTCAGTTCTCCGTTTCCATCCAAGGCATACACCATGAGCTGTGGTTGGATCTGTTGATCTGCTGCATCAGCAACGATGGACTGCGGTGTAATATCACCCGCAGCAGCAGGGAGGCGGTACTCTTCTCCTTGGAGCGTAAACTGACCTTCACGATCAATGCGGCTCCAGCCAAAGGCTACGGAATTCATGGAAGAAATAAGGTCCTTTTCTTGAAAGGATTGCAATGCATAGAAGGCTCTCAGGTGCATCTCGCGTTGTGGGGAGACAAGGGAGACCGTCTTGGTTGCTTGATTCCAGCTTACTTGTGCACCGAATTGGTTACTGAACGAACTTAGTGGAATAAGTACGCGGCCCTCCCGCTGAACGGGTGCTGCTGCGAGTGTAACTTTTTTTCCATTTACGGTCGCTGTGGTGCTGCCAACTTGTAATAGTACCTCGGTAGTTTGTCCTTTCACAGTGTTCGTCGCTTTTACAGTCTGTGATTTGCTGTTCCAGGTAATATCAATACCTAGGGCTTCACCGACTGTCCGAAACGGAACGTAAGTGACACCTCTATCAATACGTGGAGCTGCATCAAATGTCAGGGGAACATCATCCAATTGAACTGAGATGGCCGGGGCAACATAGGCTCCACCGATATTGGGGGTACTTCCAAGGATAGAGAGAGCAATTACAGTAACCGCGGCGATTTTTCCTACACGTTTAATAAGCATCGTATGTCTCCTCCAACTTTGTACATAATAGTAGATTCTTGCTTTAAAAGTAATCTAGTAATCTAGCATATGTAGCATAACAAAATTTTCATATCGTTCCAATATAAGAGTCGAAGTTTAGTCATATTGGCAGCAAGAATCGTAATATACTTTACTATACATCGCGGAAGGAGTGTGCTTTTTGCCAAACTCTACGGGTTTTATTTACAATCCAACTTCGGGTGAGACCCAATCCACTCAGCTCATAGTGACATGCATTAATGATTCCCTCAATGCACCTGTCAATATTGAGCTGGAAGTGTTCAGATGGGACACCACTCAAGCTGCGCGCATACCTATTGGTCATGATCTTTTTGAATTACTTCCCCAAGCGACGAGAAGCTTAATCTATCCACTAATCAATGCGGCGTTTTACGAGGTGCAAAGTGATTATTTCAGTGCTACAAGTACGGTCATTCATGTATACGGTGTTAACTCAACAGGTCAGATCATTCAGCGTGTGCTTCAATCGGAGATGACATTAATTGACCGTTTCACAAATATCCCTTAAACGAAAAGAGGTGAGCAGATGGTAGTTGTGAATATTACTGGAGCTTTGGCAGGCAGTCAATTTGAACCCTCAATTGCAGTTAATACGCTGAACCCGAGTATCATGTGTGTAGTTGCTGTGGATACCAGTACAGGACCAACATTGACTGGCTTCTATCGGTCCATTGATGGAGGCAGTACCTGGTCGACCACTGTACTTCCTCAACCAGCAGGATATTCAGGAGCGGAAGCACCAACAATTGACTATACGTTTCCCAATACCTTCATCGTTACCGTTCACTTGTTTAACGGGATCAATGATGGGACAATTGCAAGTTATACCTCATTTGATGATGGATTAACGTGGCAGCCACCAGTTATCGTACAGGCGGGTTTCGGAACCATTGTTCATAATGATGAGCCTTTCATTGCCGTAGACCGTTCTCCAGGTAGCCCATATCGAGGCAATGCATATGTCGGTTATACTCCGCTTGCTACAACTTCTTCCGCTATATTTACGCAAAGGTCGCTCTCGCAGGGGATCTCCTGGGAGCCGCCTGATCGACAGTCGAATCCCCGAGGAATACATGATCGGGCCGCGCTGGCTGTTGGATTCTCAGGTCAAGTCTATGCGGGATATATCATTACGGGTCCTGCTAGTCCCTCTGCACTATTGCGCATCTCATACGATGGGGGAATCACCTATCAGCCTCTTCTTGAGAGACAGGCGACGTTCATCTCATCCGTTGTGCCAGCTCCTTCGCCTTTACCTGTACCGAATTACGCTTTTAGGGTACAGACCAACCTAAGTCTGGGAGCAGATATTTCCGTTGGACCTAACAGTGGAACTGTGTATGCCGTTTGGAATGATGCACGTGCCGGATATACCGATGTTTTACTCTGCGAATCTCCGGATGGCCTTCTGTGGTCAGATCCCATCAGTATTACAGGCGCGCCCCCGGGTACGCAGAATTTTTTCCCGTCGATAAGCGTATCACCCTTTGCTGGGACGATCCGGGTTATTTATTACAGCAATCGGATTGACGGGTTCCTGCTAGACGTTTTTGTTGCAGAATCTTTTGATGGCGGTGCCAGTTTCACCGACCGACGTATCACAACTACATCCTTTAATCCAAATGGCAACTCTCCGATGCCCACAGTACTGATTGGAGACTATATTACTGCGGCTACAGTTAGTCCGGATAATCTGGCAGCGGTGTGGATGGCTACAACGCCACCTACGGGTAAGCTGGATGTTTATTTCGGAAATTAATTCAAATTAAATGGAACACCCCCATACCTTAATCGTTATGAACAAACAGATTAAGCGTATGGGGGTGGAGGTATTCATGCTAATCGGAAACGACAAATCCGTCGAAACTCTCGGGGCCAACCCGAACCGTTCCGAGCAGGTTAGTACTGATAAATGCGGAGTAGGTTAATTGTGGTACGATCGGAATGTTAAAGTCACTAGCAGAGAAGACAATCACTTCAGGGTTAAGCAGACCGTTCAGACCATACGTGTAGTTTCCGGAGTAAACGATCGGATCGGTTGCAACAGTGCCTCTTACAATAATAATTCTCACTTGAAATAGAGCAAGCGGTAATTGTACCGTTATAGTTCCTTTTAGGGAGACTCTCAGGTTGGTTCCCGCTCCAGCTGTTTGCAGACCAATCTGGGCAAATAACTGAGGTGTGTTAATCACTGGAATCGGTATGGAAATGGAATTAAACAACGCAGCATTTTGCGATGATCTTGCATCCAGAAATTGTGTCAACGTATATACCTCCTATCCGTTCAGATAGAATAATATATTCATCATTCAGATTTTCGCATGGACGGAGGGTGCAACGCTGGAAATATTAAAGACAAACCGACTGCCCATAGGACTGGACTCTTTAAGCCATACAATGCCACCCATTAATTCAGCGAGTTGTTTACAGATGGACAAGCCCAGCCCCGCTCCGCCATACTTTCCTGAATTACCATGAATCTGGGAATAGGATTTGAACAACAGATCCTGACGATCCTGCGGGATACCGATGCCCGTATCTCTTATCTCGTAGGATGCATGGAGAGTACCTTTTGTATCAGCAGATACCTCAGTAGAGATGCATACTTCCCCTTTTTCCGTAAATTTAAGTGCATTTCCAACGAGATTGATTAGAATCTGACGAACTTTGTGCTGATCGCCCATAAGCATCAGATGATCAGTAATATTATATTCTGCGTACAACCTAATTCCTTTTTTCTGTGCTTCAGAAGAGAATAATTGTAATACATGTTCAACTGTTTCAGTGACACTATAGGGCTTGATCTCCAGAGAGATCGCACCAGCTTCTGCTTTGGAGTAGTCCAGAATCTGATCCATCATCGACAGAAGGCTGGCGCCACTTGACTCAATGACATTAACATATAACGATTGATCCTCACTCAGCCTGGTAGATTGCAACAGATTGGCCATTGCAAGAACACCATTCATTGGCGTCCGGATTTCATGGCTGAGAACGGCCAGCAAATTTTTCTTTTCTTCAAGCACTTTTGCAGCGGTCTCTTCCGCCTGTTTTAATTGTTGCAGAGTTGTTTCCATCTCAAGAAGACTCGTGAAAAAGGAAGACAAGGAGAGAAGCAGATCCACGTCCTTTTGTTGATAGGAATAGAAATCCTGATCAAATGAGCAAAGGGAGCCGTAGATTTCTCCGTTCTCATTATGTATAGGCACACCAACAAATGAACACCCACCTACGAATTCGGTTGCGTCCATATGTCTGGTTAATGGATGTGTTAGATTATTATTGATTACTAACGGGCCTTGGGAATGTTCAGTCACAAGTGCACAGTATGACTCGGCGTTATCAACGACCAGCCCCTCACCCAGAATGAGTTTGTCACGATTATATACGTTCAGAACCTTGGTGGATAGATGATCCAACTGGGCAATACAAAACGTGTTTGCAGGAATTAACCTGCTTGCCGTGTCCATGACATTAGCAGCCGAATCATATAATTTATGTGAGACAAGGGATAGTACATCAATGAATTCTGTTTTTAACATATTGATTTGACTCCTCCTGATTGTAGAAATTCGTTGTGCACTGTATTCAGTATATATGAATTTGAAGAATCGATCATGTATGGTTTTGACAGTGGAAGACGGAAATGAGAAAATATAATGCTGTGCAACATGTATATATTAATAAAGTTTTGGAGGCAAATCAATGAATCAGCGTTTTCGAATTACCCGATCCATGCAAGATAGTAATGCCGAACAATCCATCTCGCTGGAAGAGTGCAAACTCTACTTCGAATCCCAACCCGATTTTACCTATTCACCGGTTCTTAACATTGTAGGAGCAGAGAGCACCATGACCATTGAGGGGGACTTTTTTATGTGGGACCTTGAGGGTGCACAGATTGCTTTTCGTTTGTACATGGGGGATCTGTATGTAGCTATTTCTAACGAAGCTATTGTACCCAAAATGATTGAGATTGCAACAGATCTACGTGCAGATATCGTTGAAGGGTAAGAAGTAGAGAACTAGAGTTTAATAAAATGTAATGATGTTATTTGTAGTATACTTTAGACATCCCTGTAAAAATGAGACTAAAGATTCATTTATATTCCATATGTTAGATTGTAATATATGGAATATAAAACATTTTACAGGAGGGTAATGAAGTGAAAAAGACCAAATTAATGCTTGTTGTATTCATGAGTATGATCCTTGCCTTATCAATAACTGGAATAGGATCGAGTTCAAAGGCTTCTGCAGCTACGGCACGTACACCCATTGTATTGGTACATGGATTGACCGGTTCAGATAGCAATTTTACAGCAATTGAGAGTTATTTGCGTAGTCAAGGGTGGACAAGAGACGAATTATTCGCGATTGACCTTCCTAGCAAACAAGGAAACCAGCTGTTGAACTCCGCAGCAATTAGTCGATTCGTAGATGATGTTCTGCGCCAAACGGGTCATACAAAAGTCAATATTATAGCTCATAGCATGGGTGGAGCTAATAGTCTCTATTACATACTTAACCGTGGAGGCGCTTCCAAAGTGGATAAGTTGATTACCCTTGGCGGGGCTAATCGATTGACCACAACGACAGCTCCGAGTGGAATAAAGGTGACCTCGATCTATTCCACCAGTGACACGATTGTGTCCCCGGTACTTTCCCGGTTGAACGGGGCGAACAACGTTTCGGTTTCCCTCGTATCCCATATCGGTCTGCTGTTTAACTCGCGGGTGAATGCCCTGATCAAAACTGCGTTGAATGAGTAGCTGAACATACAAAATGTGCATTCTTTCATAATATTCTGAATGATTGACTTGAACACGACTGACCATTCATGGTTAGTCGTGTTTTCGTATTACCCGGAAATGGCTCGCTGAGGGTAAGTTTCAAAAATAGGTACATCCATTCTATAATTAGAAATCAGAATAAAAATGGAACAAGTTAAAGGAGTCTGTATACATGCAACCTCAACCGAATGATCGGATTAAAGTTCATCCAGGCTTTTGGGCTGGATTACATCAATTAGGGATTGGTGCTGATGACATCGCTCGTACAGCACAACTATCTCTTGAGACAATAAATAAACCTGTAGTGACCCAATCTCAATACTTCGCAATCTGGCAGGCCTACTCTGATCTCAATGGGGACACCGCCGAGGGCATCATCAAACTTGCAACCGGATATGAAATATCGAAGTATCCTCCACCTGTTCTGGCGATGTACCATGCTCGTGATTATCGTGATGCGTTGAATCGCATGGTGCGTTACAAGCAAATGTGTCCTCCCGAGAGTTTGCAGATTACCGAAGCAGGAGAGGAATGTATCATTGAACTAGGATGGTTACATAAGGAGCAACCAGGTCCGCCATTACTGGTCGGTATTACGCTGGCATTTCTGATCGAACTTGGACGGAGGGGCACAGGACAACCTTTGACTGCCAAAAGGGTTGAGTTCTCCCAACCGATGGGTGACGTAGCCACCCTTGAGGCTTACTTCGGCTGCCGAGTTGATACGAATTCCATCTATAATCGGCTGACGCTGGAACGGAAAGATCTGAGTCTTCCATTTTTATCGTATAACGAGGAGTTACTGGAGATTCTGACCCCTGCTCTGGATCGGTCGCTCGACGAACAAGAGAGCAATCGTTCCGTTACTGAAGTGGTCAAATGGATCATGAAACGCAGCCTCACAGGAAAGCGCCCTGACATCCAGACGGTCGCCAAAGAGCTTCGCATGAGTGATCGTACTTTGCAGCGGCGACTGACGGAGGAGAACACAAACTTCAAGCAATTATTAACCGAGGCCAGACGTGAGCAGGCTCGAGCGTACCTTGCAGATCCTTCACTTGATATCAAAGAAGTGGCATTTCTGGTTGGATATGAAGATCAGAATTCGTTCTATCGTGCTTTCAAGACCTGGGAAGGGGATACACCTTCAAATTGGCGTGTCAGGCAATAACTCTGGCGCAAAGTGCTAGTTACTAGATCCTTCAGACTGCGTAATATTGTATCTATCCGGTGTATGAAGCTAGTTGCCAATGTTCAAGAAACGGCTACCGGATAGTTGTAATCAAGAAGGAGAAATGCAGGATGGATATGGGACTAAAAGAGAAAACAGCCTTAGTTACAGGATCAACAAAAGGAATCGGTAAAGCGATTGCTATAGAACTCGCCCGAGAAGGTGTTCATGTTCTGATTAATGGACGTAATGATGAAGAGGTGGAACGAACCGTTCGTGAAATCAAGTCCACTTTTCCGGAGACCTCTCCGCGAAAGGCTACCGCTGATCTTGTGGATCTGGCGCAACGCGAAGCTTTATTCGAGAAATTTCCTGAAGTTGATATATTAATCAATAACATGGGGATATATGAAATCATGAGTTATGAAGACATAAATGATGAAGTGTGGGAGAAATATTTCCGTACTAATGTACTTGCTGCCAATGGCTTGTCCCAATTTTATTTACCTAAAATGGTGAAGAACAATGACGGACGTATTATTTTCATTGCAAGTGAAGAAGCCCTTATGCCTTCAGGCCAGATGCCTCAGTATTGCATGACCAAGTCAATGCTGCTGTCATTATCCAAAAGTTTGTCCAAACTGACAGCAGGAACCGAGGTTACGATCAATACGATCCTGCCAGGTCCAACACTGTCCGAAAACGTACAAGAAATCATTGAGGGCATATACCCTGATGAGGCACTGACTTTTGAGGAAAAAGAGAAAGACTTTATGAAGAGTAATCTGCCACAGTCCGAATTACAGCGATTCATCAAGCCAAGTGAAATAGGCAGACTCGCTGCATTTGTATGCAGCCCATATGCTTCAGCCTTCAGAGGCTCTCCCATCCGGATGGACGGGGGCATGGTTCCCACCATATTTTAAAATTGTTCAGGATACAGGATAGGTATCCATAAGATGTCGCCAGCATTGGCGGCTTTTTTATTTGTAAATGATCTATGCGAGGGCGTCAATCGAGTTTATAATACAGGTATGTTTCTCGAAAACGATTTCTGTTCATTGGAAGCGATTACTTTTATCGATTATATGAATCTTAAAGGGGACACTATCATGATAGAAGCAATAAATCTGGAAGGCATATGGAAACTCCAACTTGATGAACATAAGGTAGAACGTGGTCTGAATTTCTCAGACGTTATTACATTGCCAAATACTACATCTCATGCGGCCAAGGGCAAGAAAAACGAGAATGTGTTAATCGGTGCGCTGACGGATGAGTACTTATTTGAGGGTTATGCCTGGTTTTCACGAGAGATTGAAATTCCCGAACACTTGGCTGGAAAATGTTGCTTCTTGCATCTGGAACGAACACGAGTAACCACAGTTTGGATCGATGGGGTGGAATGCGGAACACAAAACAGTCTGAACACACCTCACCGTTACGAGATTGAGGCAGGGCTAACCGCTGGGACTCATACAATTACCATTCGAGTGGACAATACCAATTATCCAACCAAAGGTGGTCACCTTACATCCGAAGACACGCAGACGAATTGGAACGGCATCACCGGGAAATTGGAACTTCAATTTTTCGAGCGTGTTTTCCTGGATAATGTTCAGGTCTATCCCGATCTTGCGACTCGATCTTTCGATATCAAGGCAGCACTTGTTGGTGACCTGCAAGAAGTACGAATCGTGGTTTCAGCTGTTGCAGTCAGTGCAGATCCGGTGTATACGACCGAGGAACAGATTTTCGCCCCGGATTCGCAGGAAATCCAGCTGACGTACAAGATTGGTGAAGATGCGATGTTATGGAGTGATGATGAACCTAACCTGTACCAACTTCATATTCATCTGCAAGATCAGGACGGCGAAGTGCTGGATTCCACCGAAGTATGGACGGGATTACGGGAATTCCGGGCTACAGGAGACAAATTCACCATTAATGGTCGCAAAACGTTTCTTCGAGGCAAACATGACGGGCTGATCTTTCCGCTCACCGGATACGCGCCAACAGATGTGGAAGAATGGGTTCGTATTCTCGCTATCTCCAAGTCCTACGGTATCAATCACTACCGTTTCCATACCTGTTGTCCTCCGGAGGCTGCTTTTATTGCAGCGGATCTGCTCGGCATCTACATGGAGCCTGAGCTTCCGTTCTGGGGAACCATTACGGATGAATCTTCGGATGGGCATAATCAAGCCGAGCAGGATTACTTGATTAGCGAAGGATTTGCGATGCTGCGTGCTTTTGGTAATCATCCTTCGTTTGTCATGATGTCCATGGGGAATGAACTATGGGGAAGCAAGGACAGATTGAATTCGATCCTGAAGGCATACAAAGCATATGATCATCGTCATCTATACACCGAAGGTTCGAATAACTTTCAGTTTGTGCCGGACATTCTGGAGGAAAGTGAATTCTTCTGCGGGGTTCGTTTCTCCAAAGAGCGCCTGTTCAGAGGTTCATATGCGATGTGTGATGCTCCGCTCGGTCACGTGCAGACCGACCTGCCAAATACATTGAAAGATTACGATTCAAACATTGTACCTGAGCAAGGCAGCGATGCTGACCCTTCTGGTCAGACTGGGGACAAAGAGATTCAGATTCAGTATGGGACAGGTTCCAAAACAGTGCAGGCCGAAGCTGGAAGTGACCAACTTGTCTCACACGTACCAATCATCTCGCATGAAATTGGACAGTACGCCACGTTTCCTAATTTCGAGGAGATCAACAAGTATACGGGTTCTCTCAAAGCCAAGAATTTCGAAGTGTTTCGAGAGCGTCTGAATGCCAAAGGACTGGGACATCTGGCGGAAGCATACTTCAGAGCTTCTGGTAAACTCGCGGTCGCATGTTACAAGGAAGAACTGGAAGCTGCTTTTCGTTCGCAGCAACTAGCCGGGTTCCAGCTGCTGGATCTCCAGGATTTCAGTGGTCAGGGAACAGCGCTGGTGGGTGTACTGGACGCATTCATGGATTCCAAAGGCATGATTACACCGGAGGAGTGGAGAACGTTTTGTTCCGACGCTGTGTTGTTGGCGAGATTCCCCAAATATAATTATCAAGCGGGTGAATTGTTCGAAGCACGCATTGAACTAAGTTACTTCCGCAGACAGGCATTGGACGGACGTCATCTGAAGTGGGAAATTCAAAGCGAGCAGATCGAAGGAAGCGTCCTATTGGAAGGGAAAGCAGACCTGCCAGCGACCCATGGAGAACATTATGTGAATGTCGCGGATCTCAGCATTCGCATTCCTGAAGTCTCCAATATGACCAAAGTGGAGCTTAGACTGTCCATTCCGGGCACGGATATCCGTAAGTCTTACGACCTGTGGATCTACCCGAGTCAGGAGGAAGTGGACCTGAGCGGTTTGAATCTATTTACCGAACTCTCGGAACAGGCGTTGGCGCTGCTTGAGCAGGGCGAGGATATTTTACTTTTCCCGAATCCCAATCAGCTTCAACACACGATCCAAGGTTTCTATAGCACCGATTTCTGGTCTTACCCTATGTTCCGATCCATCTCGGAGAATATGAAAAGAGAAGTTCCTGTGGGCACAATGGGCTTGTTAATTCAACAGGATCATCCGGCCTTCGAACATTTTGTCACAGAGGAGCACTCAACTTATCCGTGGTGGAGCATCGTGTCCGAGTCGTCATCGATCATCTTGGATGAGTTGGATAAAGACTTGAATCCGATCGTGCAGACCATTGATAATTTTGAGCGAAACCACAAGCTCGGCCTGTTGATGGAGTGTCGGGTCCGGAAGGGGAGAGTGCTGATGGGAGCACTGAATCTGGAGCGTCTGATGACTACATTGGAGGGCAGACAGTTGTTATACAGCTTCCAGCGTTATGTACAAAGTTCCGCTTACCAGCCAGTTGCACGTCTGGAAGTAGAGGAACTTCGCAAGTTGTTTAACTAAGATGTAGGGAGAAGAAGTGTCAGGTTTCCCTTAATTATGCCAATGAGCCCCTTCCGCGAATGGAAGGGGCTATAAGACATGCAGATTGAATCGGTTCATTCTCCCATTAAACGTTAGATGAACCTGCACTTTTTAGGATTACATTCCAATCTTTTTCTTCAAAAAGTATGTTGTCTTTATCCTCTGTTACTCCGATCCGGACCTCAAGGATCACCATCCTGGTTTCAGACAGAATAGAAAAGAGACTCTCCTTGGTAATCGCGAACTGATTGCCCATACTCACTTGCATGACCTTTCCGTTGACAAGCACTTGCCCACTGCCTGCAAGCACGGTCCATGCTCTACACCCAGTTCTATGCCAGTTCAACCCGATATGTTTGCCCGGTAGAACCGTTATGTTTAATGTGGTTACAGTTGTATTCTCATCGTCTAACGAACTCTCAATGACACGATAACTGCCCCAGGTTGCTTCACCATACATTGGTTTTAATGGCAAGTTACCCAATTGAGCTTTAATTTCATTTGAATTATTTTTGTTGGCAATGAGAATGCCATCCGGACTTGCGGCAGCGATAATACCTGGCACGCCAATGACTTGGACGGGGTAGGGAAGCTCGTTAATAATATAGGAATCGGAGGAAGAACCCGAGATTCCACCGTGTCCGATTACATGGGTATCTAACTGTGCGCACAGCGTATCCCAGCTTCCGATATCCTGCCATACTCCCTTATAAGGCAGGACTACGGCCCGCTGTGCCTTTTCTGCAACATGCTTGTCAAAACTGCGTTCAGGTAACGCTTCATACAGGGACGACAATTGATCATAATGAACCGGAAGCCCCATTTTTTTAATATGGGATATCATAAACGCGACGGTGAATGCGTACACACCGCAGTTCCATAGTGCCCCACGTTGTAGCAGCGTTTCAGCAATGGTGGCTTCGGGTTTTTCTATAAATTGTGTTATGGGCGCATAAGCATTACGTTCTACCCCACCCGGCAGGATGTATCCATACTGTTCTGAAGCATGTGTAGGCCTTGTCCCAATTAAAGCGATCTCGGCTTGAGAATGTTTCAATATGTCCGGCAGTAATTGGAAGTTACTGAAAAAATCTTCACCTGCGAACACATCAGCTGGCGCGATACAGATCACATCGTCATCTTTGGCCATTCGGAAGGATTGCAGATATAACGTCGCTAAGGCCGCCGCAGTAAAAGTGCCTCGTTTATAAGGTTCCCCAATGACTGGTATTTTGCCTTGAGTATGTCGTGCCGTAATATTAGCCTGATCTTGATGTGAAATAATGAGTGTTGAATCCGTTAGGGATGAACTGTCAAGCTGGCGGCATACTCTGCTGATCATGGATTCCCTACCTCCAGCGGGTGATGGAAGTATATCTATGAACAGCTTGGAGCGAAGCTCATTGGATAACGGCCAGAGCCTTTTGCCAGAGCCGCCGCACAGCATTACGATATGCATGGGCTTCCTCCTTAAGCTCAGGGAGCTTTACTATAGATTTTCCGTTTATGAAAGGAAAGAGAACGATATTTAAGAGCCAGATTGCGGATTTGTTGCTCTTTTAACGAAGAAGCGTTCACATTCAGACTTTTATTCTTGGAACTTCTAAGGACCATGCTGCCTGGGTTTTTCGTATACATAAAATTGGCATACGTTTCATACTCGGAGAAACCAAACTGCTTTTTCTTATTGATATTGGAGATGATGGCTTTGTACCATGGCAGCTTATGAACCGCTTCAATTTTCTGTTTTAAGGCAGCGAGTTTCGATTTGTCCAACAGCATATAATGGGTGACAAAAGAGCGGGGACGCGGAGCTTTCATGCCTAACAACTTGCGGTAGGTATTGAAATATTCCGGCTGGCTCCAGTCACGGCAGTAAAAGACTGTTTTGCCTTCTACAAGAAATGAATGAGGTTTAATCAGTACGGTATCTGCATCCATGACTAGAAAGTACTTTGCCTTCACAATGGAATCTCCGTTCATTTTGAGCAACTGCTGATATAACCAGCCTGACCGATTCCATCGGGAGGACTGGTAGTGTATGTCGTTTTTGGTTATAGGCAGGACGGATCGCTCATTAACAAAAATGCAGTTTTTAAGGGAACAAAGTTTTCTGATCTTGGTGCTGACCGGAGAAACAATATATATGCTTCCAATGGGATGTTTTACATAACGGCGAATGTTATCGATGACGAGGGGAAGGGTAGCCAAATCTTTCTCGATCGCTGGTATAAGAACATCAATCTTAGGCGCATTGTTCAACCGGATTCCAGGCTGGACGGACATCTACTCATCTCCTTGCACAAATCGTGATGACTCATTATATGGTATGTGTGCAAAAGTGTTTTGGTCAGGGCATGTGCAAATATACATTTTTACGAATAGGGGCTTTTGTTGAGGGTTCCTTTATCGGTATTACATATAATGCTTGCAGGATCTTGATCAAACAGCAGGCTTTGATGCGGTTGCTGAAGGGAGAGTTTACGACATGGGAGTTGATAAGTTGCAGCCGTTAAGAAGCAAGTGGTTAAAAACAAAATTGATCATTAATAATGAATTAATTAAACCATTTATCCCCGACACACAGAAATATAACAAAACGAATCTGAAATCCATGATCAGCAAATATGGAATGGTCTATGTCAAACCCGAGAGAGGTACTTTCGGGATGGGTGTTATTAAGGCCGAGATGGAAAGTCAGCAACATTTTGTCTATCAGATCGAGCAAAAACGTCTGACGTTTGACAGCTTTGAATCGTTTTATAACAGTCTGACTCGTCTGGTGAATAAAAGAAGTTATCTGATTCAGAGAGGAATCCATCTGCTTAAGCACAATAACAGACGTTTTGACATCCGTGTCATGATACAGCTAAGCCCGACCAAACATTGGGAAGCTACCGGAATCATCGGTCGACTGGGTCATCCAAAGAAAATCGTAACCAATTATCATAGTGGTGGTACACCGATGGATATTCACAAGCTGCTAAAATCACATGCATCCACCAAACGCAGAAATGAACTGATTCAAGAGATGAATGAGCTTAGCCTGCGCATAGCTCGTCATATGAAAAAAAAGTACCCGCATCTTAAGCAAATTGGTGTGGATATCGGCCTTGACCACAGTCTGAAACCCTGGATTATTGAAGTGAATGTCAAACCTGACCCATATATATTCAATCAATTAAAGGACAAGACGATGTATCGCAAGGTAATACGGTATTACCGCCATGCTTTCCCCAAAAAAACAAAATAACAGACTGGACTTTTCATAGGAATGCTGGAGAAGGTTACAAGCTCAAGAGTCGCCAATGTGGCGACTTTTTTTGTTGATCTGCGTTTTAGGGTCGGAATAATGCATTTCATCCCCATTCGACTCCGAAACCTATGCTAAAATAGTATATTCGAGAGTGAAATTCAGAGTCGATGTCGATGAAAGGCGGATGTTCCCCCATGTTCAATATTGCAATCTGTGATGATGAGGAGCAGCAACGAGAACGTGTGAAATCCATGCTGGTCTCCTTATCTCTAAAAACCAATTTTGATTTTCAAATTAGCCTATTCACATCTGGTGAACAACTGCTCTCACACTACAGAGAGGTTGGGGATACATTCAATATTCTCATCTTGGATGTGGAGATGGGCGGAATGAACGGGATTCAGACCGCTAAAGAGATCAGGAACATGAAGTTTCTGGATGTACAGATTATGTTTCTGACCAGTTACCCGGAATATATGGTGGAGAGCTTTGATGTCATCACCTTTCAATATCTGATCAAGCCAATCCAGCCGCAAGTTTTCGAGGAAAAGATGATTAAGCTGTGTCAATATTTTCAGGCATTGGACAAAAAGTATGTACTAATCAAATCAGACTATGATGAATTGCTGCTGAAATATGATGATATTCTCTGGATTGAGGTCGTCAAAAGTTTAACGATTAAGAACAAGTTGAATTTTGTGACACAGGAAAATGTACATGAAACCAAAGGCATTTTATCCAGTTATGCTACCGGTTTGAAAGACCATGGTTTCTTGCAGATTCATCGCTCGATTATCATCAACCTGATGCATGTTCAGAAGTTTTCCGGTACCCAGGTCGTTATGTTGAATGGAACGGAACTGCCCATAGGTCRATCCAAGGTCAAAGAAATCAAGGATGCTTACACCAAATATATGATCATGAGGATTCAATGATATGGGTACCTATATGATCTTTTCCATCATTTTTGTGACCTTACTTATGGCATTTCAGGCGAATTTTTATTTTGATTCTGTGTTGGGCAAGTCCAGACGAAAGCCGCGCAGAGCGATCTATTTCATGGTATTTCTCATGTTGGGTTATTTTTATTTGGTCTCTTCCTTCTCTGATATCGTTTCTACTGCTGTTGCTCTGCTGTTAATCTTCAGTCTGGCACAGTCCTATGAAGTGGAGTTCAAAATCAAGCTTGTTTTTACTATCCTGTATGCGGTTCTGATTACAATGGCAAATACGATAGCTGTATATATTCTCGGAGTTTTGGAATCCACAGAATTCATCTCATGGGAACAGTTCAACGGAGAAAACCACTGGATTCTCTCCAAGGTGATGCTGGTTGGTTGCAGTATCATGTTCATTGTTATTCAAATTGTGCGTCTAGTGGCTAAACGCAGAAGTTTTGCCGTGCATTATCGTTATTATTTGCTGTTTCTCATCGTACCCATTATTACGATCTATCAGATCAATGTGGCCTCCATATATAGTGAAAAAAACATATTCTACGTCTTTTCCGTACTAGGCTCTCTATTTCTCAACGTGTTCATTGTATATGTATTCGACAACATGGTGGAAAAGGTACAGCTTGCGCATGAAAATACCCAGTTACAGCGTCAGATGGACTACCAGGATGCCAATTATGAGAAGACCGTTCACAGTTTCAAAAACATTAAATCCATCATCCATGATATCAATCAGCAGTTTCTGTATATTGATGAATGTATCCAACGTAACGAACTGGCAGCGGCAGGTGACCATATTAAATCTACATTAAATACCATTGAAGGTGCGTATCAGCGGGTGAACTCCGGCAATCTGGTCATTGATGCACTCGTTACAAATACCTTGGCTATGGGGCAGGCAAACGGGATCAAAATCGACACCAAAATCCAGCTCCACTCGCAGCATATCCAGATCGATCGGTACGATCTGTGTGTGGTGCTGGGTAACATGCTTGATAACGCAATTGAGGCCTCCAAGAAAGTTAGACAGGCCGAGGATCGATACATCCTGATTGCCATTCACTCCACATCAACTGCACTTGTCATCCAGATTATGAATCATGTGGAGCAACCGATCGTTGACTTGAAAAGTGACAAGCCCAATCCGGAGTACCATGGGATCGGTCTAACCAATATATCGCGAATATGCGAGAAATATGGTGGACATATGAGTATTGAGCATCAGCATCGGAAATTTAACAACATGGTCGTGCTTCCGTTCCACACCGACAATCCCTGAACCTGCCGTTCAGGGGTTGTTTTTTTCCATTCAGGGTCCGTTTGCGTTTGATCAGTCTCTTCCCGGATATGATGAATTCATTCATAAGAACATTTGAGGGAGGACATATGATGAAGAAACTAATTAGTCTTTTATGTACAGCGGTACTTGTAATTACACCGCTGGCAGATGTCAGAGCAGAAGCGAATAACAGCGGTACGATTGAGGCACGGGCGGAGCAGATCGCCAAGGAGATGGTGCAAAACTACGGTGTCACCAGTGTGCAATATGCGATCATGGATGAAGGGGAATATATTTTATCAGATAGTGTCGGACTGCACGATAAGGCATCACAGAAGCCAATAGACAAGGATAGCATGTATGGCATAGGCTCGGTTAGCAAAATGGTTGTTACGGCAGCCGCCATGAAGCTGGTTGATTCCGGTAAAATAGATCTGGATGAGCCGCTTACTTCGTATATCAAAGACTTTAAAATGGCAGATGCGCGCTATACTCAAATCACACCGCGCATGTTGATGAATCATTCATCCGGTCTTTACGGTACACATTATGGAAACAGCATGTTGTTTGAAGATAATGACACCCGCAATCATGATGAGTTATTGCTCAAACTTCAGTCCGAAAAACTGAAATCCAAACCTGGCGCATACTCCGTCTACGCCAATGACGGTTTTCAATTGCTTGAAATCCTAGTTGAACGGGTGAGTGGATTAAGCTACAGCGAATATATCGCCAAGTTCATCAGCGAGCCGTTGAAGTTGGAATCAACGAAGACACCACTAGATTCCTTTGACAGAGCGCAATTATCCGAAACCTATTGGCCTACACTTGAGATGAAGATGCCTACCGAAAATGCAAACATTATCGGCACAGGCGGAGTGTACTCTACCGCAGAAGAATTGAGTCAATTCGGAGAGGTTTTAATGGGGAACAGACCGGATATTCTGTCCGAATCTGCTGTGAAGGCCATGCAATCTCATGAATATCGTAAGGGCATATGGGTATCTGATGAGCAAAATACGATCAATTATGGCTTGGGATGGGATTCGGTTGACCTTGCACCTTTCAGCGATTATGGGGTTACCGCGCTTGCCAAAGGCGGGGATACCATGTTGTACCATGCCGTGTTAATCACTATACCTGAACATGATATTTCAATGGCGGTTCTATCATCTGGCGGATCTTCCATCTACAATCAGATGTTTGCCAGCAAAGTGCTGCTGGAAGTTCTGGCGGATCAAGGCATCATCGACAAGGTTAAACCCGATCAGACCTTCTCGTCACCCGACAAAGTGAAGATGCCAACAGAATTAAGCGCGTACTCCGGTCTCTATGGTACGGTAGGAGAGACATTGGATATAACGATTAAGGATGGTGAGATGCAACTGCCAGCCTTGTTGGGTGGAATTATTCCAGAGCAGAAATATGTGTACACAGGCGACGAACATTTTACAAGTGCGGATGGCAGTGTAAAAGCTAGCTTTGTGAAGGAACGTAATGACAAGGTATATGTTAAAATTCAGGGTATGATTACGTTACCCGGCATAGGCCAAACGGTAATGAACACGTATGATTATCAAAAACTGGATCATAATGCGCTTGACGCAGCAACGAAAGAGAAATGGACAGCTCGTGACGGCTCGAAATATTACGCGTTGGATGAAAAAATAACATCGATCTTTTATCTGCTTCCATCGATGCTGATCAAGAACCTGTCTGTTGATGCCAAAAATGGCTATGCTAATGGCACGCAAATCATGGATGCAAACAACGCAGAGAATATCGCCGAGATTCCTGTAATGAATGGAAGAGACGCGTTTGATCTGCAATTTTACACAAAGAATGGCGCCGAGATTTTGCTCCAGGATGGGCAGGAATACATTGCCGAGGATGCGATTACTCCAATCTTTGGTGGAAAAAAAGGAATTACGACTATTCCGGCAAACGGTCAAGCCCGGTGGTATGTGATCGACGCACGCTCGGGTAACAAATCCATCACGGTGGATTCTCCGAAGACCGGAGGTTATGCAGTGTATAATGATAAAGGGGAAATGGTTGACTTCTCTGTAGCAACCAATCAGGAATCGACGAAACTCCCGAAAAGTGGTTTTATCGTTTTTGGTGGGGACGCCGGTGATGTATTCCAGATCCAACTAAAGTAAAGCAGAAACTTCATTAATGAGTCACGTTCGCAACTTATCACCGAAAAAATACAGTTATCAAGAAGTCGCCTGGTGGCGGCTTTTTTGATATTTTATTTGAATAATTTAACAATCTGGTAACTGTTTGGACCTATCACACGTTATGTTTATGTAGTTGTATCTCAGGATTTTAATAACAGGAGGAATTCATTTACCATGGTCAATATACATAAACGTCAAATGAATAAGGAATGGAAAAGAAGAGCAGGAAGACCCATCATTGCAGGCATTACTGCCGGAATGCTGATGGTTCACGGCGTTATCGGCGTGTTGCCATCGCAGGCACATGCTGAAGCATCGGATGTATCCATCCGTAACTGGTATTCGTATCAACGAATCACTGTACCTGAACTGAAACCTTCTTGGACAGCGAAAGTAGATAACTATCTGAATATGAACGAGACGTATGTTGGAGTTAATGCCATCGCAGAAGAAGGCAAAGTATTCACGTTTGCTGGATCGAAGTTGATTGCACTTGATGCGACAACAGGTAAACGGTTGTGGACTTACGACAAAGACCTGACTCCTTATATTACCTATCAAAGCGGGATTCTCTACGGACTGACCATTGATCACAAGCCATATGCCTTGAATGCGAAGACAGGCAAAGCAAAATGGCAGTCAGGCACATCCACCTGGATTGATACGTATAACCGTACGGAAGCTCTGATTCCAACGGTGGATACCCTCTACGTGATTAAGGGGAGTACAACGTTTGCACTGGACATCCAGTCAGGCAAACTGCGTTGGGAAGCAGATGAACCATTAGGTGAAGGTAATGGTACTGAGTATCTGAGAGAATCTAATGGTGTGGTGTTGAGAACCTTTTTTGTCCAAGGGGCACTTACATCCTTACAGCTTAATGCATATGACAAGAAAACGGGCAAGAAGCTATGGGGTCATTTTGGTCAGGGGGAAGCTATTCAGATCAAAGACGGACTTGTATACTCAGCGGACTACTATTCTTCGATGTTGGAAAATGACGAGTCTTCACCAGAACGTAAATGGAAAGTGAATGTGTACAATCTGAAGACCGGTGTGTTAAAAGGAAGTCAGGAGTATAAGTGGACCATGCCGGGAGATCCACCGTATGTGAATGGGGATGGAGGGATATTTTCCAATAAAGACAAACTATACATTCTACAAGGGGATAAGATAGCGGAGTATTCGTTGACCTCAACCAAGTCAGGTCCCGCGCCACTTCGAACTTTTCAGCGCCCTTACGGCGAAAATATGGTATGGCTTGGCGTTACACAGGAAAGGTTGATCTTCAAAAACGGAAACACGGGAGAACTTACAGGCATCAAGCTGGCTAATGGTCAAGAGGTCCAGTGGCATGGTGATGCCCCCGTTTCTCAGATTGATGTTTACGGTAAAGGGATGTATCGAGCACAACGTAACGGCACACTGCTTGTCCTCAACATGATGTCGGGTCAGTCGGTCTTCCGCGTCTCCACCGGTGGAGATCTGCACAACACGACCTTGAAGACAAACGGAATGATCATCATCCAAGCCGAAGGCAAACTTCTCGGCGTTAAGCTGCCAGCGTCGCTGAAATAAGTGATTCAGAATGAAAGATATGTGAGAAGACCGGATCACGGCATAGCTGCCCATAATCCGGTCTTTTTTTATTTTTGCGCATAAAACACTGCAAAGTCCAAGTATTTATACATGCAATCTGCCACGCGAAACCCCGCTTCCTCCAACCACACCAATTGATCCTCCAGCGTGGCATTGATATCCACCTTGCTTCTTTCGATCGATGCCGAGGTATCCGTATCGAGGGTTCTTCCCTGACCCTAGGGAAATACTGATTATGGATAACTTCATAGGTTGGACCTATGGATTCCGAGTCTCTGCTATGGGTAATAACATGTAAGCACAGAATATAGACAGGGGGAATGAACCTGATGTTTCAACCACGTTCTATTATGATGAGTATCTCGTTAATCGTTATAGTTCTAACGCTTGCAGCTTGCTCTGGTAGTAATGAACCTTTGCCTAGCCCTCAACCATCAATGCCAGTAGGTGAACCTGCTCCAGCACCTTCAACAGAAAATGAACAACCATCTGAAACAGATGGAACAGAAGAAGCAAATGAAACGGAGCGTCCACAGACCTCAAGTTTTGAAATGTTGACCGCAGATGGCAATCAATCACTAGAGGCGACCTTGCAACAAGGAGAAGGATTTTCCTTGTACGTATTCGAGAAATTCACATTTGATGCTGCTCAAGGCCGTCTGTCACTGACTAGTAACGCTGACTATTATGTGGATATTGAACCACTGCCTTCGGATTATAATCTGGCAGAACTGGAGACAGCGGGTAAAGAAGAATTAGAAAAAAACGGTAAGGTATCTGATTATAGTGGAGAACTGGTAGAACACCCGCTTGGTCATGCCGAGCTTTATCTTCAGGCCTCTGGTGAAGAAGGCATTAGCGATTATATGGTCTGGAAATCAGAAGAAGAGGAAGCATTTTTATTCCGTCTTCATAATCCAAAAGGAGAAGAGGCCTCTGATTTCGCCAGTCCGGTCCTTGTTTCGTTATCCACCGTTCAGGGTGATTCGTAACTTGGATGACTATAATCATTTCAACGAAAGTCGCCAACTGGCGGCTTTTTTTACTTTTGCAGTTTGCACGGAGAAGTTGCAGGTGATGTATTCACTTCCATTTGACTTAGAGTACGCTCTAGGGTGTAGACTTTGAAAAAGTAGAAATATTACTAAGGAGATGAACAGAATGACACAGGAAAATAATACTAGAACTTTACAACATAAAATGGACTCTGGCTTCAACCATAATAGTACAGCGGAGGATGTATTGAGGGATCTGGACTTGTCCGGACAGCTTGCTATTGTAACGGGTGGATATTCCGGCCTGGGGTTGGAGACGACACGTGCGCTTGTTAATGCGGGAGCCCGTGTAGTGGTGACTGCACGTCGTCCAGCGGTTGCGAAGGAAGCACTTTCGGGTCTGGAAGGTGTTGAAATAGATGAATTGGACCTCGCTGATTTATCCAGCGTTCGTGCTTTTGCGGAGCGGTTTCTGGCGAGTGATCGGAACATTGATATGCTGATTCTTAATGCGGGCATCATGGCTTGCCCGGAGACGCGGGTTGGTCCTGGCTGGGAAGCTCAATTTGCAACAAATCATCTGGGCCACTTTGCCCTGACTAATCTGTTATGGCCAGCACTTGCAAGTCAGGGGGGAGCACGTGTTGTTTCCTTGGCATCAGCGGGACATCATTTCTCACCGATTCGTTGGGATGACATCCACTTTGAACATGGATATGAGAAATTCCCTGCCTATGGACAGTCCAAAACAGCAACGATTTTATTCAGCGTTGAGCTGGATCGTCGAGGTGCAGAGCACGGCGTACGGGCTTTCTCAGTTCATCCAGGCGGAATTATGACACCACTACAGCGTCATATGCCAAAAGAGGAAATGATTGCTCTGGGCTGGATTGATGAATCTGGACAAGTGGCCAACCCTGCGTTCAAAACACCTGAGCAGGGGGCAGCGACGCAGGTCTGGGCAGCAACCTCTCCTCAGCTTGAGGGAAAAGGCGGTGTCTACTGCGAGGATTGTGACATCAGTGAAATGGCTCCTGAGGATGGAGGTTTCTATGGGGTTAAAAAGTATGCCATCGACCCTGAGCAAGCTTTTCGTTTATGGGAGCTATCAGCCAAGCTGACTCAAACAGACATAGAACTCTCATAATCATGTAGTTGCGGCAACAGAGCAACAGCTTGCTTCCATGCAGGAACTCACGGAAAAGTTCAAAATCTAAAGAGAATGTGATTAATTATAATGAAAACAACATAATTTCAAACAAAATCTCCTATTTAGCATATAATAAAGAAGAAGCATCTCATTTTCGCGATGGTGCAATCATTTCTTTATGAATTCAGGGAGAGAAAATCATGAATATTTTTGAGCATCAGATACCTTTGGAAAAAGTGAAATTCAATGAACCACTAAAAAATCACACGTTTATTAAAATAGGTGGCAACGCAGATATTCTCATCCATCCAACAACGATAGACGAAATCACTAAAATCGTGGAAATTGCCAACTTACATCAGTTACCTCTGACGGTCATTGGAAAAGGCTCAAACGTCATTATTAAAGACGGGGGCATCCGGGGAGTAACGATTTCTCTTAGCCACTTCGATCAAATTAAAGTGAATGAGGACAGCATGATTGCGCAAAGCGGCGTTGATATCATTGAGGTATCCAGACTTGCTTTGGAGCATAGCTTGACCGGTTTGGAGTTTGCTTGTGGCATTCCTGGTAGCACGGGGGGCGCACTTTACATGAATGCGGGTGCTTATGGCGGTCAGATCGCCGATGTTGTGGAACGTGCGACTGTGATCACCAAAGACGGCGCAGTGTTGGAGATTCCGCGAGAAGAGATGAAGTTTGGTTATCGAAATAGTCTCTTCAAGATGGATCACTATATCATACTGGAGGCCGAATTCGGGCTCGAAAAAGGAAACAAGGAAGATATTGCAAGCAAAATGAAGGAATTAACGTTCCTAAGAGAATCCAAGCAGCCGCTTGAATTCCCCTCTTGTGGAAGTGTATTTAAACGACCCGAAGGACATTTTGCCGGTAAACTGATTCAGGATTGTAACTTGCAGGGCACTCGCATCGGAGGCGCTGAAATCTCCATGAAGCATGCAGGTTTCATCGTAAATGTGGATCACGCTACTGCCCAGGATTATATGGATCTGATCCAATTTATTCAGAAGAAAGTATATGATACGTTCCAAGTTGAATTGGAAACCGAAGTAATCTTTCTGGGAGAATAGCTTCGATGAATGACTTGAAAGGTCGCCAATGGCGGCCTTTTTTGATTGTCCGAATTATATTTAAACAAGAACTAATATGCTAATTATGGTAATATCAGAGTGATTGTATTTAATACTTCATCGTTATCATAAGGAGTGTACATGGAGATGTTCAAGCGTAACAGGAGAATTTTGCTAATCACTGCAATGGTAATTTTACTATCGCCCCTGTCAATCTTGGCATATATGTATATGAATGAACGAGCTGGCGGGCTAGCCGATCAACGGATATCCAAAGTTTGGGGATTGAATGAACCTATACATATTCCTATAGCGAACAGTCCTCAAGGGGCCGTTCAAGAATTTAGAGGTGAATCTTATACCTCCCAATTCATTCATCAGGAGGCTGTGGACGGGGGCATGATTTTGTTTACACAAAAAAAGGGTCGGGAAAATAACAGTAATCTTCAGATGGAGTATACCCGCAAGAACATTTTCGGATGGAAATGGGTATGGGGTGGAGGATATTCCATTAATGAATCAGTTGAATCCAAGTTTGCGTTGAATTATATGAGCATACCGAAATTAGAAAAAGTCTCGGCCCCGTTACCGATGTTATTTGGTGACATCATAGACTCCACTATCAAACGTGTAACTGTTGAAATCAAGCAAAATGGAAAGCCCGAAACTTTCGATGCGAAGCTGGTTGAGGCAGGTGAGAACCAACAAATCTGGTATGCATTCCTGCCTTCATCAGCTACTCCTCCTTATACAATCAAAGCATATGATGAAAAGGAGAGCCTCTTAATCAACAAAGACATTGAAGAGGCAGATGGCTTTGGCTCATTTTTTATTGAATAATCTCAAATAGAACTCCAGTAAAAAACAGCGGCATTCGAAGACTTTAGGTACGAGTCTAAGATTGTTGCTGTTTTACGGTTAGAGAATAAATAGTTACCTGGACTTTGGATCATCTGCGGTTCGATTGGCCTTCACATATTTGAGCTGCGCAACGATGATGACACTGATGATGACCAGCAGGAACCACGAACTAATTTTGCTAAAGCTAACCAGTTGCCAGGCATCATGCTGATCAGGGTATTTCCAGGCATTGAAAAATGTAGCGATGTTCTCAGCAGTCCAAATGAAGAAACCAACAATGATAAAAGCAAGCGATAAGGGCATTCGATAGGTCGTTGCTCTTACCCGGTAAATAATCCAGGTTTTCCAGAAGACAATAAATACAAGCGCCGTCAGCCACCAGCGAAAATCGGGCATAAAATGATGAGTGAAAAAGTTAATATAGATGGCTGCTCCGAGCAGCATCGAAGGTGCAAAACCAGGCCATCCGGTCATGTCCATCCGCAGTCTTCGCCACACCTGACACATAAAACTGGCTACACTTGCATACATGAATCCACTATAAAGAGGGACACCCAGGATTTTGCTGTATGCTTGCTCAGGGTATGACCATGATCCCATCCATACTTTATAGATTTCTAGCACCAGGCCAATAATGTGAAATACACAGATGACCTTGATTTCATCCTTGGTTTCCAAGCCGCTTCGATACATTAGGTACTGCACAGCAAGCAATACGAGCAGAATGGCATCATATCGATGAAGGTAAGGAATAGGAACTACGCTGGACAGTGCCAGTGTTCCAAAGATCGCTACGGGAAATATGCAACTCATGGCCTGATGATAGCCAAAATGAAGTAGTTGTATTAGAGATTTCAAGTCGAGTTAAACTCCTTTCCAAACATGTTGGAGCAAGATTCATTTAAAATTTAAGGTTCTTCATCACGGGCGTTTTTGCCTACACTTCATAATATAGATATGATCGATGAATAAAAAGAGAAAAAACCACGCAAATCTGTTCTTGTTTTCAAACTGGAATCATCATGAGAGGGCTCTATGAGAGGTCGACAGGGTCACTCCATGTATATTCTCTTATGGTTATGTTAAAATGAAATTTGTACAATTACATTAGACAAGGAGGCCGCTATGCAACCGATTAAACCTCAAGACATTCAGCTCCGGATCAATAATCTTGCTGATCAGGACTTATACGTACATCTAGAACTTACGTCAGGTGCTTACGCACAACATATGGACAGTACAAAACATCCAGCATCGGCATTCATTACTAATGCGGCCATACGATATACGCAGGGGTCCATTTCAGGTACAGGTCCATACCGTGTTGGTCTGAAAACAACGCAGGGATGGCTTTACGCCGAAGGACTTACACATATTGATGAGCAGGAACAAGAAAGACTGATTCTCGCCGGTCACGACAGCCAAGGTAAACTAGTTGTGGCGTTACAATTAAGCCGAGAGATGTTCTGATGAAAGCGGAGGATTGAATAACCATGAATACTACACACAACGAGCATGAGCGCATCTTGGTGGTATATCCACATCCAGATGATGAAGCTTTCTCTGTATCGGGAACGTTAGCCAAATACATAGATGGCGGTGCCCATGTAACCTATGCTTGTCTAACACTTGGCGAGATGGGGCGCAATATGGGGATTCCTCCATTTGCCAACCGAGTGACATTGCCTGGCATCCGTAAACAGGAACTCATCGAAGCTTCTGAAGCGATTGGTATTCAGGACTTGAGAATGCTGGGTTTCCACGATAAAATGCTGGAGTTCGAAGATCCAGAGTTACTGGAAGACACCATCATGTCGCTACTTAAAGAGTTGAACCCTACGCTGGTCATAACGTTCTATCCGGGGTACAGTGTTCATCCCGATCATGATGCAACGGGAGCCGCTGTTATACGTACAATCACTAAACTTCCTGTGGATGAACGTCCGATTGTTCATTGCGTTGCGTTCGCTAATAATCAGGAACAGTACATTGGTAAACCGGATGTATTTGTTGACGTATCCGAATTTTTGGATCGAAAAATGGCGTCCATTCGTGCCCATCGTTCACAATTCCAGGCAGCAGAGCTTGTAGGAAATAGTGAGCTGAATAATGAAGAAATCAAAAAACGTTTTGGCAGAGAAACATTTTGGACCTATCCATTTGAATAATATATTACTTAGAAGTCGCCTATATGGCGGCTTTTTTTGATTTACATCACAATATCGACACAAAAATGTAGCGTCTATAGCCTAATTGAGCTATATGGAATAAATATCATTTTAAGTACACTATGATCAGGATTGTGATAACGCTTCATTTATTGCGTTGCTTCAATGGATGAGGAACATGGAGAGTTGATTTTAAGTGGAATGGAGGGATGGTGTGTACAACCAACGTATATTTTGGATTAACGTAAGACCCGTTGAATACATTGCCACAGCAATAAGCATCTGTAACAAGAAGCCGGAATTGCGCGGTTTGAATCATGAGTAATCCTTGGGCAGGCTTGAGTGCATTCAACAGTTGTAAGAAGAGTCGGGTTACAGGTTTCATTTTTCTAATCGGAATGATGATGCTCCTACTACCCCTTCCGCACGGTGTAGTCATGGCCTCTTCCGGACATCGTGATCTCATTCCCCTTCAGCCTATGATTGACCGCACTGCACCTGGAGAAATCATTGAACTTGCATCAGGTCGTTATTCTGGACCCGTGACGATTGACAAAAACATCACCATTCAGGGTGATCCTACGGTCATAGTTGTTAATGCGGAAGCCACCTCTACGATAATGATTCGCTCGGATGGGGTGAAATTGAGCGGTTTTACAATTGAACATGATACGAATGAACAGACTGCAGCGATTCAGGTTGAAGGGAAAAACAGTGAAATCACGGATCTGCATATTCAGACCCAGGGGTATGGGATGATCATCCGGAATTCGAGTCAGGCAACGATTCAGCGGAACAACATTACGTGGGCCGGGTCCGATTCTGCTTCCAGTGGCCAGAAGGGCAATGGCATTGATCTGTACAACTCCCATGATAGCTTCATTGAAGCCAATGAGATCACCGGCATGAGGGATGGAATCTATCTGGAGAACAGTCGCAAGTCTATCGTGCAAAATAACAGGCTGTTACATACGAGGTATGGCATCCATTGCATGTATATTGACGGCTCTTCTGTCATGGATAATACCGGAGAAGAGAACATGACAGGTGCCATGATCATGGGCGTCAAGAATACGGTTATATCGGGCAATTCTTTTCGCAAACAGAGTACTAATGTTCATTCTCAAGGGATTTTGTTGTATGACGTGCATCAATCCTCAATTCACAACAATGTGGTGGAGGGTAATCGTGTCGGCATGAATATTGCAGAGTCATCGGGCAATGAGATCCATGACAATGCGGTGCTTCGGAATTTTGTTGGCATACAGCTTGTTCTGGCAGAAGCTAATGAGTTTACACGTAACCAATTGGTGTCTAATGTCATTGAAGCTTCGGCGCTGGATAGCCCGAATAATGTCCTGATGGAGAACTACTGGGACTCCTTTCAGGGGCTCGATCTGAATCGGGATGGGATCAGTGAAATATCCTATGCTATCAATCCTTTTTATGAGCAACTGGTCAGTCGAAATTCAGCGTATCAGCTCTTTTTCCAATCACCGGGTATGGTCTTTCTGAGTGAGTTGTTTACAGAAGGCAGAGAACAATGGACTACCGACAAATCGCCACGAATGAGCATGGATACGGAATCTGATCTGCACATGTCAGTAGAAAGTGCTACAGATTCCAATGTGGTGTGGTTGTTCGGGTTAATTCTGTTGGGTATGGCAACTTTTATAATCATCTATATGGGGGTATTACGAAAATGAACAAAAGCTTGAACAGAAGATGGACATTCCTCATGGTACTTATGTTTGGCATGGTGCTGTTAACCGCTTGCGGAACAAAATACGCGGCATTGCCGATCAATGAAGACGTGGATATCTGTGCGATCTGTAAAATGCAGGTGAAGGACGATGCATATGCAACACAGCTCACTACGAAAGACGGCCAAAATTACAAGTTCGATGATATCGGCTGCATGAACCAGT
Source organism: Paenibacillus sp. 10L310 (assembly GCF_056395745.1). Taxonomy (NCBI): domain Bacteria; kingdom Bacillati; phylum Bacillota; class Bacilli; order Caryophanales; family Paenibacillaceae; genus Paenibacillus; species Paenibacillus sp. 10L310. The sequence goes on along the minus strand of NZ_JBFTKC010000002.1, from coordinate 229,128 downwards.
GGAAAACAGAAAATGGCACAGATAACATCGGCATGGACTATGTACGTGACTATAATGACAAGGAATGGATTGAATACAGCAAAGCCACGTATGTATACGACGCTTCATTGCGTACGCCTATGGCCTATGGAATTCTTAATTTTAAGGACAAGCCCTCGGCTGAAGCTTTCATCGCAGAGCAAGGTGTTGGAACCATTATGACCGCTGAGGATCTTGCCTCCCATGACTGGAAACAGAACACAGAGAATATGGACATGATGGGTGAACATGGGCATGATGAGCACGGACATGGTGAAGAAGGAGACGGTAATGAGATGCATCAGGAAGGTGAGATGAAAGAAGAGTCAGGCCACTAAGTATGACAATAGAAAATGGTGATCAATGATGTCAGATATGATACAGATTGCAAGACGAGAAGTGAAAATGGGATTTCGCAATCCTTGGGCGTATTCGTTTCTGATCCTTTTTTGCACATTTAGCTTAAGCTTGTTACTTCTGAATTCGCAGAATCTGGTTGAAGGATATTCGGGCACAACAGGTTCGATGTTGAATCTCATTCTTTACCTCTTACCATTAATGACGCTGTTCCTCGGTTCCTTCTCACTAACATCCGAAAAGGAAGACGGTAGCTGGCAACTGCTGTCCACGTATCCCATTGGCACGATGTCTTTTATTGTGGGCAAGTATCTTGGGCTGTCGATTGTTTTAATTACCATTGTTGCGTTTGGATACGGCCTGATGGGGGTTATTAGCGGAGTAATCGGGAATCCACTGGATGCCGTGACATATCTTCTCTTTCTGGCATTTTCTTGTGGACTGGTGTTGTTATTCCTGACGTTGGCGCTATTTATCGGTTCGTTGTCGCGCAATCGGTGGCAGGCGTTAACCATATCCGTGACCGTATGGTTTTTCGCAGTCATTGGATGGCCGACCTTATTGCTCTCTGTGCTGGGACTGATGCCTTATCTATGGGTGAAACCGCTGCTGATTATACTAACGCTCATCAATCCGGCCGAGCTGGTGCGATTGTTTGTAGTCATCAAACTGGGAGGCGGCTCCATTCTTGGACCAGAATATTATCGATGGGTGGAGTGGGTGCAACAACCAAGTGGCAGTTGGATCTTCATCGGGATATGCCTATTCTGGATTGCCTTCTCTGTCCTAGCGGTATACGCGATCTGGGAGAGGGGGCGTTCTCATGGATAAAGTGGGACTCGAAGTGATGGGATTGTGCAAATCCATTAAAAAGCAACCAATTGTTGAGGATATCTCCTTTCGCATTACTTCAGGCCAAGTGCTTGCCCTCTGTGGAGGGAATGGTGCAGGAAAGAGCACGGTACTGCGTATGATCGCAGGAATTCTTCGGCCTACCTCCGGTGAGGTTGCGGTGAACAATGTGCGATGGTTGAAGGAGCGCAAGCGTTATTCAGAGCAGATTGGATATATGCCGGACGATTATCAATTTAATCAAGGACTGAGTGCGGAGGAAATGCTTCTGTTCTGGGCTTCTCTGAGGAAAGTTCCCAAGGAGAGAGTACAGGAAGTACTGACCATGGTAGGTTTGGAGGATCAAAAGAAAAACCGGGTTACGACCTTCTCCAAAGGCATGCGCCAACGTGTGTTATTCGCCCAGGCTGTGCTGTCGAAACCTCCACTGCTCATCATGGATGAGCCAACGAATGGATTGGACCCATTCTGGATGCAGGAATTAACTCAGCTACTCAAGGGCATCAAACAGGAAGGCCACATGGTCGTGTTCTCGACCCATCAGCTGGAGATCGCAGACGATATTGCGGATCAGGTGATATTCATGAACCATGGACGTAATGTTGGAGAGGGCTCTACTCACGACTTTTGTGATCAATTCGGTTCGCTCCATGCAGCATTTCATCAAAGTCTTGGTTTAAAGTGAAGGTGAGTTTATTGCAGAAGAAGAGTTTTAAAAGTAGACGTACACTTACAATTTTGATTGGTGTGATCGCATTGTTAGTTGGTACATGGGCTATTTTCGAAAATGTATCGACACCCGAATCTCAGCGAGGTAACGCCATTGAAGCTGGTGCCGTGGCCCCTGAGTTCACAGCGGTTAATTCAGAAGGCGAACAAGTCAGACTGTCCGATTATCGGGGCAAAGCCGTGATGATTAACTTTTGGGCTTCATGGTGCACACCTTGTGTAAGGGAGATGCCGCTCGTTCACCAGATTGCTCAGGACTATCAGAATGACGTGGAAACCCTGTTTGTTAACGTGGGGGAATCGAAGGGCACGATTCGTGAGTTTATGGATAAGCAGGCATTTGATTTCCCGGTGATCATTGACGTGACAGGCAACATATCAGGCATGTATCTGATTACAGGTTTACCGGCAACGATGGTTATTGATAAGGACGGAGAGTTCCGTCATATATTGCTCGGTGAACTGACCGAAGATACACCATTGCAGCAATGGCTGAAAGATAGTATCTAGTTGTAAGCGTTGGATGGTGAGAAAAGGGGCAGGAACGCCAGAGATCGCCATGTTACAAGTGAAATGAATTTGCGTTAAAAGTAACTACAAAAAGTAACCAGATAAAAAGCCGGACACCCATTTAACGAAGGGGTGTCCGGCTTTACTTTTGAAGTTATGCTGCTTCGCAGCCGATTACAATACAGCAGCTGAAGCGTGATTGTTACGAGCGATTCTGGTTGCGTCAACCATGTTACGCAGAGAAGCTACCGTTTCTTCCTGTCCACGGGTTTTTAATCCGCAGTCCGGGTTAATCCAGAACAGCTTCGGATCAAGAACACGCAGGGCACGTTCAATCATGCTGCTCATTTCATCCACACTCGGAACTCTTGGGCTATGGATATCATATACGCCAAGACCGATACCGAGCTCATACGTATTTTCTTCAAAACTATGAATCAGTTCACCGTGACTACGGGATGTCTCAATGGAGATAACATCCGCATCCATAGCTTCAATGGAATCAATCATGTCATGGAATTCGCAATAGCACATATGCGTATGGATTTGAGTCGTTTCATGCACCGTGCACGTGGAGATACGGAACGCTTTGACTGCCCAAGCCAGGTAATCGGCTTGTTCATTTTCTTTCAGCGGAAGCCCTTCACGAACAGCTGGCTCGTCAACCTGGATCATACCAATGCCTGCCTGTTCAAGTGCTTCGACTTCCTGTCTCAACGCATACGCCAATTGATAGGCAATCTGCTCACGAGCAATGTCTTCGCGTACGAATGACCAGTTCATGATGGTAATCGGGCCAGTCAGCATGCCTTTAACAGGACGCTCTGTCTGCGATTGAGCATATTTCGTTTCTTCGACAGTCATTTCACCCGTAAATGCAACATCACCGAAGATAATAGGTGGCTTCACGCAACGTGAACCATATGATTGTACCCATCCAAACTGTGTAAAGGCAAAGCCGGCCAGCTTCTCGCCAAAGAATTCAACCATGTCGGTACGCTCAAACTCACCATGTACCAATACGTCAATTCCGATCTCTTCCTGAATCTTAATCCAGATATCAATCTGCTCCCGGATGAAGGCAGCATACTGTTCGTTGTTCAACTCACCCTTGCGCCACAACTGACGTGCTTTTCTGACTTCGGCAGATTGTGGGAAACTACCAATCGTTGTTGTCGGGAAGAGTGGCAATTGCCATTTGGCCTGTTGAGCTTCATGACGCTCTGCAAAAGGACGGGAGCGCTCCGGCTGTTGAACACTGATGGAAGCAACGGCTTTCTGTACAGCGGTACGGTTTCGATCTTCGGATTGCTGAAGCGCTTGAAGGGTAAGCTCTGCTTCGTCTATTTTGGCGGTAATCTCTGCACTTGGTGAAGATAAGGCTGTAGTCAAAAGAACAATCTCATCCAGCTTTTCATCTGCAAATGCAAGTGCATTTTTCAGTTCAGATGAAAGTTTTGCCTCACGGTCTGTGGTTACTGGCACATGCAGCAGGCTGCAAGATGATTGCACGATGATACGTTCAGGTGTCACGAACTCAGTTAATTCATTCAGCAAATTCAGTTTTGTCTGAAGGGAAGCTTTCCAGATCCCACGTCCATCAATAATACCTGCACCGAGCACTTTGTCTGCCGGGAAACCGGATGTCCGAATAGATTGTGTGTTACCAGAGAGTCCGTGTACAAAATCAAGTCCTACACCTTGAACTGGCAGTGCAACAATGTCGTTGTAGTTTTCAACAGATTCAAAGTACGTTTGCAGCATGATATTCAGGCCTGGAACGGCTGCTGCAAATGTTTCATATATTTTATTCAGACGCTGTACGTCTTCATCGCTTAATTTGGTTACCAGAATAGGTTCGTCGACCTGCACCCACTGAACGCCTTCGCTCGCAAGTTCTTGAAGCAATTGAGTGTAAAGTGGAAGCAAGCGGTCCAACCAAGCGTCTGTCTCGGATTTATCATAGCCTTTGGAGAGCTTCAGGAAGGTTAACGGTCCAACGATAACCGGCTTGCCTTCAATGCCGAGTTTTTCTTTTGCTTCACGATAAGCGAGAAGTGGTTTGTTCTCCGTCAGAGTTGGGGAAGCCCCGTCCAGTTCAGGTACAATGTAGTGATAGTTCGTGTTGAACCATTTTGTCATTTCACTTGCTGCGGCATCTTTCGTTCCTCGTGCAATGCCATAATATACGGACAATGGAACGGAACCACCATCATAAGCAAATCGTTTAGGAATAATCCCAAACATCACGGCCGTATCCAAGATATGATCATAATAGCTAAAGTCATTAACTGGAATGATGTCGATTCCTTTTGCTTGTTGCTTGCGCAAATGATCGATACGAATCTCCTGCAAACGTGCGTGAAATTCTGATTCCTCCAGCTTACCTGCCCAGAACGCTTCCAACGCTTTCTTCCATTCCCGATCAGCACCAATACGCGGATATCCCAATACACTACTTTTTGTCATCGTTTAAAACCCCTCTGCTTTTATGTTACACAAAATTTATCACAGATCCGGAGTTATAATGTAATTCCATTAAATTATACCTAGTTATAGCCTGAGGCTATATCCAAAGGTATGTTCAGCATGAAGTATAGAACTTGAAGAGATCATTACGTTTGAAATAGACCCCACTAATGTTACAATGGTTAACTATGTTCATACGAATGATTGAAAGAAAGGAAGGCGGTATTTGTGAATCTGTATCATATCCAGTCCACCGTGCACGGAATCAACAGAGTAACATCCTTTTTGGAAGACAATTATATTGGTATTGCTTGGTCAGGTACAGGGGATCTGGAGCAAACGCCCCGGGAACTATGGAAGGAACTGTTGGTTCAACACTATCCCTTGGATGAAGCAGAATTGGCGAGCACACTCGCGACACTACATATGTTTGGTAACCTCATGCAGGATGGAGATTATGTATTAATTAGCGATGGTGAATGGACGTATGTTGGGGATATCGGGGATTATTATTACGACGATTCCGCTGGCACAGAAAACGACTTGATCTGTCACCGTCGGGGAGTTACATGGTTGGGTCGTATTCCTCTCGCTGAGCTGAATGACAAAGTGCAGGCACTGCAAAATGATTCAGCCATCCTTGCGAAGTTTGAGTATCCCATATCACAAGCACAGCTGGATCGAGGTCTTGCAGTCAGTATAACAGCCGAAGCAACGCACTCTCTCTCAACAGGGGTAGATGAAGCCACGATTCAGACAGCTCTCCAGGTGCTGAGAGAAGCGTTACACAGTGAAGAAGAAGAGTTGCGAATTCGTGCGGCTACAGCCATTTTGCAGTATGCCAAACAATAGGAAGACTATGCATAATTATAGAGAATTATAGTGGCATATACAGGATTTATTCGCTAAACAACCAATTGAAATATTATTAAGAAGCAGAGCGTTCGCCTACAAGCTTTCTGCAAGAAAGCTACATCGGAAGCATGCGCTATCCTCGGATTTCCCCTTTTAAAGACGGAATAAAAAAATCTGGGGATAACAGCGATCGGAAGGTTGTTCTGTCATCGGAGTGTCCAGTGTAAATATTCGTTAGTTCATTTTATATAGCTCTGAGATCTGTTCATTTATATTCCTATGACTTAGTCCACCGTGATAACAAACCACAGATGAAATGTCGAGTTCGATATACTTTTTCAAAGAGATTCGAGCAGTCTCTGTATCCAGCGTAGTAGGTTCATGAATGCCTCCAAGCATGCCGTCTACACTGTACATTGAATCTCCGGCGATGAGCGTCTTGCTGTCCATCAAATATAGACTGATATGACCTGGCGTATGACCAGGTGTATGAATAACGCGAATTCCACCGCAAAACGGCAGTTCCTGACCATCAGTAACCGTTTCATCTACTTTTCCCATTGGAGGATGTTCAAGGTGACCATCTTTGAGAAGAGGGAGCTGCCCCTCAATATATGGTTTATCCAGTTCATGTGCATATACCCTGACATGATCACCACACTCCTGCAAAATCTCAGGAAGACAGCCGATATGGTCCACATCCTGATGCGTCAAAATCACTGCTTTAAGTCGGCTGATCGGCACACCAATCTTTTCGAGTGCGATACACAAATCGTCATATTGTCCAGGGAATCCGGTATCAATTAACACAACCATTTCTTCATCCCATATCAGAACAGGGTGAATTATATTCCCCTCAAAATCAAGCTGAAGCATCGTTATTCCCTTTGAAATTTCCATAATATCAGACCTCCGAGAGTTGAATTTCATATACATCGTTGCTCGTTATATTTCTTATGTAAACGAATAAAGACTGCAAAAAGATACGTTGGGGTGTTTATAGGGTGTACTTATAGAAATATTCAATGAATGGGGGAATTGACGCTTGCTGTTGGGAATGATAATTTAGATATATCATTTAAACCAATAAGTCCAATAAGATAAAGGGGGTATGTGGAATGACACATATCGTGCATGCAGCAGCTGAAGATATTCGGAGCGAGGAATCGCTACTATTGATCAAGGAACTGAGTGAAGAACTCGGTTTGTTATATGGTGGTGATGGAACTGCAGGATTTCAACTGTCAGACGTTGAGGTGCCCCGTGCGGCTTTTATCGTTGCCAGGATCGACGGGTATCCGGTTGGTTGCGGAGCACTTAGACCCCTTGATGAAACATCTGTAGAAGTTAAACGCATGTATACACGCAATGGTTACCGCCGTAAGGGGATTGCCCAGGCTATATTGGCCGAGGCAGAGCGTCTTGCGAACGAACTTGGTTATACCAATCTGAAACTGCAAACAGGTCCATTGCAACCAGAAGCTGCAGCGCTGTATGAGCGTGTAGGGTATTATCGAATTCCTGTTTTCAGTGGCAATTGGGACAGAGTGTTGGCCTATCAGAAAGATCTGGTACACGAAAAAGTATAATTCTACGAATCACAGCTTTTATTTGCTGAACGTACAGAGGAACACAAGATAAAAGTAAAAAAGTCGCCGATTGGCGACTTTTTGCATTTTAACATGCTGCATTTACTCCAATTATCTCATCTGAAAATATAGACAAAAGCGTTCAATCCATTGCGCTATTATTGATCGAAGGTTCCTGATGTTGGACACCCCATTCGCATAGTCCTTCCAAAACGGGCAATAACGTTTCAGCTTTGGCTGTCAGACGGTACTCGACTTTAGGAGGGACTTGGGGATACTCTTTCCGTTCGACCATACCATCTGCTTCTAATTCTTTGAGTTGTGAACTCAGCGTTTTATACGTGATAGCGCCGATCTGTCTTTTTAGTTCATTGAAACGGACAGGTGGGTTTTCTGCCAGAAGATACAAAATCACCATTTTCCATTTACCACCAATAACAGACAACGTATATCCAAAAGGGGTATCTTGAATGTTTTTAACTTTACCGTGGTATTCAGCCATACTCATCATTTACACTATCCTTCCGGGTAGTACCTATCATAAAAGACCGTACTATTTATTTGTTTGGGCTCAGTTTATACTAACCTTACTTTGAAGTAAAGGAGATTTACGATGACTCAAAAAACAATACGTCTGCTTATGCCACAATGGCAAGGTGGAGATAATCCTAACTACTCTTTTGGAGCGGAGCTGCTTGCATGGCTTGCACCTGACAATGATCAACCTCTCATTCATGTTCCTGTTGAGGCTTATGATGGAACATCTCTGGTAAGCGAGAACGGGATAAAGGGCAGAACACATCTACTTCAGCAATTGCAGGCTGCCCAGCATATTATTCAAGCTCACCAGCCCGATCGCATTGTCATGTTTGGCGGTGACTGTTTGGTTGAACAAGCCCCGTTTGCTTATTTAAATGCACGATATGGCGGAGAACTTGGTTTGATATGGATTGATGCACATGGTGATCTGGTTAGATACGAGGGCTATGACAACGGTCATACTTTACCGCTCGGAAACCTTCTTGGGGAAGGCGATCCGGAGTTTGCCAAACATGTGAGTGTCCCCTTGAAGCCCGAACATGTTTTCATGGCCGGGTTGACAACCCCCACGGAACAGGAAACCGAAGTGATTCAAAGATTAGGTATCCGAACGGCTGGAACTGAAGAATTAACCCATGGCATGGATTCGATTAAGAAGTGGATTAAAGAGACTGGGTTCAAACACCTGGCAATTCATCTTGATCTGGATGTGCTTGATCCCAACATGTTCCGTTCATTGTTATTCGCCAAGCCAGGAGAACCTTATGAGTTTTCACCAGCGGGAACCATGCAAATACCTCACTTGCTTCATCTGATCAAAGAACTGTCTGAAGAAACAGATGTAGTTGGATTAGGAATAACTGAGCATATGCCGTGGGATGCCATTAACTTGAAGAATTTGCTTGGAGAAATACCTATCCTGAACCAGTGATATAGGTTATGAGTCGCCAGAATATATCAGAATACTGATATAAGGAGTCAAAATATAGGAAGATTACAGATAGAAATATCAATATTATTATATGGGTGGTTCGACGAGAATCAGAAATTAAACAAACTGAGGAGAGACACCCAGATGGTCACGTTATTGTTAATCATTATTTATCTCGCATTTATAGGGCTGGGATTACCTGATGCTTTACTTGGCAGTGCCTGGTCCGTTATGAAAAACGATATACATGCGACAACAGAAATGGCTGGTTACATATCGCTAATCATTTCATTTAGTACAGTAGTGTCCAGTCTAACGGCCAGCCGATTGTTACACCGGTTCGGAACGGGTAAAGTCACAGTATTCAGTATCCTCTCAACAACGATCGCGCTGTTGGGATTCTCATTTTCTGAGAATTTTGTGTTTTTACTGATTCTGGCGATCCCTCTCGGCTTAGGTGCAGGTTCGGTGGATGCGGCACTAAGTAATTATGTAGYATTGCATTTCAAGGCCAAGCATATGAACTGGTTGCATTGTTTCTGGGGAATTGGCGCAGTGACAGGCCCACTCGTTATGGCATATTGGCTGAATCAAGCAAACAACTGGCGTGCAGGATACGTTACTGTGGCGTTGATTTTGCTTGGGATCGTGGTGGTCTTATTATCAACTTTGTCTCTATGGAAGATTTTTGAGAAGGGAAGAGTAGAGGGTTCAGGCGATGAGAAGAAACGCGTAAGCAACCGTGAGGCCATACGTATCCCCGGCGTGAAAATGTCGATGATTGCGATGCTCTGTTACAACGGTTCCGAAACTGCTGCCGGTCTGTGGATGGCTTCATTCTTCATCGGAAGCAAAGGAGTTTCCCCAGGCACTGCCGCAGCACTATCCTCTCTATTTTTCATTGGCATTATCTTGGGCCGTGTAATCTCAGGTTTTCTTTCGACTCATGTATCCAGCAAAAATCTCATCAGATATGGTGGAATCGTCGGATGCTTCGGATTAGTTATCCTGGTTATGCCGATTCCTTACTGGATTGCCGCAGGGGCTTTATTTATCGTGGGATTGGGCGGAGCACCGATCTATCCGAGTATTGTTCATGCGACACCGGAACGCTTCGGTGAGAAGGCATCCCCAAGTGTAATTGGACTTGAAATGGCCAGTGCCTATACAGGTTCAACACTCATCCCGTTAGGTATGGGACTCCTAGCCAGCCAATGGGGAATGTCAATGGTACCCCTGATCCTGCTGATTCTGTTCAGTGTTATGTTCGCGGCTACAGAGCTGGTTAACAGAAGCAACAAGGCTACGCGCCTGACCGTCTAGCTCTTGCTATAGGTCATTAAGGTTCTGCCACTATACAACAAAGGAACAACCATCGCTGGTTGTTCCTTTTGGTGTGTAGACTATTTTTTATAAGAAGATCAGTAACAATGTTCCTGCAGCAAAACAGTAATACGAAAAGTATTTCAGATTGCCTTTGGCCATAATGCCCATAAACCATCTCATGGAGAAATACGTGACAAAGAGTGTCGTGATGAATGCGATCAGATAAGGGATAGCCAGTTGTGATCGATTCGGATCATTGGCAATGTCGGATACCCCCATAATGAGTCCACCAATACTTATGGGAATGTACAGCATAAAGGAGAACTTCAAAGCCGTTTCCTGTTTCATGCCAACAGCGATGGACGCAATTACAGTTGCCCCTGAGCGGCTAATCCCCGGAATAAGAGCGACCGCCTGAGCCAGACCTACCAACAATGCATCTTTCGTAGACAGATCACCGTCTTGCTTGCGACCACGAAGATTACGAATAAGCCACAAGGCAACCCCGGTGATTAATAGCGCGATGGAAACGGTATATACGGATGAGAAGATTTCTTCAATCCGGTCCTTGAACAGGACTGCAACGACAGCAGCAGGGATCGTACCAATAATTATGTATAAGCAAAACATGAAGTCTGCTCGATATTCTTCTTTACGAGTACGCAGGTAACCTAATGCACCAATAATCAACTTTTTGATATCTTCCCGGAAAATAAAAATAATAGCGATAAGTGATGCTGTGTTTGTTAAAATCTCAAATGACAATCCATTCTGCTTGATGCCCATAAGTTTCTGGGCGATGATTAGATGACCGCTTGAGGAGACGGGGATTGGCTCCGTCGCACCTTGAACAATACCTAAAAACAAATACTTTAACCACAATATAATCTCTTCCATGTTGTCCTCCTTGATTACGTTTCATTGGCTTTTCAAAACTCTCTTTTTTAAAAAAAGTGAATGGTTTACTCTAATGATGATAGCTGTTTAACTTGGTGACTTGCAAGTTAGAGTTCATAGAGGGGGTGAAGTAAACATAGCTTGTCAAATCCTGCATAGCATGATATCGTTGATAACGATTATCAATATCAACGAAAAGGTGGGTTTATTTTGCGTAAACAGATAAAATCAATATGGATCATGATGGCACTTATCTTGCTGATTGCACTTAGTGCATGTGGTCAGTCTGCTACGACCAATAGTACAAATGGGGACAGCACGAATGCGGCTACGGAGACAGAAACCAAGACGGACTCGGATTCAGCTTCTTCCGCTGAATCAACGGCAACTGCCGAAGAGGAACTTGTTACATATCAATCGGATGCAGGCGAAGTACAGGTACCGAAGAATCCTAAGCGTATTATTGATTTGACATCATTTTCGACAGGCTACTTTGTTGCCTTGGATGCACCGGTAGTCGGCGCTTTATCAGGAGCGATGAACAACAAATATATCAAGGATCAACTTGCAGCAGCGGGCACCAGTGATCTGGGTCAAGAGCCTACACCAGAGAAACTAATCAGTTTAAAACCTGACTTATTTATCGTGTACACTGGAACAGAGGGCATCGACAAGCTGGAGCAGATTGCGCCTGTTGTACAGATTGCATATGGTAAGCGCAATTTCAAGGATCTAATGCTTGAAATGGGTAAGCTCACCAATAGAGAAGACGCAGCGAAAGCTTGGAATGCTAAATGGGAAGCGAAGATCAACGAACTGAAGCCCAAGGTTCAGGAAGCTGTAGGCGATCGTACTGTTTCCATACTGAATCCATACGCCAAAGGATTATTTGTATTCGGTCATAACTATGGTCGAGGTGGTGAAATTATTTACGGGGAGTTTGATCTCAAGGCACCAGCCAAGGCCCAAGCTGAAGCGATTGACAGCGGAACTGGATGGGCTTCAATCTCCATGGAACTATTACCGGAGTATGCGGGGGATATCATCTTCACCAGCCCGTGGTCGGGAGATACAACCGATCCCAAGATCGTATATGACAATACATTATGGAAGAACTTGCCTGCGGTGAAGGCAAATCATGTGTTCCAGCTTGATCCAACTTCAGACTCGTACAACGATCCGTTAACGTTGGAAGGTCAGCTTCAATTTATTTCCGATAGCCTGCTTACCGCGAAGTAAGATTAGACTGCATAAATGGTAATACTGGAGCATTTCTAAACGTCGGTACAAGACGGGGAAATGCTCTTCTTATGAGCTTAGGATGTTATATACGTCGAACTTGGATGGGTTTTGACCAATGTAATTAAGCTTGATACAATAGGATAACAGCTGATGAAAATTAAATATCAAGTGGGGTGATCTAGATTGCAACAAAAGAGTGAACGTTTGAATGTTTGGTTGGCTTTCTCTAACATTCATACCCATCTGAACGAGAAGCTGGAACAAGCTCTGCTTCAACAATATGACTTATCTTTGAAGGAATTTTATGTGTTAAACTTCATATATAATGCGGAGGGTAAGGAATTACGCCTACAGCAACTTCAAGAACTAGTAGGCTTGAGCCAAAGTGCTACTTCCAGGCTCGTCGTTAGGATGGAAGCCAAAGACTGTGGGGCTCTGGAAAGACATGCATGTGAAGATGACCGACGTGGCATTTACACTCGTATTACGGAGCTTGGAGAGAATAAATACAAGAAAGCACTTCAAACGTTTAATCAGGTCTTGCAAACTGAATTGGAACAGGATGGATTTGAGACTCGATTAGAGAACCTCACTAAAGAATTGTTCTAAGGCTAGGGGAAATATAGGGTAATGTAGTCATTTACCCTATAAGAAGACTTGACACTCATTAATATATCCGTTAAATTAAATGCATGCGCATGAATTTAATATGGGTGCGGTGATTTTGTATAAAGGAGGTATTGAACATGAAGGTGTTCGTCGTGGGATCAAATGGACAGATTGGTCAACAGCTTATTCATCTTTTGAAGAATAGTGAAGAACACACCGTTCTTGCCATGGTACGAAAACAAGAACAGGTAGATTCATTTGCAGCACAGGGTGTGGAAACGGTGCTTGCCGACTTGGAAGGTACGGTTGACTCACTTGTAGCTGCTGCAACGGGTTGTGATGCCATTGTATTTGCGGCTGGTTCTGGCGGTACAACGGGATATGATAAAACACTCCTGATTGATCTGGATGGTGCCGGGAAAACCATTGAAGCGGCTCAAAAAGCGGGTATTGATCGATTTATCATGGTGAGTGCGATCCAAGCCAATAATCGTGAGAACTGGCATGATAACATCCTTCCATATTATGCAGCGAAACACTATGCTGATAGATTGTTAGAGATCAGTAGATTAACATATACCATTATACGTCCGGGGATTCTAATGAATGAACCGGGAACAGGAAAAGTAACTGCTGCTGAGAATATAACAACCGGTAACATTGCTCGTGAAGATGTAGCTCATGTGATTTTGGCCAGTTTGAGTGAGAAGAATACCTACAAGCGTTCATTTGATCTAATCGCTGGTGAGGATACAATATCTGAGGCATTGAGTGGGCTCTGATCCAAAACAAAATTTTCGACGATATCTGATGAGTTAAGAGAGGGCTATACAATGATTATGTTGATGCTTTTGACCTTCATATTAGGTATCTTCATCGTTGTACGTCAATTTTGGCCAGTACGCAATCTTGAATATATAGATTATCAAGTATTTCTCAGACAAGAGCGTGATTTTCGGCAGTATAAAGTGATCGATATTCGAGATGCGACGGATTACATGGCTAATCCTACTCCCGATACGATTAACATCTCATTGGGGCGTCTTGCTTTCACATGGGAAAAATACCTTCTTCGAGAAGATAACGTAATTATAATGTCACCTGGTATGCTTCAATCCAAAAAGGCTGTTCGTATTTTGCGAAAGCATGGATTTGAATGTCTTTATGTGATGAAGTAAAAGATATATGTGAGTTCCAAATCATACGGAGTTATTAATTGTAGGCATTAATTCGATGCTTGCGCATGCATTTTTATTATTCATGATTCATGAAAAGGGGAGTTTTATTTTGATGACAGATTTGTTTAGTCCATATTCTTTTAAAAGCCTAGAGCTTAAAAACCGTGTCGTAATGGCTCCAATGTGCCAATATTCAGTTGAGCAAAAAGATGGTATTGCAACAGATTGGCATTATATGCACTATGTTAGTCGTGCCGTGGGAGGAACAGGTCTCATTATCATTGAAATGACAGATGTGGAGCCGGATGGCCGAATCTCAGATTATGATCTTGGGTTATGGTCAGATGAACAGATCCCGGCTCTGAAGCGGATCGTAGATGCGTGTCACAGTTATGGTGCCAAGGTTGGCATTCAGATTGCTCATGCGGGCCGCAAAGCAGAAGATGCTGAGGTTCCAGTTGCTCCGTCCGCGATCGCCTTTGATGAGAATTCCAAGCAACCTCGAGCGCTTACAACGGACGAAGTAAAAGGAATGGTTGAAAAATTCCGGAGTGCTGTAGCTCGTGCTGTAAAAGCTGGTTTTGATGCGATTGAGCTTCATGGCGCACATGGATATCTGATTCATCAGTTCCATTCTCCACTAACAAACAAGCGAGAAGACGAATATGGTCAAGATTTAACGTTATTTGGACGGGAGATCATTCAGGCTGCAAAGGCAGAGATGCCCGAGGATATGCCCTTGATGATGCGTATTTCAGCCAAAGAATACGTCGAAGGTGGCTATGGCATTAACGAAAGTTCCGAGTTTGCCAAGGCTTATAAAGAGGCAGGTGTTGACGTATTTGACATCTCATCTGGTGGCGAGGGACCTATTGGTGCATCGGGCAGACCAGGAACTCACGCAGCTTATCAAGTACCTCTCGCTAAAGCAATCAAAGAAGCTCTTGATGTGCCTGTGATTGCTGTTGGAAGGCTGGACGACCCGAAATTGGCAAATGCAGTCATCGGAAATGAAGAAGCCGATCTCGTTGCAGTCGGCAGAGGTCTGTTAAGAAATCCTTACTGGGCCTTGGAAGCTGCGACTGCTTTGCGCAAGACAACGGACGTTCCAAAACAATATACAACTGGTTTTTAATGTATTAATAATTTAACGATTAAATGATCTTCATTAATACAGAAATAAGAAAGGACTCCTCTAATAAAACAGAAGGAGTCCTTTTTGAGGTTAAACTAGACAAGGTAAAAGAACGATATCAGCCAGTAACCAGTCAAGAGATGGTAGTCGTCTCATCGGTTTTACCTCGCAGGCGTTTAATATCTTCTCTGGGCGGAAATCCGAACATGCGTGAATATTCACGGCTGAATTGGGAAGGGCTCTCGTAACCTACCTGAAATGCTACATCTGCTGCATCGGTGGACTTGGATAATAACAAGCGGCGCGCTTCTTGCAGCCTCAATTGTTTTTGAAACTGAATCGGACTCATGGCAGTCACTTCTTTAAAGTGTCTGTGTAGCGAGGCAGTACTCATATTTGCCAAATCCGCCAATTCCTCAACCCGAAAATTTTGCTCAGAGTGATTCATAATATATTCAATAACGTTTCTGATTCGATAGGTATGGCTGCCTTCCATGGTAGCTTGTTCTAGTGCAATCCCATGTGGGCCTTTCAGAACTTTATAGAGAATTTCCTTTTTGAACAAAGGTGCGAGTAGTGGGATATCTTCCGAATGATCTTCCAACAAACGTGCTAATCTGACGACTGCATCCAGCAGAGACGGCTCAGCTTGGCTGACAAACATCGCACGTCTCGTTGTTTTCCGCGGTCTTGCTGGGAAATCGGAATGGTTCAATACCTCCAGAATCTCACTGGATGTGAATTCAAGCTTCAGGGCCAGATAGGGAGCCTCAGACGAGGCTTGAATTACTTGTCCACTAACCGGCAAGTCAACGGTTGCCACGATATAACTTCCTGGACCATACCGGAAACGATCCTGTCCCAGCAGGACCTCTTTTTCACCCTGAACGATAATGCAAAAGGATGGTTCATTCACTCTAAATATAGGTTCAGTAACGACCGATTCACGGATTAGAAATAATGAAGGGATTGCCGTAGGATGTACCCCATCCTTGTCAGAATAACGATCAATGAGTGTGGCTAATTCGTTTTGTTGTTCATGTATTTGATCAGACATGCAAAGTTCTCCTTTTTTCCTCACAACATAATAATCACATTCTATCTTATATTGACCGAAGGCGGTAGAAAACGGATAGGAATAGGCAAACATTTGATGTGAATGGATAAGACATTCTGATTGCTGGTTACATAATCACAAGTACACAGGTCATGATATACAACAAGTACAGAAGATATACACTTACGGTTCAGCTAATACATGATCAGATGAGAATGAGAAGGGTATCTGCATCTTTTATTTACTGATCGTTCCCGATGTGTTAGATTGATTTTGGGAGGGAAGTCGAATGGCTAGAAGTAAAGAGTTTGAAGTGAATGAAGTATTGGATAAAGCAATGAAGATCTTCTGGGAACAAGGTTACGAGAAAACGTCGATGAGTGACCTGGTTGAGCATATGGGAATTCATCGCAGAAGTATATATGATACATTTGACGACAAACATTCGCTGTTTTTGCAGGCAATGGATCGTTACAGAGGTAAGGTCAGCACCACATTACTTGCAGAAATCAAGGCATCCAAGACGGCAGTGGAAGCACTGCATAAAATCTTCGAAGTTATGATCAGTGAAGCAGAGGATACGCCATCGGGATGCTTGATCGTGAACTCCGCCGTAGAGCTTGGTACACGCGATCCGGACGTGGATACACGATCTCTTGATTCATTTAATGAAGCAGAGCAAATGTTTGAGCAAATCATTCAATGGGGGCAGCGGGAGGGAGAATTCTCTTCTGATCATGATGCGAAGGAAATGGCAGAGTACCTGCACAATATTTCTGTCGGCATCAGAGCCATGGCAAGAACCTCGACGGAAAAAGAAAAACTAAACCGTATTATCAATGTAACGATGAAACTTTTGGAAAAATGATGAGTAGAGACATACCCAAAAAAGTAGCTTGAAATCCGTTAGAGGACTTCAAGCTACTTTTTTGTGCGCTAATTTTAGAAAATAGAAAGTATGAACCATTAATTGGTGATGGCATTTTCCATCGGTTTAATTTTGTGAATCTCTTCGGTCCCAGCCTCCAAAGCTGTTTCGTAGTAGGAGCGTTTGTGCTCGATGACTTCCATGGTTCTTCTTAGTTCCTCCATTTGTGCTTCCACAATAGCTTTTCGCTCCGTAAACATGTCATATCTTTGCTTCAGCGAGGAGTCCCCCTCAGAGCACCATTCAATAAAGTCCTTAATGTCTTTAATAGGCATGCCGGTCAGCTTCAGACATTGGATGATCTTTAAAAAGTCAATGTCGGAGTCTTTGAACAAACGTGTTCCACTCGTGGTACGTTCCACAAAAGGCATGAGTCCTTCCTTGTCGTAGTAACGCAATGTATATACCGTAAGGTCTAATTTTTTGGCAACTTCACCGATTGAATAGGTCATTTTCATAAAATTCCTTTCTACTGGGGGTAGACTTCGAGTTAACTCTAGGATGATCCGAGTGAATTCTACCATGCTGCATACAACATGTCAAAGTACGTTGGAGATAAAAAAGTAAGATAAACATTTGACCTAGAGTTAACTAGAGGGAGTAAGATTATTTTGAACTTTAAATTACTAGGAGGTTATACCATTGATTATAGCTAAAGCCAGAGCCGTTGACGGACCAGACCAACAATTCAGAAGTGCTGAAATTAAACGACGTGATCTGGATACTAATGATGTATTAATCGAGATTAAATATGCCGGTATCTGCCATTCTGACATCCATACTGCCCACGGTGAATGGGGCCCTGTGAATTATCCACTCGTTCCTGGACACGAGATTGCCGGGATTGTAACCGATGTAGGAACCGGAGTCTCCAAATACAAGGTCGGTGACCGAGTAGGGGTCGGATGTATGGTGGACTCTTGTGGTGAATGTGTTAACTGTCGCAAAGGTGAAGAGCAATACTGTCTCAAAGGAAATATTCAAACTTACGCTGGAGTAGACAAATACGGTGAGCCTACGCAAGGTGGATATTCAACTCATATTGTTGTCGTAGAGGATTTCGTCGTTCGCATCCCTGATAACATTGCACTTGATGCTGCTGCACCTTTGCTGTGTGCCGGTATTACGACGTATTCACCACTTCATCACTGGGGAGCTGGCCCAGGTAAGAAGGTTGCTGTTGTAGGTATGGGTGGTCTAGGTCATATGGCTGTCAAAATTGCACATGCGATGGGTGCCGAAGTAACGGTTCTCTCCCAATCCTTGAGCAAAAAAGAAGATGGACTGCAATTTGGTGCAGATCACTACTTTGCCACAAGTGAACCGGAAACATTCGAGAAACTTGCAGGCACATTTGATCTGATGATTAACACGGTAAGTGCGAATATTGACATTAACGCTTATTTCTCACTGCTCACACTGGATGGTACTCTGGTGAACGTGGGTGCTCCTGCAGAGCCTTTAGCTGTTAACGTATTTTCTCTTATCGGCCATCGCCGTTCATTCGCGGGTTCCATGATTGGTGGCATTCGTGAGACACAGGAAATGCTTGATTTCTGTGCAGAACATGATATTGCACCTAACATTGAGGTCATCTCCGCTGACCAGATTGACGAAGCTTACAAACGTGTACTGGCTTCCGACGTGAAATATCGCTTTGTTATTGATATCAGCACCATGTAATTGTGAAGTGTGCAATAGTGATAGTTAAAGATAGAAAAAAGCAGCTGCCGCCAAGGTCAGCTGCTTTTTGCTTTTCAGTTTGTTAATTGCTGATCATTCTACAACCCGTGCTCTTTTCGCAACGAACAGAAGATACCTGCGTCTAATAACTAGTGAAGTAAACATGAAAGGAGTGGAATGAGAAAGATGACAGTATCATTTTCACATCAGCCTGAAGGGTACGAATGTCCATTTTGTCGTATTTGGGGTATCGAGCGACCTGATCAGGGAACAAAACAAAGGGATATCATCTATCAGAATGAAATGGTAACGGCATTTATAGCGGGCAAATGGTGGCCAAACAACAAAGGACATGTTCTTATTGTTCCGAATCAACATTTCGAGAACATCTTTGAACTCCCTGCGGATTACGCTGTTGAAATTCACCTTGCGGCTCAGCTTACAGCATTTGCAATGAAAAGTACATATGAATGTGATGGGATTTCGACACGGCAACATAATGAACCTGCTGGCAATCAAGACGTCTGGCATTATCATCTCCATGTTTACCCTAGATACGTAAATGATCAACTTTATCTGACAAACGGTTCGCAGTCCGATCCAGATGAACGCGCTTTCTATGCGGATAAGTTGCGTTCTTGGATAAAGGAAAACATTTAAGGTCTAGAAGGAGATGAATCTGAGACCCTATGTTATATTTGATCAGAAGTAAGCTACATTAGGATATTCTTTGTAACGAAAAAATCATAAGATAAGAGAAGGGCTGTGCCAGTATTGAAAGGTAAGATATCTAAAAGGTTGATAGCAATTTTCGTAGTTTTCACATTGTATTTAGCCAGTACAAATCAGATGTACGCAGAATTCACCGAATTAAGCTTAGAGGAGCACGGAGGGCTACAGCAGGAATGGGTACATACTTTTCCTAAAGAAATTGATTATCTGAGCTTTGAACTAGGTTACACTCCACAAGACCATATTAATCGTCTTGCTCAGCTTGTTATGTTAAACCCCGCCACTGTGTCTGGTAATAACTTCAGCCTATATACGATAAATATTAAGACAGGGAAACTTGCCTGGACGTATGACATCAAAAATAAAGTGAAAAACTTTTATCCGTTGAATCATACATGGTTTTATAACGAGAGCGGTAATATATTTTATCAGTATTCTACTAATCACGGGAAAACGTTCAACATTCTTAGTTTAGATGCAAAAGGAAAGCGTTTATTCGAAAAGAAGGATTTAAGTTTCTCAAATATCTATCCGTATAAAAATGGAATTGTTCTGCAACAAACGGATAGTCTTAAAAATCAGTCCCGTTTTATCACACTAAATTCCAAAGGAATAACGACAAGCGAGACTGTGTTAGGTTATAAAACTGAAGTACTGACTTCTGGTTATGTACTCCATTTTGTAGGTGAGAATAAAATCGAGGTTTTTAAAGATGTAACCTCTTTGAAAAAGCCGTTATTTACGATTAACTCCAAAAAGTTTGGTGGTTTCTACGTTGCGGGTTATCATCAACTAAATGGCGGTACACTAATTGTAGAATATGCAAGATCCAATTCATATGGTGGACAGAAATTAATGGCCTATGGAGTTAATGGTAAACTCAAATGGGACACCGTGCTTGATAGAAACACGAATATTTCTATGCATTCAACCGGAAGTAAACTATTAATTGATAACAAATCTGAACACATTATCACTTTATATGATCATAACTTCAAAAAGCTGTTTTCTCGTACGTATGAAGGAGAGCTTAATTTTAATGGTTTAATGAGATCCTATCGAAACGATAGCTATATTGAGTATACTAGCTTTGGGACCATTGATGACAAATGGGGAGAGAGGTATACCTTAATGAAAGATAATGGAGACATTATACTTAGTAAATACTTTGTTTTAGATGATGTGCATAAGAGTAACTTTGCATATGACTCGTCCGAAAATGTGGTCTATCGCACCGTGATTAGCGACCACCGATATAATCTGATTAAATACAAGGTAACTAAATAATAGTTGGAGTGCCGTTGATAACAACAATCAACGGCTTTTTATATTCTATGAAGGTTCAATATATTTGGAAGCAGGTTTGCAATCCAATCTTAAATTTCTTAAACTGTTGAATACAACGTAAAAAACGCCTATTAAAGAGAACTTTGTTGTTACAAATTCTTTTTGTATTAAAACAACCGACAGGTGTTTATGAATTTGATATTCATGATAGAATGAGTTTGAATTGGACAATATAAGTAGTATATTTCATGATATAGGGGGGAACTAATGGAGACCTTTGCAGAATTTATAGCACGCATCGATAACCCGGAACACCAGGCACGAACGGAAGAAGTTTTGAACTGGGTCACTGAAAAATTCCCGAATTTAAAACAAAAAATAGCCTGGAATCAACCGATGTTTACCGACCATGAGACCTTTATTATTGGCTTTAGTGTATCCAAGCAACACTTGGCTGTTGCTCCCGAGAAGGCAGGAATTAATCGTTTTTCGGAAGAGATCACACAGGCGGGTTATGATCACACCAAAGAGTTGGTTCGGATGAAGTGGAAACAGGAGATTGATTTTTCGTTACTTGAGAGAATGATTGAGTTCAATATAGCGGATAAGGCAGAATGTTCAACATTTTGGCGCAAATAAATCGCGATATAAAAAGAAGACCCCTAACTTCCGGATGCGGAAAGAGGAGGTCTTCTGTACTTTAAGCTTAAGCGATTATTGAGCACCTACTACGGGGTGAGGTACATAAGGCTCTTCAAGGAATGAGACGTCTTCTGAGGTCAACTTAACGGAAAGAGCACCTACAGCATCTTCCAGATGCGATATTTTGGTGGCACCGATAATTGGAGCCGCTACAGTGTCTTTTTGCAGCAACCACGCAAGTGCAATGTGTGTACGAGGGACACCGTATTTTTCTGCAATGGATGCAACTCGTTCAACAACAAGCCGATCCGCATCACTTGTCGCATTGTACTTGGATTTCTGAATTTTGTCTGTCTCGGATCGCAGTGTTGATACGGACCAGTCACGGGTTAACCTGCCTGAAGCAAGAGGACTGTAGGGAGTCACACCAATCTTTTCTTCCTTGCATAAAGGCAACATTTCTCGTTCCTCTTCACGGTAGATGAGATTCAGGTGGTTTTGCATGGAGACAAACTTGGTCCAACCATTTTTCTCTGCTACATGTAATGCTTTTTGGAACTGCCATGCAAACATGGCCGAAGCGCCAATATATCTCACTTTACCGGACTTCACCACATCATGTAAGGCTTCCATGGTTTCTTCAATAGGCGTATTGTAGTCCCAACGATGGATGATATACAGATCCACATAATCGGTTTCCAATCGTTTCAGGCTTTTATCAATCTCACTCAGGATGGCTTTTCTGGAAAGACCAGAACCGTTGGGTCCTTGATGCATTTGTCCGTGTACTTTGGTAGCAATGACAACCTCATCCCGATTTGCATAATCTTTTAACGCCCGACCAAGATACTCCTCGCTTGTACCCAGAGAGTATACATTCGCTGTATCGAAGAAATTAATGCCTAGATCCAGCGCTTTCTTTATCACCGGGCGAGAATTTTCTTCATTCAGTACCCATTCATGAACCCATTTACTGGCATCCCCAAATCCCATACATCCTAGGCAAAATCGAGATACGTCCAAGCCTGTATTACCAAGTTTAGTATATTCCATGTCATGTTCAAATCCTTTCTAATGTTTATTATTGCCACCTGTAGGGTGATCTATATACACATTATTATGTCATAACGAAGGGAACAACCTGTACCACATTTCTATCAAAGTTTTGCCTAATCCTATCAGAATCTCTGAATTTGAATCAGTTGAGCCCATTAAAGTTCTCATATAAAAAGAACAAGCCACTCGTTTCTCCGTTGGAGATTCAAATGGCTTGTTCATAAAATATTATTTAATCATTGTTTGATGAATCCAATCGCTTATTTTGGTTAATTTAAGATTGGCTTTGATATTATCATCTAACTCTTCATACCGTGGAAGAAGATCTGTATGCCCATCAATCCATTGGTACAATCCTTTAAGACCTGCTGCTGTCTCACTTCCCAACAAAGGCTGAATCGCTGCTTCAAAATGATCAAAAGGTAGAGACATGAAGCTGATCTTTTCACCTAATACAGCACTGAATTGTTCCGCTAATTGTGCACCTGTCAGGGCTTCTAATCCGGGTGCTGGGATAATGCTTCCTGCCAATTCCGAATGAGTCAAGGCATAATAGTGGAATTGAGCTGCATCGTTTAAGCTAATCCAGGAGATCGGCCTGTCTGCTGGTACCGGGTAGGCCAAAACGCCATTGTTCAGTATTCCGGGAATCAGGAAGTTTTCCAAGTATACAATGGGTTCCACAATGATATATGGAAGACCACTTTGCTGCAATTCATGGATAACTTCACGTTTCAATTCAATTCCTTTGGAATGGGTGATAGGGTCAGGAACATAGGTACCCGTGTTAACTACAATCAATTTAACGTTTGCCTGTATAGCAGCATCAATTGCATTTTTGGTATATTGTCTGATCTTATCCGAATTGAACTCCACCGGCAGGTTCAGGAAGACTTTACTTACACCTTCATGCGCCGTATGAAGCTGTTCCACATCTGATAGATCCCCGATGAAAGCTTCAATGTTTTGTTCCTTTAGTGTTTTGGCTGTTGCCTCATTTCGAGTAATCGTGCGAACCTCACAACCTTGTTGAACGAGTAATTGAGCGACAGCGCCGCCTTGGGAGCCCGATGCCCCATATACTAAAAATCGATCATTCTGTGTCATAGTGGTCAATAACTTCCTTTCAATATGTGATTGGAATGAATGAGTTAACACTCAGCATTGACCTCAGCATAACGGATTTAGAATAGGAGCGTAAGTACGCACATTAATGATATAAAGTATCCCTTGGGATACTATGGGAAGGCGTTTTACATATGTTTCGATCCCCAATCACCTAACTGAAACAAGATCGAAGTCAGGCTTTGTCCTTTTTCTGTAAGGGAATATTCGACTTTAGGCGGAACTACAGGGTGGGTAACACGGTTTATCAAACCAGCTTCTTCAAGTTCTCGTAATTGCCTGGTTAACGTGCGATGCGTAATGGGGTCAAGCATTTTCTGTAATTCATTGAATCGAATTGTTGAATGGCGGATGAGACGATTTATAATTAATAACTTCCATTTCCCACCAATCATATTGACTGCAAACTCAACAGGACACCGGTCCTCCACAGGTTCTATATTCATATTTATGTATCCCTCCCAAAAGCATCAACTCATGTTTCATGTTTCGTTCATTTTATCGAATTTATAAAGGGGTGTATAGCTTACAGCGCATTCAGGGTATGAACCATGCCCAGGACACAAAAAAAGATGCCCCAGTGTAGCTCGAGGGACACCTTATATAATATAAATTATTGTTCAACTCAGACAGAACGAAAAAAAGCATTGAACGTGAAAAAAAGCCATGATATAATCTATAGCGCAATTGACATTTATATTGAATGTAAAGGTTGAATCATTATTTCTCCTAATTTAATTTTACATCCGACATTCCGATTTGTCAATGCTCTTTTTTTGGTCCTAATAAATGGAAAAGGGAGTGGACTCATTCATGGATAAAACAAACGAATGGAAGTTGGAAGAGGAAAGACTAGTGCAGGTGAGGAACAAACTTCAGGCACGACTCGACGAGTTAGAACCGAAGGTTGCCGGACTGCATGAACAGGCTGCCGAAATTCGTAAACGGTTCTGGGAAGAAGTAACGATTAATACGGGTTCGTACACGGATTTTGAAGATGCATTCTATACCATTAATCAGCAGTCGAGAGTGTTGGCCGAGAGGGAGCGCGGGCACAAGCTGTTAACACAACAATGGAAAAATACAAAGAGACTGCTTCCAACGCCGTATTTTGGCCGTTTCGACTATAAGGAAAAAGGCATGACATTGACTGAACAGATCTACATCGGCGTATCATCCTTCATGGATGAAGATGGTTTGAACTTTCTAATCTATGACTGGCGTACGCCAATTGCGAGTCTGTACTATGATCACTCTCCCGGGCCAGCAAGTTATGACACACCTTCAGGACGAATCGAAGGAAAGATGGAGCTCAAGCGTCAATTCCAGATTCAACATGGGCAACTTCATAGCATGTTTGATTCAACTGAGACGATTGGTGACGAATTGTTGCAGCAAGTGCTCGCCAAGGGTGCAGACTCACAAATGAAGAGTATTGTAGCAACTATCCAGAAGGAACAAAACGCCATCATCCGTGATGACCGAAGCCGAATGCTTATCGTTCAGGGGGCAGCTGGCAGTGGCAAGACGTCGGCTGCGTTACAGCGAGTCGCTTACTTACTATATAAACACCGCCAGACAGTTAAAGCAGATCAGATTGTACTTTTCTCGCCGAATCCGATGTTTACCAGTTATATCTCGACTGTGCTCCCGGAACTTGGGGAAGAGAATATGCAGCAGACGACTTTCCAGGAATATCTGAATTATTGGCTGGATTCCTCCATCCGACCAGAGGATGCCTTTGATCAGATTGAATATGTGCTGACAGCTCAGAATGATCCGGGATATGAAGCTCGTATGGAGGCGATCAAGTACAAAGCTTCCGAGACATTCCTGCAAGTGCTCCAAAACTACGGTAAGTGGTTAGGAAGAGAGGGGATGCGGTTTAACGGCATTCAATTTCGGGGACGTGAATTCATCAGTTCAGACCAAATCAAGACCCAATTTTACAGTTTGGATCAGAATCTTACCTTGTCCAACCGTATACTTCTTTTGCAGGAATGGTTGCTGAGAGAACTTGTTTCGCTGGAACGTCTGGAACGGGAAGCAGACTGGGTTCTGGAGGAGTTGAATTATCTGGACACGGATGAGTATGTGGAAGCTTTCCGCATGTTGCACAAAGAAAAGCCTGTGTTCGATGTAGCGGAAAAATACGCAGCACGAGATAACGGTAATGACAGCGCAGTGCAAGATGAGGGTGCCTTTAACTTTGCAGTGCGAGAAGAGGAGCTGCTTCGTCAGAAACTGGTGAAAGACATGTTTAAACCTTTAAGAAAGAGTGTGCGGAAATTCCAGTTCGTGGATGTGAAAGGTATATACGAACAACTATTTATAGATGAAGCCGCTTATCAGGAACAAACGAATGGGGCAATCCCCCCACAGCACTGGCCTGAGATTTGTAAACAGACCAAGGCCATGATCCTTCAGAACAAGCTGTTCCATGAGGATGCTACTCCGTATTTATATGTAAAAGAGATGATCGAAGGCGTACGGACGAACACAGAGATTCGTTATGTCTTTGTCGATGAAGGCCAGGATTATTCGGCGTTTCAATACGAATATCTCAAGAAACTGTTTCCTCGTGCCCGCATGACGGTGCTGGGGGATTTCGGGCAAGCCATCTTTATGCAGGCTACGGATTTGGCAGCATCCAACTCGCCACTGGTTCACCTTTACGGAGAAGGCGAAACTACTTTGATACGGCTCGTACGCAGTTATCGTTCAACCAAAGAGATTGTTGAATTCACGAGACAGATGTTACCAGGGGGAGAAGAGATTAGACCGTTTGAAAGGGGAGATCAGAAGCCTCTTTTAACAGGATTGAAGGACGAAAAGCTGCGTGGTGGGCAGATTCTCGCAGACATCGCCGCGCTTAAGGCGGAGGGGTTCGATTCCATCGCTGTGATTACGAAAACCGCGGCTGAAAGCCGTGACGCCTATGAAAGGTTGCAAAGTCAAGGCGGCGAAGGGTTGCAGCTCATAACAAAGGACACACAGATTTTCGAAAAAGGAATCATGGTTATTCCTGTGTATCTCGCCAAAGGCGTTGAGTTCGATGCTGTCCTGGTCTATGATGCTTCACCCGTTGCTTACAGCCAGGAATATGATCGCAAGCTTCTGTATACGGCATGCACACGGGCCATGCACCGACTTCATCTATATACAGTGAGTGACTGGTCACCATTTGTGCAGGCGTTCCCTGCGAATCTATATGACATAAGAACGTAATTCATAAGTAAAGTAAATCCATCTTAAATGAAGGACCACAGAAAGATGCTCGGAGCCTTATTTCAAAGGTTATCGGGCATCTTCTTTTATTAAAGACATGAATCATAAAAGTTATTCTTTACTGATCGTTCCCGATGTGATAGATTGTTATTAGAGATTATGAGAATGATCGTTCCCATAACAACTCGAAAATGAATACATTCTCAATGAGAGGGAGTAATAATAAATGAATATTTCCAAACAAGTTGCTATTGTAAGTGGGGCTAATCGAGGGTTGGGTAAGGAACTTGCTCTTGAACTGCTGGCGAGGGGAACCAAAGTGTATGCTGGGGCGCGAAACCCTGAATCCATTGATCTGCCCGGGGCTATTCCACTGCAACTCGATATTACGGATCCACAATCTGTCATGGCTGCAGCTGAGGAAGCTAGTGATGTAACCCTTCTAATTAATAATGCTGGTTCCGCTACGGGTGCTTCTCTGCTCAGAGGTGAGCTGAACGATATTCACTTGGAATTCAATACACATGTATTCGGTACGCTTTCAATGATTCGTGCGTTTGCACCGGTAATAGAGAAGAATGAGGGCGGTTCGATACTGAATATCCTGTCCGCTCTATCTTGGCTCAGCCTTGGTAACTCAGGTGCATATTCAGCTGCAAAATCCGCTCAGTGGGGAATTACGAATGCATTACGTCTGGAATTAGCCCCTAAGAACGTTAGCGTTGCCGGATTGCACGTGGCGTTCATGGATACGGATATGACGGCAGGTATCGACGCACCAAAAACGAGCCCAACGGATATTGCCAAAATTGCAATAGATTCCATTGAAGCGGATCTCTACGAAATTATTGCTGATGATACTAGTCGGAATGTACAACAGGGTCTTGCTGGTGGTGTTGCTGCCCTTTACCCGCAATTGTTTCAAAAATAGAGAGGTGTAGATACATTTCTCGCTATAAATAAAACAACCCCCGCCAGATCTGGTGGGGGTTAAGTCTGTCATGAATTCTCTAATTCCATTCCTTCAAGAACGGTGAGAATATGAGGTTTAACCTTTAACTGCACCGGCAGTAAGGCCGCTGACGATATATTTTTGCCCGAATAGATACAGGATGAATACAGGCAGGGAAGTAAGCACGAGATTGGCGAAGATCAGGTTCCAGTCCCGGCTATATTTGCCGTAGAAATTGTAGATCGACAGTGGCATCGTCCATGTGGAACTGTCTGTCAGGAAGTACACCGGAATTGTAATGTCATTCCAGACGGACATGAACACCATGATCGCTACCGTTGCGTTAACGGGCAGGATGAGCGGTGTGACGATGCGGAAGAACACCCCGAACACACTTGCTCCTTCCAGAAATGCCACTTCGTCCAGCGCTCGTGGAATGGTTTTGATGAATCCACTATACAAGAATACACTGAAGGCTGTATTTAACGCGGCGTAGATCAGGATGACACTTGTGATGCTGCCGTAGAATCCCAATCCCTGTACAACACGTATGGTCGTAATAATCGACATTGGCGCAATCAGTCCCATGAAGAAATACATGTAGATCGTGCCGGATAGTTTGGTTTCCCGACGTGCTAGAATGAATGCCGCTGCCGAAGAGGCAACGATATTAATGATGGAAGATACGCCAGTAATCAAAATGCTGTTGAAGAACGCTCGCGACAGTCCGCCTTCCTGGAAGACACGAACATAGTTCGAGAACTGCCATGTTTCCGGAAAACTCAGGGAGAAACTAAGCACTTCGGCACTGGTTTTGAATGAACCAAAGATCAGAATGACAAGCGGCAACAGAACGATAAGAGAGGCCAGAATCAGGAAACCTTCCACGATATAGTTGCGGATGGCGAGTTTGCGTGTATAGCCCATGTTATTCCGTAACCTCCTTACGCCGCATGAAGATCAATAGCGGTATAGCAATAATGGTAACGACCACGAAGAGAAGTGTGTTGACCGCGGTACCAAGTCCCCAGTTGCCTTCGCCGAAAGATCGCAGAATGATCGTACCTACGACCTGGGAAGCGTTACCCGGGCCACCACCGGTCATGACATATACTTCGGAGAATACTTTGAGTCCACCGATCAATGTCAACATCAAGTTAATGTTAATTGCGGGCAGCAAGAGTGGTAGTGTGATCTTGAAAAAACTTCTCCACGAACTTGCGCCATCAATCTTGGCTGCTTCGTAATACTCTTGAGAAATGGACTGCAGGCCCGCCAGATAAATGGCCATCTGGAACCCGGCACTCTGCCAGATCGAGACGATGGCAATCGTCCAGATCACAATCGATGGGTTGGTCAGCCAAGCTTGGCTTAACGAATGTAATCCTACAGATTCCAACAAATTGTTGATTGTACCTTCGGTACGCAACATGGGAGTGAACAGAATGCTGATCACAAGGATGCTGAGAATGGAAGGGGAGTAGAAGATCGCGCGTAGCAGGTTCTTTGTTCTTAGTCGCATGTTAAGTCCTACGGCCAGCAATAGACCGATGACATTTTTGCCAACGACGGTGACGATTGCAAATATTGCCGTGTTTTTCAGCGCCAGAATAAGCGTTTTGTCTGAGAAAATTTTCTGGAAATTATCCCACCCGATGAACTTCAGCTCCAGCCGGTCCAGCCGCCAATCCGTGAACGAATAATAGAAAGCGGCGAGAGCAGGCACAACAAAAAAGATGGAGTAGATAATCAGTGCGGGAAATATCATGTAATACGAATACAAATTTTTAGTCCTTTTCATGTCTCACACTCCGTTATAGCTAGGCAGCATAACGAATGATTATGTTATGCTGCCTTATATTTCACTCTTTAGAAACCTTCTACGCCTTTATCCTGCATCAACTGACTGAACTTCTCATCCCAGGATTTCAGTACTTCTTCTGGTGACAATCCACCCGCGAATTGATCCTGTAACAACCGATACAGTTCGCTGCGATCAACCAGCATGTATGCATCCGTTGTCAGCACGGTTTTCTTCGGCGTAATATAGTTGTCTACAATATCCTGCTTGTAAGCCGGCAATTCTGGTGTGGTGACGTCACTGAAATTGGATACGTACCCTTTGGAGTCCACGATCTGTTGTGCAACTTCCTTGGAGGCGATGTAGTCCAAGAATTGTTTAGCTTCTTCCAAATGTTTGGATTTCTTCGGAATGAACAGTTGTCCGCCGAGTGGACTTGCACCCAGACTGGCATTGTCTGACGATGGAATCGGGAATACGCCCAGTTCCATATTTGGATCTTGCTCGGCCACGCCTTCAATTAACCAATCGCCCATAAACATCATGGCAACTTCCTTGTTCAGGAATTTACCTACGGCCATGTCATAGCTGTCGCTAAGCACATCCGTGTTGGTGTAACCTTTAGTGTAAATCTCATATTGTTGTTCCAGGAATGTTTTGAATTCCGGGATATCAGACCATTTTTTCTTGTTGCTGTTCAACTCATCAAAAAAAGTCGGTTCATTTTTGGCTACAAAATCGGCAAAAGCTGCAGCAGGCCAGATGTTGGCAGCCCAGGCATCTTTGTACGGCATAAATACAGGTGTAATGCCACTTGCTTTGATTTTTTCACAGATCGCCAGGAATTCTTCGTAGTTGGTTGGAAGCGACAACCCGAGTTCTTCAAAGATTTGTTTGTTATAAACGACCCCTTGCATCCCCGTATCTTGGCTGACATGGAAGCTGTAGAGATGGCCACCAGAAGAGAGGACGTCTTTGTTCACAATTCTGCTCGCCCAAGGCTCGTTATCCAGAATCTCGAAGTTACGTTCAAGGTTCAGGTCCGTGACTGCGCTCGCCAGATTGTACTGAATAATATCAGGCGTTTCATCTACAGCCAGTTTGGTTTGCAGTACAGTTGTTGTTTGTTCCGCTGGAATCAGCTGCAAATTGACACGAATGTTTGTTTGTTTTTCGAATGCATCGAGAATGTCCTGCTGGATGAAAGCAGAGTCCTGAGAACTTTTAGAGATTGCCAGCTCCAATGTGACTTTGCCACTCTTGCTGTCCCCGCCAGCAGCTGTGTCGGAATCCGTACCTCCTGATCCACAAGCGGTTAACGAGACCGATAATAAACTGGCCAGAATAATAGAAAACGCCTTTTTTCTTTTTATTGTTTTCAATGCAAATCCCCCTCTGAAACGTTTAGTGAATCCGTTTACAAGTCCGATTATAGATTCTTTTCTCGCCCCGGTACATGTCTGTGCTTGAACGTTGATGTGTAAAATCCTGAACTTGAAATCGCTATCATTTCATGAAATACCGTGATAGAGTAGACATGAATATAAGGGATTTCACATCATGTCAGAACAGGAGGGCATCTCTGAGAATGGCAAAGCTCATACATAAAGCAACTCAATTCAGTTTGCAGACAAAGGTGTTTTTGACATTTCTGGCTCTGCTTTTGTTTGTGCTGGGCTGTTTTATCGTGTATGTAAATGTGATCGTTGTCCGCCCGCTCAAACTGAAAACAGAGCAGGATACGCTCGTTACAGCTACGAAGGTAAGAGAGCAAGTTGATCTATACGTAGAACAACAGAACCAGATGTCGCAGCGAATATTATCCAGCAAAAATATATTTGCAGCCATGGACAAGAGCTCCTCAGCTCATAGTAACTATGAAAGACTGAAGCAAATTCGGATCATCAAAGACATCATGTTTCAGGCCATCGGGCCGAGCATGAATATCAAGGACATGTCCATCTACGACAATCACGGGGTTCTCCTGACATCATATCTGGGTTCGGGTAATCCTCCCGCAATCCTGAACACCATGATGGAGAGTAGTCAGGTCGGACGAGATTGGACGGAAAGTGGTTTTGTTCTGCTGCGTCAAGACGATACGATCTCCTTTGTGCGCACGATCAATGATCAGAACGGCAAGGTGTACGGTTATCTTAGCATCCAGATGGAACAGGCCTATATACAGAACCTAACAGAGGGTATTACCGCTGGCGAAGTCTATATTCTGAATGAACAAGGCGAGCAGATGACAGGTTCGGAAGCGGGTGTGACATTTACCAATTGGACAAAGCCTGCATCAGACGAGGGACTGGATGTGGACAAAAACGACAATTATATCACGCATTCCACTTCATCCAGTACAGGCTGGATCACGTATATCATAACGCCCAAAAAATCTGTTCTAGGCTCGATCCATTCGGTTCAGACGATGTCCATTCTGCTGATTACAGCACTGATGCTGGTTTCATTTGTGTATATCTTCCTGTCGACACGTAACCTGCTGCTGCCTATCCGCAAGCTACGCGGTCAGATCTGGCGCATGAACTACAGCAATATGAATCTGAAAGTGGATGAAACGCCGAAGAATAACGATCTCTTATTACTTAACGAAGCCTTTCAGGATCTGATGGAGAGGCTGCAGCAATCCATTGACCGGGAAAAATCGGCGCTTCATGAAGAAGTAAAGGCGCGTAATTCGGCGCTGCAAGCCCAGATTGCACCTCATTTTATTCATAATGTTCTATACCTGATCAGTATTGCCGCCCAAGAGGGGAAGACCAAAGTTGTATCGGATATGTGCAAACATCTTTCGGACAGTCTGCGTTATATTGTCTCTTCACCATACGCGCATGTGACTTTGGCTGAGGAGCTTCAACATACGAGACATTATCTGTCCCTTGTACAACAAAAGTACGAAGAGGATCTGGAGTGGGACATCTGTGCTGATGAGCTGGCGAACGATATCCGATTGCCGCGGTTGGTCATTCAGCCGTTTGTGGAAAACTGCATTGAACATGCCTTTGCCAACACCACGCCGCCTTGGCGTATCCAGATTACCGTGAAGCAATATAACGGATTATGGGCTTTGGAGATCAAAGATAACGGAGAGGGCTTTCCACCGGATAAGATCCAGGAGATTTTAGCCAATATTCAGGCATCGGGTTCCGGAATGAACCAGACTGCTGATCGTGGAACAGCCCTTGGTAACATGGGGATTATCAATAGTGTCAATCGACTCAAACTAATGTATAACAACCGGCTTTTTATTAATATATTTAACAATCATGCGGAAGAGCAACATGGAGCAACGATTCAAATCATCGGCTCACTGACGAGAGATTTTTACTAGCAAGGGGGTATAGGCGATGTATAACGTTATGATCGTTGAGGATAGCAAACCGATATTACGTAATATTAAAATGCTCTTGGAAACGCTGAGCTTCCCGATTCGTGTAGCGGCTACGGCAACGAATGGCGAGGAAGCCTTGGCAGCGTTAAAGCAGGAACCGATTGATCTGCTGTTGACAGATATACGAATGCCAAAAATGGATGGACTGTCCTTGATCGAGCAAGCCAAAATTGCCAACCCGGATCTGAAGGTCATCTTGATTAGCGGTTATAGCGATTTTGAATACACAAGAAAAGCATTGAACCTGCAAGTGTTTGACTATTTGTTAAAACCCGTCGAGCGAGAGGCGCTTGAAGAAGTCATGGGTCGGGTAATTGACCAACTTGATCAACAGATGTCCAAGGAACTGCTGGATTTGCAGGAAATCATTCATCCCCAATGTGAGATTACGTCGAAACAAGGGGAGGAGTTTCCGCCTTTATTCAGCCAGATGATGATCATTATGAGCAAACAGCCTTTTACCGCAGGGCATGAACGATGGGTGCAGGTGGAACTTGAGGGTTTAGTGCAGGATTTTTTTGCATTCCATCCTTGTCGTGTTTACACCAGTCAAACTTCATATCAATTTATCGCTTTTGTCAACAAGAGTGCACTTGAGGTTTACTCTTCCGTACATGAATGTCTTGAATCGATGCGACGGCATTTGGTTGCGCATGACATCGATGCAATCATTGGAGGACAACTTCTATTCGCTGAGTCTGGTAATCTGCCGGAGCTCTATCACCGCATGTCGTCCATTTTGTCTGAGCAGCAACGGTTGAAACAAGGAATAGTGTTGGATACCGGGAATCCGGTGTCGATGGCCAGATCTGAGACAGGCTGTCTGGATCCGGTGCAGGAATCAGCTTTTGTACAGATGATACAGGCTCGGCAGAAAGAACGGTTTGCTTTTAAGTTATCCGAATTGTTGAATCGATGGGCAGAGGAAAATGTACATATGAGCGAGGTGGAGCGGTTTATTGGATTGATTGTAGACACGTTTGCTCATCTGTACGAGGAACAGGGGTCGGGCATGAGATTGGGTCTGGAGCTTCGGTCAAGACAATTCGCCCAGGCACAGTCCTATGCCGATTTTTGCCGGGAACTGGCGGAATGGACGGGACAGTGCTTCGATATGCTGCAATCCCACGTTCGAAAAAGCAAGGCGATCCTGTTCGAACAGATTGACGATTACGTAAAACTAAATAAATACTCTCAATTATCTATCAACGACATTGCCATGAAGTTTCACGTTAGCCCGTCGTACGTCAGCAGAGTGATCAAAAATGCAACACAAATTACGTTTGTCCAGTATTACACCCGGCTTCGCATTCAGGAGGCATGCAGACTGATGGAAAGTCAACCCGACATGAAGTTTAAGGAAGTTTCCGATTTGCTGTCGTTTAGCGATCAGCACTATTTCTCGAAGGTGTTCAAAGAGTATACGGGGCTAAATCCTACGGATTATAAACAACAGATGTCTGGTATAAAGACCCAATCATAGTTAACAAACCCTTTTTACTTATGCTATAATACTAACAAATACGGCTTGTTACTGAATTCATTCAGGCAATACCTATGTATATACATGCTCAAAGTTTCTTTGGGTATGCATATATATGGGTTTTTTTTGCGTTTACTTGCCGA
Source organism: Paenibacillus sp. 10L310 (assembly GCF_056395745.1). NCBI lineage: Bacteria > Bacillati > Bacillota > Bacilli > Caryophanales > Paenibacillaceae > Paenibacillus > Paenibacillus sp. 10L310. Next base: position 194,362 of record NZ_JBFTKC010000002.1, on the reverse strand, counting down.
TTGGTTTTACCAAAAATGGATAAAGAGAGGAAGATTCACTTTGGAAAAGAAAAAGAAAAAAAGGTCATTTTATAAGAAAGGAGGAGCCAGTTTACGATTAATGAGCACTCGACTCATTGCAGCTTTCCTTGCGGTGCTTATTATCCCCACTGCACTTATCGGATATTTCTCGTATCATAGTGCCAAAGATCAAGTACAACAAAAAATGACAGAGCCCATCAATACCATATTAACGATGACCGGACAGCATATTAACAATCTGGTAGGGGAAAAAGCAGCATTATTGAGTTATATAGACAGTATGTATGGCTCCGACCCCAGTCAGGCGAACAACGAAGCACTACAAGTAGGAATCGACCAGTTAGCTGATACATATCCTGATATTCTTGCCATAACCGTGGGCAATGACCAAGGCAGTGTTATTTCTTCTCCCGCAATTGTGGATGCAACATACGATCCACGCAGCACAGAATGGTACACCAATGGTACAAGTAACAATGGATCACTCTATTTTTCGAGTATTATGAAAGATCCGGTATCCGGGAAGATTTATGTAGAGATTTCAAAAGCTCTGTCAAATGAACAAGGTGTAGCAAGTATTAAACTTGATCTGGAGCGATTAGCAAATGAAATATCGATTGTGGATGTCGGAGGTAATGGAAGTCTGATTGTGGTGGACTCCAATCGAACCATCGCGGCTTGGTCCGGTGCCATTGTAAAAGGTGGGGGAGGAGAGCTCGGTGGAGCACTCATCGAGGGAATTCCAGTCCATCCAAATACGGCTTCAAGTTCCGATGAACCGATGGCATTTTCCCAATTTGTTAGAACGGATCTGGCGTATGATCTGGAGGTATATAACGGTGTTAATGCTTTGACGGGATGGAATGTCATTGCTTTGATGGGCCATGAAGATTTTATCGCCGCAGCGAAACCCATTATGATATCGAGTCTAACGGTCATTGTTATATCTGTATTGATTGCCGGTGTAATTATTTTCTTCATTCTGAGATCTTTTATTGTACCTATGCAAAAACTGCGAAAGGCCACCCGCAGCGTAAGCGAAGGGAATCTGTCCGAACGGGTTAATCTGAAAACCGAAAACGAATTTGGTATTTTGGCAAATGATTTTGACCAAATGACCATCTCCCTTCAATCGGTGGTTGCTGAACTTCACCAGACGTCATCATTGTTGAGCCACTCTTCCCAGATGATTCAGGAAAGTACAGAACAAACCACCCAATCGGTTCAACATGTGGCTGAAACCATGCAACAGACTGCGGAATCAGCTATCGTTGGGGCGGAGAATTCGGAACAAACCGCGAATGCCGTAGAAGAGATGGCGAGAGGCATCAGTACAATTGCAGAATCTGCGAGTGCGATTGTGGATTCGGCTGAAGAGACGGAGCGCGCTGTTGCTAATGGTGGGAAAACGATAAACCAGGTCGGAGAACAAATGGGACATATTCTCGGAGCTGTTGAAGAAACCTCGGCATTGATTAATGAGCTGTCCAGTCTCTCCGCCGAAGCCAATCGAATGAATGAAGCGATTGCGGATATCTCTCGGCAAACCAATCTTCTATCACTGAATGCCTCTATTGAAGCATCAAGAGCAGGAGAACACGGCAAAGGTTTTGCTGTCGTTGCAGGCGAGGTACGAACGTTATCGATGCAATCCAAACAAAGTGCTGACGAGATTGGCGCTACCATTGGCAAAATGCTTGATCTGATTGCCCAATCCACGTCTCTTATGAATGATAAAGTTCGTAATCAAGTTGGTGAAGGAATACGGATCAGCCAAGAAGCTTCTGCAACCATATCGAACATTGAACAATATACAACGCATATCGTGGATCAAATTCAGGATATTTCCGCTGTCTCAGAACAGTTGTCAGCCAGTACGGAAGAAGTCTCGGCTACCGTTGCCGCGATGAGTCATATCTCTAAAGTGTCGGCTGATAGTGCTCAGACAACTTCAGCAGCAGCCCAAGAACAAATGGCGGCGATGCAGGAGATATCGGCATCATCTGCACAGCTCTCCAAAACAGCTGAGAACATGCAAGAATTGGTTCGCCGCTTTAAGCTTTAGAGTAGAAGTAAGTAAATGTGTAAAGAAATATGTAAAGAGACATGTAAAGAGACATGTAAAGCACTAGGCGCTCCCCTAATGGAGCGCCTTTCTGCATGTAGTAAGATTAGTAAGAATGTGACACCTCGTCCCCGAACATATCCTTTTGATTCTTTTTTCGGAAACTTCGTGGTGATTCACCAACCGTTTTGGTAAATAAAATCGTAAAGTAATTGGGGTTATCGTAACCGACCAGTTTGGCAATTTCCCATATTTTTTTGTTGGTTGAGACTAATAATCGGGTGGCTTCACCCATTCTTCGTTGAATCAGGTAATGATAAGGAGAAGTGCCAAAGTGATTTTTATACATATGAATTAAGTAATAAAAATCGATATGAAATTGATCTGCCAATTCTTTGAGTTTAATGTTCTGCCGATAGTTGGTATCCAAATAGTCTTTAATGCTCTCAGCAAGGGTATTGCTCTCAACGATCTCCCCACTAGGAAGCTGTTGACGGGACTGCCGATCGATGATCAGAAGTATTGCTTTCAGGACATGCCCAGAAATCGACTCGTATCCATGTTCCCGGATTGAAAATTCATTGAAGAGAGTCTGCATTAACGAATGGAGCTCATCGGAATATCGGTTGGCTCGAATGATCGGATTGTTAGAGGGAGGAATGACCCAATCCTCAAGGGTCTGGGTGCCTTCTGCAAAACGAAAGCCGCAATAAAAGGTGGATAACGGGAATTCAGGATTGGACTTCTCCTCGTGAAGAGTACCCTTGTTATATATGAGCATGTCCCCTTTCTGAGCCCAGTGTTTGGTACCGTCAATGGTGAATAATCCTTTGCCTTCAGTTACGTAGATAATCTCATGCAGATCGTCATGTTTATGCGTCGGAAAACTCCAATGGGGATTGTCGGCCAGTTTTCCTACATAAATAATGGTGCAATCTCGATTTGGATGCCGTTGGCCGGATTCGTGGTGTGTATTCATCTATGTCTTCCCTTCAGAATCAGTAATGAAAGTCTGTGTTGAAATGACAACATATATAATGTTTTGCAATAAAACCACAACAACCTTGATTGTCGTCATGGTATATCTGACAGTACAATTTCACTATCCAAAATGTACTATATATCGAAAGTGAAGGGATGGGAAAGCAGAAAATACATGAATTAATGATCGTAGACAGAATTGAAGCGCTTGCAACAATAGAAAGGATTAGTGAGTATTGATTTATGACTAGAAATAGAGAGAACCTACTTATTTTAACGCTTACGCTTGTTAGCTTTGTACTGGGAACAACCGAGTATGTTATCGTGGGTGTGTTGAAGGAAATTGAAAGTTACATGAAAGTATCACTTGCTGCCGCGGGTATGCTTGTCTCCGGTTTTGCGATTGCATACGCAGTGGGTACACCATTTGCTGTGGCCTTCTTGGCCAAAATATCCAGAAGAAGTTCCATATTGATCGGATTTGCAATCGTGTTAGCATTAAATCTATTGACCGTGTTCTCAACAACGTTCTCTTCTCTGATGGCCATTCGCATCGTGTCGGCCGTTGCTTGTGGACTTACGATATCACTTTCGATCTCGATCGTAAGCGACGCAGTGAACCGGGAGCGAAGAGGGGAAGCTATCGCCTGGATTCTGGGCGGATTTTCAATCGCTAATGTGCTAGGTGTTCCGCTCGGTACTTTTATCGGACAACATCTGAGCTGGTCCATGACGTTTGTTGTTACGGCATGCATAGGTGTTGTGCCGCTGATGTTCATGTTCCGTATTCTGCCACGCCAAACAACAACGATTGCAGGTTCGTTCAGTGATCAGATGTCTCTCTTTTTAAAACCAAGGATATTGCTGGCCTGTCTGATCCCGGTACTGGGAAACAGCTGTATTTTCGTCGTTTTTACATACATTACGCCACTCCTGAGTGAGACGATGGGTGTGCCAGTACAATGGATTAGTGCCATACTCCTGATCTATGGCGCCTGCAGCATACTGAGTAACTGGATTGGTGCCAAAATAGCCAGGGGTGACTTCCTGCCCAAGCTCAAGCGGCTTTTCGTCATCCAAGCCATCCTGTTCCTTGGCATGAGTTTTACCGTTTCTAATGTGTGGCTCGGCTTGGCATTTCTATTCCTGATTGGATGTCTGTCATCCTCCATGAGCGCGGCATCCCAGTTATATTTGTTTGATGTGTCAGGATCGATCGCGCCGGGTTCCAAAGCATTTGCATCTACACTCCTGCCTGTGGCGGCCAATGTAGGTATAGCGCTAGGCTCTGGTGTCGGGGGAATTGCCGTTAATATGGGTGGTGTCCAGTGGGTGCCTCCAGTTGCTGTGATGCTTGCCTTGCTGGCTTTTGTCGTTACCCTGATATGCCAGCGTTCCATCCAAGTGAATTCAGACGAAGCAACCACTGTAAAAGCAGCTTAGATGAGATGCTGTCTAGACTAAACGCATGAATGCGTATATATAGTATATGAACTACAAACAAAGTCGCTGTTATCCGGCTTTGTTTGTTTTTTTAGTTTTCCAGCATTCCGGATGTAACGGGTTCGTAGATGATAGAGGTAGGATAATGCAATAATTCAGTGAATTTATATATGAAGAGATCTGATAAAATGAATGAAAAGCTTGGAGGTAATGCCATGAAAAAGCCCATGATCGGTGTACTGCCTTTATATGATACTGACAAAAAAAGTTACTGGATGCTTCCAGATTATATGAACGCCATAGAAGGAGCAGGTGGGATTCCACTTATGCTACCTTTGACAACGGATATCGAGATCATAGCAACGCTGGCTAATCAGTTCGACGGGTTCCTGTTCACCGGGGGACATGATCTCAATCCTGAGCTGTATCATGAGCATGCAGAGGTTACCTGCGGAGAGTTGTGTATTGAACGCGATATGATGGAGTCGATATTATTACAAAAGGTAATTGAGCTTGATAAACCTGCCTTTGGCATATGCCGTGGACTACAACTATTTAACGTTATGTTGGGTGGAACGTTATATCAAGACATTCCGACTAGTCTTCAGCTTCATGTGAACAAGTTCGTTAACCATAAGCAAAGTCCGCCGTATACGAATCTTGTACATGATGTACATATTGAGGAAAATAATTTGCTTCGTGATATCTTGCAAACCGATACGATAAAAGTGAACAGCTACCACCATCAGGGAATCAAAATGTTATCGGATAAGTTAACTGCTGTGGCCGTCGCTGAAGATGGACTCGTTGAATCCGTGGTCATGCCAAACCGCTCGTTTGTTTTGGCTGTGCAGTGGCATCCAGAGTACAGCTATAAAGTAGATGACTACAGTCAGAAGTTATTTGCGGCGTTTGTTAATGCTGCTAAATCCCCACGCTATACTATCCATATTGAAGACATCACCGCATAAAATGTGAAAAAGAAAAAAAGACCTCCTGTTTATAAAAACAGAGGAGGTCTTTGTATTGGTGAATATAGTCGTAAAAGTAATCATGGTATCTACCGTTCTATTGGCAGGATTATTTTAATCCAGACTTCGTGTTGGCATGCTCTTCAGCATTCAGGGAAGCAATCAGCTTCTCGCCTTCAACATCCAGGTTTGGCAGAATGCGATCCAGCCATTTTGGAAGTGCCCAAGCTTTGTCTCCGAAAATAGCCATGATGGCAGGGACCAAGCCCATACGGATGATGAAAGCATCAATCAGAATGCCTACCGCCAAAGTGAAACCAATCTGTTTGATCATGACATCGTCAGTGAATATAAATCCTGCAAATACAGAGACCATAATCACTGCTGCGGCAACAACCACGCGACTTACCTGATTGTACCCATGAACGACGGATTCGGTCCCGCGATGACCATGCACATAGGATTCCCGCATGGAGCTCACAAGGAAGACTTGATAGTCCATCGCCAGGCCATACAGGATACCTGTTACGATGATCGGCATAAAGCTCAGCAGCGGGCCACCGGTATCGAAACCAAAGAGCGAATGCAACCAGCCCCATTGGAATACAGCAGTGGTGATCCCGAATGTAGCCAGGATACTAAGCAGGAAACCGATGGTGGCTTTAATTGGAACGATAATCGAACGGAATACGAGTAACAGGATGATCAGCGAGAGCAGGATGATGATGCCTACATAAATAGGGAACACCTGCGCCAGTTTGGCGGACATATCGATGTTAACAGCTGTGAGTCCAGTAACTCCGAGTTTCACATCATAGGTCTGTGCGATGCTGGAATCAGCCGCGCGTAGATCAGTGACCAGTGTTTTAGTGAGATTATCGTTAGGACCCGTTTTTGGAATGAGACTAAAGATAGCCAAATCTTCTGTCATCCCAAGTGGTGTGACTTGTGCAACGTTATTCTGACCTTGAAGTTCCATCACCAGACCGCCCAAGAGTTCCGGTGTAACTTTTGCGGAAGACTGATTAGGCTCTGCGACCAGAATAAGGGGTCCGTTGAATCCTTCTCCGAAGCCTTCGGAGATGGCATCATAACTTTGTCTTGCAGTTGTATCCAGATTCGCTGAGGAAGCGCCGGGGATACCCATTTCCATTTTGGTGATCGGCGTCGCGGCAAAACCAAGAATGACGATGATGGCGATAATGGTAGCCCAACGATTTTTGATAACGAATTTCACCCATCTGTTCGCGACTCCGTGGTTAGTGGCTTTAGGATGTTTCGCGCTTTTCTCACGAGCTTTGGCGGAACAGATGCGTTCTCCTACCAATCCCAGTAAAGCCGGCAACAGGGTTAAAGCAACAAATACGTTGATGAGCACGGTGGCAGCTGCGACTAAAGCCATCGTAGACAAGAATGTAAGACCGATGACAAGCATACCGCACAGTGCAATAATGACGGTTAATCCGGCAAAAAATACTGCGCTACCCGATGTACCAATGGCTCTGGCCGTTGCTTCTTTTGCGCTCAAGCCTTGATCAATGATCATTCGACGCTGGCGATTAACAATGAAGAGCGCATAGTCGATTCCAACAGCCAATCCAACCATTAGAGCTAGAACGGAAGTGACACTAGGCATTTCGATGAATTTGGAGATGGAGAACGCACCACCAACTCCAATGGCAACTCCGAGGAGTGCAGTGATCAGAGGCAGACCTGCTGCAACAACGGAGCCAAGGGTGATCAGCAATACAATGACAGCAATGACCAGTCCAACAATCTCTGCCGAGCCGACTCCAATCGATACCGTTTTGAGCGTTTCGCCCGGCAACACCTTAATATTGGTTCCTTGCTCTACCGTCATAACGGACTGAATAACGGAATCAAATACATCCTGTGTTATGGCAGACTGTTCAATTGTAAATTGGAACTGGAACAGTGCAATGCTGCCGTCCGAAGAGATCAGCATTCCAGGTACAGGAACACCATCCACCATCAAAGGTCCATAGGGAGGAGGCGTGGTTGTTGCGGATTGCGCCATATCAGTAGCCTGAGCATTCTGAGCCATCTCCGCCTGAGCACCCGAATTACCCGCTTCAGCTGCATAGTCCGCAGGGTTAATGACTTTGTCTAATCCGTAAACTTCATTAACACCTTTCATCATGGCCGCCAAACGTTCAGGCGTATCCAAACGCTCGTTGTCTGGAGCTTTGAAGACAACACTTCCTTGACCGCCGGAGGCGGCTGGCAGTTCTTTTGCCAATTGATCCAGAACCTTCTGTGACTCTGTGCCTTCAATCTTCATTTCGGAACTGATGTGAATACCATTGATGCTGATCATGGAGATGACAATTCCCAGAATTAAAACCCAGCCAATGATGAAATAGGCAGGTTTGCTAAAAGCGGTTTTCCCCACTCTGTATAATAATGTAGACATTTCTCTATTTTACACTCCTCTATGATGAATGTGGATGGTTGGCATGTTCAAATCCTGCCCGTAAATGATTAAACGTGGTTTCCAAAAATTGATCGAATGTTAAAACACCGGGCTTGGTATCTTCAGTAATGACTTGTCCGGGCAGTAACACATTGAGTCTTCCATCAATTAATGGCAGTATTGTTCCATATAGTGCGTTGATCAAAAGATAAGTATAGATCTCGTCATACTTCCCGTTAGATAAGTCTAATAAGGTATCTTGTGCCTGCGTCTGCATCCGGTGCATGGCTCCAAGGTAATGCGGTTCAAGCACGGGATAGGTCTGGGATAGCGATAGTAGCTGATGAAGTCTTCCTATTAGTTCTGTTGTAAGCTGCATCTTGATCAGGTTATACAGTACGTCAAGCAAGGAGACGTTGTCGGGCAATTCGGTAAGCAACTCTTCGAGTTCCGTTGTATTCTGAACGGATATTGCGCCTCTGGCTACTGCCTCTTCCTTACATGTGAAGTAGTTTGCAAATGTTCTGCGGGAACAACCCACCTGATGCACGATATCTTCGACCGTAAAGCCATCAAGCCCATGTTCAAGGGTAAGTTCAAATGCAGCACTAGCAAGTGCTTTTTCAGTTGCTTCTTTCTTCAAATGTCGCAAGTTTCGTTTGATCATTATTCTCCGCTTATGCGTTCACCTCCAACACCAATGACTATGGTTTAATTCTTTTAAGAAGAGCACACTTACTGAATATGCACTTTGTGAGGTTTATCATAACAAACAAGTTGCTCATTGTGCAAATTTACTCATTGTGCAATTATTTTATATGACAGCTATACTGCGAATCAATGCTTCAACTCCTGAGGAATGAATGTTAAAATCAATAGAAAAACTTGGGGCGATAACGAGATATGAGTAGTCGTAAACAAAGTTTATTGGAAACAGCACTTGCACTATTTTTAGAGCACAGCTATGCAAATACAACAATCCAGATGATCTTGGATCAATCGGGTGTATCCAAAGGCACATTCTACAAATTCTTCAGTTCCAAAGAAGACTGTTTATATTCAATTATTGATCAGCGTATGCAAGAGGATGTTTTCATTCGTAAAGAGCTTGAACAAAATCACTATACATCGGATTATGACCTGCTCGTAGATCAGATTGCGATTCCTATGTCTGTACCTAATAAAGAGCGAGTATGGGAATTATATTGGACGGGTTTTTATTCCGGGGAGATCAACTCAGCCAAACTGGCTACAGTTCACCTAAAATGGCTGTCCACACGCTTGATTCAGGTTTACGGGAACGATATTAGCTTATATGCCAACGAAGGGGCCATATTGTGCTACGGCATATTACATCAGATTGCCAACACATCAAGAAGTCTAAATACGCCAAAACCGGTATGGAGCGAAGTGGTTCCAAAAGTACTAACGTACATTGAAGTGATCCTAAGAACAATGCATCAGAGAAATGAACATATTTTCGACTTTCAGTCTCTCTATTTCCTGAATGCCGATGAGCGTAACCATGATATGGGTCTGGACATCGATAATATATTGATCGAATTTGATGAGTTCAACAACCGTGTACAAAAATCCAAGGAATCTGCATCATTCAAGCAACTTTCGAAGGGGCTTTTAGCGCTATTACAAGATCAAGAGGATTTAAATATTCCTGTAATCGAAGTGGTGCTTCAAGCGTTTCACAAAGAGTACAAATCCAGTGCGTTTCAATCTGAAGCCAATAGACTGACCGAAGCCTGTTGGTGGTATTTGGAACTGGTGAAGCAACGTAATTAATATGGGGGTTGGCTCGTAGCCGACCTCTTTTTTTGCTTTTTTATGCCTGTAGTTTTAATTAATATACTATTAGTATATTAATTATTTATTGTTATAACAGTTATTTTTTTTGTTCAAACTATGAGATTTGAAATTAATTATACGAGTAGTATATAATCGGAATGAACATATATTTCCATAGATTTGAATAACTTCACTTCGAAAGGAAGATTTATATGAATAACTCGAATAACCAGACATCAGAAAAAGTAGAATTTAATTTGTTTAGCGAAGAAAATAGTAAAGATCCATTTGCCATGTTTGCACAGATGCGTGCCAAAGGTTCCGTTGTCCCTATTCCTAATCCAATGGGTGGAGCAGGGCAAACCTGGATTGTAACTCGGATGGACGTCGCCATGGAAGTGCTGAAAGATCACTCTCGATTTACGGTAGATATGAACTCTATTGATAGTGGCAATGATATTCGAAAGAATCTCTCAGGTGAGCTTGGTTCATCGGAACCCCAGACTTTTTTTACCGGAAAGTCGATGCTCTTTGTTGATGAACCGGATCACCGAAGACTGCGTAGCCTGGTTTCCAAAGCGTTCACGCCAAGATATATGGAAAGCCTGCGTCCACGCGTCCAGGAAATTGCCGATGAGTTGATTGACCAAATCGAAGGAAAGGGAGAGATGGATCTTGTAAAAGACTATGTCTATCCTTTCCCAATAAACGTTATTTCCGAAATGTTGGGTATACCTCAGGAAGACCGACCTCAGATTCATGTATGGTCTGAAGCCATTGCCAAAGGTCTTGGTTTTGGTAAACAGGACCCTGCCGTAGCGCAGCACTTGCGATCATTTGCAGAGTACACCTCACAGCTTGTGGCGAACAAACGAGTAGAACCTTCTGATGACCTCATCAGTCAATTGATTGCGATTGAGGAGGAGGGGGGAGATCGACTGAATGAAGATGAATTAATATCCATGATCACGTTATTGATATTTGCTGGACATGAGACTACTTCCAATCTGATTGCAACTGGTTCTTATCTTCTTCTGACCCATCCCGAACAACTAGAACAACTGAAACAAGATCTGAATCTGGTTCCTTCTGCGGTGGAGGAGTTGCTACGATATAACGGACCCGCTACTTCCTCAGGTCCTCGTTATGCAACGCAGAACACGGAGCTGGATGGACAATTGATTCAAAAGGGAGATGTTGTGATTCCCCTTCTGAAATCAGCGAATCGGGACGAGCAGCAGTTCACTGACCCCGAAGAGTTGGATATCGAACGCAAAATAAAACGGCATTTGGCCTTTGGACACGGCATCCATATGTGTCTTGGCGCTCCACTTGCTCGTGTAGAAGGGGACGTGGCGTTTACTACGCTTTTACGTCGGCTACCGGATATTCAGCTCAGTATTCCTCAGGAAGAGATTCATTGGCACTCTGCTTTGTCATCACAGGGATTGGCAGCATTGCCCGTAAAATTTTAATAGATACACTTAGTGTGACCCATTGGAGTATGACGAATTATCGTCATACTCTTTATTTGTAATGATGATAGAATGGAATGAACAAGAAACATGTTAATGGATTGAACACTGCTTAATGTAAAAGATAAAGTGGGATACATAATTTTTGTGGTGGAGGTAAACCTTATGAATAAAGATGAACAATTCATGCATAAAGCTATTGAGATTGCTCTGCAAGCTCGCAAAGAAGGAAACGAACCATTCGGCTCATGATCAATTAGCGGAAATTGCTGGCGGCAACATCATGATCTCGTGTGAAGAAGTATTCGACAAAAGTCCTCAAAAGCCTGAAGTAACAGGGAAATTACTTAACACGGAAGGCTTAAAAGTATTCGAAGGATATCAATTTCATTCCAACGCGTAATCAGGTCAAAAAAATAATTTTTAATTATTGCTTGATTTTTTTTTCGACGTCTGATAGTGTAAGACCTGTGATTTTGGGAAGTTAATTTATCAATATGAATTAGAGCTTTCCAGCAGATAATTTTGACCACTTCACCAGGAAGTTAAGGCCATACGGACAGCCGGGTCAAACGCCGATTGGCAACTTATGTTGCTTTATTGATTGAGTTCAAAGCTCAAATTTTATAAGTTGGTTACTTTACAACCAGTGCAATTGCACATCAACTTGTGAAACGGTCAATAAGAGTGGTAAAGGCGAATTATTTGCTATATAGACTCTGATCCAATATTGATATACATGAAGAAGCTTTCCGCCAAAGGAGTTCTTGTGAACTTTTTTGGTCATGGAGACTTCACGTCTTTTTTATGATGTATATCGATAAGCAAGTGTGATGATGCGCGATTGCGAGCATTTTTCACCTTGCTTTTTTTGTTGTCTTGTTGTCACCGTATTAAACCAATTTTAAAAAAAATACATATTGGGATAGGAGAATGTAAAATGGGAAAAGCACTAATCATCGGCGCCGGCGGCGTTGCTTCCGTGGCAGTACACAAATGCGTTCAAAACAGCGAAGTTTTTGAGGAAATCTGCATCGCGAGTCGTACAAAATCAAAATGTGATGAACTCAAAGCCAAGCTGGACGGCGGAAAAACAAAAATTACAACAGCACAAGTTGATGCTGACAATGTTGACGAACTGATCGCTCTGATCAACGAAGTTAAACCGGATATCGTTATGAACCTCGCTTTGCCGTATCAAGATCTGACAATCATGGATGCTTGTCTTGCAACTAAAACAAATTACATGGACACAGCTAACTATGAGCCACATGATACAGCGAAGTTTGAATACAGCTGGCAATGGGATTACAAAGAGCGTTTTGAACAAGCAGGCATCACTGCATTGCTCGGTAGTGGATTTGACCCAGGTGTGACTGGCGTATTCTCCGCTTATGCCCTGAAGCACTACTTTGACGAAATTGAGTACATCGACATTCTGGACTGCAATGGCGGCGACCATGGCTATCCGTTCGCAACCAACTTCAACCCTGAGATCAACATTCGCGAAGTATCTGCGAACGGAAAATATTGGGAAAATGGTGAATGGATCGAAACGAAGCCGATGGAAATCAAACGTGTCTACGACTTCAAAGAAGTTGGCGAGAAAGACATGTACCTGTTGTATCATGAGGAACTGGAATCTTTAGCAAAAAACATGCCAGGTCTGAAACGTATCCGTTTCTTCATGACATTTGGTCAAAGCTACCTGACTCACTTGAAAGCTCTTGAAAATGTAGGCATGACTTCAATCGAGCCTATTGAATATGAAGGTAAACAAATTATTCCACTGCAATTCCTGAAAGCAGTACTGCCTGATCCAGCATCCCTTGGACCACGTACTGTAGGTAAAACAAACATCGGTTGTATTTTCAAAGGTAAAAAAGACGGCAAAGACAAAACATATTATGTTTACAATATCTGTGATCACCAAGAGTGTTATAAAGAAGTGGGTTCCCAAGCGATCTCTTACACAACAGGCGTTCCAGCAATGATCGGTGCAGCAATGGTCATGACAGGCAAATGGAACAAACCAGGCGTATATAATGTAGAAGAGTTCAACCCAGATCCATTCATGGAAGAGTTGAACAAATGGGGCCTCCCATGGGTAGAAGACTTCAACCCGGTACTCGTTGATGAGCTGCCAGAAGAAGTTAAAGAATCGGAGCTTGTTCGCTAAAATGCGGTTCGAGCAATTACCGACACCATGTTTTGTTGTTGACGAGGCGCTTATTGAGAAAAACCTGAAAATCCTGAACGGTGTTATGCAGCGTACAGGTGCCAAAATCGTGCTGGCTCAAAAAGCATTCTCCATGACTGCGATGTATCCGCTGATTGGAGAATACCTGAGCGGTGCAACGGCAAGCGGTTTGTATGAAGCGCGTCTGGGCCATGAGGAAATGGGCAAAGAGAATCATGTTTTTGCTCCAGCATACCGCGCAGAAGAGATCGACGAGATTATCTCCATCTGCGACCACATTATTTTCAACTCATTTTCGCAGCTTGCAAAATTCAAGAATAAGGCGCTTCAAGCTGGCCGTAAGGTCGGCTTGCGCGTCAACCCTGAATGCTCCACCCAAGAAGGACATGAGATCTACGATCCGTGTTCTCCGGGTTCGCGTTTTGGCGCGAAACTGGAGGATTTCGATGCAGACCTGTTGGAAGGTGTCTCTGGACTGCACTTCCACACACTGTGTCAGCAAAACTCCGGCGATCTGGAGACTACACTGAATGCAGTGGTCGAGAAGTTCGGACAATGGTTGCCGCAGATGGAATGGATCAACTTCGGTGGTGGGCACCATATCACACGTGAAGATTATGATATTCCGAGACTGGAAGCATGCATCAAACGTATGCAGAACGACTATGGTCTGGAAGTATATCTGGAGCCGGGAGAAGCTGTTGCGCTGAATGCGGGTTATCTGGTGACTTCTGTGCTGGACTTCCATAAGAACGGTATGGACATTGCCATTCTGGATACTTCAGCTACATGCCATATGCCGGATGTACTGGAAATGCCATATCGCCCGCCGCTGATCGGTTCGGGAGAAGTGGGTGAGAAGGCTCATCTGTATCGCCTAGGTGGACAAACCTGTCTGTCTGGTGACGTGATTGGGGATTATTCATTCGATCAGCCTTTGCAAGAAGGCGACCGTCTGGTATTCGAGGACATGGCGATTTACTCCATGGTGAAAACCAATACGTTCAACGGCATGCCGCTTCCAGCGATTGCAGTCAAAAGAAAAGACGGCGATTGCGAAGTTGTTCGCGAATTCGGATATCAGGATTTCAAAATGAGGCTGGCATAATTACTTCATTATATAGTAAGTATTAATATAGAATTGAAAATAATTACAAAGAAGGGAACCTGGAGACAGGTTCCCTTTTTAACGTTAACTGAAGTTTAACGATTAGATTCAATGATGTTTATCAGTGAGGTTAGGTGAATGTTTACCGGTATTGAGCCGACTTAGCTTCGACTTCAGTTTTCGGGTTAATTTTGTGGTTTCGAGGATGCTCTCGCAGCGTATGGAAAGATTGGTTCTCTTAGTTCAAAGTCATACGTCAACCCATCCACAATGCCGACTACACTTTCACTGTCATACAACTCCAGCAAAAATCCAGCCATTTGTTCCGCCGTATGGAACTTGGGAACTCTGCCTTCATATTCAAACTCATCTACATTAAAGGAATGTTTCGCAAATTCTGTCTCGGTTGCAGCAGGTGCGAGAACTTTGGCTTGCATCGCTGCGTTCTTACCTTTTAACTCTTGCGCAAGTCCTTCGGTAAAGGCACTTACATAGAACTTGGTTGCGCAGTAGGTTACTGCATCGGCTACAATCGTATATCCACCACCAGAGGAGATATTAATGATCTGTGTGCCATCAACATCTGCATAATCACGTACATACAGGGAAGAAAGAATCGTAAGAGCTTCTATATTTAGATGAAGCATCTGTTCAATCTTGGGCAGATGTTGTTCGCCCACGGAAGCAAAATTTCCGAATCCGGCGTTGTTAATCCACGTCTCAATGGAGTAAGCCTGAAGACTCTCATAGAATTCATGCACATTAGCGGCAATGGACAAATCCACTGTACGAATGACAACATCCAGAGCAGGATTGATTTCAGCTACTTTTGCTTTTAACTTGTCCAATTCATCGGTTCTGCGTGCTGCCAGAATTATATTTTTGCCACGAGCTGCAAAAGCTAAAGCCGCTTCATATCCAATGCCTGAACTGGCACCGGTAATCACTGTATATTTCATGGGAATTCCTCCTGGATCTGATTTCATTTTATATTGTGATGTGACCACGAGTTGATTATACTGATTAGAGCTTACTCTAAGTCAAGCGGGAAAATGGAGGGGAGGTTAACCATGCATACCATTGGTGAAGTGGCAGAATTACTCCATATCAGTGCACATACGTTGCGTTATTATGAGAAGGAACAGATTGTAACTCCTCTCCGAGATGCCAGTGGAGACAGGCGATACAACGAGTCACACCTGAAGTGGCTGCAATTTGTGATCAAATTAAAAGAGACTCAAATGCCCATTGCTATTATTAAGAAATATGCGTCCTTGTTTCAGGAAGGGGAGCATACGGCGGCGGATCGTTTGAAGCTGCTGGAGGAGCATAAAGAGTCGATTCAAAAACAGATGCACATACTTCACACAGCAGATGAGATGCTTGAACATAAAATTTCGTCGTATCGGGCGTTCATCGGACAATGAAGTAACACACACAAATGACGATCTATTGCCAAAACAGTGATTTTTATTATAGACTGTTTTTTATCGGTTGTTCATCAAGGGGGAAATGCAATGCATCAAAACAGAAAACAAAAGTCAAACAAGTTAAAGATCCTCTCCAAAGTATTATTGATTATCATAGGGGGATTTATAACGGCATATGGCCTGGAAGCCATATTGATCCCGAATAATGTCTCAGATGGTGGTGTCACAGGTCTGAGTATCGTAGGATCACAGCTGTTCGGATTACCACTGGGGATGCTCATCGGGATTATTAACATTCCATTTGTGTGGCTCGGGTACAAGCAAATCGGAAAAAGCTTTGCGTTATATTCGATCATCGGTATTGCTTCACTCGCAATCAGCACCAGTCTGATGCACCATATACCAACCATCATTGAAGGTGATACCTTGCTTGTTACGGTTGTCGGCGGGATTATCATCGGTTTTGGTATGGGACTTGCATTACGTAATGGCGGTGCATTGGATGGCATAGATATGCTGGCTGTACTCCTTTCGCGAAAAGTACCTTTTGGGACCAGTGATCTCATCCTGTTCCTCAACATGTTTGTATTTATTGTCGTTTCTACCGTGTTTGGTCTGCAAGGCGCGATCTTGTCAGGACTTGCGTATTTTATTGCTTCTAAAGTAATACATATTGTTGAAGAGGGCTTGAGCGGCTCCAAAACGTTTAAAATTATTACGAATCAACCTGAGATTATGGTTGAAACCATTCGGGACCGTTTAGGCCGTGGAGCAACGTATACCGAGGCTTACGGTGGCTACTCTAATGAACAATTCAAGGAAATTACTTGTGTCATTAACCGGATGGAAGAGAGTAAAATTAAAGATATCATTCACGAAATTGACCCAACTGCTTTTGTAGTCGTATACGATGTAGCTGAAGTGAGAGGCGGCAATTTCAAAAAGAAAGATATTCACTGATTCCGAAAAACAAAATTAACTTATACGTAGTTGGTCAACCAGGAACTTCTGGTTGGCTTTTTTTGTATGTTCACAGCGTAACTTGGAGTTTTAACAGGCGGATTTTCTTGTTAGTTTGATACGAATATTTAAATTTGCATATAAAATAAAGATGGTTTATTATTATATCAAATGATACAAAATACTATCATTATTGAATGTGAATGTTGATTACAAAACAACAACATGAATGCAGAAGAGGAGAATGTTTTATGGCGTGGTTATTCCTTATTCTTGGAGGGATTTTAGAGGTAGGTTGGGCATTAGGTTTGTCATTCTCCGATGGATTTTCCAAAATCGAGATCGTAATCCCCACGGTTATTTTAATGATTGGCAGCTTCTACTTCTTTGCAAAATCCACTAAAGTACTTCCTGTATCAACGGCGTATGCGGTGTTTACCGGACTTGGTTCATTTGGAACCGCAATTGTGGGAATGATTTTTTTGGGGGACTCCGTAAGTGCAATCAAAAATCGTGCTGGTCATGATATTAATCAGTTGCATCATCGGTCTGAAATTTGTATCCAATGAACCTAAACCAAAGGCGGGTGTATAGAATATGAGTTGGTTTTTCTTGATCTTAGCTGGTTTATTTGAAGTTGGTGGTGTAATATTTCTGAAACTTTCAGATGGATTCACCAAATTGAAACATACATTGATGTTCGCTATGTTTCTGGGATTAAGTTTCATTTTTCTTTCCCTGTCTTTGAGAGAGATCCCAATCAGCATTGGTTATGGAATCTGGACAGGTATTGGGGCATCGGGCAGTGTACTATTGGGGATGTATGTATTCAAAGAGCCCAAAAATGCAAAGAAATTAGCTATCGTTAGTGGGATTATCGTCAGTATTGTGGGATTGAAACTAGTCTCTTAACTGGATAAATTAGCTGTACTAACAACGGAACGATATCCATCTCATCTATATTCATGCATAAGTACAGCTCTCTTATGGGAAAACTTCTGTAGTACGAATTAAATTGCATGACTTCAAGTATGTATGGGAGGTTAGCATAGTGACAAAGCAGGACCCGCAAGAGCTTTTGAAGCAAAAACATGAACTGGATGATCAAAAAAGACAGTTCACTAATTTTTCCCGAAATATTTCAGGTCATGGTGAGGTTGAAGCTGGTCAAGAGTTCAGTGTTGACCGAGTGCCAGATGACCAAAACCGTATGAAATCGGTTGAGAACAGACGCGGCGAAGTCTAAAACGTTACAACATAAGCCGATCCTTTCATGGATCGGCTTATTCGTGCGTAGCATTTTATCGAATAGGAAGATATATGTTGTAGTTGAGAATGATTATCGATAGAATGGAGAAAAGTGAAAATATCCGCTGATTTTGCTGATGTTTTGCTAACTTAATGGGTTGTGGAAGGTGAAGGAAGAGATGCACGTAGAAGAGCATGTGAAGTTATGGAATCTGGCCTCAATTAAAATATGGGAAGTGCGTCACGTCGTCGTGCGCGCTGGCGAACCCATCCATGCCTATCGATTTCCAATTAGCGGTTTTATATATACAGTTCGCGGCAATGCAACGATTACACTGGATGATACGATGTACGCGATCGATCAGATGCAAGTCTTACATGGAGGCAAGGGGGTATGGATGAAAATTTCCCTGAACGAGGATTCATTCGAATTTTATTTGATGTTTTATCGGGCTAATTTGTCGTTATCCAATACTCGTGAGAATCAAGCTCTGCTCAGGCAACATGTCCCGTTTCACGTGCAATATGCTTTCGCCCCAAGCTATCCCATTGACTTATATGATAAAGTCCAAAGAATAGAGCAACATTGGGAACGGACGGATGCGTTCTCGAAATTTCAGGTAAAGACGTTATTTTATCAATTTATTAATGAATTAATGAGGCAGTTAAGTGCACAAGGAATTGAGACTGCCAAGCCCGATCTGGTAGCTCAAGCCGTTCGTTATCTTCAAGAGAATTACATGTTGCCCGTTATGGTCGATCCGCTCGCAGAACTTCTGGATTGCAGTGCAGGGCATCTGTCGAGAACGTTCAAGAAAGAGACAGGCAACAGTCTGATTACCTATTTAACTCGGATACGGATGTACAAAGCCAAGGAGCTGCTGTTGCACACAGATGCATCTCTTCAGAAGATTGCCGAGGCAATCGGCATTCCGGATGTGATCTATTTTAATCGTGTATTTAAAAAGTATGTTGGCCTTTCACCAGGTCGGTTCAAACAAAAATGTATCGCCTTGCCAACCGGTCAGAATAATGCTATCCAAGAATCAGAATTGTCCATTGTCAGTCCCATGCATCGCGGTTATGATCCTATTGATGATGATAATTATTATCAATACAACACAAAAGGAGAATCACTTACATCTATGAGATCGAGAAAACCCGTTGCATTGCTTTTGATGCTCAGCCTTACATTATTAATATCAGCCTGTTCCCCTTATCAGGGCAGTTCAGCAACAAGCAGTAATGGAACAAGCGGTAACAATGCTCCAATCACCGAAGTCGCGCAATCCACCGAATCAGCAGTACAGGAGCGTGTTGTTAAACATCCTTGGGGAGAAACTGTCATCAAAGGTGATCCTCAGCATATTATTTCGTTGTTCCCGGCTGCAACTGACTATTTGTTAGCACTCGGTATTGTACCCCAGGCAGCATCCAGTAATGAGGAGGGGAGTGATCAGTTTCCTACCTACCTGTCCGATCAACTACAAGGAAAAGAAAATCTGGGCTGGCAGGTTGATCCCAACTACGAAAGCATATTGGCGGCAGAGCCAGACCTGATTATCGGTCAGGATTTCATGAGTGATGCCTATGACAGCCTCAGCAAAATTGCGCCTACCTTGCTGGCAGAGAAGCTGCAGGACGAGCAAGGTATTATTCGTATGAAGACAAGCCTGTTACATATGGGAGATATGTTAGGGAAGACGGATCAGGCCAAACAGGTCATTGAAGAATACGAAAAGAAGGCTGCAGAAGCCCGTGAGAAAATCAAGCAATCCATCGGAGGCGAGACCGTGATGTTCCTGCGTTTATCCGATAAAGAAGTGCGTTATTACAGTAAAAGAAACTATGAGGTTCTGTACGACGATCTAGGCCTGACACCTCCTGTATCCATACCTGACCCGACAGATTCAATGAAAGTAATCTCCATGGAGTCGTTACCATCGATTAATCCGGATCATATTTTCCTGTTGTCATCAGACGAAAATGAAACGACAGAATTGCAAAAAACCGCAGTGTGGAAAAGCCTGAATGCTGTTAAAAACAACAATGTCTACATCGTTGACTACGGCTTGTGGTTCCAAGGTCCGGGAGGACCCATTGGACAGACCAAGATTATCGACGAAGCGGTAAATTTCCTTACCCAATAAGAAAACAAGACAGGAGGACGATCCCCCCTTATGGAAACGTCTGTAATGGAAAAGATTATTCGTGAACGAAGAACTATTCGTCAGTTCAATGGCAAACCGCTGGCGAAAGAAACGATCATGCACTTGCTGGAAGCGGCCGTGTGGGCACCTGTTCATTCCCGTAAAGAGCCATGGCGCTTCATATTATTTGTAGAAGAAGGTCGGAAGCAATTTGCTGATGCGGTGCTACATACGTTTTCCAAAGATGAGCGGGAGCGCTGGACAGAGAAGTTGCAAAAGGACTATTGCGAATCTATCCAAGCCCATCTGCTGGTTGTGATTGAGGCTGATCCGAGACAACGGGTATGGGAAGATGCTGTGGGGGCTAGTGCTGCCCTTATTCAAAATATTCAACTCCTGGCATGGGAGCAGGATATCGGCGTAGTGTGGAAGACGAATGAATATAATTTTGACCCTGATTTCTACGCTAAGACAGGTGTGAAATCAGGGGAGAGAATCATTGGCACACTTCATCTGGGGTATTTTGATCAGGATAAGATTCCCAAGCCTCGTCCTCGCACACCCGTAGAAGAATTGATGACCTTTGTCTCCACGACAAGAGCAGAAGTACAGTAGTAGTGATACTTCATACGGTTCCGAGCTGTGAAACGAACTCATTGTAAGCCGCGAACATAGCGGCTTTTTTGCATAATTGAATATCGATGTTGATTGGATGTCAGACATTGAGGAGTTCAAATTGTTTCTGATTAACGTTATCTCACACTGCCTGCCAAATCATGAACGAAATGAAATACAAATTCGGCGGTCAATAAATGGATGGTTGAGGCCATATAGGTGGTAGTCAATCGTTGTAAAAGGTCGTATATTAATAATATGTCGATTGTGGGAGTGAACATGTACCACATTGCAAAATGATAAACGATTCTACATAGAAGGATGGAAAAAGACATGGACTTTAAACCGCTTGCTTCATTTATTGACCGCATTACATCCTGGCGTATACCGTGGGCAGAGGTGCTGGTGATGCATCGAAATGATACCGTTTTCCATTATCGTAATGGATACGCCAATCTGGAAGAGAAAACACCTATCGGTGATGGAGCGATCTTCAATCTATACTCCATGACCAAAATTATGACCTGCGTGGCAGGATTGCAACTGGTTGAGAGAGGTGAAATGCTGCTAAGCGATCCACTGTCTGATTATCTGCCAGAGTATGCTGAGATGACGGTAAAGAAAACGATGGCGAACGGGGAGATCCGACTGGAAAAGGCGACAAGAGCCATTACAGTACGTGATTTGTTCACCATGACCGCCGGGTTCTCGTATGACGTGGGTAGTCCAAGCATTCAAGAAGCTGTAAAAAGCACCGACGGAACATTACCAACACGTGACTTCGCGAGAGCGCTTGCGAAAGAACCACTGCTGTTTGAACCAGGGACACACTGGAATTACAGCATGTGCCATGATGTGTTAGGAGCCTTGGTGGAAGTGGTAAGTGGCAAACGCTTTGGTACGTATCTGCGGGACGAAATTACCGGACCCCTTGGCATGAACGATACAGCGTTTAATCTGAACGATGAGCAGCAGACACGCCTGATTCCACAGTATGCTTATAATGATGAGCTTGAAAAGGCTGTACGTTTGGACGGCAATGGATTCCGTGTGGGTACGGAGCTGGAAAGCGGCGGTGCAGGGTTGCTATCAACCGTTAGCGATTATGCACGTTTTCTGAACGCGCTTACTGGGCATGGTACGAGTCCCCAAGGCGTGCGCATTCTGTCACAAGCTTCAGTGGAACTGATGCGAACGGACCACCTGAACGAGATGACTCGTGCTGATTATTCCTGGGATCATATGTATGGATACGGCTATGGACTGGGTGTTCGCACACATATCTCCAAAGCAGCAAGCGGCTCACTGAGTCCAATTGGCGAATTTGGATGGAGCGGCGCTGCTGGTTGTATGGCTATTATTGATCCGGATTCAGAGCTTACAGTTATGTATGCACAGCACCTGCTGAACAGTCAGGAGCCATACGTTCAACGACGCTTACGTAATGTGGTTTACTCCTGTCTATAAATCATATCGTATTCGAAGTTACTTGAAGAGCCGCTAAATAGCGGCTTTTTTATGTTATATGATTCGAAATCTATTAATTAGATTGTTATTTCTTTATTAGAAAGGGTATGTTATCATTCTTAGGAAATTAGTACTAGTAGGAGGATATGCTTATTGAACATGAATCTATATTAACTACATAGTTTGATCAAGATTACACGCTAGCAAGTACCTGTTTGAATGTTGAGATTGTGAACGATTCATAATTAGAAAAGAGCTGTTAGATTTTTATTTTTTACTCAAAGGAGAGTCATCGATGATACACCCTAAGCACCAATCAAAATGGGCTTCTCTGGCCTTACTTACCTTATTCGTCTACGTTCTGAGCACATTGCTCCTGCTACCACCCAATGCTGCTGCCAAAGGAGAGCAAATCTCCGCCAAACAGCTCGAAAGTATGAGCCGGCTTTCATTCACGCTTCGTGATGCCAAACAAACGGCTTACACCGTTTATATTTTCGCTTATGATGAACAGAAGAGAACGCTGACCAAAGAAAATGGCTGGACCAACAATAAAAAAGGCGACAAGAGTTATTCAGGCACGTATCGTGCAGCCTTGCTGAAAAAAGGTGCAACATACGGAACTGTTCAGGCAGCAAAACTGGATCTGAATACGATTATTTTGCCTCAAACCTGGAACTTTGTTGTGAAGAGCAAAGAGGCTAGTACACCAGACATGCTGATGATCACCGATTGGGGAACTTCTAATTTTAATGAGGTGAAAACGTATATTGTTCGTTCCGGGGAATTGCGCCGTGTAACATATGTCGATAATAAGGGAAAAAAAATCGACGATTCCTACTCTGCAAGCAGAGATGATGGAATCCGTACTCTTTCAGGTGCCCGAGTGCAGTTCAAAAATTACAACAACCTTCAATTCGTCTATGGGGTTGATACGTTTAAGCTGAATGTGAACAAATTGGAATTACGCTTGGAAGATACGAGAAACCTTCGTTCAGAAGCTTGGCCAAACTCGGGTGTTGGCGATCGCGCTTACCTGAAAAGCCTAAAGGAAGCTGCTTTAAAGGGTGTGCTGCCAGGCCGGACGGACATCAAGATTGGTATGACGCTTCAAAATGCGCAAAAAAAGCTGGGGAAACCTAATTCTCGTTCAAACGGGGAATGGGGAGCGTACTATTTTTATTCTAAATTCGGCGTCGGGTTTGATTCATACATGCACGAGCTTACCAATAAATCACGTATTGCCGTTTTTGATTTGTACAATGAAAAGCAGAATCTTTCACCACGGAATGTGAAAATATGGATGGGAAAACCTTCCTCAGAATATTACAATGAAGTCGTGGTTGGTTATGAGATGGTATACCAATTGGGTAATCACGCCATTGTATTTACTTATGAGGAAGAAGAGGACTTGATTGATTTTACGAGTATATATTAAGGTATAGCATTCATCGTAAAGAAATGAAAGCATAGCTTAATCACATTTACAAAAAAAGCCGCTGATTAGCGGCTTTTTTTGTTATCCATGGAAGTGGACGCGTAGTCTATTTCATTGGAGTGTTATTAGAGCTCTGCACAGAACGTACACGATTGACTAAATAAATGCCGACTGATACGAACAGTAATGCGACCAGATTTTTCAATTCCAGAATCGTTTCCCCCAGGAATAACGCTGATAATAAAGCTCCAAATACAGGGATTAGGAAGTTATAGACAGACACTCTTCCGACCTTGTTGTACTTGAGAAGCATATTCCATAGACAAAATGCGACAGATGACAGCAAAGCCAGGTAGATTAAGTTACTGGTGGATTCCAGGGTGAAATGGGTGACCCGACCGCCGAGTGATAGACCTAACAGCGTAAGTACCAGTCCCCCGACGAATAAGCTGACACCTGTTATGATCAGAACATCGATCGTAGCCGTGAGACGTTTTGCGTAAAGGGCTGTAACGGAAAAAACAAGTGCCGCTATAATAACGAAGCCTTCGCCTGTGAATGAAAAGGAAAAAGCAAGCAGATCCGTATGGAAGTTTACGATGATTACACCAACGAATCCAAGCAAGCAACCAACGATTTTATTTCTGCTTAATTTGTCGTTTTTATAGATGAAATGGGCCAGAACAACACTGAAAAAGGTTGTAGTAGCGTTCATAATGGAGCCTTTGACACCTGTCGTATTGGCTACGCCAACGTAGAAAAACATATATTGCAAACCGGTTTGCAATATACCTAACATGATGAGGCCTGTCCACTGAGGCTTGGTTAATTGGAGCTTCTGTTTTCTAACGATACGAGACAGGAGCAAGAGCAGCATACCCGCCAGTGTAAACCGGTATCCTGCAAATACATACTTGGAAGCAATATCTTCCGGCATTATGTTAAATGCAATATATCCAAGTTTGATGGATGGGTACGCACTTCCCCATAACAAGCAACAAAGGCTTGCCACGAGCATGACAAAAATGGGATCACTAAATTTACTCGGTTTCTCAAGGGTATTTCTCTCTATCACTTTCGATCTTCTCCTCACATTTCATGTACATATGTATGTATGAATCTATTAACATCCTCACTGACCATATCACATATCGCTAATGTTTGTAATGATAATTAATAAACCGCTCTTCAATTGGTCTGATTAAAAGAAGGAACGGTTCATGAGGAGTCTATGTTATAGATTCCTTTCTAATAAAATCCCAACTTGTTCTGCGACAATGTGAGGTTGCCGGGGTAATCCATTCGTGAAATAGGATTCCACGATACCCACGATTGCTGTACCAAAGAACGTGAGAATCACTTCTTTTGTTAGTCCTTTATTTTTTCCCTCCGTCACATTCACCTCATCCTCCAGTTCTTCAATGACGAGAGCAAGGAAGCGATTGCGGAAAAAAGGGGCTCCTTTACTCAGTAACATAGCCGAGAAAAATGAATAGTGAACTTCAAAATAATCGAACCAAAGTACATTGCTTTCTATAAAATCCAGATCGGATGCTTCCTTGCACAATCTTCTTAGTTCATCGATATGTTCTTCAATTAATTTATCCAGCAAGTCAAATTTGTCCGAATAGTGATGGTATATCGTTCTGCGGCCGACATTTGCATGATCAGAGATATCTTGCATCGTAATGGTATCAAAAGGTTTCTCGTTCATGAGTTTGATAAAAGCGGATTTGATCGCTTCCTGAGACTTAAGTATTCTTCGATCTGTGATAAAAACGATAGTAATCACCATTCTTTCCAGAGAGTAATTGCACAAATGTTGTCTTCTTGCGCCATAAGACACAGATCGAGTTCATTTGATCCTTGCAGAGGCAGTGCAATTACTTTATATTATACACAAATGTGCGATATCGCACGTTTGTGTGTAATCACTTTTAGGTCAACATAGGAGCAGGAAGCATTAATCAATAAGATCACACTGGAGGAAATAAAATGGCTAAACATGAAGAAGTTAAAGATGGAGTGATATTCCCGGTAGGAGAAAAAAACGAAGCATTTTCGCAATATTTCATAGGGCAAAGTTATCTCCAATCCTTGGTTGCTGATCCCAAAGTGAATGTGGGTGTTGGTAATGTAACGTTTGAACCGGGATGCAGAAATAACTGGCATATCCATCGTGGTGGATTTCAGCTGTTGTTAGTGACTGGTGGGGAAGGTTGGTATCAGGAAGAAGGAAAACCTGCCCAATTCCTCAAAGCCGGCGATGTTATTGTGACTCATGATGGTGTAAAACACTGGCATGGGGCCGCTAAAGATAGTTGGTTTGAACACATTGCGATCACTGCGGGTACACCGGAATGGTTGGAACCAGTGACAGATGAAGTATACGGGGAGTTGTAAAATAAACGCTATAAATTGATTTATTCGAAAATGTTATTATCTAATTTGTTAAATTAAAGGCTAATTAAGTTCAGCGAGATTGCTGATTCTTATGTTGATCTGGGTGCCATTACTCTGAGTTTTAATTGAGTGATGGCCTCTTTACGTCTATGAAGTAACGATCTCCCTGACAGGAGAAAACCATGATATAGATGGATTCCAGTACACTTTATGTATACTTGGAGAAATTTCCAGAATGAAAACGCTTGTCAAATTGAAAATAATATGATAATTTAATGTCTGTAACCGGTTACACATAGAGGAGAGCAACTTATGACAACAATTAAAGACGTAGCTCAACTGGCTGGCGTATCTGTTGCCACCGTATCCAGAGTCATTAATGATAGAGGTTATGTTCATGCCGACACACGCAAAAAAGTGGAAGATGCTGTGAAGGCGCTTAACTTTTCGCCAAATGAAGTGGCTCGCTCATTATATAAACGCAAGTCCAAACTGATTGGCCTGTTGTTGCCGGATATCACGAACCCTTACTTCCCGCAGTTGGCCCGCGGCGTAGAGGACCGGATGCAGGAGCAGGATTATAGACTGATATTTGGAAATAGTGATGAGGATGAACAGAAGGAGCAGGATTACATCCAGACGTTTATCCAGAACAACGTAGTCGGTGTGATCTCTTCAACGAACTATCCTCATTCTTCAATATATGAAAAACTGAAGATTCCCGTCGTGTTTCTGGACAGAACTTCACTGGATCGTCCATCCGTGTATGCGGACGGTAGGGAAGGTGGAAGACTAGCTGCAAGGGAGATTATCAAACGCGGCAGTCGCCGGATCACAGTTATGCAGGGACCGTCACAGATCAGACCCGCTCAAGATCGTTTTGAAGGGGCGATTGAAATCATCCGTGATGCTGGGTTAGACTACCGGGTGATCCAGACGACCTCATTTTCAATTAACGAGGCAGGTGTATGGGCTGAAGAATTATTCAGGAATTATGCGGACACAGACGGGGTTATTGCCAGCAATGACATCGCAGCCATGGCAGTACTCCATGAGGCATCACGAATCGGAAGAAAGGTTCCTGATGACGTACAAGTGATTGGTTTTGATGATATTCCGATGAGCAGCCTGTTATCGCCGGCATTGTCCACCATCCGTCAGCCAGCATACGAGATGGGAAGAGAAGCGGCGGGATTACTTATCCAGCTTGTGGAACAAGCTGCAATAGAGAATAAAAACATACAGTTGCCCGTAAGTTTCATCGAACGGGGCACTACGAGAAAGGTGAGATCAGATGGCTAAAATATGTGTAATTGGAAGCAGTTCAATGGATCTGGTTGTTACTTCGTCAAGACGGCCGGGGGCGGGTGAAACCGTTCTTGGCGATAGCTTCAAAACGGTTCCTGGTGGCAAAGGAGCCAATCAGGCTGTTGCCGCTGCACGACTGGGTGCCGAGGTTTCGATGATCGGCCGGGTAGGCGACGATGCTTTTGGCAAAGATATTGTAGAGAACTTTAGAGCAAATGCTGTAAATACGCAAAATGTGAAACCGGTTACACATTTAGAAAGTGGTACGGCTCATATCATTCTGGCAGAAGGTGATAATAGTATCGTAGTGGTTGAAGCGGCGAATCGGGAAGTCACTCCTGCATATGTCGATGAAGCAGCTGAAGTGATCCGCGATGCAGATATCGTATTAATTCAGCAGGAAATTCCGGAGGAAACGGTTGTGCATGTGAGTGCATTGTGTGCAGAATTCGGAACACCGCTGCTGCTTAATCCCGCTCCGGCGAGAACATTGCCGCAAGAAGTGATCGACAATGCCGCATATATCACGCCGAACGAGCATGAAGCCGAGATTTTGTTTCAGGGCATGAGTCCTGCACAGGCATTACGTCAGTATCCTAACAAGTTGTTCATTACGGAGGGCAGTAAAGGTGTACGGTACTTTGATGGCACTGACGAAATTCTAGTCCCAACTTATAAAGTTGAGGCTGTTGATACTACGGGGGCAGGGGATACGTTCAACGCCGCATTTGCAGTTGCTTTGGCTGAAGGAAAAGCGTTGCAAGAGAGTATACGCTTTGCCAATCGGGCTGCATCGTTGTCCGTCACCAAGTTCGGAGCGCAGGGCGGCATGCCGACGCGTGATGAAGTAGAGGAGAGCTTGTAATGAAAAGAAATGGCATGTTGAATAGTCACATTTCCAAGATTTTGTCTGATCTGGGCCATACGGACATGATTGCGATTGCGGATGCAGGTCTGCCGGTACCGGACGGGGTACTCAAAATTGATCTGGCCCTCAAACTGGGAACACCAAGTTTTCGCGAAGTGGTGGAAGCGATCGCTGAAGATATGGTCATTGAGAAAGTCATTGTGGCTGAAGAGATTTGCGAAGGCAATCCCGTAGCGATGCAATTCATCACAGAGAAATTTGGGGTAGAAGCAATCGATGCTTCCGTCAGCCACGAACAATTCAAAGCATTAACACGGCAGGTGAAAGTGGTCATCCGCACAGGTGAAGCCACACCTTATGCCAATTGCATTTTACAATCGGGAGTCCATTTCGGTTAAAAGGAGGTTGCGTAATGCACATTCAGATGCAAGACATTCATAAAGCGTTTGGAACGAATCAGGTGCTGAGCGGAGTGGATTTTGAACTAAAAGATGGTGAAGTTCATGCCCTGATGGGGGAGAATGGAGCCGGCAAATCCACACTGATGAACATCCTGATTGGTCTTCATCAGCGTGATCAGGGAACCATCACCATGGACGGAGAAGAAAACTATTTTGCAAGTCCGAAGGAAGCCGAGAAACTGGGTATCACATTCATACATCAGGAACTGAATGTATGGCCTGAAATGACGGTGCTGGATAATCTCTTTATTGGTAAGGAAATGACATCATCATTCGGATTGCTCAACACAAGACAAATGAAAGCGCTTGCCAAAGAACAGTTCGCCAAGCTTTCCGTAGACATACCACTGGAACGTCCTGCGGGAGAGTGCTCTGTCGGGCAGCAACAGATGATCGAGATTGCCAAAGCGCTAATGACAGATGCCAAGGTCATCATTATGGATGAGCCAACAGCAGCACTTACGGAGCGTGAGATCCAGAAGCTGTTTGGTGTAATCAGCTCGCTGAAGAAGGAAGGCGTATCCATCGTCTATATTTCTCACCGAATGGAGGAGATATTCACGATCTGTGACCGGATTACCATCATGCGTGACGGAAGAACGGTAGACACACAAGCTATTCCGCAGACAAGCTTTGATGAAGTGGTGCGGAAAATGGTAGGTCGTGAACTTACCGAGCGTTATCCTGTCCGGAATCCTTCTTATGGTGAAGTTGTCCTCGAAGTAAGGAATGCAAGTAGCAAAGGTCTATTCGAGAATATTAACTTCACCGTGAGAGCGGGGGAAATACTCGGTTTCTCAGGACTCATGGGTTCTGGACGAACAGAGATCATGAGAACCATCTTTGGTTTGGATACGTTGGATAGCGGTGAAATCTTCATCCGCGGCAAAAAAGCGAACATTCGTAAACCGGCAGATGCAGTGAAACATGGAATCGGGTTTATTACAGAAGACCGCAAGGATGAAGGGCTGGTATTAGACTTCTCTATTCGCGAGAATATGGCGTTGCCAAATCTGTTCAGTTTCTCAAGCAAAGGTTTCATCTCAACTTCAAAAGAACAAGACTTTGTTGATACACTGATCAAACGTCTACAGATCAAAACGCAATCCTCCGAGACGGCGGCAAGGAATCTATCCGGGGGTAACCAGCAGAAGGTGGTTATCGCGAAATGGGTTGGTATCGGACCAAGCGTACTTATCCTGGATGAACCTACCCGCGGAGTGGATGTCGGGGCGAAGCGCGAAATCTATGAATTGATGAATGAACTGACTGACCGCGGCGTTGCAATCATCATGGTATCGTCGGAGCTGCCTGAAGTGCTTGGCATGAGCGACCGGATCGCGGTTGTGCATGAGGGACACATCAGTGGCGAGGTTGCAAGGGAAGTAGCAACACAAGAACACATTATGACATTGGCCACAGGGGGACAGTGATATGACAACAATGCAGGAAAACAAAACGGCTAAAAGCGGATTCCGTTTCTCAAACGTGATACAAAAATTGGGACCGCTGCTTGGCTTAATCATTCTTATTCTCATCGTATCAGTGTTGAATCCAAGTTTCTTGGAACCGCTCAATATCTTGAATTTATTGCGTCAAGTCTCGATTAATGCGCTGATTGCCTTTGGTATGACGTTTGTTATCCTGACGGGTGGAATTGATCTGTCGGTCGGCTCAATCCTGGCTTTATCCAGTGCTTTTGTAGCAAATATGATGTTGTCTGGTCTCGATCCGATCTTGTCCATCATCATTGGTGTAGCACTCGGTGGTGTCATGGGTATGGTGAACGGACTGATGATTACCAAAGGCAGAATGGCTCCGTTTATCGCTACATTGGCAACCATGACGATATTCAGAGGACTGACATTGGTGTACACCAATGGTAATCCAATTACAGGACTCGGGGATAACCTGTTGTTCCAACTGTTTGGCCGCGGTTACCTGCTGGGCATTCCGGTACCTGCAATCACGATGCTGATTACCTTCATGATTCTGTGGATTGTTTTGCATAAAACGGCTTTTGGTCGTAAAACGTACGCCATCGGCGGTAATGAGAAAGCTTCCATTATCTCGGGTATCAAAGTTAATCGCGTGAAAATTATGATCTACTCCCTGACAGGTATGCTCGCTGCTCTGGCAGGTGCAATTCTGACATCGCGTTTGAATTCAGCGCAACCAACGGCAGGTACATCCTACGAGCTGGATGCAATCGCAGCAGTTGTATTGGGTGGTACAAGTCTTGCTGGAGGACGCGGACGCATCGTTGGTACACTGATCGGTGTTCTGATTATCGGCGTGTTGAATAATGGATTGAACTTGCTTGAAGTAAACTCATTTTATCAAATGGTTGTAAAAGGTATCGTCATTGCCATTGCCGTCCTGCTGGACCGCAAGAAAACAGCATAAGGAGAGAAGCGAATATGAAAAAGTGGACTGTAACACTCATAAGTATGCTGATGATCATCGTTCTGGCCGGGTGCTCTCTGGAGCCACCGGAATGGGCGAAACCTAACCCAAACAAAAGTAACGGACAGAAGAAAATAGGTTTGTCGATATCTACACTAAACAATCCATTCTTTGTATCACTGAAGGACGGGGTAATGGCTGAAGCCAAAAAACAGGGAATACAGGTCATCGTGGTGGATGCGCAGAACGATTCGGCCAAACAAACCAATGATGTGGATGATCTCATTCAGCAAGGTGTTAGTGCACTTCTGATTAACCCCGCGGACTCTGCAGCGATCTCCACAGCGGTTCAATCCGCTAATAGTGTGGGCATTCCTGTGATCACGCTGGATCGCTCCGCAGATAAAGGCGAAGTGGCGGCACTAGTGGCATCTGATAACGTTAAAGGTGGACGCATGGCAGCTGAATATTTTGTGGAACAACTGGGTGAGGGAGCAAAAGTCATTGAACTTGAAGGTGTGCCTGGTGCTTCCGCAACAAGAGAACGGGGTAAAGGTTTCCATGAAGTGGCTGACAAGCAACTTGATGTGGTTTCCAAACAATCTGCTGATTTTGATCGGTCCAAAGGATTAAATGTCATGGAGAACTTGCTACAGGGTAATCCTGACGTGCAAGCGGTATTTGCCCATAATGACGAGATGGCACTTGGTGCAATTGAAGCGATTCAAAGCTCAGGTAAAGACATTCCGGTCATCGGATTCGATGGTAATGATGATGCAATCAAATCCATTCAGGATGGGAAATTGACGGCAACAGTCGCTCAGCAGCCTATACTGATTGGCCAATTGGCGCTGCAAGCAGCTCTGGATGTGCTCAGTGGCAAGCAGGTGGAGTCATCGATTCCCGCTGAATTGAAGCTGGTAACGAAGGAAAATGTGAATGAGTAAATCATCATAAAACATGTATCTTCTTGGACATGAACATAGAACTATACCAAGCCGCTAATTTAGCGGCTTTTTTCATTTTGGAAGAAGCGTGCGGGCATCACATCAATCAGATTATTGACTTTTAAAAGCGTATTAAAGGAACCCCAATTGAATTAATGTCTACTTTGTCGTTTTGGACTGTTCCAAAATAGCATTTTTGGATATGTATATCCAATCCATGCGTTGCTATACTAGCATGACGTTCCACACAGTCTTCACAATACATAAGGAGGAGCTAATCTCATTGATTCATTCCTGTTCGGAATAGAAAGAAGGTGGCTGACATGAAACATCTAGTAGAAGAAAATCTTCAATCTGTAAGACAGCAAATGGCATTGGCCTGCCAGGCTTCAGGTCGCAACATAGAGGACATCAAGTTGTTGCTCGCGACCAAAACGGTACCGCTAGAGAAATTACAAATAGCTATTCAAGCAGGTGAGGTCCTGTTTGGAGAAAACAAAGCTCAAGAACTCCGAGACAAATTCCCACTCATGGAACAAAGCAAGCAGGTGGAATGGCATTTTATCGGACATCTGCAAACAAATAAAGTAAGGGACGTAGTTAAATATGTTACTCTCATCCATTCCGTAGATCGTCTGAAACTGGGTCAAGCGTTACATAACCAGCTTCTCAAAGAGAATAAGACCTTAGACATTCTTGTGCAAATTAATACGTCCTACGAAGAAAGTAAATTTGGTGCCTCTCCAGAAACAGCCGTTGAGCTTGTAGAACAGTTGTCTCAATTCGAGACATTAAACGTGAAAGGTTTAATGACCATTGGAAAACTGAATGCGACAAACGAAGAAACACGACATTGTTTTCGATTGTTAAACCAGATCCGTACACAGATTAAAGAGAAAAATATTCCACGCGTAGAAATGGATATTTTATCGATGGGTATGTCTGGTGACTTCCAAGTCGCCATTGAAGAAGGAGCTACAATGATACGTGTAGGGACAAGTGTATTTGGTCAACGCTATTTACCGGACGAGTATTACTGGAATGAAAACACACGCATCGATGATTAAGTGAGAGGTAGTGTTAAATATGAAGACAGCATCCCCTTCGTTACGCGGCCGTGATTTGATATCTCCGGTGATCGCCGCTTTAATATCCGTAATTGTTAATTACGGGGGTACGTTTATCCTTGTTTTTCAAGCTGCAAAAGTGGCTGGTTTAAGCCCGGAAATGACCGCTTCCTGGATTTGGTCCATCTCGATTGGGGTAGGCGTAACGGGAATTTGGCTCAGTTATCGATATAAGGAACCGATTATTACAGCCTGGTCTACACCGGGTGTGGCGTTTCTCGTTTCAGCATTAGCGGTAACCCCTTATCCAGAAGCTATTGGCGCTTACATGATTTCAGCAGTCGGATTTATTATTTTAGGTTTGTCAGGCATGTTTGAACGTTTCGTTCGACTTATTCCCCCAGGCATCGCTTCCGGATTGTTAGCCGGTATTTTACTACAGTTTGGTATTTCGGCCTTTGGAGGGGCGAAGGTAGATCCTTTGCTTGTGATTGTACTGTTTGCAGGCTATATCGTGCTAAGAAGGTTTACTTCCCGTTACGCCATTGTTGGCATATTGGCAATCGGTTTGATTTATTTGATATGCATGGGGAAAACAGACTTCAGTACAATCCAATTGGCTGTAGCATCGCCTGTATTTGTTGTTCCAGCGTTTTCGTTAAACGCCTTACTTGGCGTTGCCTTACCGCTGTTCATTATTACCTTGACGGGGCAGTATATGCCCGGAATGCTTGTTTTGCGTAATGATGGATTCAAGACAAGTGCCAATCCTATTTTAGCTGTAACAGGTTTGGGTTCGCTTCTTGCAGCCCCATTCGGATCACATGCTTTTAATGTGGCAGCTATTACAGCAGCGATTTGTACAGGAAAGGATGCACATGAGGATTCAACCAAACGTTATATTGCAGGTATTGTTTGTGGTGTTTTTTATATTTTTGTCGGCATTTTTGGCGTAACATTGGCTGCTCTGTTTTTGATTCTTCCTGCTACCTTTATTGCAACATTAGCGGGATTAGCCTTACTTGGAACGATCGGTGGCAGTCTTGCCAATGCATTAACGGACCCTAAGGGACGTGAAACTGCATTGATTACGTTTTTGGCGACAGCAGCGAATGTGACTTTGCTTGGTGTGGGTGGTGCATTTTGGGGACTGTTTGCAGGAATGATGGCACATCTACTGATGAATAGTAAATTTCCCAAAAAACAACTTGGAACGAATAAATAACCGTAATATGGAGAGGAAGATGTTCATGAAACATTTGGAGAAGCAAGATAAAGTAATAGGAATGGCTGTCCAGCAAGAGCTTGGAAGGCAGCGGGATAAGATAGAACTGATTGCATCAGAGAATTTTGTAAGTCAAGCTGTGATGGAAGCAACAGGTTCGGTATTGACCAATAAATATGCGGAGGGGTATCCGGGCAGAAGATATTATGGCGGGTGTGAGCATGTCGATACAGTCGAAGAGATAGCAAATAGCCGCCTTAAAGCACTTTTTGGCGCTGAGCATACGAATGTGCAGCCTCACTCCGGTTCTCAGGCCAACATGGCAGTATATTTTGCCTCGGTTGAGATTGGGGACACGATACTTGGCATGAATCTATCCCAAGGTGGTCATCTAACACACGGAAGTACTGTTAATTTTTCAGGTAGGTTTTACAATTTTGTTTCATATGGTGTCGATGCACAGACGGGCCGCATTGACTTTGACGAAGTACGTAAACTTGCTTATAAGTATCGTCCACGCATGATTGTTGCAGGTGGAAGTGCATACCCGCGGACCATTGAGTTTGAATTATTTGCCCAGATTGCCGCCGAAGTGGGAGCTCTTTTCTTTGTAGATATGGCGCATATAGCAGGAATTGTTGCGGCAGGTTTGCATCCTAACCCGATACCACATGCCCATTTTGTTTCAACCACCACACACAAGACCTTACGAGGACCACGAGGGGGAGCCATTTTGTGCCGGGAGCCCTGGGCAAAGGCGATAGACAAAGCTGTATTCCCGGGGACTCAGGGCGGGCCATTCATGCACGTTATCGCGGGGAAAGCGGTGGCATTAGGCGAGGCATTGCAAACCGAGTTCACAACATATATTGAAGGTGTTCTGAATAACGCCAACGTATTGGCAGAAACTTTAATGAATGAAGGACTTATCCTTGTATCGGGAGGAACAGATAATCATATCGTGTTGGTTGACTTACGAACTATGGGCCTTACAGGCAAAGAAGCCGAAGCTTTACTGGATGAAGTAGGGATTACGGCCAATAAAAATGCAATTCCTCACGATACGGCAAGTCCTTTGGTTACAAGCGGTATTCGTTTTGGAACTCCGGCTATGACTTCAAGAGGGCTTGGAGCCAGGGAAATGAAAGAAATTGCTCAGCTGATAGGGCTTGCTTTTAAAAATCCAAAGAACTCGGATGTGAAAAATCAAATATTAGGTAGTGTCCGTGAAATCACTTCGCAATTTCCTCTATATGAAGGGCTTAAATAGTTCAACAGCAGACACAAATAGAGCCTGCAATTGTTCCTAATGGATAACAATTGCAGGCTCGTAATGTGCTTGTTTATCTTGAAACTTAAGACAGCCCTAGTAGGCTATACCTACACGAGACTGTACATACTCATCAGACATTAATTGCTGATAAGCAAACTCCGCAGTATCGATTACAGATATAGAAGTTCCACCGTCAGGCAAATAGTCGCGCTCAACCCGGTACTTACCAAGAGATTCTCCATCAAATAAGTAGGTAGGACACACGATGGTCCATTCTAACTCTGAAGCCTTCAGAATGTTGTACATCTCCAGATGCTCTTCAGCTGCTCGCGTGGACTTACGTTTGGACTCAGGGGATTGAAAACGAAGCAAGCCAGGATCCGTTCGACTTTCCAATATTCCTGCGGTACCAATGGTAATGATTCTTTTGATACGCTCCTGAGCCATAACCTCAACAATATGTCCCATGGATTGCGATAATGTAGTTGTTCCATCGGTACTTAAGGAACTAACAACGAGATCCACACCCTGTATGGCGTGATGAATATCCTCTTTGACTAAAGCGTTTCCTTGATGTAGAACGAAATTGTCATCGTTGATTTGTACCTTTTCCGGGCTTCTAACCAGTGCAGTTACATGATGATTGGAACGTAGGGCATTGGAGACGAAATGACCTCCAACCCGTCCGGTGGCTCCTAACACTAAAATTTTCATTACAAAAAACATCCTTTCGAATCCGATTGGAGAGCATGTTCTCCATCATAATACAATCTTTGCAAGCCGATGTATGCCTTCCTCAATCTGCTCCTCATCCACTTTCGCAAAACCTAATATCCATCCTTTTCGATGACTCTCCAAGCAATATCTACTAAGCGGATACACGCGTACACCTTGATCAAGAGCAGCATTTGTCACCGCTTCTTCGTCAAATGACGTTTCAGATTCTAGAAGCATATGTAATCCCGTTTCCACACCACTTAATGTAAATCGTGAGCCTAGCCCAGAAGCAACAATGGCTTTGGTCATGACTTCGTGTCTGCGTCGATATATGTTCCGAACTCTTCTCATATGGCGCATAAAATGACCACGCTCAATAAAATGAGTTAGCGTTAATTGTTCCATAATCGGCAGATGACGATAGGTTAATTCATGAACTTGGGTAAGGCGATCGATGGCTATTTTGGGGCCGATGATAGCGGATAGTCGAATGCCAGGTGCAACCATTTTGGAAAAACTCATCATATAAAGCGTATTCTGAGGTTGCTGACTAAATATAGTTGGAAGTGGATCTCCACGGTACCTAAATTCGCTATCGTAGTCATCCTCAACAATCCAATATCGATGATGAGCTGCCAAGTGCATCAATTGTTGCCTGCGTGGCTCCGACATAATAACACCAACGGCGCATTGATGAGAAGGTGTGACAAATACGAGTTTCGTCTGTGGGTGAATATGATCTACACATAATCCATACTCATCAACCGGAACGGGATCGACTTGCATCCGGCGGTATTTCATCGCCATCCAAGCGGCAGGGAAGCCGGGATCTTCAACCGAAACTCTGTCTCCCTCACTTAAGAGAGCCTGGGCAATTAAATCAATGCTATGTTGTGCACCTGAGGTTAACAAGATTTGATCAACATCGATATGAATGCCTCGTTCAAGTGACAAATAACGTTGAATCTGCTCTCTTAACGCCAATAACCCTCTGGCATCACCATAAGCCCAAAGATCCAGATTGGGTTCAGTAGAAGCTTGTAAAAA
The DNA here is from genome assembly GCF_056395745.1 of Paenibacillus sp. 10L310. Taxonomy (NCBI): domain Bacteria; kingdom Bacillati; phylum Bacillota; class Bacilli; order Caryophanales; family Paenibacillaceae; genus Paenibacillus; species Paenibacillus sp. 10L310. The sequence goes on along the minus strand of NZ_JBFTKC010000002.1, from coordinate 156,834 downwards.
AGATTGCCTCCAGGCTTTTGTGAAACTTTCATCCAGATAAGGCTCGTGGGGATTAAAATCAATTTCTATTTTGCGATTGTCTCTATTGCCAAACCAACTATGCAGATGACCAATCGATTCGTTTAGTGTAGGCAGATCGGGCGGAATAGGCCCTTGCATCGAGACGCCTTCTGATGAACGAGGTGCATATGTCCAATCACTAACTCTTGTCCCGGCTCGTCGGGAGGTTACCGTATACCCTCGGCTGAATAATTCCTCGTACACAATCTGTATGGTTGAGCGTGAAACACCAATTAATTGAGCAAGTTCACGTGAAGGGAGTAGCAGTTCGCCTGGTTGCCATTTCCCGGTTGTGATATTATGGATCGCTTGATCCAAAAGTTGCTGCCAGATCGGGCGTTGGTCATTCCGATTAACTTTTAGCATTGCTTCAACTCCATTACTCATGGTGAATTATGGATTGCATTTATTTATGTGCTTAGCCATCTTACTGGCACTCCATTGATTGATATACCATTATAGCAAAAGTTTAATTTGCAAACAAAACAAAGCTGAACTAAAGCGATTTTTACCGTGTGTCCAACCTATTTGGGTTGGTCCTGCTTGGTTCATACTCGATTCATATTCAAGCCACAGACAGTTCATCTTCTTCGGTTACACTACGGGAGTACGAACACAGAGATTCCTAATCCATAGACTAGACAGGAGAAGATGAGATTGACACGAAAGAAACGAACGTCTATCGCCGCCATAACTTTGGTGTTTGCAATGATGTCCCCAATGTCGGCCATGGCCACACCCGCTACCAGTAACGGTAGTAGCTCTACGTATGATCTAACTAAAAAGGCAGTAAGTGCAAAGGCCAAGGTACTCACTGAATCATACGCTACGACAAGTGTGCAGTACGCACTGATGGATGAGGGTGAGATTGTGATCTCCGGTCAGACAGGCAAAAGCGACCTGAAAAACAACATCCAGCTTTCTTCAGATACCATGTATGGCATTGGTTCAACCAGCAAAATGATGCTCACAACCGCCGTAATGAAGCTAGTGGACCAGGGCAAGATCGATCTTGATGAGCCTGTCGTGAAGTATATTGCGGACTTTAAAATGAAAGACAAGCGTTACCAACAGATTACACCACGCATGTTACTGAATCATTCATCCGGACTTCTAGGAACGTCAAGTAACAGTGCAATACTGTTTGGAGATAATGATACCTATGCACATGATACGTTACTGGAACAATTGGCGACGCAACATCTGAAGGCCGATCCTGGCGCATACTCGGTGTATAGTAATGACGGTTTTACATTAGCTGAAATTCTGGTTGAGTGGGTCAGCGGCATGGACTTCACAACTTTCATGCACCGGTACATAACTGAACCCCTTGGTATGGAGCATACCAAAACACCGCAGGATATTGTGGACTTCAGCCAGATGGCAGCAACATATGCCCCTTCGGATGAGGAGCAACTCCCATTAGAGACTACAAATATGATTGCCTCGGGAGGCATCTATTCCACCGCTGAAGATCTGGTTCAGTTCTCGAAAATCTTTACAGGTGAGGTTGAAGGTGTTCTTTCGGTGGAATCCGTAGAGGCCATGGAGCAAGAAGAATACAAGAGAGGCATGTGGCCAGAAGAAGGCGATTCGTCCATTGGTTACGGCCTAGGCTGGGACAGCGTGAACCTGTTTCCTTTTAATGATTACGGCATCCAGGCAGTAAGCAAAGGTGGCAATACAATAACCTATCATTCCTCCTTGATTGTGTTACCGGAATATAATATGGCTGCTGCCGTAACCTCTTCGGGTGGTCATAGCTCAACGGATCAATTGCTGGCAACTGAGCTGTTGCTTGGCGCGCTTGAGGAGAAGAATATCATTCCAGATCGTAAGCCGGAGAAGTCGCATGATGCACCTGTGAAAACAACTATGCCAACAGAACTTTCACAGCATACAGGCATGTACGCTGGTGGGGCAAACATGTTAATGAAGCTGGACGTAAAAGATGATGGGCAATTAACGTTATCTAATCTGTCGTCTCCTAACAATCCTGCTCAGACCTATACGTACACCCCTGATGGCTCATTTGTTAATGATGCGGCTACGGAAAAGCTGAAGTTCGTTCAGGAAGTCAATGGGAACACATATTTGTGGTCTCGCTCGTATCAGTCTGTTCCTGGGCTTGGGCAAGTTGCTTCCTCTGAATATAAGGCAGAAAAGCTTGAAACCAATGAATTGTCGGAAGAAGTAAAGGCCGCATGGCAGAAACGGGAAGGCAAAGCGTATGTGTTAGTCAATGAAAAATACACATCAACACTGTACAACGCAGCGATGCCGATGATTCCCATTCATACTTTTAATGAGCTACCGGGTTATGTCTATACGAATAAAATCGTTGGAGCTAACCAAGCTGTGAACCAATTGCAAATTCCTGGATTAGCGGGCCGTGACACGATGGAGTTTAATTTCTATGAGGAAAATGGCGTGGAATATGTTACAGCTGGAGGCAACGTTTATGCTGCTCAAGACATCATCAAACCGATCTATGCGGGAAAACAATCAAAGACAACGATTCAGGCGAATGGTCATGCCACATGGTATTCGATTCCAGCATCAGCAGCAGGTAAAGAAATGACGGTCAAGATGTCTGCAAACAACGGATTTGCTGTATATAACCAAGCTGGCATAGGCATTAATCATACAGTGGTCAGTGGACAAAACGAAATTGTATTGCCTGAGAACGGAACTATTGTATTCGCGGGTGAAGCTGGTTCGAAGTTCGAGATTGTATTGACAACCAGAGCAAATTAATAGATGTCAAACAGTGCAAACTATACGTTTAAAAATCAACTTCAAAACTAGCGGTTGAAACTTTAACAGGCTAAACGATCTAGGCTTTAATACAATTATGATGCCCTTCGACCGTAACATTGGTCCAGCGGCAACGGTGATAATTAATGATCTCGTCTTCCCAATTTTGCATTGTCAAGGCGCTTCTCACGGCCAGGTGCGCGATCCCCTCCCATACTGACAACTTATGATAAACCCAAGCTTAGCCATCTGAAAATTTGGCGAGTACTCATTGCGGCCGTCCCGCTTCACAGCTGTTCTGTCAGTGAGAGAACCTTATGAAGTTGTATCTCTGATAATCCGTGTAGTTTATTGATATACTGGTGGGCATCTGACATATCCTTTTCATGTGGTCGAATGTAGGATTTACAACATTACAGGATGTGTAGATCTTTTGTTTTATTTATATTCTTCTATTTCCTTTTTTTGTTTTTTAACAGCAAATTTTATTTTGTTGAGTCCAATTTTTAGACAAGACCTTATGACCGTCCAGTCACCTTTACACGTGAGAGTAAACATATCCTGTAGATTTCTGAAGTGCAAGATTCCAGTGCTTCCTATTTCATTACTAACTGTTTCATTTCCAGCACAAGTTACTAAGGAAAAAGTAGTAGGACAAAAGTGCTGAATTATAATTTCTTTTATGAAATCCCTTATTACAATTAATTTAATTAATAAATTTTTACTATATTAACCCATTTATAATTGTGTTACCATAAAGATGGGAATAAAAATCCAAATTCTAGGAGGACAACAATGAGAAAAAGTAAAATACTCTTCAGTTTTTCTTTGACAACACTTATTTTTTTCAGTTCAGTTACTGGAGCATTTGCTTCAACTTCTGAAGTACAATCGATTCCAGATAAACTACCAGTGCCAGAAGGATATGAAATTATTCAAGATTTCAAACCAAAAAAGGAAAGTGGAGATGGCAACCTAAAAATTGAAGCTGAAGTCTCTGCATCACCAATGAAATTCGGAATTCAATCTACTGTTTCAGAAGACTATGATTATAAAATAATAGAAAGTACAACTCAGCATTATCAAGATTCAATAAACTTCGAAACAAACGATACTCTATCACAGTACCGAACTGATGTCACTTTAGCTGCAGTTAATCGCCAAATGGGAGGTAACGTTTCTGACGCAAATCAATTGATAAAAGTTACGGTTACCACATTTTATCATGAAGTTACAAAAGGTCTGCAAACTTTTGTAGGTTTAGATAAAGTTTATTATAGATATGATAAAGGAAACAAATACGATAGCTCTAAAGTTTTTTATGGTAATCAATATGGTGGTGAATTGATTCAAACTGGACCAGGGATTAATGGTCGTGCAGTAATGGAAAGAGACGCACTCATTCATGTTATTGAGAAAATTACCTTGGGCAAGACTTATATGAGACAGCCATTTCCAAATGTGGATGAAGTTCTTGTAGGTGGGTTACTTATGGAAATGGGAGTTAAAACGCAATCCAGATGGTATGATCACAACACCAACCTTTTGTTTAATCTTGATCTAAATACATTGATTCAAGGAAGAATAACGCCTTAGTTATTATGGTGAGCAAGGATAACTCCCTGCTCACCATTTTTATAATTATATATAGGGTCATTAATTGTCGCTGTTACCGTGCGGGTATTTTGATTTGTAACCAGTATCGTGTAGGCGATAAAAGTTTCAATCGCTAATTTTGGCGTTGGGCCCATTTTAAAACTACATATGTACTTTTTAGATTCAAAAACAGTATGTTGCATAAACTTCATATAATAAATTATTAATATTATTTTGATGCCCGAAACGAGTAAAACAACAGGTTCTTAAGAGCAAGTAATTAACTTAATTTGGTATTTTATTGTAACCCATTATCGAAACCTCATGACCTTGAGAAATCGTTCGATTTCCCGTAGTGACTTGAGTTGACGAACTCCATTTTGTAGGGCACAAGCATTTAAGCAAATTCAAACTTGATTTCAGACCGCATGTTCTTGTTCACTATAGAACCGTTCTGCTTGATCCAACGTAAAATGTCTCGAGCTTTCAACGGTTACGATAAAGGCCCTGTTTCTTCCTCCGTCAAGTCGAAGCGATTGGTTAGAATACGAACAGCTTTTCCAGTTAAATCTGTCGTTTGAATGAGTCTAAACACCATCGTGATCTGCTTCTTTCCTTAACCAAGTTTCACTATGTGGTCTCTTGTCATAAGTGATGATTCTAGCATTTAAAACACACCCAAAGAATCGATGATGGCGTTATCCTTGAGGAAGGCAACATAGAAAATGAAACCCAGGCTGTATTGACTGTACTTGGCGTATTCTAAATATCCGCGATCGAAGAGGTAGGTTACATGCGTTTCATCGTTAAACGAATCCATTTCTGTACGATCGACCGGTTTGGCTGAAACCAGGACGGCGTCTCTGGATTGAAGGCAACTGGATCACAAAAGGCAAAACGTAAATGCATCTTTTTTTTCGTTACTCCGGCCACTTCTATTTGCTTAAACTAAGGCTCACCGTTGTGGATCGAACAGTTTTACATTCTCGATCTGAGAAAAATCCAGCAACTCTGCTTCAAGATCTGACTGACGAGATCGATCACTGAACAATTGCTGAAGCAGTTCTAGCGAAACCTTGTTATTTTCCGGGAAAGCTAGGAGGTGCTTATGGAATCAATTCTAAGTTCACTGTGGAACTTTTATGATGCTGAATATTGGTCACAATATATCGTAAACCCCGAAGCTGAGCATCAATAAAAATGAGAAGATAGGCTAAGGAGCTAAGCTTCTTGACATATATATCGTCACCACATTGAAGTGTCGAATGGAAAATTATTCTTTGATTTAAGGAAGCTGTCCATTTACCAAATGACGAAAAAAGTGTATCCTTGCCGATGCGAGATCTCCTATAGTTAAGAATTTGGACAGAATTACCTGATCCCCTAATCAGGGAGATTTTTTATGGAGTAAAGTCTTATTTTTTAACAGCAATTATCGAACAATTTATATATTTTGTGATTGATAATTTTATGCAACGCTAATTAATTCAAAATGTAATATTGGGTTTCGTAAAGCTTACCTAAGGGGTAAGTATAAGAGACATTTAATTATTGGAAAAAAATGATGGAGGAAAATGTTGCAAGTGGAAAGGCAAAGCATTGATTGTTAATATACAGTAAATAATAACAATCAAATGGGCAGAAGATCGACAAAAAGCATAACCGTAATACCGATTCTAAAGAAAATAATGATTATTCGGACAACGCCGAGACGGGGAGGACACATGAAAACAACGAAGATCTCATTTTTTATACTTTCACTGATGCTGCTCCTGATGAGCAGTCTTTCAGGATGGGCGGGGAATGCCGCTGCAGCATCCGATTCCGGTAAAACCTATGTTATCGGAACCGATATCGTATTCGCTCCATTTGAATATGAAGATGAGAATGGTAATTATGTAGGAATCGATATAGATTTGCTAGATGCCATCGCCAAAGATCAAAATTTCAAGTATCAAATCAAATCCCTGGGATTTAACGCGGCTGTACAGGCACTTGAGGCCAATCAGGTCGATGGTGTAATCGCAGGGATGAGTATTACGGATGAAAGAAAAGCAAAATTTGATTTCTCAGAGCCATATTATGATTCAGGCGTAGTTATGGGAATTAGCGCAAATAATGATACCGTTAAAAGTTACGAAGATCTTCGTGGTAAAAAGGTCGCTGTAAAAACGGGAACAGAAGGGTACAGCTTTGCTGAATCCATCGCCTCAAAGTATGGGTTTACGATTGTTCCATTCGACGAATCATATCAAATGTATGATGATGTAATGACTGGTAATTCGGTGGCCTGTTTTGAAGATGAACCCGTTCTAAGATATGGGGTAAAACAAAATAACGGATTGAAAATTGTTACCGACAAAGAGGACGGGGCTTCCTACGGATTTGCGGTAAGTAAGGGTAAAAATCAGGAACTTCTGGAGATGTTCAATGCGGGTCTTGTAAATATCAAAGCTAATGGTGAGTACAAGCGCATTATCGAAGAATATGTTGGAGAGAACGCCCAAGTCGCAAATCTGGGGCGTTGGGAGCTAATTCAGAAATCCCTTCCCTCACTTTTGAAAGGTCTGGGGAAAACACTCTTATATACGATTGTGTCCCTGTTCTTCGCGTTTATCATCGGTCTGATTTTCGGATTCATGAAGGTTGGACAGAACAAATTCCTGCGTGTTGTTGCCACCGTATTTGTGGATATCTTCCGCGGTATTCCGCTGATTGTCCTGGCATTCTTTATCTATTTTGGGATTCCACAGGCGATGGGCTTCACGATGCCATTGTTCCTGGCGGCTATTCTGACACTTAGTCTGAATGCAGGGGCGTACGTAACCGAGATTATCCGAGGCGGGATTCAATCGATTGATCGTGGTCAGATGGAAGCTGCCCGTTCATTGGGCATTCCTTATCGCAAAGCGATGATAAAGATCGTTATTCCACAGGCAGTGCGGGTTATGATTCCGTCCTTCATTAACCAGATGGTTATCACGTTGAAGGATACGTCAATCTTATCCGTTATTGGTCTCGTAGAGTTGACACAATCGGGTAAAATTGTTATTGCAAGAACGTTCTCCTCTTTTGACATTTGGTTAACGGTTGCGGTTATGTACCTGATTGTCATCATCACATTGACCAAAATTGCTGATTATCTGGAGGTGAAGATTCGTCGTGGCTAAAATAAAAGTTGAAGGTTTGAAGAAAAGTTTCGGCTCGAATCAGGTCCTCAAGGGAATTGATGTGGCGGTCAATGAAGGAGAAGTTGTCTGTGTCATCGGGCCTTCCGGTTCGGGAAAAAGTACCTTCTTGCGCTGCATTAACCAATTAGATGTGATTACGGCAGGCCGGGTTATTGTGGATGATCAGGATCTGAATGACCCTAAAACCAACCTGAACAAAGCTCGCGAAAATATTGGAATGGTATTTCAACATTTTAACTTGTTCCCTCATTTTAGTGTGCTTAAAAACATCATGTTTGCGCCCAGAGAACTCGGGATATTAAATGCACAGCAGGCTCGTGATACAGCACTCAAATTACTTGAGCGTGTGGGTCTGTCTGATAAAGCAGAGAGCTTCCCAACACAACTGTCAGGTGGACAAAAACAACGTGTAGCTATCGCTCGTGCGCTTGCTATGAATCCGGATGTTATGTTATTTGATGAACCGACGTCGGCGCTTGACCCTGAGATGGTAGGAGAAGTTCTCGGTGTTATGAAGGACCTCGCGAGCGAAGGCATGACGATGATGATTGTTACCCATGAGATGGGTTTTGCTCGTGAAGTAGCTGATCGTGTGATCTTCATGGACGGTGGTTATATTGTCGAGCAGGGCACTCCTGAAGAGATATTTGGAAATCCGAAGAATGAACGGACGATCAGCTTTTTGGAAAAGGTACTCTAGCACTGAATCGAGAATGAATACATTGAAAGTCGCTATTTTAGCGGCTTTTTTTGTTATATTTATGAGGTGATTTAATAGAAAGACCGAACAAACTAAGCCAAGAAAGTGAGGTCTATACTCCATGGAAAACGTGTCACAAGAAGATCAACTGCAATCCATTAAAGCCTTTCAATCAACCATCCGCAAATCGGAAAATGCCTTAGTGAATATGACTCAGAAAAGGAATAACACAACATTGTTACAGAAACGTCTCCAAGCTTTATACATCGGCCTAGCACTGTTGGAAAAGGTATGGAATCAGAAATCTCATCCCTACACGGAGGAAGATATCGCAGAAGCTCGTCTTGTCTTGATGGGATTGTTCCCATCTCTAGAGAGCATGTATGCCAATTCCAAAGAAGGTAGCCCACAAAAGACTCTTCTAGAAAGAAGAATTAAAGCATTTCATCTGGCCGTTCAAGCCATGGATACATACTGATGAAATGAGAGAGAGGTCTGTCTAATGAACGATAGACCTCTCTTTTTCTTTTGCAAGCTTAGGAAAACCGATAGAGACGCACACCGTGCACAGGTACAGTAGTAACTAAGGAATTCTCTGTTAATTGAGCTGCTTCTTGACTCCACAATTCGGTACCTTCGGTAATGCCGGACAGTCCGACCTCATCAATGGACAGATCCACAGGTAGAGCATTCTCGCCGATGTTGAACACAGCGACGTAAGAGGAACCATCCGTATGCTGGGCAGTCCACACAATAAGATCTTCTTTGCGTAAGGCTTCTCTGGCTCCGTAACTCTCGCGATGCATTCGCAGAACCTCACGATTAGTTAGCAGGGATAGTGTCCAGTCATCGTTATCTCGCAGTTCACCACCAAAGATGAGCGGGGAACGGAAGATGCTCCACAGTGACATCATCGTCAACTGCTCGTCAGGTGTGAACCGAGTCCAGCGATCTGCTCCACCACCGTCTACAGAACGGATACCGATATGACCCAAAGGCAACATATCACAGTCTGGCCAGCAGCCTGCTTTGGGAACGCTCTGCCACGTCCGGCAGCGGTCGAACATATCCAATAACAATGGCCAGAGGTCCCAGAAGTCGTCCGTGACACGCCACATGTTGGCATGATCAGCCAAGAATTCTGAGTATTCTACTGGAGCAGGGCCAGGAGAGAGACTTAGTACCATGGGCCGACCGGAGCGCTCAATCGCTTTGGATATCATTTCGATCTCAGGCTGATGGGTGTCATAGAGCCTTGAAGCAGCAATATCGTCAACCTTCACCAAGTCAACGCCCCATTGTGCATACAGTTCAAAAAGCGAATCGTAGTAGGCTTGTGCGCCTTCTTTTGAGCTATCAACACCATACATATCTGTATTCCACGGACAGATGGAGTTAGGATGAGCAATATCGCGCGCAGTGGCGGTTGTTCCCAGAATCGGAGTAGCCGCATGTGCAGCTTGACGTGGAATACCACGCATGATGTGAATGCCGAATTGCAGCCCCAGACTATGAACGTAGTCGGCTAATGGCTTGAATCCCTGTCCACCTGCAGCGGAGGGAAACCGATTCTCGGCAGGCATAAGTCGCGAATATTCATCCATGATGAGTGGAACGAACGGACGATATTGCGAAGAATTGGCCAAAGGCTCGTACCATTGAATGTCGACCGTAATATAGCTCCAGCCGAAGTCTTTAAGATGTTCTGCCATGTACTCGGCGTTGCCACGAATTTCGTCTTCCGTAACGGCTGCGCCGTAACAATCCCAGCTGTTCCAGCCAAGCGGTGGAGTTGATGCTGCAAGTGTATGATTCATGGGAATGCTCCTTTATGGATTAATTATTGCTCTTGCTCAATTCATCATAATAAAGGATTTTATTAATATCTACAGTAATGTTGAGTGTCGAATAGCAAAATATTGCGGTTAGTCGAAGAACAATTTACGGTACACAAGGCTTTCTCCGCCACTACGAAATTCACCTGGCGTAACGCCTGTTATGCTGCGAAAGGCTTTGATAAAATAACTTCCGCTGGAATACCCGACTTGCTCGGCGATGACTTCAATGCTAAGAGAAGTTCCGCGTAGCAGTTCCATTGCTTTCTCGGTACGTACACGGGTTAGATAAGAACCAGGCGTCAAGCCCGTACTGGAGGAAAAGCGACGTATAAAGTGATATTTGGAAAGGGAAATATGCTCCGCTAGGTGATCGATACTGATCATCTTGGAGTAGTTGTTTTCTATGTATTCAACGGCTATTTGAATGTTTTCAGACCAATTCTCCCTGTTGCGCAATGTTGTTCTCTGTAATCGCGTTAATTCTGTCATGAACTGATATACGCTGGATGATGCGATCAGAGGATCAGTTATTCTGCCTGTTGCCGCATCAGTCACGATCATCCGCAACAGTCGGATGGGTGTACAATCAGCGGGAAGATAGGGAACTTCTCCCGCTTCACGAAGAAATTTTCTCCAATGGGGCAGAATAAGAGTGGGTCTGAACAGCAGGAACAGAAACTCCCAAGGCTCTTTTGATGCTGAATGGTAGTAATAGCGATGTAGCCCTGGAATTTCTGCCAAAAAAGCTTGTCCTGCGGTAACATGATGGATGCGATTATTCGACTCAAATACACCTTCACCCGAGATTGTATATTGGAATAACAGGAGAGGCCCGTCCGAACGTTCGAGTCCATCCCAATGATAAGAAGGATCGGTTATTGAATCACATCCAGCCGCATACAGTACACACAGTTGGAGCTCCTTGTCTTCCGCGAATCGAAACCCATAGGTTCCTCTAGGGATATTCATGTCAGCTCTCCTTGTTGCCCTGAATTTTTACTGCGCTCCGCGAATGAAAATATCTACTAGCTTTTGGCCCAATGAAAGATTGGAACCATATTTATGCAGGTTATCTTCCCGGTTACCCATTAACATCAATGTCGAGAAAGTCTCTGCGAGGAAAAATGGATCGTCCGTTCGCAGTCTGTTTTCATCCATTGCCCGTTGGAAATGGGAGGCTAACACTTCATGAATCTGATGCTCCGCGTTGCGTATATCCTGAATTTGAGCTGGTTCAAGAAAAGGCTCAGCTTCTCTGAGCATGGTTTCAATCTCCGCATGTGGATTGCCCAGTCTGGCCTCTGCCAATCGCACAAGTCCCGACTCCAGATTCTCGGCCTGATCAAGGATATGCGAGGTTAAACGGCTCACATTGTGTAACATCGTTGTAAAGGCAACATTAAAAAGCTCTGGTTTGCTGGTGAAATGATAATAAATGGTTGGTTTTGATACGCTACATGTTTTGCCAATCTGCTGAAGCGTGACTGTTTCGTAGCCATACTCCATGAATAACTGTGAAGCAGTTTGAATAATGGTTTGCTGAATTGAGATATCGTCGTTGCCATGTTTGGGTCTTCCAGGCAATCGTTTGGGTGATTTTTCTGTCATTGGACTTCCCTCCATGAATATTTTATGACAAATAACGATAGTAAGCAAAATCATCTTGTAATTATACTTACCGGTAAGTATAATTATGAAGAGTTAAAAAAGGCATATCATTATCCTCATATTAAGGTGGTTATAAGGTTGAAAACAGCACAACGTACTAACAAATGGAAGAAAATAATTATGTGGACCATCTTGTCCATTGTTATCATCGTGGCCGGGGTTTACGTATATCTCAATTCGGTTACGTATAGTCCGACTGAGCGAGCTGAAACGGCGATGACAAGTGATGCTCAGGTTATTGTCGCCAAGATTAAGGACGGTTACCGATTCGAACCCGTGGGTACAGAGATAACCAAACCGAATATTATTTTTTATCCAGGTGGTCTGGTTGAACCTGAAAGTTATTCTCCACTTGCCAGAGAAATGGCAGAACAGGGTCACCGCGTATATATCGCGAACATGCCAATAAACTTGGCGATTTTCGGTCAGAACAAGGCTGATTCCTTTATCGAGGAACATCCTGACGAAGCGTTTGTTATTGGTGGCCATTCGTTGGGAGGGTCATTTGCATCACGGTATGCTACGGAGCACAATGAGAAGTTGGAAGGTGTCTTTTTCTTGGCTTCTTATGCAGATGAAGGAGGGAGCGTAAAGAATACGGACTTGTCTATCTTACAGATTACAGGCTCGGATGACGGAGTGCTTAACTGGGAAGACTGGGAGAACTCCAAAGCAAATCTTCCGGAAGACACGACATATGTGAGTATTGAGGGTGGAAATCACGGTCAATTTGGCTCATACGGCATGCAAAAAGGAGATAATCAGCCTGCCATTACGGAAGATAAGCAGTTGGAAGAGGTTGTTGTAGCCCTAGAGAACTGGATGGATACATTAAATTAAACTATTAAATGAATGTGTTGAATGGTAATGATCGTGGTACGATTAAAGTCGCTATTTTAGCGGCTTTTTTTGTTGAATGATACGCATATGCATCAATGGAGCAGAGCAGGCTTAGCTGCTTTTACCGATTGGATTTGTCTCATTGATTGGTTTAAATAATTGCTTTAATTACTGCAAATCGTTAACATTAGAAGCATTGTCATCGAAATAGCACCAAAACAGAAGACAGCAAGAGCAAGAACATCAAAAGGAGAAAAGATTATGTTTTTCAGAAAATTTGCTTACACGTTAGTGATCATCCTCGCTTCATTATTGTTCTCAGGTTGTACGTCAGAGTCTTTGCGTGATCTCGGATCACCTCAAGTTTCGGAGGATATGGGATTTGATGAGGTTGCCAATTATATCTCGGAACACAATGAACTCCCACCAAATTACATTACCAAGAAAGAGGCCAGAGATCTGGGATGGGAACCAAGCGAAGGTAACCTGCGAGAAGTCGCTCCAGGCAAAAGCATCGGCGGCGACGTGTTCAGGAACCGGGAAGGATTACTCCCCAACAAAAAAGGCCGGATTTGGTACGAAGCCGATATAAATTACTCAGGAGGACGGCGCGGAAGCGACCGAATTCTATACTCGAATGACGGTCTAATCTACCAGACGACAGATCATTACAAGTCATTTGAACAGTTAAAATAAACGGAGGAAATGATATGAGCATCATTCAGATTAACGGAAACGACTTTCACAGCAAGGAAGAGCTTCATCAAATTTTGCAGAACCAGCTTGAGTTAGACGAAAGTTATGGAGGCAATTTGGACGCACTATGGGATGTCTTAACTGGGGCTGTAAGCATGCCGCTTACTTTTCAATGGATTGGCTTCGAGAAAAGTAAAGAAATTCTTGGAGAATACGCTGATCAAGTCATGGAATTGTTGCGGGAAGTTGAAGCAGAAATCCAAGGATTTACGTTAGAACTATATTATTGAAAAGTAGGTTTGGTTTTATGAGGCGATGGGCAACCATCGCTTTTTTGGTCTTCACATTTTTACTGAGACTCATGTCTAGATCATGCTATTTTCATGGCTTAATAATCAAGGTTGGGGTTATTAGACTTCCTTATACTTTAAACATGGAATAGGGTAGGCAGGGTTGTAGTCGTTTACTAACGGTTGAATATGTAAGCGTATACTATCTCAAAGTGAACCATCGTAATGTCTGGATTGGTTATTACGACTAACATCATTTAGGGGGCAGAAAAATAATGAGAGCCGTATCAAAAGTGCTAGGAGCATGTCTCGTAACAAGTGTTGTGTTAGTTTCCGCCGGTTGCGGAAATGCTGGAGAGAATTCCGAATCAAATACGAGTGACACCAACAGCCCGATCACATTTACCTTCTTCGGCGCAGATGCAAGTCCCAACTGGAACAAAATGCAGGATGCGGTAGGGAAAAAAATTACGGAAGAAACCGGTGTAAGCATTGATGCTGAATTCGATATTTCGAGCGGAGGCGGAAACGACCGTATTTCCTTGATGGCTGCAAGCGGTGATTATCCGGATTTGATTTTCCCCAAAGGTAACTTGACCAGACTCGTTGATGCCGGGGCAATGATTGATCTGACGGATCTGATCGAAGAACACGCCCCCAACTTGAAAAAGATCTACGGTGAGCACTTCAATCGGTTGAAATACAGCAATGACGATCCTTCAATCTATTGGATTCCAACGAATGGTGCGATCGATCAGGTCAGCTTTGATGCGACGAATGGTACTGCCATTCAACATCGTGTAGTCAAGGAACTCGGGTATCCTGAGATCAAAACCTTAAACGATTTCGAAAATGTGCTACGTGAATATTACGAGAAACATCCGACCACAGATGATGGCCAACCCACAATTCCGCTGACGCTTAGTGCAGATGGATGGCGGCGAATGATCACTGTTACTGATCCCGCTGTCATGTCTACTGGAGGACCTGGAGATGGTGAATATTTCATCAATCCGGACACCTACGAAGCCGTTCTGCATTACAAACGTCCCGAGGAGAAGGAATATTTCCGGTGGTTGAACAAGATGTACAATGAAGGCTTGCTGGATAAGGACAGTTTTGTTCAGAAGGATGACCAGTATAAGTCCAAAATCGCCAGTGGTCGCGTGTTATCCTTGCTTGATCCAAGCTGGGGATTCAGTGATGCGGAAAATGCTTTGAAAAGTGCAGGGAAAGACGACATGACCTACGGATTCTATCCGGTCACGCTAGATGACAACTTTCAGCGTAAAGATTTCCAGAATATTGGCTTTGACGGTTATGGCATTGGCATAACTGTAGATTGTGAAGATCCTGTCCGGGCTATTAAATTTTTGGACTGGATGTCTTCTGAAGAAGGGCAAGTATTGAGAAACTGGGGCGTTGAAGGCGAGCAATATAACGTGGAAGACGGTGTTCGCACCATCCCAGCCGATGTACAGGAACGTAAAAACAAAGACAATAACACATTCACCAAAGAAACCGGAGTAGGCTTGTATTACATTTTTGGTGCTCATTACGGGGATGGCGTCAAAGATTCAACGGATAACTACTATACAACGAATTATCCTGAACAGATTCAGCAAAGTTATTCCGATGAGGAAAAAGAAGCTTTGAAAGGCTATGGCATCACCACATGGAAGGACTTGTTCCCTTCCGAAAAGGAGTTTCCGGTGAAAGAGTGGGGTGCTGCTTACAATATGCCGATTCCTTCGGATAGCGGGGATTATAACGTTGTGTATCAGAAAACGCAGGATATTATTCAGAAACGGATCGCCGAAGCGATTACATCCTCTCCGAGTGCCTTTGAAGGCATATACGACAATATGATTACCGAACTTGATAATGCAGGTGCAGTAGCCATGGAACAGCAGTATACGGAGTGGATTAAAGATCGCGTTCGATTGTGGACGGGTAAAGAGATCAATTAACTGGCGTATAATAATAATGAGTTGTTTGCAGATCCGAAGTATATCAAGAACTAAAAAACATCAAGCCATGAAGGATGGCTTGATGTTTTTTAGTTTACATTGAATGAGCTTGTCATTATTTTGGCAAAGCTTCCATTGCATCACGTCTTTGTTTGATATATCTACCGGGGGAGATGCCAACCATTTTGGTAAAACTGCGAATAAAATTGGCATAGTCACTAAAGCCCGATTGAAAGCATGCATCCGTAATACTCATTCCTTCTGACAGGTGGAATTTGGCCCGTTCAATACGACGACCCAAAATGTAGGAACGGATGGTTAATCCAGTATGCTTCTTGAACTGGCGGCTGATATAAGTACTGTTCATGTAGAACACTTCGGCAAGTTTGCGAAGGGTAATGTCTTGATTTAGATGTGTTTCAATATAATCCATGGTTTCACGAACTAGTTCAGGCATAATGTCATTGGGAACAAAGGAATTGTTATGAAACCAGACGTTAATCATGACCAACAATTGGGCTACGGCTGCATTTATTTTGATATCGGTGCCATACGCATCGGAAGCAAGCAATCCTTCCAGTTCGTTTGTACATTGCAGCATCCGCTTCAAGTTATCGTCGTCTAAATGTACGATGTTGCCTGTTCCTTTGGGGCGATGATCAAAACATGACGATAGATTGGTTGATGGTGTGGAAAGCTGAAACAGATATGTTTTTTTGAGATTGATTGTAATTCGCTCATACTCAGATTCATCCAGAATAAAGGCTCGGTGCATCTCCTCGGGTGACATCACAAGCAGATCGCCAGGCTGTACATGGTAACATCGATTTTCTACATAAAAGTGAACGTTACCACGAAGAAACAGGTAGATCTCGTATGCATTATGGCGATGATAGATCGTTTCCAGCTTATACGTCGTTACGCTGTGTAGATATAAGAGCTCAGGCTGGATGGGATCATAAAAACACTCAGAGGATCCATTCATGAAGTACCTCCCGTCATTTCACGCAATAAATAGAGCGGTTAACGCAATGAAATTGTACTCAGCTTACCTTAAAATGTAATCATCCTATCATGTTACCTTTTGTATTGCAAACGCTTTCTCGTAAAAAAACACAACTAAAAACGATTATAGGGGGATTCTTTTGATGAATCATCATTCCACACCACAAGCTGGTGAGCAAAAGCAAGATCAAGTTGCCAATCTGGAGAGTATTCCAGGGGAGATTGGAAAGCTTCGTCCCAACGGTAACCCTCTGGTGGCCCACAAATTCGGAGCGGATCCCTATGCTTTGGTATTTAACAATCGAGTCTACTTATATATGACTAGTGATAAGCTGGAATATGATAAGGACGGTCTTCCTCAGAAAAACAGCTACAGTTCAATCAACCGGATTACGGTCATTTCTTCGGATGACTTAATCAACTGGACCGATCACGGGGAGATCAGAGTTGCTGGACCGCAAGGCGCAGCAACATGGGCTTCGCAATCCTGGGCCCCGGCAGCTGCTCATCGAAACTTGGAGGGCAAGGACTGTTTCTTTCTTTATTTCGCCAACAATGCCAGTGGAATAGGTGTACTGTCTGCACCCACACCTGTAGGTCCATGGATAGATCCTATAGGACAGGCACTTATTACAAGAGAGACTCCGGGAGTGGAGGAAGTAACCTGGCTATTTGATCCGGCTGTCATTGTAGATGATGATCAGCAGGCCTACATCTATTTCGGTGGTGGTATTCCACAGGGGAAAGCAGAAAGACCGGATACGGCAAGAGTTATGCGATTGGGAGACGATATGATCAGCGTTGTTGGCAAAGCGAAGGTTATTCAGGCGCCTTATATGTTTGAAGATTCAGGGATACATAAATATAATAATAGTTACTACTTTACGTATTGTTCCAATTTTATTGAGGGTGATCGGCCAGATGGCAGCCCACCACCTGGTGAGATTGCATATATGACCAGTGTTCAGCCAATGGGGCCATGGACATATCAGGGTACGTTACTCCAGAATCCTGGACACTTTTTTAATATTGGCGGCAACAATCACCATGCTATATTTCAACTATCGGATCAGTGGTACATTGCCTATCATGCCCAGACATTATGCCAAGCCATGAATATCCCAGAAGGTTACCGGTCAACACATCTTAATCGAGTCGAACATGATGAGGCCACGGGTAAGATCAAGAAGGTACATGCCGATTATCAGGGCGTAGATCAAATCAAGTGCTTCGATCCCTATGGGCGGGTAAGCGGTTCGACGATTGGATGGAGTAGCGGAGTATCAACAGAGCAATATTTTGACTCTGGTGAGATGTCTGCATCAGATTCGAATATGATCTCCGCTAAGCTGCATAATGACAGCTGGATAGCTATATCCAAGGTCGACTTTGAAAGTGAAGGACCTACAACCTTCACAGCCACGATTGCGAATCAAGGAACCGAAGGTACGTTAGAACTTCGACTTGATCGTACAGACGGACTGTTAATTGGAGAAATCATTGTTCCACCTGCAACCGAATCTCTTCAATGGATGGAACTAACAACTAATGTTACGGGTGCGAAAGGTGTGCAAGACTTGTATATTAAGCTTAAAAGTTCAACAGACAGCCCAACCATCCTTTTAAGAGAATGGAAGTTTAATAGACAAAATGAGGTGTAATTAAAGCATGTATCCGAATCCGATTATTTGGGCCGATTACCCGGATCTTGATGTTATTCGTGTAGATGACACATATTATATGGTCAGTACAACCATGCATATGATGCCGGGATGTGTCATCCTGCGTTCATATGATCTGATCCATTGGGAAGTAGCCACATATGTATACGACACATTGGACGATACACCTGCACAACGGCTGGTGGATGGTCATCACGTTTATAGTAAAGGCATGTGGGCTGCATCACTCCGCTATCATCAAGGAATGTTCTATGTGATCTTTGTTGCGAATGATACCCGTAAGACATACTTATATACGTCGACCTCCATCTCGGGAGTATGGAAGAAACAGATCGTGGAAGGGTTTTACCATGATTGCTCCTTATTTTTTGACGATGATGAACGAGCATATCTCGTGTACGGTAATACCGAGATCTATCTGACCGAATTAAGCTCTGATCTGTCCGGGCCCAAACCTGGTGGAGTGCATCGCTTGATTGTAAAAGACGAGCAACCTCATCACCTTGGTTATGAAGGAGCACATTTTTACAAGATCAATGGTAAATATATTGTGTTCCTGATTCATATCACGAAAGCTTCCGGACGTAGAACACAGGCGTTTTATATGGCAGATTCTCTGGAAGATGTCTTCACTGGTGGAGAAGTATTTAATGACGATATGGATTATTTCAATTCAGGTGTTGCTCAGGGCGGTATCGTGGATACGCCGGATGGAGACTGGTATGCAATGCTGTTTCAGGATCATGGGGCTGTTGGCCGGGTTCCTGTTTTGGTTCCGCTACACTTTGATCAAGGTATACCGGTCTTTGCAAACAAAGCGCCGAAGCAGATTGATATCCCGAGCACGAGACCAGAGCACCGTTATAACCCGTTAGTAGGTAGCGACAGTTTCAATTATGAACCCGAAGAAGATGGAAGCGTCCGCCTCCGTGATTTTTGGCAATGGAATCATACACCTAATCATGAACTCTGGTCCGTTACAGAGAAATCGGGGGTGTATCGTGTTCGAACGGGACAGATCAGCCCAAATCTGACGTTTGCGGTAAACACACTAACCCAGCGTTCAATGGGGCCCGCTTGCGAAGCAATAGTTACGCTTGACGGCAGTCGTCTGAATGATGGGGATTATGCCGGGTTGTGCTTTCTGATCGGTTCGTACGGTATGATCGCTCTCACGAAGCAGGATAGTAAGTTTTACTTGGTCATGCATGCCAGAGATAGTGAGGATTCCACCATATTTGGCAATCTGATCGACCAGAAGCCAGCCACTGAACATGAACGTATCCCGGTATCAGATCCAGTAGTTAAACTAAAAGCATTCGGAAATTTTGAGAACAATCTGGATGAGTGCTCTTTTGCCTATTTCGATGGAACTGAATGGAGAGATATAGGGATTGTCCACAAAATGATATATAAACTGGATCATTTTATGGGTTGTCGAACGGGGTTGTTTGTATATTCAACTGAGATAGCTGGAGGAACAGCTGACTTTTCGAATTTTGAATATCGCATGATCAATCCTGATGAGAAACAATAAAGATACGCAAAAGCCGCCCAATGGCGGCTTTTCGTATTCAATGAGTACAAGTTGTTGTACAATGATATGGATTAAAGTTGACAGAGAGAAGAGAGTTGTTCAAACCGAACTGGGGGCATGTCGTCATGTATAAGAGATGTCTGGACATAACAAGATGGACCTTCATTCTGTTCCTTGCTGTATCCATACCAGCAGGTCATACCGAAGGTAATAGCAAACAACATCATCCGCAGCAAGATGGGCAGCAGATTCAACTTCCCGCTACGTTTGAGAGGTATTCTCCTCCCATCGTGGTCTCTTTTGTCAGGGAAACGGGAGATGACCTTGAGCGCATGATTAGTCAGTTACCTGGTGAGACGATACTGGATAATCGCTGGACTCGTTTGTACGAGAAAGAGCTAGGTATTCAAATTCACTATGACTGGACTGCTAAGGGAGATGTATACAATCAGAAGTTGGGTGTATCCCTTGCTGCAGGACGTTTTCCAGATGTGGTGAAAGTTAATCCATATCAACTTAGACAACTGAGCAACGCTGGAATGATCGAAGATTTAACCCATGTGTACCAAGAGTATGCTTCCCCACTTACAAAGAGTATATTGGAGGCGGAGGGAAGAGGAGCATTTGATGCGGCAACCATTGATGGCAAACTCATGGCTATTCCCGAATCATCTTCCTCCATTGAGACAGCGCAGTACCTGTGGATTAGAAGCGATTGGTTGGAGCAACTGGGGCTACGGCCGCCTGAAACGATAGAAGAGCTTCTCCAGGTTTCGAAAGCGTTTACAGAGGAGGACCCCGACGGGAACGGAGAGCATGATACGTACGGACTTGCGCTAACGAACCATCTATGGGATCCAGTTATGGGAGCTGCAGGGTTCATGTCCGGCTACGGTGCCTACCCTAATATATGGGTTAAAGATGCAGAAGGAAACCTCACTTATGGAGGTATACAGCCTGAAGTTCGGGAGGCTCTGAAAGTACTGCAAACGTTGTATCGTGAAGGCCAACTTGATCCGGATTTTGGTTATAAAAGTGGAAACAAGGCGTTTCGTCTAGTTCAAGATGGAAAAATAGGGATGCTTTACGGCGAACAGTGGACATCCTTTATGCTTCAGAGCACCCGTGATAAAGATACAGGTATAGATGTAGAATGGCAGGCATATCCCATTGTTGCCAAGTCGTACCGGAGCCTGTTCGTACCGCTACGTTCCAACACTGGGCAATACTTTGCTGTAAAAAAGGGATTCTCTAATCCGGAAGTTGTTGTAAAGCTCATGAATCTGCATCTGGACATCAACTGGGGGGATCAGGCACAGTATGAAACATACTACAATGACGACTCCCGAGCTGTGTGGATGCTTTCACCGGTAACTCCTTTTCCCGGTAATAAAAATATAGATGCATACAAACAAATTCGTGATGCCAGAAGTACAGGAGACTTCTCGGCTCTGCAGAATGAAGCTCTCGCCATTCACAAACGCATTGTGGCCTATGAATTGGAAGATGTAGAGAGCGGCTGGGGTTGGAAACAAACCTATGGGCCTTCGGGTGCTTTTAGCATTGCAGATTCTTACGAGAAGAACGGCCAACTTC
The DNA here is from genome assembly GCF_056395745.1 of Paenibacillus sp. 10L310. Lineage (NCBI taxonomy): Bacteria > Bacillati > Bacillota > Bacilli > Caryophanales > Paenibacillaceae > Paenibacillus > Paenibacillus sp. 10L310. Next base: position 135,408 of record NZ_JBFTKC010000002.1, on the reverse strand, counting down.
TCTATGATCAATTCACGGGCGGAATTACGGATACAATGGTTGATCGACAAATTATTCTTCGGGATCTTCAGCTTGAAGCCTATATGAACATTATTCTAGGCAGGTCGATAGATGAGTTTGATCAATTCGTTGAGAACTGGCGCAAGCTGGGGGGAGATCAGATCACATCGGAGGTTAACGCGTGGTTTCGCGCCAGCAAGCCAAAGGAGCGCTAATGTTCACTTTATTCTTACAAGGAACCCACTCAGCCTTTGGCATTGGAGGTGAATGTATTGATCAAGATCCCTGCTAAATCATGGTTTAACAGTATATTTGCGCGATTAATAATCACCTATCTGGTATTTGTACTCCCCCTTATTCTTCTTGGCGTGTATCTGTATCATTGGAGTTATGACAATGCAAGTCAGGAAATATCGTTGTCAACGGAAAGACGGTTGAACCAATATGTGGTGGAATTGAACAGAGAGATAGAATGGATGGAATTACAGCAGTTTGATATCGTTGAGGATCGAAAACTCAATCGTCTGGCCATTCTCTGGGACATGATGGATCAGGTTGAGCGGCGTGATACATTAAATTACCTGACTGAACGACTCGCTTCATTCAAGAACAGCACTGCTTATATCAAAAACGTTCATGTACATATCCCTTCTGTTGGCAAGAGTATATCCGCGATCCAAGGCATCGATGATTTCGATAAAAGTTCTTACCTATATTTCAGTTCAGGCATGCAAGGAAAAGGTACACGTTTCACGGTGAAAGAGGACGCCTTGAACTTAAGTGCTGTCAGATTGACAGGCACGAGAGGAGAACCCCCGCTTTTTGTCATTCAGGTGGAGCTGGATACATACCATTTTCAGAATGAACTCACACGGCTTAATTTGTACCCTGAGAGTTCAACGTTTCTGATTGAGGACAAAACGGGGTATGCCATCACAGATAAACATCAAGCTAGTGTTATTCTCGCGAATTACCGTGAGCACAGTGTAAAGGGTACACTTGATGGCTTTCGGATGAAGGTGGGTGACACCATGTACCATGTTAGTCAGTTGCATATGGACTCCCTGGGCTTATCCGTAGCTACATATCTACCCGAGGCAATTGTTACGAAGCCACTTAGCAAGTTCTATCATTGGGCTTGGCTGTTTGCAATTACATCATTTGTTGCCATCACGGCGTATCTCTATTCAAGTTACAAGTTGATTCATATCCCGTTGCTGTTGTTGGTGAAAAGATTCAAAAAAATGGAGGGAGGCATGCTTGATGTCCCCATTGCGCATAACCGAAAGGATGAATTCGGCTTCCTCTACACCCGTTTCAATCTAATGATTGAAAATCTTCAATCCCTTATCGATCGAGATTTTAAGAAAACATTGATGATGCAGCGGGCCGAGTTGAAACAGCTTCAATCGCAGATTAATCCTCATTTTCTGTACAATAGCTTCTTTATTCTGAATTCACTGGCAAGGACAGGAGAAACCGAACGTATTGAGCAATTCACCAACATGCTCGGAGAGTATTTCAGGTTCATTACGCGGAATGAAACAGATCATGTGAAGTTGAAAGTGGAAGTTGAGCATTCACGGATCTATACAGAGATTCAACAATTACGATTCTCCAGACGAATCAAAGTTGATTTTGGGTCACTACCTGCTGAGATGGAACATATTAAAGTTCCCAGACTCATTATTCAACCTATTATTGAGAATGCCTACGAACACAGCCTTGAAAAGAATACGGACTCCGGTCTTCTAATTATTGGGTTTAATATGGAAGGTTCATATGCCGAGATCACCGTAGAGGATAATGGTAATGAGTTGGAAGAGCAACACATTCAAACTCTTCAACAACGTTTGCATAAGGACGGAGGTACAGACGAAATGACGGCGTTAATAAATATTCATCGACGTCTGGTCCTGACGTATGGAGAAGGAAGTGGGCTTTTTCTATCCAGAAGTGAACTGCAAGGGTTAAAAGTCACAATTCGAATCCAGTGGAAAGAGGGGGAAAACGAATGTATCGACTTTTGATTGTAGATGACGAGGAGATTATTACGGATAGTCTCTATGAAACGTTCGCCAGACATATACCCGAACAGCTTGATGTATGTAAGGCCTACTCTGCAACAGAAGCATTGTCCTGGATGCAACGTTCGAGAATTGACATTGTTCTAACGGACATCCGTATGCCGGGTATGAGTGGGTTGGAACTGACAGAGCGGATTCAAGCCAGTTGGCCGAATTGTCGTGTCATTTTTCTGACAGGACATAGCGATTTTGATTATGCATATCAAGCTTTTCAGATGGCTAATGTGCGTTATTTGCTCAAAACGGAAGGTTATGACAAGGTGATGTCTGTTGTAGAAGATGTGATGGAAGAGATCCGGCAAAGTCACAGCATGGTTGAGTTGTTGGAACATTCTCATAAAGTTAATTCGCAGCTTGCACTGATACAGCAAAAAGAGTATTTACGGAAGTTACTTCAAGACTGTACAGCGGTTATAGATTCTACTATGCATATGCAGGACGAATTATCCAAACGAGATATAAGATTACAGATCAACTCGCCTGTTTATCTCATACTGGGTCGGTTCAATAATCTGCCAGAAAAGGGTTCGGACCTCACACAAGTCCAAGAATCTGTGCGCATTATCGGCTCTTCTCTGATGAATGAACGTACAGTGTGCGCAAGTGTAACGGACCATTATGGGGATACGATCTGGCTGCTTCAGCCGAAGCAGGAGGAAGAGATGACAAATGATAAACTTGTGCGATTTCTAGAAGGTACACTGGAACTGGTACAGGAAGCATGCATGGTCTCACTCGGCGTATCCATTGCTTTTTCATTAAGTAGTCGCAGTTGCAATTGGTCCGAGTTAACCAAACAATATGAACGTCTGAGATTACTCCAGTGGATGAAAATTGGGGATGGTGTATCCATGGTACTCACGGACCATCGTAATGATCTCTCATCTGATGTACCCAAAGAATCCATGCGGATCTCAAACCGGATCGAGATTATGTCAGGATATTTGGAAACAGGACGAATTCAGCCATTTTACGATATATTTGAGGAGCTTGCAGGAGAACTGATGCAACAGGATATTACGATGGAACGTGCCATGGAGACATACTACAATCTGGCCTTATTATTGCATTCAACGATCAATCGTTGGGGTCTTCAACAGAAGATCCCGGATCAAAGAAGCTTGCTGCACTTAGGGGAGTATACATGCATGAAGGATGCAGTACAGTTTCTATATCGTGCTGCCGATGAACTAGTCCGCTACAAAAGATCAAATGAACAGGAACGCGCTAACGTTGTCATTCATTCCTTATGCAGTTACGTCAAGGAGAATCTGGAGAAAGATCTTTCTCTGGTGAGACTGGCAGAACTTCATCATTTTAATCCATCCTATCTGTCGCGATTCTTTAAGCAGGAAATGGGAATAAACGTGTCAGAGTTCATTGACGACTGCCGGATACGGAAAGCTAAAGAATTGCTTCAGAACACAAATCTTATGGTACGTGAGGTCGCACTTCAAGTGGGGTACGAGGCTGCCCATTCATTTACCCGACTTTTTAAGAAAATAACGGGAATGACTCCCCAAGAATACCGGGAATCCCTTTTGGTACGTTAATGGTGAATACTCTGGAATTGACCAAATCCAAACAACCACAAAAAAACGCAGGAAGAAGAATATATCCTGCGTTTTTTTGTGGTTATTATCTAATTGATAAACAAACCGATTCGGCAATCCACCTTTAGGCCGTGTGGATTTTTTGTCTTCTATAAGCATTGGGACTCGATCCGGCATACGCTTTGAACTTTTTATAGAACCAATCAATATCTTTATAGCCTACCTCGATAGCAATCTCATATATTCGCAAATTCGTGGAAGACAACAACTGCTGTGCCTTTTCCATTCGTTGCTGGAGCATATAATCATTGAAAGACATCTTCTCTTCCAGCTTGAACTTCTGTCCCAGGTACGCACAGTTAAAATGAAGCATGTCAGAGATCTTCTTCAGCGTGATTTCATCACTCAGATGATCCCGTACATAGGCCTTGACGATACGAATAACATGACTGGAGTGCATGGGTTTACCGTTCATTTGAACGGGTGTTTTGAAGAACGACGACGTTTTGTGTGCCGGGTCGGTTTCAAGGTGGGATCTAAGTCCATGCAGACTGTTAAGTAAAGAAGAAGGACTAACAGGATACGGGAGATAATCATTTACCTGATACGTCAGGGCTTTGCGTACAAACCTGAAGTGATCTCTTCCACCCATCAGGAGGATAGGTATCTGACTTTTTTTTCGAATGTCATTGCATAACCAGAGCCCCGCGGTATCAAACCTCTCTGTATGTACCATAACAAGGGAAAAGTCTCGTTCTGACAATGCGGTCAAAGCCTCGGCCGATGAGAACACACAATTTGCGATAGTATATTGAGCTTTGCTCCGTAGCAACATCTGTTGCAACTCTCCGCACAAACGACGGCTGAAATCCACAAGTAAAATATCATACATGAAGCAATACCTCACCTTCTGCTGAATTGTAATGCGCTAGATTAACTGAAATTTGACTTAATTTCATTATGGTAATAAAAGAAAGCGCATACAATGTGCATATTTTTGTAGACAGTGCATTTCTTTACCAATTAAAACCTATAATGCACTTTGCTCGTGCAAAATTACGCAAATCTATATTCAGCCCGGGTAAACATCTGTATTTCGGCAGGTTGTTTGCGCTTTCATTTGAACGATACACTGTGATAGCAAACGACAATCAGGGGGGAAGACGATGAGAAAAAACAAGTTCATGCTACTGAGCCTGGTATTTGCGGTCTTGTTGGTAATTGCTGCATGCAGTTCTGCACCTACCGCTCAACCCGAGCCGGAAAAGACAACACCACAGGAGGAACAAAAACCCGCGGAAACCGAGCCAAAGAATGAAAACTCCACGCCAGAAATGGACTTTGACATGGGTGGCAGAACGATCAAGGTTGTTGCTTGGTGGGACATGGAAATACAGGGGAACAACCCGGACAACATTCAACGCCTTGAGAATCTCGAAGCGCTGAAGAAAAAACACAACTTTAATATTGAATATGTTTCCATCGATTTTGGTGAATATCAGGAAAAAGTAGTTGCTTCCCTGATGGCCGGTGAACCGCTTGGCGATCTGGTGAGACTGGGCAAAAACTATGCCATTCCGGCATTGACCAAACAGGATCTGTTATGGCCGGTGGATGATTATATTAAAAACGACAAGGTATTCAATCAGAAAACAACCAAAGAATACATGCAGTATGAAGGCAAAGGTTACGGCTTTACCGAGGACCAGTCCTCGTTTATCAACGGAATTTTCTATAATCGCACACTCATGCAAGAGCTCGGCTTGAAGCCACTTCAGGAGTATGTGGATGCCGATGAATGGAACTGGGATACGTTCATCAGCGTTGCCAAGCAAGCGAACAAGGATCGAAACAATGATGGCAAGCTAGACACTTGGGGACTCGCTCAAACGGGCTTGCTGGAACCGATTCTGTATTCCAACGAGGCTTCTCTGACCAAAGAAGATAAGCAGAACCTGGAAGATCCAAAAACAAAAGAAGCGTTGAACTTCCTGTCCAAACTGGCTACCGAGAAGGTCGGCAGAGCTTCTGAGGGCGGCGATTGGACAGAGCCATCCACGTTCTTCCGTCAAGGCAACACCTTGATGTATTCAGGTGCCATGTACGAAGTTGAAGGTATTATGACGGATATGAAGGACTACGATATTGGTTTTGTACCGTTTCCAAAAGGTCCAAGTGCAACAGCGTATCACTCCGGTGAGTCACGTTACCAAGCTATAACAATTCCAAAAGCGGTAGAGAATCCGGAACAACTGATGTACATCTGGGAGAAAATTAATGAGATCGAATCGATCTATGAGTATCCGGGACAATCCACACTGGAGACACATCTGACCGATGAAGCAGATATCAACAACGCCAGAGAGGTTGCGGAAGGTATGTTGGTTCTCGACCATAACACATTCCCGTCCTTGCCGTTCTGGGATTTTGATGGGGAACTCAAAGAAGGGGTATCCGTATCTACGCTGATCGAGAAATACAAGGCTCCTTTCCAGGCTGCGATTGATGAGGTTTACAAATAAGTATCACGTTACACGGGCAGAACGCACCAGTGAAGGTGCGGTCTGTCCGGGTTAGTCAATCGTTCAGTTCTCTCAACGCTTACAGGAAAGGGGATACATTCAAACATGCGGTCACGTAAGAAAAAGGGACTAATCCTGGTGCTTGTCCTGGCCTTGGTGCTCTCCATATGGACACTATATCCATCGCGGGATCGTAATCCGGGAACGGTACGTGCGCTTGAGGACTTTGAGGCGGTATCGGGAACCGAGGATTCATTCAGTTATGAGCATTATCTGACTGCTCATGACAATACGGCCAAACCGGATGAAATTGTACGCATCGAAGGCGAATCTTATGTTCAGGCAGAGGATGGGGAATTTGAGGTTGTGCAAGGGTACGCCGGATTAGACGGAAATGCGGTAATTACGCCGGAAACTGGAACCATTCGCTGGGATGTTCCCGTTCAAGTGAGCGGTTTGTACAACATTCGCATTCACTATTATCCCGTAGAAGGCAAAAGCTCCGGGATCGAACGCAGGCTTGAGCTTAATGGTAAGGTCCCGTTCAGAGGGGCCGATATTCTTCTGTTTGACAGGGTATGGGGGAATCGCGAGGACAACGTCCGGCAGGACGATCGTGGCAACGAGCTTAGACCAAGACAAGTGGAACAGCCCGAATGGCAGCTGACTTCCTTCAAGGACAGCGCAGGGTACTTTGAGGAACCGTTTCAGGTTTATTTTGAAAAAGGCAGTCAGAAGTTATCGCTCACTTCATTAAGAGAAAGCATGGCGATCGATTATATTGAGCTATATCAAGAAAGCGAAGTTCCTTCCTATGCAGAGCTGGAGCAAACCTATGCCTCACTCGGCTTGAAACAATCGGCTCCTGTCATGCTGAAAGTTCAGGGGGAGGAAGCTGTTAGCAAATCATCTCCTACACTGGCACCAATCTCGGACCGATCAAGTCCTTCACTCGAGCCTTATAATGTATCGAAAATTCGGATGAACGCCATCGGGGGCATTAACTGGAAACTGCCGGGCGAATGGATTGAATGGGAAATTGACGTGCCTGAAGACGGACTGTATCAACTGGCGCTTAAGGTGAAACAGGATCAATTGCGTGGCATCTATGCCACCCGCAGTCTGACGATTAACGGCGAAGTTCCGTTTAAGGAATTGAAACGCATTCGATTTAACTACAGCCCGGCCTGGCAAACTCAGGTCTTGGGTTCGGGAGAGGATAAGCCATATCAGTTTCATCTTGAAAAAGGGAAACACCGAATCCGAATGACAGTTACACTTGGCGACATCGCTCCGCTGCTTCGGACCGTGGAATCCAGCGTGCTGGAACTGAATGAGATGTATCGCAAAATATTAATGATCACCTCCAACAGTCCAGACCCACTGCGGGATTACCAGCTGGAACGGCGTATTCCAGAGATGACGGAGGTGTTTGAACGACAAGCTGACACCTTGCGTTCCGTTGCAGATTACCTGGAAAAGGCCACGGGTGAGCAAAGTGACAAAGTGGCCGTACTTCACGCCATGGTATTGCAGCTTGAAGATATGGCGGCCAGACCAGAGACGGTCCCCAAACGGCTGGATACGTTCAAAATTAACGTAGGTGGTCTCGGCACATGGATTCTATCGGTACGTGAACAGCCGATTACGTTGGATTACCTTGTCGTATCTCCGCCGGGTGAATCGTTGCCAAAAGCGGAAGCGAGCACCGTCCAGCAGGTGAAGCACGAACTGGGTGCATATGTTGCCTCGTATACCGAAGATTACGACAGCATTGGTAACGTGGAACAAAAGAAGGATGCCATCACCGTATGGATCACAACCGGACGAGATCAGGCCCAAGTACTGAAAGGCATGATCGACGATTCGTTTACCCCGGATACGGATGTGTCCGTGCAGTTACGTCTCGTTCCGCCTAATATTTTGCTGCCCGCAACACTCTCGGGGGAAGGACCGGATGTAGCCATGCAGATGGGCGAAGACATTCCGGTGAACTATGCGATGAGGAATGCAACAGCGGATCTGAGCCAGTTCCCCGATTTCGAGGAAATTTCGGGCAGGTTCCGTGAAAGCGGATTGACGCCTTACCGCTACAACGACGGGGTATATGCCCTTCCGGAGCAGCAACATTTTCCAATGCTCTTTTACCGCAAAGATATTCTGAATGAACTGGGCCTCGAACCGCCAAAAACGTGGCAAGACGTATATAACGCCATCGCCGTGCTGCAGAAGCATAACATGGAGTTTTATCTGCCGATAGAGGATACGCTGAACAATGCCAACCTGGTTCCGAATTCAACCTTTGCGATGTTGTTATATCAGAATGACGGAACGTTCTACACCGAAGACCAGAAGAAAAGTGCACTGGATTCGGAGATTTCAATGGACGCGTTCAAACGTTGGACGCAATTTTATACCAATTACAAGTTTCCGCTCAAAGCCGATTTTCCGAACCGGTTCCGTACAGGGGAAATGCCGATCGGGATTGCTGATTACACCACGTATAACATGCTGACGGTTATGGCTCCGGAAATCCGCAATCTCTGGGACTTTACGATTGTTCCGGGTACACAGCTTCCGGATGGGTCCATACGGCATGAAGTGGCCAGCGCTACGAGCGCGGTGATGATGCTCGAAAATGCCGACAACAAGGAAGCGGCGTGGAAGTTCATGAAGTGGTGGACTGATGAGCAGACCCAGATTGAATACGGGAGAGAAATGGAAGGTCTTATGGGAGCGGCTGCCCGTTACCCAACGGCCAATATCGAAGCCTTGAAGCAATTGCCTTGGCCTGTGAAGGATTATCAAAATCTCGAGAAACAATGGGAATGGGTACAGGGAATCCCGCAGCTTCCTGGAGGTTATTTCACGGGACGACATCTGGACAACGCCTTCCGTAAGGTGGTCAATGCAAATGAAAATCCGCGTGAAGCCTTATCAGACTATGTATTGTACATTGATGATGAAATTGAGTTGAAACGCAAGGAATTTAATCTGAAATAGAGGAAAGGGAGGGTAACGGTTGCAAGCTAAAACTACCAAGACAGCCGCCGCTCCTGCCGTCCATACCCGCCAGGTCGGCTGGTGGTCCCTATTGAAGCGGGATCTGTATCTCAGCAGGCATTATTATGTATTGATGGCACCGTTTATGCTGATTTTTTTCATGTTTACTGTCATTCCGGTCGGCATTTCACTTGGGCTCAGCTTTTTTCACTTCAATATGCTGGAGCTGCCGCGATTTGTCGGCTGGCAGAACTATTCCCGGCTTTTCCTGAACGATGACGTATTTCTGATCGCGCTCAAAAACACGCTGCTTTTTGCCGTAATTACAGGCCCTCTCAGTTATATAGCCTGCTTTTTGTTTGCGTGGATCATCAATGAGCTGTCTCCTAAAATTCGGGCGGTCATGACGCTGGTTTTCTATGCCCCATCCATATCGGGCAACGTCTTTTTCATCTGGCTGATCATCTTCTCGGGTGACAGCTACGGGTATATGAACGGCTTCCTGATGCGCCTTGGCGTCGTACTGGAACCGATCCAATGGCTCGCAGACGAGAAGTATGTACTGGCAATCGTCATTATTGTACAGCTGTGGCTGAGCCTGGGAACCAGCTTCCTGGCCTTTATTGCAGGATTGCAAACCATTGATCGTTCTCTGGTTGAAGCAGGAACCGTAGACGGGATCAAAAACCGCTGGCAGGAGCTCTGGTACATCACCTTGCCTTCGATGAGACCGCAGCTGATGTTTGGTGCGGTAATGCAGATTACCGCTTCCTTCGCCGTAGCTGAGATCTCCATCGCACTGGCAGGTTTCCCGAGCGTAAACTATGCGGCACACACAGTTGTCACACATCTGATGGACTTCGGAACCATTCGTTTCGAGATGGGCTATGCCTCGGCCATCGCAACGGTTCTGTTTGCCCTGATGCTGGGTACAAACGTTTTCACGCAAAAAATGCTTAGAAAGATAGGTGAATGACGATGACCAGCAAAGTACGTGCCGTGTTTGGCATGCCAAAAAGGCTTAATCGGTCATTTACCGTCAGCCTGATGTTATTTGCATTGCTGGGCGTGTTCGGCTCCTTTATGGTGCTTCCGCTCATCTATGCTGTCAACAATGCATTCAAGCCGCTGGATGAGCTGTTTATTTTCCCGCCGCGCTTCTGGGTGAACAATCCGACAACGGAGAATTTTGCCGATCTGATCAACCTCATGGGCAATTCGTGGGTGCCGTTATCCCGCTATATTGCCAACACATTGCTCATTACGATACTTGGCACAGCCGGGCATATCCTGCTTGCATCTGCAGCGGCTTATCCGCTGGCGAAATATCGTTTTCCGGGTTCCAAAGTGTTGTTCACCATTGTCATTCTGTCCCTGATGTTCTCGCCGCATGTTACGGCGATTCCGAACTACATGGTCATGTCCTGGCTTGGCTGGATTAACACTCATGCGTCCATTATTGTGCCATCACTTGCGTTCTCGCTGGGACTTTTCCTGATGAAACAGTTCATGGAGCAGATTCCCGATGCTTTGCTGGAGGCAGCCAAAATCGATGGAGCCAATGAATACCGGATATTCTGGAGCATCGTGATGCCCAATGTGAAGCCGGCATGGCTCACGCTCATGATCCTGCAGTTTCCAGCGTTATGGGGAACGGATGGCGGGAGTTTCATCTACAGTGAAAATCTCAAAACGCTGCATTATGCGCTCAGTCAGATTGTGCAGGGAGGGATTGCAAGGGCCGGTGTAGGTGCGGCTGTTGCCTTGCTGCTGATGATTGTACCGATCACTCTGTTTATCATCTCTCAGAGCAGTGTTATGCAGACGATGGCCACTTCGGGCATGAAAGAATAGAAAGGAGGCAGCGAGGTGCGGAGAAGCACATGGAAAAAACGTAAATCGATCATCATGGGCATGATCTGCCTCCTGTTGTTCGTTCAAGAGGCGCCCTATGTGAGTGCAGACGGTAAAACGGATGCGTATCATTATTCCTTCTGGGGTGACGCAGTTCCTTCACCCGCGGCATATGAGGCAACAACCATTATCACCGGCAAGAAGCTGAACACAACTCCTATGAAAGAGCCAAGCGACATGCATGTTACCGCCAATCAGCACGTTTTTGTGCTCGATTCGGGCAATGGCCGCATCATTGAGATGGATCGCAACTTCAAGCTGGTACGGACGATTGATTCATTTGAGCAGGAAGGCAAGGAAGATCATTTTAAAAATCCACAGGGATTGTACGTCACGGAAAAAGGCCATCTGCTGGTTGCTGATTCGGATAATCACCGGGTGGTGCATCTGGATGAACAGGGGAAGCTGGTCAAGATCGTGTCTGAACCAAAATCGGATCTGCTTAAAGAAGACTTCCAGTTTAAACCGATGCGGATTGTTATGGACAAGGGGGAGCGTATCTACGTCATGGCTGAAGGCGTATTTGATGGATTCATGGAGTTCAGCGCCGATGGTACGTTCTCTTCCTTCATTGGAGCGAACAGAGTTCAGGTGGACCCGGTAGAATATCTTTGGAAACGGTTTGCAACACGGGAGCAGCGGAGCCAGATGGTGATGTTCACTCCAACGGAATTTACCAATCTGGATATGGATGAAGAGGGCTTCATCTACGCCACTAGCGGGGATCGCGGCAAGGATCCGGTCAAGAAGCTGAATGCCCAGGGTACAGACATTTTGCGCAGAGAAGGCTATCAGACTCCGCAGGGTGATTTGCTGTATACCCAGGAAGCAGGGCCATCCCGCCTGATTGATGTGGATGTGGGTGACAGTGACATGTATTCCGTACTGGATTCCAGCAAGGGCCGAATCTTCACCTACAATGGAGACGGATATCTGCTCCATATTTATGGGGGCATCGGGAACCGGCTGGGCCAATTTAATACACCTGTTGCCCTGGAACGTGCGGGAGACCGGATGTTAGTTCTGGATAAAGCGCTGGGTGAAATCACCGTCTTTCAAACAACTGAATACGGACGTACACTCCACGAAGCGGTGCGTAGCTATTATAACGGTGATGAAGATCAATCTTCGGTGCTGTTTGCCCAAGCTGCCGAGATGAACGCTAACTTGGAATATGCGTATGCGGGAATTGGCAAAGCATTGCTTCGTCAGAAGGAATACGCCGAGTCTGCGAAATATTTCAAGCGCAGCATGGAGCCCAAAGGGTATTCCAAAGCTTTTCTTTTGTACCGCAAAGAGCTGATGCGTGAGCATTTTTCATGGATGATGTCCGGTATATTCCTGGCTGTCGCTGCGATTGTCACCGTCATCATCGTTCGCAGGCAGAAAAGGAGGACTACGAATGCAGGCATCAAGTAAGCAACTATACCAGTACCCGCTGCATCTGATTTTTCATCCGTTTGACGGATACTGGGAACTGAAATATGAACGGAACCAGAGAAACTCACTGCTGATTGCTTTCATGATCCTGGTGCTTCTGGTCATCACCAAAATTTTGCATGCCCAGTACAGCGGTTTTCTCATTAATCTCAGTAATCCAAAGTACCTGAACAGTCTGCTCGAAATGTTATATGTCATTGTACCGGTACTGTTTTGGTGTGTGGCGAACTGGTCGTTAACCACATTGATGGACGGGGAAGGCAAGTTCTCCGAGATTTTCATGTCAACGTGCTTTGCACTGGTACCGTTGTTACTCATTCATTTTCCATGGATCTGGCTGAGTCTTGTGATCTCTGCGCAGGAAACTGCCTTTTATTATTTCTCCAATGCACTCGCCGTTGCGTGGACGGTATATCTGTTATTTGTGGGGAATATGACGGTTCATCAGTACACACCAGCCAAAACGGTGCTCACGATGCTGCTGACACTTGTAGCGATGGCGTTTATGGCATTTCTATGCCTGTTATTCTTCAGTCTTGTACAGCAGATTGTATCGTTTGTTGTAACCATCTATCAGGAATTAGTGCTTCGGGGCTAAGGGAGGAGGAAATTGTTATGAATTATACCGTAGCCAAAAAAATAACAGGAATGCTGCTCGCGGGCAGTCTGCTTCTGGGCGGTTGTCAATTCTCGCCAACACCGCTCGCTCACGAGACAGTGACTGCCGCAGATTCGACGGACTTTCCCTCCCTGCCTCCCGGAGAGAAACTGAAATCATCGTTCAGCGATGTCCGCCTTCCCGGCATGGTAGGCATTGCGCAGAATGCTGCGCTGCAATTGTTCATTAACGAAGAGACTGCCGAGATTGCAGTGATTCACACGCAGAGCGGCCAGATCTGGCGCAGCAATCCTGCAGATCGTGAGCAGGATGGGGTTGCAGCCGGGATAAACAAAGACCTATTGTCATCACAAACGAAGCTCAGCTTTTTCAACAGCCTCGGACAGAGCAGCACCGTGAATTCCTTCACGGATAGTGTTGCACACAAGCAAATAAGCTACGAGGTGCTGCCAAGCGGCGTGCGGGTCCACTACCAGTTTGGAAGCACTGAGCGATCCATAGAAGACTTGCCGATGAAGATCAGCAAGGAGCGATTTGAACAAAGGCTGCTTGCACAGCTAGACAAGGCCGGGCAACGGGCCTTGAAGGTCGGCTATGCGGAAGACAAGGATGAAGGCGCTTACGTCCGGATTGATAAGGCGATGCAAGGATTGCAATTGTCCCGGGCCTTGAAGGCTTTTGACACAGCCGGTTACACATCGGAGGATCTGGCTCAGGATCATGCCGAGTTTGGCATTGAAGAGGAACGAAGTGGACCACGGCTGTTTATGCTTACGATGGAATATGAGCTCGATGAAGAGGATCTGCTTGTACGTGTTCCGTCCTCAGGCATTCATTTTCCGGAGGAATATCCGATCAACAGCATATCTGTAATGGATTACTTCGGGGCTGGGGGTTCAGAAGAAGAGGGCTCCATACTGGTTCCGGACGGTTCGGGAGCGCTGATCCATTTTAACAATGGCAAGCTGCAGTATCCTGCCTATCAACAAGATATATATGGACCGGATATGACCATGAAACTACGGGAAGCAAGTTCGAATGAAGCCAGAGCCAGGTTGCCGGTATTTGGACTGATTCGGAAAGAGGGGGCTTTCCTCGGCATTATTGAAGAAGGGGATGCCGTTGCAGTTGTGAATGCCGATATCAGCGGCAAACTGAACAGTTACAACAACGTATATCCAAGCTTCTATGTAGTGAACAAGAGTGATGTGACCCTTCAGGCAAGTGATATGGTTCGTACACTTCCGAAATTCCAGAAGAAACCGACCGCGTCTGATTTCGTCGTTCGATATGCTTTTGTCGGGGCGGATAAGGCCTCGTACTCGGGGCTTGCATCTCTCTATCGGGATTATCTGATGCAAAACGGCGGACTTCCCGAGTTAAACGCCAGCAAAGAGCAGAGTAACGTTCCCTTTTATCTGCAACTGTTCGGCGGCATGACAACAAGGCAGCATATGCTGGGCATACCGTATGATTCAACGGAGGCTTTGACCACGTTTGATGAAGCCAAAAACATTCTTTCCGCCTTGACGGAGAAGAAGGTATCCAATATTCAGGTGCGCTATGCGGGATGGCTTAACGGCGGACTCCATCATCGACTGCCGGATTCCATCCAAGTAGACGGCGCGGTAGGCGGGAAAAAGGGATTGCGGGAATTCAGCGCATACACACAAGAAGCGGGCATCGGTTTCTATCCCGATATCGCTCTGCTGAATGTGCAATCCAAAAAAGGGTTTAAACCGTCCAAAGAAGCTTCACGCACATTAACTCAGGAACCGGCGGTCTTGTATCCGATGAACCAGGCCATCCAGCGGCGGGACCGGGATCGTTCACCATCCTATGTGCTTTCGCCCAACATGCTGGAGGACGTGACGACAGACATGTTAGATGAGCTCAGGTCCCTTCAAAAGGATGGACTGTCGCTGAGCCTGAATGATCTGGCAACTCAGTTAAACAGCGATATGAATCCGAAAAAGCTGGTGGACCGAACACAAGCGCTTGGCTCCGTGAAGAAGGTACTTGAACAGATCGGGCAGCAGGCTGGCTCGCTTGTTGCTGAAGGCGGGAATGCTTATGCCCTGCCGTATGTAACTGGTCTGACAGATGCGCCGATGACCAGCAGTCGTTTCAAGCTGGAGGATGAAGAGATTCCGTTCTATCAGCTCGTTGTACACGGCAGCATCGGTTATACGGGGACGCCATACAATCTCTCCACATATACCAATGCAAGGCAATATGTGCTGAAGCTGATTGAATATGGAGCCAGTCCTTACTTTGCATGGTTCAATGCGCCAAACCATGTTGTGAAAGAAACGGATTATGATGATCTCTACGCGGCGAATTATGAACAATGGATCGATCTGGCTGCCGAGATCTACAACGAGGTGAACCAGGTGAACCAGCCGTTTGCCGGACGTTCCATGATGTCCCATGAATCCCTGGAGGAGGGCGTCTTCCGGACAACATATGAAGGTGGCGGGTTCGTAATCGTCAATTATAACGACTTCCCTGTAGAAGTTGACAACGATACAGTGGAAGCCCAAAGCTATGTGACTGGTGGTGAGCAGCTCTGAAGACGCTCCTGAAATGGAAATGGGGAAGTCGTACGTATGCTCAGCAGAAAGCCATGTGGGGCGTAATCTACGTGCTTCCCTGGCTCATTGGTTTTGTGTTGTTTTTCTTCATTCCGCTGTTAGCCTCTCTGCGATACAGCATGAGTACAATTCAGGCTAACGCGGAAGGCATAGCAATTCAGTTCAACGGTGTTGCCAATTATATTCAGGCGCTGACCGTCAATACAAGCTTTAACCGTGCGTTAATTGAGGCGATCACAGACGTGCTCATCAACGTACCGCTTATCGTTATATTCAGTCTGTTCCTTGCCGTCATCCTGAATCAGAAGTTCAGGGGCCGGGCTGTAGCGCGGTCGATCTTTTTCCTGCCCGTTATTCTGGCATCGGGAGTAATTATGACACTGGAGAGCACCAGCCTGATTGAAGCGGTTAATCAGAGTAGCACAGGTGGAAGCTCACTCGGGACATTTGAACTCGAAAATCTGATGGTTAACGCCGGAGTGAGCGATTGGATCGTTACGTATCTGAGCAGCGCCGTAGATCGGATCTATCAGATCGTCAGTCAATCCGGTGTACAGATTTTGATCTTTTTGGCAGGGATCCAGACGATTTCCCCTCAACTGTATGAGGCTTCGAAGATGGAAGGGGCAACGGGTTATGAAGCCTTTTGGAAAATTACGTTCCCAATGGTCAGCCCGCTTATTTTTGTCAATGCGATCTATACAATCATTGATTCGTTTGCCAATAACGCCATGACGGAACTGATCCGGGATACCGGCTTCGTCAAATTTGACTTTGGATTAAGTTCTGCCATGGCATGGGTCTACTTTCTGGCCATTGCCATCATTCTGGTTATCGTAAACATCATTTTCTCGAAGCGAGTCTTCTATCAAGATTAGAAAGGAGGGTGTCCCACGTGACAACATCACGATTATTATCGCTGGAGCATTGGAAAGGCTGGCTGTGGGCCATGATCCGATTCGTTCTGATTACCGGGCTTTCCTTCGTTATCCTGTTTCCCATATTTCAGAAGGTTTCCACATCCATCAAAGCTAAAGGTGATCTGTATTCGGCAGTGGTGGTGTGGATTCCACAGAACTTCTCCATCGACAATTTCAAAGAGGCGATACGCGTAATGGATTACTGGGCAACGCTGTTTAATACGTTTGCCCTGTCTGCAACGACTACACTGTTGACTACAGCATCCTGTGCACTTGCAGGATACGGATTCGCCAGACTGAAATTCAGGGGAAGCAACTGGCTGTTTGCTGGTGTAATTCTGACGATTCTTGTACCGCCAACGACCATTCTCATTCCGGTATACCTGAATCTGAAAAGCTTTGATCTCATGGGGCTTATGACGCTTATAGCCGGCAAACCTGTTAATTTGCTTAATACCTATTGGCCGTTTATTCTGACGGCGATTACGGCCAATTCACTTAAGGCCGGCTTGTACATCTTTATCTTCCGGCAATTCTTCAGAGGTATTCCGAAGGAAGTGGAGGAGGCGGCCTATGTGGACGGCGCGGGCATCGGACGAACATTTTCAAGAATCATGCTGCCCAATGCCATTCCGTCCATGGTAACAGTCATGCTGTTTTCCTTCGTATGGCAGTGGAACGACAGCTTTTATACGACGACTTATCTGACTTCAAGTAAAGTCATGTCGACTCAGTTATCGTCCCTTCCGTATAATCTGGCCCAGCAGGTTACTGACGGTGCAGCTTCCCAGGCCGATCCGTTCTATTTGAGCATGATCCAAGATACAGGAATTCTTCTTGCCATTCTGCCTTTGATCATCATCTATTTGTTTGTGCAACGATATTTCGTAGAGAGTGTAGAGCGTACGGGAATCGTCGGTTAAGTTAAGTTCTTCTGTACGTTAGGAGTGGGATCAGACTGGAAGAGGGAGGAGGAACTTCATGCAACATTCCATCTGTGAAAAGGGGGCATGTAACGATCTCATGAACGTCTGCTCACAGCAGAACCGGGATCCTTCCCTGCGCAGGATCCCCCTGCTGGTGTGGAACGGGCTGCGGGAGCGGGCGCCGACCCTGAGCGATCTGTTTGATCAGAGATACTCTGACGGAACTTACCTCGCATTATTGCAAGGCAATATATCAGATTAGGAGGAATTAAAGTGAAGAAGTTCATGACATCTTGTAAACTTGTACTCATTCTGGCTTTATTGATCACAATTGCTCCATGGGGAGGCAGCCGTGCCGAAGCATGGGTGGGCATGCCGATGGGCAAGCTGCACGTAAACGGCAAAAACCTGGTGAACAGCAACAACCAGCCTGTGCTACTGAACGGTTGGCATCAACCCTCAGGTGCCTACTGGACATATCAGGACAGCAATTATTATCTCAATCTGCACGGCAATAACCGTCATGCAGCTACACTGGCTTATCTGAAAGACATTACCGATACTTTTGCTGACACCAGCGCGAAGTACGGAAGCAATCATGGCTGGAATATGAATCAGGTGCGTCTGTTCATCGATCGTCAGGACATGGGAGATGTGGCTGCTGGTACATATAACTTTGCCGGTGTGCAGACCGTTACGCAAAATGTAATTATTCCGTACATTCAATATGCCAAAACAAAAGGTGTCTATGTTGTCCTGGGACTGGACTTCACACTGAAGGATGATCAGGCAACAACACCTGCCAACCTGCAAAAATTCAACGAAATCTGGGGTTATCTCGCTTCACGCCCGGAGATCAAAAGTGCAGACAACGTTCACTTCGAACTGATCAACGAACCGGTGAAATCCTATGCCAATGGACATTGGGGTGGATACAACGGGGAAAATGACTTTGTGGATCACTGGAATGACTTGCGTAATTTCCAAAATTCCATGATTTCAACAATTCGTAGCAAAGGTGCGGACAACGTCATCTGGGCGGCAGGTCTGGGATACAACCAATTTTACAGCTTGACGGCAAGCCATCCATTGACTGATCCGCTCAATAACTATGGATATGCGGTTCACTGGTACCCTGGTTATGGCGCATATGACAACTTCTCTATCCTGCAAGACCAGTGGAATACCAACGTGAAGGCAGCTGCTGACAAATATCCGATTAATATTACCGAGGTAACCTGGTTCAAAAACAAACCTGGCGATTCGGCCTATTGGAACTTGTTTAATGGTAGCAATGAAGGTTTTGGCACCAATACCAAAACGATTTTCAACGCATCAGGTAATGTCAGCATTGCAGCTCATATGAACGGATTCATTCTAAGTGAAGGACCACGAAGCTCCTTTGCCGACCCAACGGCTGGACTGAAATGGGATGGAGATGCTTCACGGAGTGCCATGGGACGATTCCTGTTCAACTGGTACCATGAACGTGCTCAGACTTACCCGGGCAGTGGACAAGGCGGCGGACCGACAACGGGTCTTGTATCCGGTGCAACTTATAAAATCGTAGCCCGGCATTCCAACAAAGTTGTTGATGTTCCTGGTGGTCAAAATGAAAATAATCTTCAGCTCCAGCAGTGGAGTGATCTGGGCGGTAACCCTCAGAAGTGGGTTCTGACCTCGATCGGCAGCGGCAACTATACACTGACAAGTGTGAACTCACCGGACAAAGTCATCGATATTCGCAACGGTACCATCACCAATGGGGAAGCGGTTCAACTCATGAGCAATCTGAACACAACCGCTCAGCATTTTAAGGTCAACGATCTTGGTAACGGGTACTGGAGTATCATCAACGTGAACAGCAATAAAGCGATTGAAGTGGCAAACGCTTCCACTTCGGATGGAGCCTTGCTGCAGCAGAACACCTACACAGGTGCTACAAACCAACAATGGAAATTTGTTGCCGTTAGCAATTAATAAGCACAACATTAAACAAAAACCTCCTCAAGTCATTCCATGTCTTGGGGAGGTTTTTTGCGTTTATTTTTGATACTTTGGGATGGATGTCATGCGAAGGTAAAATACAACTATATTTGTGCGCTAACCCGCAGACCAACAATTATTTTCATGCAAGCATTGTACGCTACAGTATGTAAATGTACCATAAGGAAGAAGTTGTACCTTCACCAGGAAGAAATGCCCGGTGTATCATTGAACAGCTACCTTAACACAGAGAAATGTAAGCGCTCGATAAAAAAAGGGAGGGTACATATGCAGCTCCTATGGTCCAAATTTTCACCCGTGTTCCGCCGATTCCTCATTTCGTATCTTGTCATTCTGATGATTCCTCAAATTGCGGGATATGCCTCTTACCGAGCTTCTATTGAAGCGGCCCGTTCCAGTTCCATTGAAAACAGCTTGAAGTCGCTGAGTCTCGGGAAAGAGATCATTGAGCGTAACCTTCTTCAAGTTGAAGCCTTTACCAGGCAGCTTGCCGTCAATCCCGATTTGCAAAATTTAATTGCTGGCCCAAAGCCGCATGATCTCTACAATGTCTACGGTATGAACCGTATGCAGCGGAGCCTCTCCATGTACAGCAGTACCAATGATTACTTGTCCCATTTCTTCATTCACATTCCGAACTACAATGCCATCATCACACCAAGAACTGTGTATTATCGTCCAGAGCATTATTATGCTGCCAATCAGCTGGACGGTATGTCGTTTGAACAATGGCATGACCAAATTCTCAAACAACCACACTTTAATGAAATCATACCGCTTCGAAACTATAAACGTGAAATACTCGGCACTGTGCTTGCAGACGTTCCCGCCATTACTTTTCTGCAATCTCTGCCTTTGAACAGCTTCAACAAACCGCAAGCGACGATTGGTGTCATGATTGATCAGGATCAGATGGCCAGCCTTACTCAAAATATTGTGGATCAATATGGCGGCTGGACTCTCGTCACTGATGCGGAAGGACAGATCATTTTCTCCCATGGCATTGAACAAGCCGAAGCCGAGCAAATGGCACAGAGTCGCCAGAGAGAAGATAACGCTGCGGAAACGGAGCTGAACGTGCAGAATGTACAGCCTGGAAGTGATGGTCGGCTGCTGATATCGATGCAGTCCAGTCAAAATGGATGGAATTACATGGCGGGGATTCCGGAGAAAGCACTCATGACAAAAGCGGACCAAATCAAACAAGTCACGCTGGTCTTTACTTTGGCAACCATTGCCTTGGGACTGTTATTCGGGCTGGTTCTCGCCTATCGGAATAGTGCACCCGTTTACAGATTGTTGGCCTCTTTTCGGGAACAAGTCACCGATTCCCCAGGCAGACGGGGCAATGAATATGATTTTTTGGCAAGCCATATTAACAATCTCATTGCTAATAATGACTCACTTAAAAACGCCATGAATGAGCAGATTCCGTTATTGAGAGACGGTTTTATCAAACGTTTGTTAACGGGAGAAGTCTATACCTCACTTGAGTTGGAGGTTATCTCATCCCAGGCGCACATTTCTCTTCATAGCAGCAAGGGCTTGGCAGGCTTAGTGAAGGTAAACGGATATGCCAATCCGGACAGTGAAGAAACGATCCATGAACTGGGTGTCGCAAGGCTGCTCATCAAACAGGTACTTACAGAGTGGAATGCGCAGCTGCTGATCACGGATTGGGGAACAGACCAGATCGCTTTTGCCTGTCCATTGGATGAGAACTCACTGAATGAAGCTATAGGGAGATGTGAAAAAGAGCTGAACACCTTGATGGAAGTGATCTACCGGGAGCATCGGATATCCACAACAATTGGCACAGGTGCAGCATACGAGGTCTGGAATGATGCAGGGCGTTCCTTTGACGAAGCCAAACAAGCTCTGGATTATGCCATTCATATGGGAACAGATCATCTGGTGAGATTTGAAGATACGATGAAGGAAAATGAAATGTTCTATTATCCGATTGAGTCTGAACAGCGCCTGCTGAACACAATCAAAGTCGGGGAGCCTGAAGAGGCGGTACGTATTCTGGAGCAATTGTTTCTTCGTAATTTAGAGGAGCGGGAACTGTCCTACGAGATGACACAGCAGTTCATCATGGAGCTGAAGGGGACTTTTCTGAAGCTGGACGAACCCAAATTCAAGTTGGATGCCTCCCTGCTGGAGGAATATAAAACTCGGGTGACATCCATTCAGATGACAGAAACGATTACTTCGCTGCGGGCAAAGTTCAAACGGTTAACGGAAGACATCTGCGGTGATTTCCAGAGAAGAAGAGCAGGAGCACATGCGGATACTGTAAGCGAAATGATTTGTTTTATCCAACAACATTATGGGGATGCAAACTTGACGATCTATCGGATTGCCGAGCACATGAGCAAGTCCGAGAAGTTTATATCCCAACTATTCAAAGAACATACGGGAGAGAATCTTTCCGATTATGTAGAACGGGTACGCATCGATGCTGCCTCGAACTTGTTGCACTCCACCGGTCAGACCATTGACGAGATAGCGGAGGCCACCGGGTATAATAGTGCACATTCATTCCGCCGAGCTTTCAAGCGGGTACGCGGCATTTCTCCGAGTGTGTTTCGGAAAATGGACGTTCATAGCGGTTAATGTAGGCTGTTTCTCGGGAACTATATTCGCTATTTGTACTTTCTCAGCGTAACTGTACCTTTACGCATCTCCAGCGCAATCTTATGATTACTCAAAAAGTAAGCGCTACCAAGTTGAGCTGAAGTTCAGCACGATTTGGAGCCAAGAATGGGGGGATGATTCTGAGAACCACAATGACCAGTGAATCAAAGTCCGTGGAGAAACCAAGTAAACCGTTTGCCTTGAAGCAAGC
This sequence comes from Paenibacillus sp. 10L310, assembly GCF_056395745.1. Lineage (NCBI taxonomy): Bacteria > Bacillati > Bacillota > Bacilli > Caryophanales > Paenibacillaceae > Paenibacillus > Paenibacillus sp. 10L310. Next base: position 112,972 of record NZ_JBFTKC010000002.1, on the reverse strand, counting down.
ATTATCCAGAAGCTGGAGGCGACATTGGCAGCTATATCTGCTGATCCTGCCACCGATTGCTTACTTTATTATTTTCAAGTATGTACCTATGGTGAATGCGGTCCTGGCATTTAAAGATTACAACGTCATCAAGGGGATCTGGGGCAGTCCGTGGGCCGGAACCAAGTATTTCGAATTACTTTTCAAAAATCCGGCGTTTGTCATGCTGATCAAGAACACGCTCTACATTTCGTTTTACAGCCTGATCGTTGGCTTCCCGATTCCTATATTACTGGCGCTCGCGCTGAACGAAATCAAAAACATACGATTCAAAAAAACAGTACAAATGGTGACGTATGCTCCATATTTCATCTCTACCGTTGTTATGGTCTCCATCATTATGCTCTTTCTGTCTCCTAGGCTGGGTATTGTCAACACGATTGCAGGCGCCCTTGGTTTCGAAGCAGTGAATTTTCTCGGTGAGCCTGGACTGTTTCGATCCATCTACGTATTCTCCGATGTGTGGCAGGGAATGGGGTACTCCGCTGTGATATATCTGGCTGCTCTGGCAGGTGTTGATCCATCCCTGTATGAAGCCGCCAAAGTGGATGGAGCCAACCGAATACAGAAAATCATCAATGTTGATCTGCCTGGACTACTTCCGGCAGCCGTCATCATTCTGATCCTGAGTGTAGGGAATATCATGGCTGTTGGGTTCGAAAAAATATATTTGCTGCAAAATCCGCTCAACCTGTCTGCTTCGGAGATCATCTCCACGTATGTCTATAAAATAGGATTGCTGAATGCCAATTACAGCTTCGCTACTGCGGTTGGCCTGTTCAACTCGGTGATTAACCTGATTCTGCTATTAATTGTAAACGCGGTCGCCAAGCGACTGTCCAATACAAGCTTATGGTAACGGGAGCGAAAGGAGGAGAATCAACCCATGCCTAACACACAGACAAATGCAGGTCGTTCGCGGATCAAGAGCAGCAGTACGATTCGTGAATCCTGGGGAGACCGCGTATTTATAACGGTTGTTTACTTCATGTTGACAGTGGTGCTGATTGCCGTGCTGTATCCCTTGATATATATTGTGAGTTCTTCGCTCAGCAGCCCTGCTGCCGTCTCCTCGGGAAAAGTCTGGTTGTGGCCCATTGACCTGACGTTTGACGGTTACAAGTCTGTATTGCGGAATGATCAAGTCCTTACCGGTTATGCCAATTCCCTTTTTTATACAGCCTGCGGCACCTTCATCAGCGTGGCACTGACCATTATGATTGCTTATCCATTATCCAAAAAAACGTTTGTTGGTCGCAGCTCGTTAATGATGTTTATTACCTTCACCATGTTGTTCTCAGGCGGTTTGATCCCTACCTATCTGGTGGTCAAAACCATGGGACTGATTGATACCCGTTGGGCGTTGCTGATTCCCAATGCCGTCTGGGTATGGCAAGTCATCATTGCCCGTACCTTTTTTCAGAATTCGATACCGGAAGAATTGTCCGAAGCAGCAGACATCGATGGCTGCAGTGACATCCGGTTTATCTTCAGTATTATCCTGCCACTCGCCAAACCGATTATCGCCGTGTTGTCACTTATGTACGCTGTCGGTCAGTGGAATGCATACTTTGACGCCCTCATCTATCTGAAATCACAGTCGCTCTATCCGCTACAGCTGATATTACGTAGCATTCTTATTCTGAACAGCAGTACGGGGAGCATGGATGCATCGGAAATGATCAAACAGCAGCAGATGGCTGAACTCATGAAGTACTCGTTAATTGTGATGGCCAGCTTGCCGGTGCTAATCATCTATCCTTTTGTTCAACGGTATTTCGTGCAAGGTATGCTGATTGGCTCAGTTAAAGGATAAGTTCATTTTTTCTATTATTCATGAAGGAGAGGATTATATTGAAAAAAGCGGGATTCATCATTCTTGCCTGTATGCTGTTTACCTCGTTGGTACTTGCCGGATGTTCAAGCTCTGATAAGGGGAACGGGGAAGGCAGCGATCCGTCAGGCAAGACGGCCATTAATGTGTTTGCTCACCAGGGTTCGGATACCAACCTGTCCACTAACAAATTCACGAAGAAAATGGAAGAGAAGTTTGATATTCAGTTCAACTGGACTACGGTTCCATTCGACGGTGCAGCGGAGAAAAGACAGATTTCACTGGCTTCCGGTGATTATCCGGACTTGTATCTGCTCATCCCTTGGGTAGATCGTTTCTCCCAGACAGACTTGTTGAAGTTTGGTCAGCAGGGGGTTATTTTGCCGCTGAATGATCTGATTGAGGAGCATGCTCCCAATATTAAAAAAGTACTTGAGAGCAATGACTATTATCGGGCCATGAACACTGCTCCTGACGGAAATATCTATGGTCTGACGGGTCTGAATGAATGTTTTCACTGTTCATACCCCAACAAGATGTGGGTCAACACCAAATGGATGGAACAACTAGGCCTGACCGAACCCACGACGACAGAAGAATTTAAGGAAATGCTTCGGGCATTTAAAACGAAAGACCCGAACGGGAACGGTAAAGCCGACGAAGTACCGCTAAGCGGTTCGACTGAAAATTTCGGTGTGCACATTATTCCGTACTTGATGAACGGTTTTATCTATGACGACGATCGGAATTATCTCATTGTCAATCAGGGGAAAGTGGAGACCGTAGTGAACAAACCGGAGTGGAAAGAAGGGCTTGCCTATATTAAATCCCTGTACGATGAAGGGTTGATTGATCCAGGGGCATTTACCCAAAACGTCGGGGCCTTCAAAAAAATTGGAGATAACGCTGATGCACAGCTTCTCGGTGCGGGAGCAGCGATGCATCCATCATTATTCGTAACCACTGCCGAAGGTTCTCCTTACGGGAATGATTACAATCCCATCCCTCCATTGAAGGGACCCCATGCTGCTTATGCTACGTACAACTATCCGATTGATCCCGGAGCGTCTTTTGTACTGACAAACAAAGCCAGTGAGGAAACACAGATCGCGGCCATAAAGCTACTGGATTATCTCTATACCCAGGAAGGAACCATGGCATCATATCTGGGAGAAGAGGGCGTAAGCTGGCGCAAACCACAAGAAGGAGAAGTGGCGCTCAATGATCAGATTGAGCCGTTATATAAAGCCATTCCGCTTCCTTCTGGAGAAGAACCTCGTAATGACAGTTGGGCTGCATTGAGTCAGTACAATCATTATCAGGCATATCGGGACTCCGAAGTACAGGGGACAGACATCTATGCCAATGATGGTGGTGAGCGACGTCTCTATGAGGCGACATTGTTAATGGAGGGCAAGGAACCAAAAGAGATTTTCCCTCATTGGGCATTGTGGGTAGATCCGTCCCAAGCTGATGAAGCCAGCATGATGCAGACCAATCTCAAGGATTACATCGATCAGAACGCCCTGCAATTTATTACTGGCGCCAAAAGTCTGGATAAGGATTGGGATGAATATGTGAAAGGCCTGGAGGGATTGAACATGAATCGATATCTGGAGATTATGCAGTCTTCCTATGATACTTCTTCTGTTTCCAAATAATTAAAGTATCTGAATCATACAGAGCGGGAAAAGTTACTGCCTTTATTTGCACAACCAAACGCGTTCCCGGTTCGCAGTCAACATATGCGAGCCGGGAACGTTTTTTATTGATATAGATTAAATCGTAATATCATTGCATCCTTCTTAAAATTCAGTGATTGGACCTGTCCTGCAAGCCAAACGTTCACAGGGCAGGTTCAACGGCTCGTGCACATTCTCTTAGTTTAGTACATGCGATATCTTCCGCTTAGAGCGAGCATGCTGAAAAAATACAGGCAATTGTCGTAATAACGTCGCTCTCCCTGACGCAAAGGTGTGTTCCAGAACTTGCGAACGAATGTGTCAGCATGTGGACCTTCCGCAGCCAGTGAAGCCATGGCATTGGTAGCCAGCAAACCTACAGGATGCAGTGAAGGTTCGTCGAAAGGTTCACCTTCTATTGTATAACGACGATAATCGGACATTTCAATATCACTGAAGAAGGATTGAATCCGATTGGATTGTTCGATCTGCCAGTGATCCTTGCGGAACCATTCCCAGTCCAGCGCTATATTTGCAGCAACACGGTAGGCATCACTGTAAAAATGTCTGAAATCACCATACGGCTGTATTGGAGCCGGAGAGCCGTCATAGTTCGCATATTCAGGTGATAGTCCGGTTACGGGATGGCAGGCTGTATGAAGGTAAGCTCTACTAGCGGCAGCCGCTTCTTTCCAGAAGCGCTGATCTTCTTCATCCGCATATTTCGCGAATAGCTCATAAAAATGAGGCAGATGGTAGGATGGGTCGCTAAACGGTGTTTCTGGTATGAATTTGATCAGTTTTGTTTCCGGGTCCCACATGGGATGGCCTTCGCCGTCTTCGCCTTGATGTATACATGCACGAAGGATTTTGCGGGCTTGTGCCTTGTAATCATAAGGTTCAGCGCCATCGCCCCAGCGGTTGGAGGCAAAAAAAAGCGCCATGGCAAAAAACTCCTCACCATCAGGAGCAGGACCTTGCGAGAGTCGGGTTCCGTCAGGCTTGCAATGCCAGGCAAAATAATCTTTATAACGACCCGCTTTATGTTGCATAAACGAGTGTGAGAAATTCCAGAGTCGATCAAATTCCTCCTTTTTGTCCATCTGAACAGCCATCATCATGCCATAGGACATGCCCTCGGAGCGAACATCGAGATTACCAGTGTCCAGCAAATAACCCTTGCCCTCACCCATGGGGTAATATATTCGAGTATTGTCATCGCCGTAAAACAGCTCGTTCCATGTTTCTTCCAATCTGTTCGTGATCTCATTCTCATCGTAGCCTAGCTTCAAGAACAGATTTGTATATGTACCCGTATCCCACGCGCCTTGACCCGTGATATTCATGAGTATCCTCCTTCATCAATGCGGTTTTTCAAAATTATAACATGGAAATAGTATACAAATTAAAGCGTTTACATGAAAAATTATAGGTGTTCAGATCTGCATGTCATTGTACTCAAATTAAAATGATATATTGGTTAAAATCCTATACTTTGTCAGGTTGTTGTAAAATTATGTAAGGGATACACTTTGGGAGAAGGATCACATCTGATCTAATAATACAAGCTGTGATTCTTTATAAGTTGTTTGAGGATGGTCAGAATCTAAACCGGAAGGATGTGATGATGATTTATGCTCCAGGATTCAGGAGATGCAGGTGAAAACACGGAATTCACTGCACCGCGCGATCCAGTTGGAGTGACAGCGTCGGCAGTCAAGCCCGCAATTGATTTTGAGTCACCTAGATATCGCGACATGATTGGCCGATCTCTTCTGAACAAAGGGAATAATGTCAGATTAAAACGAGCCATTGAGAAGGCAAAAAACGGCGAACCTGTCGTTATCGCTTATATTGGAGGCTCCATTACCCATGGTGCTGGTGCAGTACCTATTCATCTCCAAAGTTACGCTTATCGGTCGTATGAGTCGTTCAAGTTTATGTTTGCGCTTTCAAAAGATAGTCCGATTCATCTGATTAAAGCAGGTGTGGGTGGAACTCCTTCAGAACTGGGGATTGTACGTTATGATCGTGATGTGCTGAGGGGAGGTGCCGTTCAGCCGGATATTGTCATAATCGAATTCGCAGTCAATGACGCAGATGATGAAACCCAAGGTAAATGTTACGAGAGTCTGGTACTCAAAGCACTTACTGCCGATAACAAGCCAGCGGTCATCTTGTTATTCAGTGTATTCGAAAATGACTGGAATCTACAGGATCGTCTCGCTCCGGTAGGCTGGCATTATGATCTGCCAATGGTAAGTGTGAAAGATGCTGTCGTAGATCAGTTCAATAAGACAAAAGGTGAAGGCAACGTTATTTCCAAAAAGCAATTTTTCCATGATATATATCATCCAACTAACATAGGGCATCGAATTATGGCCGATTGTTTGGAATATTTGTTCGACGTGACGAATCGTTCTGAGTGGGATGAGAAAGATCATGATATTGAAAAAGCTCCGCTAATTGGAAATGAATTTGTTAATGTGAAGCTGTTGGATCGGAAAAACGGCAATCATATTGCCCGAATCGATGCAGGCTCTTTTTGTAAAACGGACACGGATCTGCAGATGGCTGAGATGGATGCTCATGACTATGGTACACCTCAGTTCCCCAACAACTGGATGCGTACAGGAGAGGGAAAAGAGGATCAGAGTAGCTTTCGGATAAGTTTGCAGTGCAAGCGCCTCATTCTGATCTTCAAGGATTCTGGTAACGATGAATTCGGAACTGCACATATCAAGGTAGATGGGGTATTTGTCCAAAAAGTCGATCCGCGTCAAGTGAACTGGACCCATTGCCATGCCACACTTCTGCTTAACGAAGAGCATGTGGGGGAGCACTCCATCGAGATCGAAATGGCGGAAGGCCATGAACATAAATGCTTCACTATTCTGGGTTTTGGCTATGTGGATTAACTGAAGACTGATAGTCACTCATATGTTCGGAGGAAAAGAGAATGGAATTGATCTCACCAGCAGTAACGGGATATGACCAGTATCGGGAGAATATACCACGTGGAGTCATGGAGACGGTAGAGTATCCTTCCACCACGGTTGGCAATTCCCGTAAAGCGATGGTGTACACCCCACCAGAATTTTCTTCGACAACGATGTATCCTGTACTTTTTCTTTTGCATGGTATTGGCGGAGACGAAACCGAATGGCATACTCATGGATCTCCGCAAATTATTCTCGATAATCTGTACAACGATAATATGCTTGAACCGATGGTTATTGTTTTCCCCAACGGTCGCGCAATGTCGAATGATCGAGCCGTAGGAGACCTGTTTGAACCTGAGAAAATCAAAGCATTTAAACGGTTCGAATCCGATCTGCTCAACGATTTGATACCTTACATGGAGTCGAACTACCCTTTGCATAAAAGCCGGGATAAAAGGGCGATTGCTGGTTTATCCATGGGTGGAGGTCAATCCTTAAATATCGGATTAAATAATCTAGACCATTTTGCATGGATCGGTGCTTTCTCTGCAGCCCCAAACACCAGAAGTCCGGAGCTACTTGTCCCTGATCTTTCGAAAGCGCCTTCATTACTCTCGCTGTTATGGATCTCTTGCGGTGAACAGGACAATCTTATAGAGATTAGTCTTGGGGTTCACCAATATTTGGCGCAACACGGAGTACCTCACATTTGGCATGAGGAAAGTGGAGGACATGATTGGCCCGTGTGGAAGAACGATTTGTATCTGTTTTCGCAACGTCTTTTCAAGTGTATTTGCTGAAGAACATTCATATCGGATTGTAGCATCAACCAAATCTATTAAAATATCAGGAGGTATAATCTATGTTTAAATTTAGCAAAAAATTGTTAACCGTTGTTCTTGCAGCTTCCATGAGTTTTGGTGTCTTCGCAGCCACATCGAGCGCAGCAACAGATTATTGGCAAAATTGGACAGATGGTGGAGGAACGGTCAACGCCGTGAATGGATCGGGCGGGAATTACAGCGTGAATTGGCAAAATACCGGGAACTTTGTTGTCGGGAAAGGGTGGACATACGGTACGCCTAATCGAGTGGTCAATTATAATGCCGGCGTATTCTCTCCTTCAGGTAACGGCTATCTCACCTTCTATGGTTGGACTAGAAACGCTCTAATTGAATATTACGTGGTGGATAGCTGGGGAACGTATCGTCCTACCGGAACGTATAAGGGCTCGATGACTAGTGATGGCGGCACATATGACATCTATACAACGATGAGATACAATGCACCTTCCATTGATGGTACTCAGACTTTCCCTCAGTATTGGAGTGTTAGACAGACCAAGAAACCAATCGGAGTCAATTCTACCATCACGTTCAGTAATCATGTGAATGCATGGGCGAGCAAAGGGATGTACTTAGGCAACAGCTGGTCCTATCAGGTGATGGCAACGGAAGGTTATCAAAGTAGCGGAAGCGCAAACGTGACGGTTTGGTAAAAATGATGTGATGCAGTTCAACTTCTGCACCTGCATTTGAAATTCAATTTTCCGGTAGCGTTGAGTAACGTTATTCTCCAGACTAACGGACCTCGACGTTGCCGGATTTAAGCTAGTAAAGGAGAATAATTGAATGAAGAAGCTGGTATGGTTAACTTTAATCGCTATAGTTGTTAGTCTAAGTGCTTGTTCAGCAAGTAATACGAAATTAAGCGATGACTTGGTATTCGTCGAAGGAGGAGCCTTCAAGAGCAGTAAGCCGAGTCAGATCGATAGGAATGAAACGCTGGATTCCTTCTATATTGGCAAATACGAAGTAACTCAAAAAGAATGGATGGAGGTTATGGGGGAAAACCCTTCTGGCTTCAAGGGAGATGACCTGCCTGTTGAAATGGTCAGCTGGTATGACGCAGTGGAATACTGTAATCAAAAAAGTATAAAAGAAAACCTGAAACCTTATTACAATATAGATAAAGACAACCAGGACACGAATAATCACAATGAAAATGACACTATAAAATGGAATGTAACGATCAACGAGGACGCCAACGGTTACCGTTTACCCACAGAGGCAGAATGGGAATACGCTGCAAGCGGAGGTCAAAAGAGCTTAAATTACACATACAGCGGAAGTAACAATCCTGATGAAGTTGCTTGGTACTGGGTAAATGCCGGCGAGAACATTCTGACGGGTGACTGGAGCTGGCCCGCTATTGAGAGCAACCGTAATCAAACCAAAAAAGTCGGAACTCAGAAGGCGAATGAGTTAGGAATCTATGATATGTCTGGGAATGTGAGAGAATGGTGCTGGGACTGGTACAGCGATTCGGAGAGTCCCAATCAATCCTGGCGAGTTGTGAAAGGCGGAGGCTGGATCGGCGGTGTCAATAACAATGAAATATCATTTCGAGGCAAATTTGATGCAAATGGTTTTGGTCCCGATCAAGGATTCCGTATTGTGCGTGGAGAATGAAAACTCTTTTACCTGGCAATAGATTACTTCTGATCTAAACCTATACTTTGTCGGGTGAAAACCTATAGTTTAACAGGTTGTTGTACCAAAATGTAAGCGTTACACTTGAATTGTTATCCCGGCACTTCGCTAAAATCGGAGCGTTCTTATAGTACGGTCCGATGGAACCATGTTCTATGTTATTGATAAATGACGATGAGACTGGTAGAAATTTTGTTCTCCAAAGTTGTACGAGCAGACAACAATCCTGCTGTTGTTCTGCTGTTTAGCGTTTTCAGAACAACTGGAATCTACCTATTGATATAGATAAAATACATGCAGCTGATCAAGGATAAAAGTGAGGTGAGCTAATGTACAAGGTCATTGTCGCGGATGATGAGCCGTTTATGCTAGAAGGATGGAGAACAATGATTGACTGGCGAGCTTGTGGATATGAACTCTGCGGAACGGCAACAGATGGGGAGGAAGCACTTGCTTTATTCAACTCGGTTGAACCGGATCTTGTCGTCACGGATATTCAAATGCCTGTTATGGATGGTCTTGGTTTGATTCACACCTTGCGAGAAGATCTCGCCTATACCTCTAAAATTGTTATCGTTACAGGATACTCCGATTTTAATTACGCGAAGCAAGCCATACGGTATCAGGTCGATCAGTACGTGCTTAAACCTCTTGTTCCCGAGGAGATTCATCAAATCCTTATGGACATGATTGAACCTCTGGACAAACGCAGAAATGAGCAAAAACAGCAAAATGGAGTCATGGTTACAGATGAAGCCTATGAGAATCATCTTAATGAATATCTAATAAGCGAAGAATATGATTTAGAGCAAATGATGAACATCTCCAAAGAGATCTTGGCGTTGATTGAAGCAGAAAATACGTATTCTATCGATATTGCAGTGAGTGCACTATTAGAGAAAAGTGAGAAAGCAGAGGTTTCGTTGGAATGGATACATCATGTCATCCGATATATCCATGGGGAGTTGCTACGTAAATATGGAAAAAGAGAGGGTTGCAGAGAAATACTATGTGAAAAAGATTGGCATGAGGCTGCGAGTTGGTCTTCCGGCACATTGCAAGACCTGTGTGTTCGACTGTCCAAGCAACTTTCCCAGTCTGAATTGAAGCAAAAGACGGGTACGGGAGGGCTGGTTGCAGAAGCAGTGAATGAATTGAAGCAGCACTATCGAAGTAAAATTAAATTACAGGATGTAGCTAATCGTATTCACGTGAATTCTGCCTACCTGGGTCAACAGTTCAAGCGGGAGATGGGGGTCAGTTTCAGTGACTATGTGCACCAGCTTCGTGTTGAGGAGGCCCGTAAACTCCTGCGACGTACCAATATGAAGATCACTGACATTGCATTCAGGCTAGGATATCATGATGCTGAATATTTCACCCAAAAGTTCAGAGCGCATACAGGGGAGCTTCCGTCAGTCTATAAAAACAAAAACCAAGGGTGATTATATGCGTCATAAATTCTGGATGTTCAGTAAGGTTAATGATATTCCTCTCCGATCCAAATTTCTGCTTATTTATGTACTTAGTATTCTCCTTCCTGTAATAACGATTAATATCTTCTTTTATGAACGAACCTCTGCGGATATCAAGATTAGAGAACAGGAAAATCTACGTAAATCCATCGACAGGGCTGCGGGGGAACTGCTAGGCATGATTGATGAGAGCGTTGCCCTGAGCCGAATTATTGCAGCAGACGATTCGCTCTATGAGGCACTGGATCGGACCTATCACTCCCCCGTGGATTATTACAACGTCTACCATGCATTCCTGCGAGATAAATTAACACGGTACATGTCAGCGAATATTCTGGAGGTGCGTATCTATACGGATAACGATACCATTCAGACGGGCAGTCATTATATCGTGATGAAAGACAAGAATGTACTCCCTGGATTGAAACAGCTGAAATCCACCAGTGGAGGCATTCTTGTCGTTGATTATATTGAGCCATCCGGATTTAACGCGGGAAGAAGAATCAGTGTGATTGGCAAAATGGATACCTATACTTCCTATGCCAATTACAACAAGTATTCCAAGATTGATCTGGAACTTAGCCGGGTGTACAGCATTTTAAATCGTGAATCAGACAGTCTTCAGCTGCGTCTGGTGGACAGCAACAATCGAACTGTCGTTTCAAGTGGGGATTTCAGCGAAACCGACTTATCCCCCCTTGATAATGAATCAATGCTCAAGGAATCTGGAGATTCTGCTTACACGCTCGAAAAATCGTTGGGGAATCTAGCCTACCTAAAGGGTTGGAAATTGATTGGAGTTGCCGATACGCGTCACCTTGACCACCTTTTGCAAGAAGCCTTTAAATCAATTCTGGGGTTGCTCGCATTAAGTATCGTGGTCCCCTCTGTATTGATCTACATTATTTTGCGTTCCTACCACTATCGGATTCGCAAGTTGTCAAGACATATGGAGAAGGTTCGTAACGAACGATTCGATCTGATTGAAATTCACGAAGGCCGCGACGAAATTGGCGGGCTTATTCGTACATTTAACATCATGATTGGTAAAATTCATACGCTGATTAATGACGTATATAAACTGGAAATCCGCCAAAAAGATCTGGAGCTGGATCAAGTGAGAACTGAATTGTCCATGCTCCAGAGTCAGATGAATCCCCATTTTTTATTTAACACATTGAATGCCTTGCTAGTCGTTAGTACAAAGAATGGATATACGGAAGTAATTGAGATTATTAAAAGTCTGTCCAAGCTGATGAGACAGTTGCTCAGTCATTCTGACAATCTGATTCCTTTGCAAGAAGAGCTACAATTTACGAATCTTTATCTCCAGATTGAGAAGTTTCGCTTTGGAGAGCTGTTTGATTACACCTTCGAGGTTGATCCTGATGCAGCTTCGTTGCTTATTCCCCGCATGAGTATTCAACCGCTCGTCGAAAATGCCTGCAAACACGGCTTGCAGGCGCGAAAAAATGGAAGACAGATCAAGATAACGGCGAGTCGAAACACTTCTGAACTGGTTATTCAGGTGATCGATAATGGAATCGGTATGGATGCAGGGAGATTAACCGAGCTCCTGCGAGATATTCGTTCTGAAAGACCCAGGAACGGCGAGCATGTAGGACTCCGCAATGTCTACCGCAGGTTGGAACTCTTTTATGAAGGAAATGCGATATTTGATCTAAGCAGTGTACCTGGAAAGGAAACTATTGCAGGGTACCGTATACCGATCTCCAAGCTGGAACAGAGGAAATAGGAGGTAAACTCTCATGTATAAAGTGCTGTTAGTCGATGATGAACCTTATGCCATTGAAGGGTTACAGCTTCTGATCAATTGGGAAAAGTATGGTTTTGAAATCAGAGGTGTGTGCGCCAACGGTGAGGAAGCCATTCGGATGATGGAACAAGATCGACCTGATCTCGTGGTGACAGACATTCGTATGCCTGTGATGAATGGGCTGCAACTTGTAGAAGAAGCACGACGATTGGAACATGAGTCTGTGCTGTTTGTCATCACGAGTGGATACAGTGACTTTAATTATGCCAGACAAGCTATTCGATTAGGTGTCTCTAACTATTTAACCAAACCGGTTGATAGTACAGAAGCAGAGGATATGTTGGTCCGTCTCCGTATGCAATTGCAGGAGCGTGAAACCCAGGAGCGTATAAGGGAACATGCAAACGAGCAAAGGATCAAAGCGTTTTTGTCCGCACTGATTAAGGATAAGCAAAATATATCGGAGGAGGAGATGTCAGAGATACCTCCTCGTTTAAACAAGTCCCATTGGGCATACCTGCGGATAGCCTTTCAGGGAGATATTCAGGAAGTCTGTCCAGTAGTCGAACAAACGGCTGAAGAAACAACTTGCTGTTATGTGATAGACAGAACAAGAGACTCATTGGGACTTGTATGGGGGGAGGAAACGAATGATAGAAATGAGACGTTTGAAGCAATTAAAGCTTTTACCCAGCGTTTAATGAATAATATGCAACATAACGGCTGCGGAGATATTCATATCGCGGTTGGATTAACGGTCAACAAACTGGAGCATTTATCTGAATCCTTCCGCTCCGCTCAGGAAGTTGGGCGTTATTTGTTTTTTAATCAAGAGCATCTTTTGTTTGCCGAAGATATTCAGCTGGAGAATTGGCAGTTTGATCCGGAAACGCTGTCAGAGGTGGACCATATTTGCGATTTGCTTGAAAACGGTTCTGTGGAGGAACTCTCGTCTGCGATTCGGAGTGCTTTTGAACTGTTTGTACAGATGAAGGCTGCGCCAGAGATTGTACATATTTTCTCTACCCATATTATATTCCGCGGATTGTCCCTGTGCAGAGAATTAGGAGGAGAACCTAATGCTCTAATGAACGAATTGGCGAGCGGAATTCTGGAGAAGGGCCATCGAAATATAGAAGAGGTTGCTAACAATCTGGAACATTTCTGTTTACAATGCAAGTCAGCACTGGCAATTTTCCGGGAGAGGCAAATGGGTGGCATCCAGGCGACGGTTGCTGAATATGTGCAGATGCATTACAGGGAGACATTTACGATCCAGGAGCTCGCAGAACGATTCTACGTGAATCCTGTCCATTTAGGGCAATCCTTTTTGCGAAAGTATGGTAAGGGTGTAATCGAGGTAGTACATGATCTAAGAATGGAAGAAGCGAAGCGTCTGCTCCAGCAGACGAATCAAACATCCAGTGCGATTGCGGAGCAAGTAGGGTACCGCAGTTACCAGCATTTTCTCAGACACTTCGAAAAACGAACAGCCATGAAACCAGTAGAATACAGGCAAAAGTATGCGAATTGATCCATGGAAAAGAAGAACCCCTCCTGAATAAGACCTACAATTACAGGGGGGTAGACCTTAAATGTATATATTTTGTAACCGCATACATTTCTTCATACTAAAAACAGTAAGACATACCACTTCCAAGGAGGGCAAGTACATGGGGGGACTTAAGAAAAAGAAGCTTTGGGGTTCCGTATCACTCGTTCTGGCTTTGAGTTTGGCACTGGCAGGATGCAGCGGTGACAATGAGAAAGCGACTACAAAGGATGGGAAAGAGGTACTGAACATCTCGGCCTTTATCGGAACGCCAAATCAGGCGCCAGCTAAAGATAACCGAATCTACAAGAAGATTCAGGATGAACTCGGCGTTAATCTTGAGATGGAGTTTCTAGTAGGTGATCTTCAACAGAAGTTGGGCGTTATGATTGCCGGGGGCGATTTCCCGGATCTGATCACAGCAGACACCAAGTTGGTCTCAGCGGGTGCGGTTATTCCGCTCGAAGATCTCATTGAAGAGCATGCACCTAATCTGAAGAAACATTTCGGTAAAGACTGGAACCGGATGAAAGATTCCAGTGACGGACATATTTACTGGTTGCCTAACTATGGAGTGTATACAGGAGAGTTCATTAGTAACTATTATTCTGGTCCTGCATTCTGGATCCAAAAGTCCATACTGAAGGATGCCGGGTACCCAACTCCTAAAACGTTGGATGATTTCACAAAGTTGGTCCGTGATTATGCAGCCAAGAATCCAACTATTGATGGTCAACCAACGATTGGTTTCACTACATTGGCTTCAGACTGGCGGACGTTCCCTTTGCTTAACCCACCTGAACATCTTACGGGTCACCCCAACGATGGGGGCGTAGTCGTAGATGATAGTGGAGTCGCAACCGTTTTTGCCGACAAAGATATCTCCAAACGGTATTATAAGGAACTAAACAATCTGTACAACGAGGGATTGCTGGATAAAGAAGCCTTTGTTCAGAACTACGATCAATATCTGGCCAAAATTTCTTCGGGACGTGTGCTTAGTATGTTCGACCAGCACTGGAATTTCCAAGCCGGCGAAGACCCACTCGTAGCACAGGGGAAAATTGGCCAGACATACGTAGGCTTCCCGCTTGTCTATGATACAAGTATCACAGATCATTATCTGGATCGTCCGGTCATTAACTTGAACAATGGTTTTGGTATCAGTAAAGATGCCGAAGACCCTGTCGCACTGATCAAATTCCTCGATAAGCTTATGGACGAGAAGTACCAGAAGCTCTTGTCATGGGGTGAAGAGGGTGTAGACTACCAAGTGAATGAAGAGGGAAGATTCTATCGTACACCAGAGCAACGGACAGAGCAGGATGATCCAGCATGGAGATTGGTTAACAAAGCTGAAGGTTTCTACGCTGCTGCACCGAAGCTCGAAGGAACATTTGAAGATGGCAATGCAATTGGAGCGATCAACCAACCTGAGGAATTCTATGACAACCTCAAACCGGAAGATAAAGAACTTCTGGATGCATACGGCTTCAAAACGTGGAGTGACTTCTTCTCTCCTGCACCAGAAAATCCAGTGTACTATCCAGCATGGCAGGTCGATCTGAAAGAAGGCTCTGATGCTGCGGTAGCGAACAAACAAATGACAGACACTTCATTGAAATTCTTGCCTAAAGCAATCATGTCAAAACCGAATGAGTTCGATAACATTTGGACTGAATATGTAGACGCTTACAAGAAGATCGATGTCAAATCCTATGAAGATCGAATTAATGATCAACTGAAATGGAGAATCGAGAACTGGTCTGTTAAATAAAAAAATGCGGCAATGATTCTCTCGGAAGGTATCAACCAAAGGATTACTCAGGCGAGTGCCTTCCGGGGACATCATGCTTAAAGTCGCTGCAAGCCAATAGGAGGAGTGAAAGATGGCGAACACGCCTGGAGCCATACCAGAGCAAACCACCCGTACAGTCGTTCCCAAAGCACCACTGTTAAAACGATTGCGCGGACAAAGACAACTCATGTTCATGTCATTGCCCATCGTTGCGTACATTCTCGTATTCTCGTATTATCCCATTTGGGGCTGGGTTATGGCCTTTCAGAATTACAGTCCTGCGAAGAGTTTCACGCAGCAGGAATGGGTCGGGCTCAAACACTTTAAGTTTTTGCTAACAGACGATGCATTTCTTAACGTGCTTCGTAATACCATTGCGATGAGCGTCATCAATATGGTGCTCGGATTTGCGACAGCAATTATATTTGCCATTTTACTTAATGAGATCAAACATAAGTTATATAAACGAACCATTCAAACAATATCGTATTTACCTCACTTTCTCTCATGGATTATTGTGACAGGTATCGTAGCAAGTTCACTATCTGTAGATGGTGGGATTGTGAATGTGGTACTCATGAAGCTGCATATCATTCAAGAACCTATCATGTGGCTTAGCGTTCCGGAATACTTCTGGGGCATTGTAGGCGCATCCCATGTATGGAAAGAAGTTGGCTGGAATGCCATTATTTATTTGGCGGCCATCACGTCTATCGATCCTTCCCTCTATGAAGCGGCAGAGATTGATGGTGCGAACCGATATAAGAAAATGCTGTATGTGACCTTACCCGGAATCAAATCCATTGTTATCATTTTGCTGATCATGAATATGGGCTGGATTTTGGAAGCTGGATTCGAGGTTCAGTATCTGTTAGGTAATGGTGTGGTTGTCGACTGGTCACAGACGATAGATATATTTGTCCTGAAGTACGGACTACAGATCGGGAATTATTCTTTGGCTACTGCGGCAGGTATCTTCAAAACAGTAGTTAGTATCACGCTGATCTTTGCGGCGAATTCAATTTCCAAACGGCTCGGGGAAGACCGATTAATATAAGGGGGACTAGAGATGGGAATCAATAAATCTCGGCTTGAACCGATTGTCTTCCATACGTTAAATGGTATACTGATGATCGCAATCGCGATTGTTACCCTGTATCCGTTTGTGAATACACTCGCCGTATCATTCAATGCCGGTAATGACACCATCCGGGGTGGGATTTATCTGTGGCCTCGGGTATGGACAGATCAAAACTACAGAGCAGTATTTGCAGGAGGGACCATCTTCAGCGCCTTTGGTATATCTGTGGCGAGAACGGTTTTGGGGACAGTTTTAAGTCTATTCTTAACCTCCATGCTGGCTTACACACTAAGCCGAAAAGATTATATATTACGAAAGCCCATTACCATTACAGTTGTTCTTACGATGTATTTTAGTGCAGGTCTTATTCCAACTTACTTCCTAATGAAAGATTTGCATTTGTTAAACAACTTCCTGGTGTACATTATTCCTGGGCTGATCAGTGCCTTTAATATGATTGTTATTCGAACTTATATCCAGACACTACCCGAGGGATTGATCGAATCCGCCAAAATCGATGGTGCTGGAGATTTCAGAACATTCATTTCCATTATTCTACCGCTGTGCCAACCGGTTCTTGCTACTGTTGCACTGTTCATTGCAGTCGGTCAATGGAATTCTTGGTTTGATACGTTTCTGTATGCATCTTCCAAACAAAACCTAAGCACGTTGCAATATGAGTTGATGAAACTATTATCATCTTCTATGAATTCCAACAGCAGTGCAGCCGTTGCCAATGGTGCAGATCTTGGTGCGGCGCGTAACATGGTCACACCTGTATCTATTCGGGCAGCGATTACGATTGTTGCGGCATTACCCATCTTAGTCGTATATCCATTTTTGCAGAAGTATTTCGTTCATGGCTTGCAGCTTGGAGGGGTAAAAGAGTAAACTTAATGCAGTTCCAGATAACCGATCAAAAACGGTCACTAGGTGACCGTTTTTTCATGTTTTTTAAACGGCAGACCTTAGTATGTCAATTGCACACGAATCGAACTTATTCAATAATGTTGTTGACAATTAAATTAAAGTTACTATAATTTATATTTACTTGATTCACCAGTCAGTCTCTTTTCAGGGTGCCACTGCGCGCGAAAGCCCTATATCAAGAACTGTCCACAGCGCCTGACCATCCCGAGCCCTTACCACTTTATCAAGGAGACTGAAGAGAAAATGAAAGTATTAATCGTGGAAGACTCCATTTTCGTACAGAAATTACTTACAAAGCTGATTGTTGATCATATTCCAGAATGCGAGATTCAGATTGCTAATAATGGAGAGCAAGGATACAACCTATTCAAGGAATTTCAACCTGATTTTATAACCACCGACCTGCTAATGCCTGGTTTGAACGGACAAGAAATGCTTCGAATGATTCGAGAAACGGATAGCAATGTCAAAATTATTATCTTATCCGCAGATATTCAGAAGACAACTAGGGATGAAGTTGAAATGTTAGGCATTTCTGGTTTTCTGAATAAACCGTTAACCGCAGAGAAGGCAACTACCATGATTCAACTGATTCAGGCGGCCTATCATGCTGAATGATTTACAGAAGGATTTGCTTACTGAACTAGTGAACGTTTACGTGGGACAAGCGGCTAACATGTTGTCAGAGATTGTAGACAAGCGTATCGTTTTGAATATTCCGGAAGTGGAACTAATCTCCATATCCGATGTTGATCCTGGAGATCGAAGATACAACATTTTCTTTAGTGAAGGTCACCTGTTTAGGTCATCCTTACAGTTTGGATACGAATTTCAGGGAAAAGCATTTCTGATGTTTCCTGTTGAGCAGGCTAAAGTATTGGCAAACATCTGTCTTGGAGAACTGGGTGAGAGCGTTATACCGAACGATCCGAACCTGATGGATACGGATTTGGACGTTTTGAAGGAAGTTAGCAATGTCCTGCTTAACGCCATTATTGGAGAATTCGGTAATTTCCTCGAGATCAAACTGGAATACGTCCTGCCTGATATTGAACTGATCTATGTCACCAATTCCGATCAACAAATATTGCTTCAGAATGAAGTTTATGTCCTGGTTTTACATACCTCGTTTTTACTTGCCGATACGGATGTGACAGGTATCATTGTCATAGCACTGAGTATGAACTCCATATCGAGCCTGCTGGCCAAAATGGACGCTTTGTTGGAGGCGGGCAATGGATAATCTTATTTCACAAGCTTTGAACAAAGCCCATATGGGAATAATGATCGTGGACAGGCATTTGAAAATTGTTGTGTGGAATGCCTGGTTGGAGCGCTTTACTGGCAAGAATGTAGAAGAGGTAGTAGGCTTGAATCTGCTTGAGGTCTGCCCACGGTTTAAGTCGAACATGTATTTAAATATTTTGCAAAATGCGCTGTATCATGGACAGAGCAGATTTTGCTCAAGCGCGTTACATAAGGCATTCATTCTTCCTAATGAAGGAGAGGATGAACAATTATTCAGACAAAATATGCATGTTGAACCGCTCTATCATGAAGATCGGAGTTATGCCCTTATTCAGATTACTGACATGACTAACACCAATACCAGGGTATATAAACTTAAAAATCTGATCAAAGAACTGGAGACGGAGTACGCCAAAATCAAAATCTCCGAGAAAATCAGCAAGCATTTGTCTTTGCATGATCCACTTACCGGTCTGCCTAATCGTCTTGCTTATAATGACCGTCTTGCCTGGGCCATCAGTAATGCCAAAAGAAACCATAACAAACTAGCCGTCATGTTTGTGGATGCTGATGGGTTTAAACAAGTGAATGATACATATGGACACCATGTTGGCGATCAAGTGTTGCTGGAAATGGCAAAGCGATTAAGTGAAACAATTCCAAGTGCGGACACTGTAGCTCGGCTTGGCGGGGACGAATTCATCATTTTAAGCCATCTGAAAGATGATCACGATGCTGAAGTCATCGCCAAAAGATTGGAAGCTGCATTCAGTACCCATTTCAAGATTGCCGGAAACTATATCAACCTTTCGATGAGTATTGGTATCAGCCTATTTCCCAAGCATGGACAGGAGCCTTCCGAACTTCTGAGACATGCGGATGGAGCTATGTACAAGATTAAAAAGAATGGCAAGAATGGTTACGGAATTTATGAACCTGAAAATGCTTAAGAAATCTAAAAATGTCTTTTAATAAAGTTGCTATAATAGCAACTTTATTTGTCTATACAATTAACATAAGAAAAAATATGTTTTTTCTATGAATAATATTTTTTACGTATGAAGATGAGAAAATAATTATTGAGTAAAGTAGTAATAAATCAGCCAGTGATACTTATAAAGGAGTGCACATATTGAATGTAATAGATGGATCGATAATCGTACTTTTGCTGTTCAGTTTCTATATTCTATTACTGTACGGAATGCCGATTATCTTAATCATAGTGGGGTATTTCATATTTAAAGGGTACAAGAAGCGCAGGGGTATGAAGACGAACGATAAGTCGGTGGCTCCTGATGGTCAGCAAGCTAATATTAAACCATAGGATTAATAGTTGATATCACAATATTGAGCGGGACCAGAGTAAGGCCCGATGGAGAGCCGCTATATTAGCGGCTTTTTTGGATTTTATTAAATAAGAAGAAGTCTGAAAGAGGCGATAGTCAGAACAGTACCAAAAGCAAGGAGAAAAACGCCTCTAAACTTGATGCCCATCATATCGTATTCATGAAGTTCATCCTTCGTACGATTAAAAGGCCATGAATTGGGTCGTCTCATTGCTCTAACTCCAAAGAATAAACCAATCATTCCAAGTGACAGAAAGAAAAAGAAGAAAAACATATCATCCCCCCTTTAACAAAGATAAGTAATATGGAAGCCTAGTTTAAGTTGCCTAGCCGTATTCTTTGCCAAAGTCCTCCATCTTTTCAAGGATCGGTAGTAACTTCATTCCCTTGTCTGTTAACGAATACTCAACTCGTGGAGGAACTTCCGGATATACATCGCGTTGAATAACACCATCATTCTCTAACTCTTTAAGCTGCTTTGTAAGGGAGCCTTGAGACAGATCTCCAAGGAATTTTTTGATATCCGTATATCGCCGTGTTTCGTCTTTTAGGTACCATAAGATAAAATATTTCCAACGCCCAGAAAGGACATTCTGAGTAAAAGCTATGGCGTACATGTCACTTTTTCCATCTATAAACTCTTGTTCAAATCCTTCATTGCAAACTCTCATTCATATCACTCCTGATCCAAAGGTACAAAAAGATGTACTATGTTCATTTAAATTGCCCTCTTTGCTAATAAAACAAATACACCTATGATGGTGTCAACACCAAAACAATTTTAGTTTACCTAAAATATGAAAGAATAATTAATGTTATCTCGATTGAATAGTTAGCAAGCTAAGTAAATATATCATAGAAATGAGTGACTGATAAGGGCTGGAGACAAACCGATATTCGATCATACTGTAAATTTTAACAAAGGAGATGTTTAACAATGAGTAAAAAAATTCGTACAGGTATCATAGGGGCATCCATTAATAACGGGTGGGCGAGTGGAACACATATTCCAGCTATTCAGCATTTGGATGAATTCGAGCTTACAGCGGTTGGGACAAGTAATATGGTGAGTGCAAAGAAAAGCGCAGAAGCTTTCTATGCAGATCACGGCTTTGATAATATGAAAGAGTTGGCTCAGCATCCTGATGTGGATATGGTCGTTGTCAGTATTAACGTCAAGGAACATTATAACGCCGTTAAAGCCGTTGTACCTGCTGGCAAACCAATCTATTGTGAATGGCCACTGGGTTCGAATACAGAGCAAGCCTTGGAAATGCAGGAATGGGTAGCGTCCGCACAACAGCCAAATGCGATTGGATTACAGGCTAGACAAGCCCCGGCCGTTCAATATGTAAAAGATTTATTGGCAGAAGGTTATGTGGGTAAAGTGTTATCTGCCAACCTGAAGATCGCCATTGATGGCATGGGTGGCGTTGGTGACAAGTCGAGTGCGTACTTGTATGACCGGAAAGTTGGAGGGAACTTGCTGACCATTGTAGGGGGCCATAATCTGGATGCCTTCACTTACATGCTTGGGGACTTTACAGAATTGTCTGCCACCACAGCTCAACAGTTTCCAGAAGTTGAATTGGTAGATATTCAGAAAGTCATCAAGAAAACAACGGATGATCAGATCATGATTACAGGAAAATTGACTAATGGTGCAGCAGCCAGCGTTCATATTCAAGGTGGAGTCAAACATCAGACAGGACTCACACTTGAAATTTTCGGAGACAATGGCACGATTGTGCTGAGCGCCCCGGCATCCATTCAATTCGGATCACACCAATTACGCGGTGCAGGATCTACGGACAACGAGCTTCGTGAACTACCCATTCCCGATGCCTATTACTCGGCTCCACATTCTTTATATAACGACTCCGGAATTGTTCTGAACATGGCTCAGGCTTATCGTAAGTTTGCCAAAGATATTCAAGAAGGTACTACCTTAGCACCTAATTTCGCGGATGCGGTGAAACTACATCAGTTACTGGATGCCGTCGAGAAATCAGCCCAGACCGGTGAACGTCAATATCTATAACCCTCACTAAACGGAACAAAATCTGATCCATCCATATACTTAGCATGCTAAATATATTCACGCTATAGTAAGGGCACAAATATCTGTGCCTGTCCAGAACGAAGGAGAAAATCGTTATGAAAAAAAGAAGTGAAATGCAACTGGCTTTACAGATGGTTTCGGGTTATGGAGCCGAATTTAGCGCATGGAGAATGCCTGGCACGGATCCTGCAGCTTACACCAATATGGATAGTTATGTAGAACGGGCTAAATTAGCTGAACAAGGAAAATTTCAAATGATTTTCATCGCTGACACTCCAGGATTATCCAATAATTTAGGCCCACAGACACCTATGTTTCCTATGGACCCCATGTTGGCACTGATGGCAGTAGCAAGAGAGACACAACACATCGGGCTTGTGGCTACCCTCTCTACAACATTTAATTCTCCCTACAACATTGCACGTCAGTTCAAAGCACTGGATGTTATCAGTCATGGACGTGTGGGATGGAATGCAGTTACCACATCCGATCCCCTAGCGGCTGCTAATTTCGGTGCCAGGGTTGAAAATCGCCAAGAGCGCTATGACAAGGCGCATGAAAGCATACAAATTGTTCAGGCCTTGTGGGGGAGTTGGGAACCAGACGCTTGGACGTTAGATGTAGAAGGAGGGGAATTTGCGGATATGGACAAAATCCAGCCTATTAACCTTCAGGGTCAATATTATGCATCTCGTGGTCCTTTGCCCATTCCGCCCTCTGAGCAAGGGCAGCCAGTGATTTTCCAGGCAGGGGGAGGAGGTGAAGGATTAGAATTAGCTGGGAAATATGCTTCCGGAGTGTACGCCAATCCTTATGATATTACTTCTGCCCTTGAACACAGACAAGCGATAAGGCAAAGTGCTGCCCGTTTTGGTCGAAACCCCGATGATATCAAAATGTTTGCTGGTTTTATGTTTTCTCTGGCTTCAACGGAGGAAGAAGCTCTGGATCGTCGGAAACAGCTTATGAGTTTTAATCCTCAGGAAATTCCCAGCAGGGTAAGTTACCTCGGCTCCATGGTTGGTTTACCCTTATCGGTAAACTCCGTAGATATAGATCAACCTTTAGCGCCAGACTTGTTGAAAAATGCATATGCCAACCCCATGGACCCACGTTCTCCGAGAGCCTTAAAGTTATTAAAAGAAGGACTCTCTGTAAGGGATGTTCTCGCTCACGGGGTCATCAACTATCATCCGGTTGTTGCAGGCACCCCGACACAGGTTGCTGACTTCTTGGAAGAATGGTTTTTGGCTGAAGCATGTGACGGATTCTCAGTCGTGCCCGATGTATCTTTTGATGGCGTTGCAGATTTTGTGAATCAGGTAGTACCTATCTTGCAGGAACGCGGTTTGTTCCATAAGGAATACGAAGGAAAAACACTACGCGAGAATATGGGCGTTCCTTACGAATACGGATTGCAGGAACATGGAATCAACGAATAAAGGAGAGCTTTTTAATGAATAACACACTTGAATTGCTTCATAACCATACATCGTTTCGTTCTTACACATCTCAACCCCTAACTGAGGAACAAATAGATGCAATATTTCAGGCAGCAAATCAAACTTCATCGTTCAGTCTTCTACAGGCGGTATCCATTATACGCATCACAGATCCAGTACTTCGAAAAAAACTCAGACATCTGTGTGTCGATCAACCCTATATTGAAGAAGCGGCCGAATTCTGGATCTTCTGTGCAGATTTCAACCGAAATCATGAAATCGCTCCGGATGTGGATATTGAATATATTGAATTTCTGTTGATTGGTTCTTTCGATGCTGGCCTGATGGCACAAAATGCGTTAACCGCGGCTGAATCGCTGGGACTTGGCGGAGTGTTCATTGGTGCGGTCAGAGCTAATATTAGCGAACTATCTGTTGTATTGAATTTACCTAAATATGTTATCCCTCTGGTGGGGTTATGTATCGGTAATCCAGCTGGAGATAAGCCGGAACTGAAACCTCGACTCCCTCAATCCATGGTATTGCTTGATAATCAATACCAACCAATGGATCAAGAGAAATTAGCAATCTATGATGAGACCATGCTGAAGTATTATGAAAATCGTCCGACGAGAGCCCCTTTCACCGTAAAAAAAGTAAAAGGATGGAGTGACCATATCCAGGATCACCTCGAGAGAAGTATTCAACCGCAAATGATGGCCTATTTGAACAAGCAAGGTTTTGCCAAAAAATAAGGACTAAACCAATCTTTCGGGTGAAACTTAGATAGGAAAAGGCCCTTAAAGACGACACTAAGGTGAATTGACACCTGTATATCTCCATGATACATTTAGTCTGCTAAATATAATTCGAATGTTAGGGAGGGATCGTTCATGACAGATACAGTAGATTGTGAAATTCGACAGTCTTTAGATCGAATTTCCTCCCAAATGCGTCGAAATTATAGTGAATCTCTTCGGGAACTTAATCTCTATGTAGGACAAGATAATCTGTTGTATCGGCTGTGGCTGGGTGATGGGGTAACCCAGATGCAACTAAGTGAACATATGAAATGCGAACCACCAACGGTTACAAACATGGTCAAATCACTGGAGCAGAACGGATTTATATATCGCAAGCGTGATGTACAGGATGCAAGGAACATGCGTATCTTTCTAACCGATAAGGGCAAAGAATTAGAAAAACCAGTTGAGCATAAATGGAGAGAGCAACAAGAGAAACTACTTCAATCCATTTCTTCGGAAGATCGGCTGATATTGAGGCAATTCATGCAACAAATGGAGCGAAATATTTTATAACTTATGCCAAGCTTCACGTAAGCTAACTAAATGAACGAAACAGAGCCGCTATTATAGCGGCTTTTTTTATTGCCAATAGCTAAACTTCCCTGTCCAGAACAAAGAATTTGTACTGTCAGTTTCGGAATTCACGATTACACCTCTAATGTTGGGATAAGATTGTGATAATTCAAGTTAATTTTGTTCATTTAGATGCTTAAGAGATTACAGTACACTGAAAGAACATACAAACGGAACACACTAAACATGAAAATGTGAGGAATTATAATTCGTTGGAGGTTTTAACGTGAAGACCAAAAATATCTGGTTTAATCAACCTGCTGGGACATGGGAAGAGGCATTGCCTATCGGAAATGGAACTCTTGGAGGCATGATTTTTGGGAAAACACAGATCGAGAGAATTCAGCTTAATGAAGATAGTCTGTGGTATGGTGGTCCGATGCAGCGGAATAATCCTCAAGCACTTGAATCTTTATCTCAGATCAGAAACCTGATTTTTGACGGTAAGATTAGGGAAGCAGAAGAACTCGCAGCAGATACTCTGGTAGGTGTTCCTGACGGGCAAAGACATTATGAGCCATTAGGGGACTTCTATATCGCTATGGATCACAGTGAACATGAACCAAATGGATATCAAAGACATCTCGATCTGGAACAAGGCAAGGTAAACGTGCATTATACCGCAGATCAATCCATTTACAGCCGTGATTATTTTGCTAGCTACCCGGATCAAGTGCTCGTTGTTCATCTCAAATCAAGCGTGCCTGGAAAGTTATCTTTCTCCACTGTTTTTGGCAGGGGAGCTGTTCTGGAATCAACATCCTATTCAGATATTCTTAAGCATCCTGTTGGTTTCCAATCCTATCTGGACCGGATCGAGAAGCGTGGAACGAATAACTTGATCATTCGGGGAAGAAGTGGGGGAGAAGAAGGAATCCGATTTTGTTGTGCGATTCGCCTTATATCTGAAGGGGGGCAGGTTCATTATTCAAGCGGTCAGCTTTCTCTGAAGAATGGTGATTCAGCGACTATTCTAATCACGGCTTGCACGGATTTCCGAGTACCTAAGGAACAACTCGAAGTGGAGTGCCTCCGCAGGATTGATACTGCTTCCGCAAAACCATATAGCGAACTGCTAGCCGATCATGTCTCGGACTATCAATCCTTATTCGAAAAGATGGATATACATCTCGAAGATGAAAATAAAGATGTGATATGTTCCGAACTTCCAATCGATCAGCGCATTGAGCGGCTTAGAGCTGGTCAGCACGATCCGGAACTGCTGAGTCTATACTTTCAATTTGGTCGCTATTTGCTTATCTCAAGCAGTCGTCCAGGTTCTTTACCGGCAAACCTTCAAGGGATATGGAATAAAGACATGCTTCCTGTATGGGACAGCAAATATACGATTAATATTAATACACAGATGAACTACTGGCCTGCAGAAAGCTGCAATCTGTCTGAATGTCACGTTCCATTGTTTGATTTTATAGATCGACTGCAAGTCCGGGGAAAGGAAACCGCTAGAACCATGTATGGTTGCAAGGGATTCGTTGCTCATCACAACTCGGATATCTGGGCAGACGCTGCTCCGCAGGATGTATGCATGACATCGACGTTTTGGACTATGGGAGGAGCATGGCTTTCATTACATCTATGGGACCACTATGAATACAATAAGGATGTTCAATTTCTCAAAAAAGTTTACTCCACGATGAAAGATGCGGCTATCTTTATTCTGGATTATCTAATCGAGGATCCTTCCGGCAATTGGGTGATATGTCCTTCGTCCTCACCGGAAAATCGCTATATATTAGATAATGGAGAGTCGGGGGCTTTATGTTTTGGTGCTTCAATGGATAATCAGATTATTAGAGAACTCTTCACGCGTTGCATTGAAAGTACCCGAATATTGCAAGAAGATCAGGAATTTGGAGAAGTACTCCGTGGTGCTTTAACCAAAATACCGGAGACCTCCATTGGCAAACATGGCCAGATCCAAGAATGGAGTAACGATTATGATGAATTGGAACCTGGCCACAGACATATTTCCCATTTATTCGCTTTGCATCCTGGAACGCAAATTACGTTGCAATCAACGCCTGACCTGGCCAAGGCAGCTCGTGTAACACTCGACAGAAGACTGGAACACGGTGGTGGACACACAGGATGGAGCAGGGCGTGGATTCTCAACATGTGGGCACGATTAGAGGAGTCGGAACTTGCACACGATAACGTCGTGGAACTTCTACGTTCCTCCACGTTACCCAATCTGTTTTGTGACCATCCTCCATTTCAAATTGATGGGAACTTTGGAGGTACTGCAGGGATAGCAGAGATGCTTCTCCAGAGCCATAACGAAGTAATCAGATTGTTACCTGCTTTACCAGCAGCGTGGCCAAAAGGATATATTCGTGGTATTCGGGCTCGTGGCGGATTTGAAATAGATCTGGAATGGGAAAATGGTAATCTGTTAAATGCCAGAATTCGCTCTATTGCAGAATCAAGAGTAACCGTATCCTATCTGGACCAAAAGATAGAATTAAACTTTCCTGGCCCCAATACTATGATTGAATTAAAAGGGGATAAATGGAATAATAAATAAGATCTTACCGATTACCTGAGCGAATGTCGGCTAACAAAATTGCCGTGCGAATTCGCTCTTTTTCTTTGTCGAGATATGATATAGGCAAAAGTTGGCGTGTTTTTGCTCAATATAATGTTTAAAGAAGACTTCCATATTTAACAAATTTACCAGGTGAAGTGCCGACCATCTTCGTGAAGCTGCGAATAAAATTGGCATAATCTCCAAAACCGGATTGATAACAGGCCTCTGTAATACTTAAACCTTCGATTAAATAAGATTTCGACAGCTCTATACGACGACTAAGAATGTATGCTCGAATCGTGAGTCCGGTATGTTTTTTGAATTGTCGACTGATATAGCTGCTATTCGTGAACATAACCTCTGACAATTGTTTGAGCGTCAGTTGCCTCGTCAGATTACATTCAATGTAATCCATCGTGTTTCGAACTAGTTCAGGCATAATATTCGTTGCAACAAAATCCGTATTTTGAAAAGTTAGATTCGTTAGAAGGAGTAGCTGTGTAATCAACATATTCCTCAGAATATCCGCTCCATAGTCACTTGATGAGAGACACTGTTCAAGCTCGCCAGCTAATTGCAGCACTCGTTGAAGCTCGTGCTCTTCAAGATGTACGATATTACCCTTACCCTTGGGACGGTAGTCGAAACATGCGGATAAGTTGGTGGTTGACGTAGACAAGCGGTTCAGATATGACTTTTTCAGATTTATGGTAATTCTCTCATATTCGTTTTTGTCCAAGGCAAAGGAACGGTGCATCTCCTCCGGGCTAAGAACGAGCAGATCGCCACGTTGCAAATGGTAACAATGGTTCTCAATATAGAAGTTTACATTGCCACGAAGAAACAAGTAGAGTTCATATGCATTATGTCGATGATAAAACGTTCCCATATTATACGTGGTGGTGCGATGAAGGTACAACAGCTCATTCTGGATTGGATCAAACAGGTATTCTGAAGTCTCATTCATATCAGATATATGACCTCCTTGTCGTTTCGCGCAATAAATATAGCCGTTTGTGCAATGAAATTGCAGACGTGAACCTATAAAATGTAACCATCCTAGCATGATGGATACATAATTGCAAGCGTTTCCACTCAGGTGTGTACAATGCGATTGGAGGAAAAGATGGATCTGATTTTCACGGCTAGAAGTAGAGCGCAGGACAACGTAGAGTACACGGCATTGAATAAGCATGCTCTCAAGGCTGACGTAAAAGTAAAAAGCGGGAACGGCAGTGCAGAAGACCCATGGCAAGCCGACATTCAGATTTACAACGAGGGGCAGAATGCCTGGGCAGGGGTTATTCATGTGGAAATGCCGCTGGACAAAAAGAATCCGAGATTTTTTTTGCCTGCATTTATGTATGGGCGCAACCGGGGCGAAGCACCTCAGAATGTTCCAAATGAGTTCCCCAGACTAAGGGAGGGCAGTCCTTCTCGTCCTTCATCACCCTGGTGGATGGTAAGAAGTGATCGTCTGTCTCATCCAGCTGCACTTATCTATGATGAAGGTCGGATTGTTGGTCTAAGCGCAAGTCCCTACTGGATCAATACAGGAAACCAGAAGCAACAATGGTATCCAGGAATGGAAGGAAACTTTGTGCAATATGGGGGATTCACATGTTCTATTGAAAAGGGTACGGTCGGATATACGTTGGGATATGAGAATGCTCCATTGTTATTTATCAAATCCAGACTTGTCCACGAGCGAGCTGCCCTTGGAGAAAACTGTTTTGAACTTGCGGCAGGTGAATCGGTCAGGCTCACACTTGAACTATATAACTACGAGTCTGAATCAGAACTGGGCATCAATCCAGCACTGGAAACAATCTATAAGAGATATCACGAAAAACCAAGAGAAGGAAGTGACATTCAGACAACGGTAACGGATTTGTCCAATGCCATCTATGAGTATGCCTGGCTTCCGGAGGATCGTCATTATTCTACATTTGTATATGAAGATGCTGCTAAAACCAGTAGCTACCGATACAACAAAATTATCTCAATCAGTTGGACAAATGGTATGACCATAGCTGTACCAATGCTTATGGCCGCACTGCGCCTGAATAATGAGCCCATGCGACAGCAGGCGTTATCCTGTATTACCAATATTATCGAGAATGCCATGAATCCCGAATCCGGACTTCCGTATGACGCTTATCAGGATGGGATCTGGAGTGTTAAAGGCTGGTGGTTCGACGGCATGCGTACCCCAGGACATTCCTCTTACCTTGTAGCTCAAGCGATGTTCTACATTCTGAAAAGTTACGATTATGAGAAGCGCATTCGAAATGTGAGACACGATGATTGGCTTTCTTACGTCAAACAAATACTTGATCGTCTGGAGTGCACGAAAAATACGGATGGAGAATATCCCACCATTTTGTCAGAGCGGACCGGAGCAGGTCTTGAATATGATGCTTTTAGTGGAGTCTGGTGTCTTGCTGCCAAGGCATATCACTGTTGGTTAACCCATGATGAATCTTCTCTGGAAGAGCTCAGACGCAGTGAAGCCCACTATTACAACACCTATGTGCAACACATGGAATGTTACGGCGCTCCACTGGATGCGGACAAGGCAGTGGATTCGGAAGGCATTTTGGCTTACATCAAAGCTGTTCGGTTTCTGCACGCGTTGACCGGTGACGAGCTATATCTAGATCACATGAGAGATGCGATCAGTTATGAATTCAGCTTCAAATTTTGTTACAACTCACCTATTAAGATTCCTCCACTCAGTACATTAGGCTGGTCCAGTTCCGGGGGAAGTGTTACTTCAGTAGCTAATCCGCATATTCACCCCATGTCCAGCAATCTAGTGGATGAGCTGTTGTATTATGTTGGACAGCGGGAAGAGAATTAGGTTCGTCAACGTATGATGGACACCATCGGGTGGGGTTGTCAGACCTATAATCGTTATGATCAAGAATTCGGCTATGGCAAAAAAGGATGGATGTCTGAACGCTTCTGTCATTCGGAAGGACTGGTCACTGAAAAATATGCGGATGGTACGCCAGCCAGCACCTGGTTTTGCCTGATGCCATGGGCTAGTGGATCGATCATTGAAGGCCTCGTTGGCGACTATTGGGATTATGCACGACATGAATGAATTTATTATGCAATAACTACAACAGTCACCATATTAGATTCCGCCGATAGGGAGACACGCTACCGGCGGTTTATTTTCGTTGGAGGAAAGGGGACACACGGATGTTAAAAGTATTACTGGTAGATGACGAGATGTATATACGAAAGGGGCTGTATGAACTCATAAATTGGATGGATCTTAATATGGAGATTATCGGAGAGGCAGAGAACGGTGTAGAGGCATTAAATCTGATTGAAAGCCTGCAACCAGACGTGATTATTACAGATATCCGTATGCCAATCCTGGATGGACTGGAACTGATACGTGCCGTAGAGAAAATACCACATCTGGAACCTGTGTTCATTATCATCAGTGGTTATCATGACTTCAAATATGCACAGCAGGCAATCAGGTACGGTGTTCATGACTATATCCTGAAGCCTATTGATGATGAAGAACTGACGGCGACGTTGCAGAAGTCAGCTAATCTGATTTGCAATAAAAGAAAACATATTCTTTGGACTGAGGGACAGGCCAGTAACATCATGCTGGAGGATGTGATCAAAGGCCATGTACAGAAGGAGGATGAACATCGATATGCCGAGATGCTTGGCATCAATCGTAACTCCAGTCTGCTCATAACTTTGATTGAACTTCAGACCGGATTAGATGCAATTAAAATTACGATTGAACAGCTACGTGAAGCAGTACATTCTCTGGAGAGTAATTTATGTAAAATGTTCATCAGTGAGCAACAACGCGGCACGTTTGCTTTATTACTGTTGTGGCCTGATCATCATCAAGGAGACTCGGCGTTACAGGATAACCTGCATAATATTCATATAACACTGAGCAAAAGGTTCAACCTGGATATCGGTCTTTACGCAGGAACACTTGTCAAAGAAATTGGTGATGTCACACAATCCCTTATGGCGGCTGAAGAAGCAGCCAAGCATAAATATGMTGAAACTGGTGGTGTCGTACGTTATACGGAAATCAAGGACAAACCACTGTTTGTTTTCAATGTATACCAGGACGAGGTGGATCAATTAATTCTGAGCCTGGAAGAGGGGAATAGGTCAGCTTACCACAAGATTGTAGAAGAGAAATTCAAATTGTTTCATATGAATCGATTTTCTTCTCAGGCTGTATCGGGTTCTCTTTTGCGTTATATAACGGGTATTCTCGCTGTGGTCCACGAAATGGGTGGTAATGATGAAGGGTTGCAACAACTGAAGGAGCTGGCACAACAAAGTCATGAAGGTTGGAATTTACGACTATTGAAAGATGCTTTTCTCATCGCGCTGGAGGAAGCCGAGGATTATGTCTCTCATCTGCGGATGGAACGATCCAAAGGGGATATCAGCAAGATCAAACGATATATTGATGCAAATTATACCGAGAACATCAATCTCAAAAGTATTGCTGCGCTCTTCTATATGAATCCCGTTTATCTTGGGCGATTATTCCGCAAAAGCTACAATCAATATTTCAATGACTATCTGCTCAACCTGCGGATTCATGAAGCGAAGAAGTTATTGCGCCAGACGGATCTGAGAATGTACGAGGTTGCTGCACGTGTAGGATTTCAGAATGCGGATTATTTTGTAACCCAGTTTGAGAAACTGGTTAAGTTATCGCCTACAGAGTATCGCAATCTCCTTATGGGAAATGAGCAGCGAGGTGCACAATGCCAAGATGGAACCTGAATTACATGAAGCTTCGAGATAAGCTACTGCTTATGTATGTCTTATCTGTATTTATTCCCATCGTTGTTACCAATGTGGTGTTTTACAATGTCACATCCGCCAATATTCGTAGTCAGAAAACTCGTGATGCAGGCATGGCCTTGAACAATCTGAAGAACGACCTGCGAGTAACCATTGATCAGGGCGTCGGCCTCTCTTATTCGTTATATACTGACCCTGTATTCAATGACACCATCTCCCGTTCATTTCAAAGTCATTTTGAGTATATTGACGCTTATAATTCCTATCTAAAAGGGCAATTCTCCGGTCAAATGAATCAGGGAATTCGCTGGTATCAAGTGTATACCGATAATTCTACCATTTTATCTTCCGGTTATATTGATCGTTTAACTGACGATGTCCGCAACTCGGACTGGTACGTTCAATTTCAGGCATACTCCGCCCCTTATCCGGCATTGATCTCATCGGATCAGATGTTAAGTCTGGTTCAAAGGCTCGACAATCTGGACACTGGGGGGAGAGAGCAGTTACTTAAAATTGACCTGAATATGGATATGATCAAGCAGTATTTCCACAACAGCGGATTTGATGGAAAAGTGTATCTTCTTGATCCGGGGGGACACATCCAATTTTCAAATGATCCTACAGCAGAAGAAGCTCAGATAGGGAAACGTTACAGCGAGATCCAGTTTCCGAACAAAATGATTCCCTTTGAACTTACGTATACAGGTATTAACTATCTGGAAGGGTGGTCCCTGCATGGAGTGATGGATGAAGAAATTGTGTTGAAGGAGGTGCGAAAGTCCCGTTCTTTCGTCGTATGGCTGGCTTGCATTAATTTTGTCCTGCCTTCTATTATCATCGCGGCGATGTCCAGATCCATCCATGTCAGGCTGGTGCGTATTCTAAAACATATGAAAAAAGTAAAAACACAGAATTTCCAGACGATTCCGCCTGAAGATGCAAGAGATGAAATAGGTCAACTCACGATGGAATTTAATCGAATGACCGAGACGATCCATAACCTGATTCATGAGGTATATCTCGCCGACATCCAAAAGAAAGACCTGGAGTTGAAGCAGCAGGAAGCACAACTTCATGCGCTCCATAGTCAGATCAACCCACATTTTTTGTTTAATACGCTGGAGTCGGTACGTATGCGGAGCCTCATCAAAGGTGAGAAAGAGACTGCCAAAATCGTGCATAATATGGCCAAGATGTTCCGCAAGTCGATTAGTTGGAATCAGAATGATGTGACAGTGAAGGAAGAATTGGAACTCATCGAGAGTTTTTTGCAAATTCAAAAATACCGCTTTGGAGAAAAACTCCAATATACCATTGAGGCAGATCCTGCGGTACTGATGTACCGAATCCCCAAGATGGTTATCCTTCCCTTTGTTGAGAATGCAAGTATTCATGGAATTGAGTCATCTCCGGGAGTAGGCATCATTCAACTCTTCGTTTCAATGGAAAATGACCAGCTCCATATCAGACTAACGGATAACGGTATAGGGATGTCACAAGCAAAATTGGAAGAGTTGTTAAGTTACCTGGATCAAAACACCGATATGGGAGAGCATGTTGGCATGAAAAATGCGTATAGTCGCTTAAAACTTTGTTATAAAAATGACTTTACATTCGACATCCAGACATGGGAAGGAGAAGGTACGCATATCCAAATTAAGCTCCCACTTGATCCATCAGCCATGCCAGGCGACTAAATACGAGGGATATACTTTTCAAAGTAGGAGGTACACTTTCATGGGTAACTTTGAAAGCGCTATCTTGATATATTGAGAAGGCTTAAAGACACAAACAATACTTTAAGGGGGCATTTGCTACATGTTTAGAAAAAAAAACATTATAACAGGTCTGGCCATTTTACTGGCTGTAACCCTGGCAGGTTGTAATAAAGCCAGCCCGGAAGCCTCCTATCCTGACAGTAATGACAACACCCCGGTCACCTTTAAATATTTCACGTTTGGCGGTGGCAAGAAGGACATTCTGGCAAGCAGCACGACCATTGGCAAGAAGCTACAGGAACAAACAGGCGTTGACTGGAAGATGGAATATCTGGTCGGTGACGGTGCAACCAAGGCAGGTGTAATGATTGCGAGTGGGGATTACCCCGACATCATCGACTCCAGTGGTGAAATGGCCAAATTGATGGATGCAGGATCTTTTATCCCGCTGGATGAACTGATCGATCAATACGGGCCTAACATCAAGCGGGTATACGGGTCTTATATGGACAAATTCAGACAGGAGGATGGAAAGATATACTTCTTGCCATACACTGCCAACATCGGTTATGTGTCAGAGCCTAATTTTCAGACCGGCTTTTATATTCAGCGTGCTGTGTTAAAAGAGTTTAACTATCCCAAGATCAAAACGCTGGACGAATATTTTGACTTGATTGAGCAATACAAGCAAAAGCATCCGCAGATCGATGGAAAAGAAACCATCGGCTTCGCCACACTTGCTGGTGAATCGGGCAGCTTTTTCACCCTGCTAAATCCGGCTATGCATCTGGCAGGTTATCCAAACGATGGCAGTGTGATGGTGGATATGCAGAGTCATGAAGCCAAACTGGTAGCCGGATCTGATTATCAGAAACAATGGATTCAGAAGCTGAACGAGGTTAACGCACAGGGGATGTTTGATCCAGAATCCTTCACAATGAACCAGGATCAGTATCTCGCCAAGTTGACGTCCGGTCGGGTGCTGGGATATTTCAGTTACTCCTGGCAAGTTGGAGATGCAACGAACAACCTCAAGAAGGCTGGTATTGACGATAAACGATACGTATCTCTCCCGATCGTATTTGATGACAGTGTCAAAGACCAGTATGTGGACCCGCCAGGTTTTGTGAACAACTACGGTGTCGGAATTACCGTAAATGCTAAAGATCCCGTGCGAATTATTAAATATTTTGATAATTTGCTCAAGGAAGAAAACCAGATTCTGGTTCAATGGGGTGTTGAGAACGAGACGTATAGTGTGAATGATGAGGGTCGCTTTTACTTTGAAAATGATGACCAACGCAAGGCACATGAAGATCCAGAATTAAGTCGTAAATTCGGCTTTGACTATTTTAATTACAGCTGGCCTCGTTACGGGAATAACTCCGTGCTGGAGGATGGCAACGCCTATGGACCGGGCAACCAACCAGAAGTGGCTACCTTTAGTTACACGGACGGTGACAAGCTGTTGTTAGAGAAATATGGTGTGGAGACATTCACAGAACTATTCAGCACACCGGATGAGCGTCCTTGGTCTCCTGCTTGGTCTATTGCACTGGAGCAGGGCTCTCCTGAACAGATTTTTATCACCAAGGCAGAAGACCTCCAGAAGAAATATTTACCCAAAATGATTATGGATTCGCCTTCCACTTTCGAGAACACATGGAATGAATATATGAGTCAATTGAATCAACTCGACAAGAAAACATACGAAGCTACGATAACACAGGCAGTTAAGGATCGTGTAGCTGGCAAATGGTGAGTGTAATCCACGAGAGAAAACACGGAACGGAGGAATATTCACATGTTAAAACCAAAATTTAGAACAGCGGGTTTAGCTGTATTACTAACAGCTTTGCTGGCTGGGTGCAGTCAAAACAGTTCGTCATCAGCGCCTTCAGCCACAGGTGATGATGAGAACGGTCCAGTCACGTTCTCGTATTACATGTTCTCTCCAGGCAAGAAGGATGTTCTGGCAAGCGAAACTACCATCGGTAAAGCGTTGCAAGAGCAGACGGGTGTGGACTGGAAGATGGAATATCTGGTAGGTGATAGTGCTACAAAAGCCGGTGTCATGATTGCCAGTGGAGACTATCCTGATGTCATTAGCTCCAGTGGTGAGATGTCCAAGTTACTGGATGCAGGTGCCTATATTCCGCTGGATGATCTGATTGAGGAATACGGTCCTAATATCAAAAGGGTGTATGGACCATATTTCGATAAAATGAAAAATGCCGAAGACGGTAAAATCTATGCCCTGCCTTATACGGCTAATCAGGGTGAGTATTCAGGTAGTCCAAATGTGGGCGGAGGAGCTTTCTGGATTCAACGATCTGTGCTCAAAGAGTTTGATTATCCCAAGATCACTACACTGGATGAATATTTTGATCTAATTCAGGATTATAAGGAAAAACATCCAACTGTCGACGGTGCAGACACAATCGGATTTGTGTCACTTGCAGGTGTGGCTAATAACTTCTTCACACTGCAAAATCCAGCGATGCATCTTGCCGGTTATCCGAACGATGGCAGTGTCATGGTCGACATGACTACCCATGAGGCAAAAGTTGTCGCCGGAACAGATGCCCAGAAAAAATGGATTCAGAAGTTGAATGAAATCAATGCTCAAGGCATGCTTGATCCGGAATCCTTTACGATGAACAAAGACCAGTACTTGGCCAAGCTGACTTCGGGTCGTGTGTTAGGATACTTCAATTATGGCTGGCAGATTGGGGATGCATCGAAAAACTTGCTCTCTGCAGGCATTGATGAGAAGCGCTACGCTCCACTTCCGATTGTGTTTGATGAAGGAATCAAGGATCAGTATGTGGATCCTCCCGGCTTTGTCAACAACTATGCAACAGGTATCTCGGTGAATGCCAAAGACCCTGTTCGTATCATCAAATATTTCGATAATTTGCTGAAGGAAGAGAATCAGGTTCTGGTGCAATGGGGAATCAAGGATGAGACGTACAGTGTGGATGAAAAGGGCCGATTCTATTATGCAAATGAAGATCAACGCAAGGCTCATGATGATCTGGAGCTCAGCCGTAAATTCGGGTTCACCTACTTTGGGACAGACTGGCCGAAATATGGCGGTGAATCTACACTAACCGATGGTAACGCTTATAGCCCTGGCAACCAGCCGGAAGTGGCCGCTGCATCTTACACCGAGGGAGATAAGAAATTCCTTGAAGCCTACGGTATCCAAACCTTTAGTGAATTGTTTAACAAACCGGAAGAGCGGCCTTGGTTCCCGGCATGGTCCATCGCATTGGAGCAAGGATCACCTGAACAGATCTTCACGACCAAATCGGATGATTTGCAACGTAAATACTTGCCGGAGATGATCTTGGGAGCGCCATCGAATTTTGATAAGCTGTGGGATGCCTATATGGCTGAATTGAACAAATTGGACAAAGCTGGTTATGAAGCGACCATTACCAAAGTTGTGAAGGATCGTGTTGCAGGAAAATGGTAATACGAACACTTTAAGTGCGTGTTCAATAAGACCGGTTTTCAGTACCAAGAAGATGGGATGAAGCTAGAAATGGAGTAGCGGAGCGTAGGGAAAACTACGTGAGCAACGGACATTTCGGCTGAATTCCATATTCGATGCTGATGATGCCGCAAGGCGTCTTTCGTAATCAAAAGCGGACTTTTTGAACAACCTCTTTAAAACAAACTGTTACATGCGCAGGAGAAGACGAAAGAGCATAAACTCCGGCTTCTCCTCGCATGAATAACAGCACAGGAAAGGAGCAGGTTCACCGTGGAGAAACCTAATGTCTCCCTTAACTCGATGCCTCCAGCCTCGAGTCCGAAAAGAACCAGAGCACACTCGTTCTTTAAGCGACTTGTGCAGCAACGAACGCTTGCCTGGATGTGTATTCCTTTTGTCATCTGGGCTTTTATCTTCAAGTACCTGCCGTTATGGGGATGGACCATGGCTTTTCAGAATTTCAAACCGGCAAGGTCCTTCTCGGATCAACAATGGGTAGGTTGGCAACATTTTAGTACGTTATTTGAAGACAATACCTTCTACCGGGTGTTGCGAAATACACTTGTCATGAGTTCCATTAAACTGGTGTTGGGATTTGTGACAGCAATTACGCTGGCTCTCTTGTTGAATGAGCTGAAAAATGTCATATTTAAACGTTTTGTGCAAACCGTCAGTTATCTGCCTCACTTTATCTCGTGGGTTGTTGCTTCCAGCATTGTATTAACAGTCCTGTCACCAGACGGAATTATCAATCTGCTGCTGATGAAGCTTCACCTGATTGACAGTCCGGTACTATGGATGGGGAAAGGAGAATACTTCTGGGGTATTCTGGGGGCAACTGAGGTCTGGAAAGATGTCGGTTGGAACACCATTATCTATCTGGCAGCAATTACGGCAATTGATCCGGCGCAATATGAGGCTGCCGAGATTGATGGAGCCAGTCGCTTCAAACGGATGTTATATATCACCCTGCCTGGCTTGAAACCGGTTATTGTGATCTTGTTGATCATGAACATGGGAAGTATTCTTGAATCCGGATTCGAACCGCAATATCTGCTGGGTAACGGGATGAATATGGACTATTCGGAGAATCTGGACATCTTTGTACTCAAATATGGATTAGGGATGGGGAACTTTTCCTTAGGTACAGCAGCTGGCATATTCAAAACGGTGGTCAGCTTCATCTTCCTTTTCTCAGCGAACTATATAGCGAAAAAAATGGGAGAGAGCAGACTATTCTAAAAGGAGGCCTATGCCATGCGTAAAGGAAACACATCCCGCTTGCGGAATAGCAGCACCGGGGATCGAGCGTTTGACACTTTTAACATCATCTTCATGGTATGTCTGATGATTGTGACGATCTATCCCTTTGTTAATATGATTGCCGTATCTTTCAATAATGCAAATGATGCCATTCGGGGTGGAATATATCTATGGCCTCGTGTATGGACACTGGACAACTACAAATACATTTTTGGCGAATCCGATATTTATCACGCAACTCTGATCTCGGCGCTGCGTACGATCATTGGAACCGTGGTGTCCGTCTTCTGTACAGCCATGCTCGCGTATACGGTTAGTCGTCAGGAATTTGTGCTTCGCAAGTTTGTTACGATGTTTTTTGTATTCACCATGTATTTCAGCGGGGGGTTGATCCCCGGTTATCTGCTGATTCGAGACCTTGGATTGATCGGTTCCTTCTGGGTATATATCATTCCGGGTGTAATCGGTGTCTTCAATATGATCGTCATCCGTTCATTTATTGAGGGTCTTCCTGAAGGCATTCTGGAGTCAGCCCGTATTGACGGGGCAGGGGAGTTCACGACATTTATCCGCGTTGTCCTGCCGCTAACGATTCCCGCAATGGCAACCGTATCACTCTTTGTAGCTGTGGGACAATGGAATTCCTGGTTCGATGTATTCCTGTACAACTCTTCCAATAAAGAATTAAGCACATTGCAGTATGAGTTGATGAAGATTCTGCAAACTTCGACAACCTCAGCGACTTCATCAGCAAGTGATGCTTATCAGTCTGCCGAAAGCAATGCAACGGCGGTCACACCAACCTCGATTCGAGCGACCATGACCATTATTGCAAGTGTTCCTATTCTGATGGTGTATCCGTTCTTACAGAAATACTTTGTCCAGGGTATGACGATTGGTGGCGTGAAGGGATAGTCATGACCTGAATATAATTTCATTGAACTTATGAAAACGCAACAAACTATACCGTAGTAACGTCTATTCATCCATAGAATACAACAGGAGTGAAACAAATGCATGTAAAATGGATGACGATTATTGGTGCCGTTGTTGGCTCTATGCTTATAGGGGTGGGAACGGCAGCTGCGGAAGAAACGTTTGTTGATCTAAAGTATTCAAAGTGGGCAGAGGATGGCATCACGTATATGGCGAAACGGGGAACAGTAGCCGGATACGGCAATGGGACCTTCAAGCCAGAGGCACTTGTGACAAGGGCACAAGCTGTCACTTTTATGGTGCGCGAGCTCTATTCAGATCAGCTTCAAAGAGCAGTGGAAGGCACAACTTATTCCGATGTTCCAACTACACATCCTTTCCATCGAGAAATCATGATAGCTGCTAAAAATGGACTTGCAAGTGGTTTTCCTAACGGAACTTTCCGTCCGGACGCACCACTTAGCCGCGCAGAGACTGCGGCCTTCCTTACACGGGCATATGCACTCGTGGAAGGTAAGAACGCCGCAAAATGGACAGACACGGACAGGCATTGGGCAGCAGCACCCATTCTTATTATGAGTTCAAACGGCTTGGTCGGCGGTTATTCAGATGCCACCTTCCGTCCGAATCAAGCTGTCACGCGTGCTGAATATGCCGTATTTATGGCGAGAGTAATTCGCTTCGAACGTGAAGCGGCCATTCGGACACAAGATTGGGACAAACTGATATCCTATATGACGGTAAGCGAGCAAGTTGGTCAGATGCTTATGCCCGACATTAGGCAATGGAATGGTAAAGCGACAACGACCGTTAATGAGGGGCTGAAACGCACGATCCATGATCAGGACTTGGGCGGACTTATTCTTTTTGATAAAAATATTGTAGACGTGACGCAGCTTACAACGTTCACACATGATATACAAAGAGAAGCAGGTGACATTCCTCTATTTCTTGGCATCGACCAAGAAGGAGGCGTTATTAAGCGAATACCAGGCGGTACGAACCTGCCAGGTCAAATGGCGCTTGGCGCAACTGGAGATGCAACACTAGCCGAAGCAGCTGGTCAGCTGACAGGGGAGGAGCTGAAGGCACTGGGATTGCAGATTAATTTTGCGCCAGTGCTGGACATCAACAGCAATCCAGATAACCCCATCATTGGTATACGGTCGTTTGGCTCGGAGGCGGATTTGGTGACACGGCTTGGTCTGGCAACAATAAAAGGGCTACAGCAATCAGGGGTGATGGCGGCAGTTAAGCATTTTCCGGGACATGGAGATACAACGGTAGATTCCCATCTTGGTATGCCTGTGCTTGCCCATAACCGAGAACGGCTTGATGCGGTAGAATTAAAACCGTTTCGGGCTGCAATCAAAAATGGTGTAGAGATGATTATGACCGCACATATTGCTTTCCCTGCCATAGACAACGAACAAGTCATTTCTCTCAAAGACGGTGAACGTGTGCCGATTCCTGCCACCTTATCGAAAAAGGTACTGACAGGACTGCTTCGCGGAGAGCTGGGATACAAAGGTCTCATTGTGTCGGATGCCTTTACCATGAATGCAATTGCAGAGCATTTTGGGGAGAATCAATCGGTAGAACGAGCCGTTTCCGCAGGGATTGATATCATCCTTATGCCAAAAAATTCAGCAGCGGCCCATCAAACGCTGGTAAACGCGGTGAACAATGGAACGATCAAGGATGAAACCATACATGCATCTGTGAAACGAATCTTGGAGATGAAAGCGAAATATGGTTTATTTGAACGCAGTCAAACTCTTGCGCAAAAGCTAACTCAGCTTAACGGTATCATCGGATCGAAGGCGCACCGAGCAGTGGAGCAGACAATCGCAGAGCGAGCGGTCACTGTACTCAGCAGTCGCGAAGGTGTGCTTCCTGATCCAATTCGGCAAGGCGACCGGGTTGTTATTGTCGCAGCCGAGCAGGAACAGGCGAAACAGCTTGAGAAACAACTGTTGCAAGCCGCTAATAACCTGTCGTTAAAGACTGAAATATCACTTGTTGGACAAGGCAACATGAATGAAACGCTCCAGGCGATTGGCAAAGCCAATTATGTCATTCTTGCTTCTTACCAATTCCGCAATGTGGCCAGCCAGTTCGGGTGGAGTGATTATCAAACCTTGATTAATGCAATGAACAAGAGTAATCAGCGATACACGCTGTTGTCTCTTGGTAACCCTTACGAAACGATCTATTTGCAGAACGTGCGCTCAGGAATTGCTGTGTATGGAAAGCAGGAGCCAAATACGTCTGCCGGGATCAAAGTATTGCTTGGTCAACTGAAAGCTGGAGGACAATTACCCGTACTAACAGATTAACGCTTAATTAATGAAGAAAAAACGGATTCCAGCATACGGAATCCGTTTTTTATTTCAAATTTTTGTTTTATCGATCCATCTACCCTGCCATCACTCGGGTATTTCTTCGCTACAAACAAAATGGAGCAGCATCTTCACAAATTGCTCCGTCATCCGCATATCCAATGAATTATCATGAGCACCACGAATAGTTACCATGCGCTGGAGCATGCCCATCATCGTTGTGAAGATAAACTGAGCCAGATCCAGCGGAGGGGACGGATTCTTAATACTGCCGTCAACAACACCTTGGGATAAAGCGTCCATCAGGAAATGATTTTCTTTCCCGTTCTGGTTGAACTTATCATACTCTTCTCTTAATTCAGGGCTAAAATCATACATCTCATAGTTGATATCAAACAATTGAATAAACCGGATGTAGTCTGGATGATTCTCGGCATAAACAACCCATGCATTCAACATAACCGTGAGTTGTTCCCGCCCGTTTAAGTCCTTCGTTGAAGCACGGCTAACCTCATCCGTTAAATGTTCGATCAGTTGCATCTGAATGGCTAGAAGAAGTTCATCCATTGACTGGAAATGTTTATAAAAGGTCACTCTACTAAGTTCAGCTTTCGTACATACATCCCTAATCTTCACCTGGAGCAATCCATATTTCAAAAAAAGCTCCTTACCTGCTGCAATCAAATCATCACGATGTTTATTTCCCAATTGTTGATGCCAGTTTTCATTCACTTGTATACAATTGTCCTTTCTTCGAACGAAATACGTTCAAGGTCAGTCCGAGAGAAGCGAGTAGCATAATTGCACCAAAAATATACGGGAAGTTTATGTTTTTGTCAAACAATAGTCCTGCGATCAGCGGCCCAATCACCGTGCCGAGACTGGAAAATGTAGTATTCAGACCCGATGCATAACCTTGCCGATCTCCTGCATTTTTGGATATTAACGTGCTGACCGAAGGTCGTAAAAACGAATTAAAGGCAAAGAATAACGCAGAAGCGAACAACAGAAACACAAGGTTGACCTTAATTAACATTAACAATAAAGCTATGGGTGTGATTATTAAGGAGAGACGGATCAACTTAACTTCACCTATTCTCTGTACGAACCAATCCAAAAGCCAGATCTGCACAACGATACCGATAATCGCGCCCAAAGTAATAATGATGGAGATTGTTGCAGCGTCGAATCCGTATTTTTGCTCTGCGAAAAGCGCGAATACTGTCTCATAACTCATGAGACCAAAGGTCATGACAAGCAACACAATCAAGTATTTGAAATAGGGGACTTTAAAAGAACTCCAGATTTTCTTGCCCAAGTGATCTCCTTTTTGAAGACGGATGGAGACCGTTCTTTTCTCGGGGGGAAGTGTCTCAGGCAATAGCAGCGTCATCAGGGCCGCAATCAGTCCCAGACCCGCTGCGAAGAAATAGGGCATGCGAATGCCCATCTCGGCGATGAGACCGCCCAGACCAGGTCCGAGAACCATCCCCAAATTCATAGCTGCGCCGAAATAGCCCATACCTTTTGCACGTGTCTCTGGCGTTGTAATATCGGCGACATATGCGAGGTTGGCAGGAACCATTAAACCAAGACTGATTCCACCGATAAACCGTGCGACATAGAGGAACGGCAATGACGTCGACAGCGCAAATATGATATCTGAAATGACAGACAGAAACATACCCGCAATGATCAACTTTTTGCGTCCAAATCGATCAGACAGTTGTCCCCCGAGAGGGGAAAAGA
This sequence comes from Paenibacillus sp. 10L310, assembly GCF_056395745.1. NCBI lineage: Bacteria > Bacillati > Bacillota > Bacilli > Caryophanales > Paenibacillaceae > Paenibacillus > Paenibacillus sp. 10L310. The sequence continues at coordinate 69,014 of NZ_JBFTKC010000002.1, read as the reverse complement.
AGAATTGAGCGGCACCGAAGGCTGCAACTAAAAATCCTGCTACTGTGCCTCCCGCATGAAAAAGCTTCAAATACTCCGGCAATATGGGGATGAGCATCCCTTGCCCCAATAAAGCAATAAACAGATTTAACATCAGAATGAACAGTGGAAAGCGAACTGATTTTGGTAATGTACTCATGTACGTCATTAACCCCTTCATTTACAACTTGTTAACCTTTACATTGTGTAAACCATTTTAAATGATTTAAAGGAAATATGTAAATCTTTTTTTAGTGAGTAGAGTTATAATTGAATTCATATGGAGGTGGGAACACGTGAAATTAGAGGAATTGTTTACGGTACATGTGAACATTGAGAAATCATTTGATTTACAGAATAGCGAAGATGATTCGGTTGTCATGATTACTTTTACAGGCAGCGTAACCGGAAAGTACTTTGAGGGAATTGTGTTGGGTGGAGGAGTAGATACGCAGATCATCGGGAAGAATGGTGGTCCGCATACGCTATCGGCAAGATACATGCTCCAAGGAACCGACAACGCAGGCCATTCCTGCAAAATTTATATCGAAAATAACGGAAATATTGATAAAACGCTGAAAACTGCTTTATTTCGTACTTCCCCCAAAATGATTACAGACAGCAAAGCCTTATCCTTCTTGAACCGTGAGGCACTTATTGGAGAAGGTCATCCGACGGAGTCAGGGATAGATATAAAAATATATAGGGCGCTATGATAGTGCGAGACATGTGATAACTATTTTGTTCATGTGTCTCGGAGCAAGATAGCCGGTTATGCAGATCGAGAGTCGCTAAGGAGCGGCTCTTTTTGTCGTATGAGACTTTACGTCAATATTTATATGTACTCTTTTACAATTAATTAACATAGGATGGATACGGCGCAGACACTTCACACCTATAGTATGATGAGCGAAAATAAACCCATATCAGGCGGAATAAGAAGAAAACTATTCATTATGATGATCAAAAAAATCGGGATTTCAGTAGCATCACTCGCCATCTTAACGTCTGTAAGTGTGTTTGACGCATATGGTGCAGGCTCCAAACGCATGATCGAAGTTTCTGAACAATCGGCTAATGTGGTTGTGAACGGACAAAGGGTGGAAGGCGAATCATTTCTCTACAATGGGGTCACTTATGTACCTGCAAGAGCGATTGGTGAAGCCTTGGGGCAAGAGGTAGACTGGGATAACAACACCCAATCGGTGTTTGTTGGACAAAAAATGGATGATCAGCAGCAGGGATACCGCGGTACCAAAACGCCATATCCTTTTAAGGAAACAAGTTATACAAAAGCTCCTATTGGATATGAACCCATATTTATTAACTACATAGGGAGACATGGTTCCAGACATCTATCCAGTTCCAAGTACGACAAGACGTTATTTGAACTGCTCGACATCGCTGAAATGGACGGGCAGATCACTAATCTGGGCAAAGAGCTGAAGAAGGAAATTGGCAATCTGATGAAGGTTGAAAAAGATCATTATGGATTGTTATCCACTACGGGTGGAGAAGAATTGAAAGGAATAGGGACCAGAGTTGGGCAGAATTTCAAAGAACTATTTACATCGGATAAAAAAGTGATTGCACAAGCGACCTTCAAAGATCGAACGCCGCAGAGCAGAGATCAGTTTATTGACGGGTTAAAGGAAAGCTTGGGAGATAACAAGGTAGACATTCTGGCTTCAGCTTTTGAAGAAGGGAAAGACCCCTATCTACGGCCCTACGACCTAGCGACAAAGTATAATGAGTACGTAGAAGATGGAGACTGGGTTAAGTTATACGAGGATTATGTCACACAGAGCACTGGAACGCGTTATGCAAAAGAGGTCCTTCTGCAATTTTTCTCTGATGACTTCTATCAACGGCTGAACGCTGGAGAGTTTGAACTGAAAGATGAGAAGGGAAAAGTGAAGCTCAGCAACCCAACCGAGGCTGCTTCTAATCTATATGAACTCTATATCATATCTTCGAATATAAAAGGAGAAGGTGACTTCGAATTCGGGCGGTATTTCACGGCTAATCAGTTGAAATGGTACGAAAGTATTGACAATATCAATGATTTCTATGAAAAAGGTCCATCTTTAACGTCAACGGATCTGCCGCAGAATATCATTGCACCTCTGGTCAAAGAGTTGATCGTGTCTACCGAACAGTCCATTCAGCAGAAAGACACGGCTGGTATATTTCGTTTTGCTCACGCAGAAACAATTATTCCACTATCTTCATTCCTGGATATCGCCGGAGCTAATGTGAGTATCGACAAACCGCAGGACGTGACCCAAAACTGGAATGGCTCGGTTATCTCACCAATGGGAGCAAATATTCAATGGATTCTGTATTCCAATGGTAAGGATGTTCTCGTGAAAATGCTTAGAAATGAAGAAGAGATCGCGTTCCCGATCGAAACAAAGACCTATCCGTACTATAAATGGGAAGATGTGAAGACATATTACCAAAACAAACTGCAGAAGGTAGGCGTAAGCTTGGACAGCAGTTTGGAAGACAACATTGAGCTTTTACAGAAGAAATTCTAATCGGTGAAACGATATGCATTTTATATGAAAATAAAGACGAAGATGAAGAAAGCAACTCCTCTCCATGGGGCTGCTTTCTTTTTTTGCATTTTGAATGAAATGGACCAGTAAAAAAATGCTAAAACAAAATGTGACCAAATGCCGTCCGTAAGAGTGTTAGAGGTATAAAGGAGGGCATACCAACCATGCAGCGATCAGTGCCCCAGCTGGGCGATCATGTGATGAAAGTCTATGAGACATACGCGGATACGCTGTTCCGGATTGCCATGGTGCACCTCGGCAGACGAGAAGACGCGGAGGAAGCCACTCAGGATACCTTCATCAAACTAATAGAAAAAGCCCCTACGTTCAACGATGCGGAGCATCAAAAAGCATGGTTGATTCGGGTCATCACCAATCATTGCAAATCCTTATTAGGCAGAGGCTGGCGCAAACGGGAGGTCAAGCTGGAGGGAGTCGATCCTCTTACAACAGACAACCCTGAAGATCACGCGCTGATCGAACTTGTGCTGTCACTGCCCGTCAAGTATAGATCGGTGGTTCATCTGTATTATTACGAAGATTATCCGATCCGAGAAATCAGCGAGATCCTGGAGATTAGCGAATCAGCAGTGAAAATGAGATTGAAACGAGGAAGACAGCTGTTAAAACTGGAGCTGGAAGGAGAGGAACTGTAATGAACGAAGAACAATTCAAACAAAACTACAAGAAAGCGGTGGATCATATGAAAACAAACGAGCAAATGAAAAAACGGGTAGAGCAATCCTTAAACACGCAACATCAGGGACCAAAACGTCAACGTAAACCACTATACATTGCAGCAAGTGTTGTTATCGCTGCTAGCATTGGATTGGCTGCGCCAAGTGTATGGCAACAATTCAATGGGCCGGCCGTACCAACACCACAGGTGGCAGCGGTGACTCCAGGCGCGTCGGTTGACCCGATCGTGATTCCGAAGATGGAGTTGCCGAGTTCACAGGGCAAAGGCGCGATGGCTGATATGATGCAACTGGTTGTATATGGAGGAAGCGTATATACACAGTCCCCAACATTGCTTGAAGGCGCCAATGCGCTCAGCCTGCGGGGGGATAAACTGGGTACCACCACTGGCGGCATTGATGAGCTGAGCGGCCAGGATAAATATACGGAGCTTGCTTCCAACATTGGCGAAGCTGACATCTATGCTGTTAATGGCTACGATAAGGACTTCCGCATCATGTCCTACACCGAGATCGATGGTCAGGTGTATGCTCAGTTATTCGACAAGAACAACGGGATCACCATTGGTACTGGTGCCGACCTGATCGGCAAGCTTCATATCGAAGGCAACATCGCCTCGGCGCAATGGGAGACGTTCGACAGCTGGAACAACGGATTGCAGCAACTTCAACCGTTAGCAGCGGATGAAGCACTGGACAGCTTTATCTCATCGCTAAATGCTGCCAAACCGATCGCAACGAGCCCGGAATTGGAAGAGAACCTCTACGGCAAGGAAGATCGCAAGATCATCTATCTCACACTGGAAGACAAAACGCAGGTCCCACTGGTTCTGTTTGGTGAAGAAGGTCTGGTTCGTTATGGTAATGTTCCGGCATTCCTGGAAGTGGAGAAAGGCGCGTTCCAATCATTCTGGGACAGCTTGGGCGAGTAAGGCGAAGACAGTAATATGGCTGCACCAAGAAGAGCGAACAGGGCACGCAAGTGCTTTGTTCGCTTTTCTCATCAACAAACAATCACTTGATAGGATTAGGCAATAAAATGATATGAATAGGATATGGATTCTTTCCTCTTTCAATGTAAAATGGGTACACCTAGTTTTAACTAAAAAGAAACAGGAGGTTAGATGAATATGAATCGAATCGAAAAGAGCCAGGAAACATATAAAAGGCTATTTGGCGAGGGAGTTCCAGCGGCATATGCTGCACATCCTGAATTTCAGGACATATTGAGTCGCTTCATATTTGGTGAAATTTTCGATCAAGGTGCCCTTGACGATAAGCAACGTGAGCTTATTACTTTGGTCGTACTGGCTACTAATCAAACGTTGCCACAGCTCAAAGCACATACTCGTGCAGCGCTAAATGTTGGGTTGACTCCAACGGAGATCCAAGAAGCAATCTATCAATGCGCACCTTATTTGGGATTCCCCAAAACCTTAAATGCCATATCGGAAATGAATGAAGTGTTCAAAGAGCGAAATGTTGCACTGCCTCTTGAAAGTCAGAAACGGGTTGAAGAAGATAATCGCTTTGACAAAGGACTTGGTATTCAAAAAGAGATTTTTGGCGATATTATTGAGAAAAACCGGGGAAATGCCCCGTCAAATCAGAAGCATATACAGGACTATCTTTCAGCATTTTGTTTTGGAGACTTCTATACCCGCGGAGGTCTGGATCTGAAAACACGAGAGCTCCTTACCCTTTGTATACTAAGTGCACTCGGAGGTGCGGATAGTCAAGTCAAAGCACACGTTCAGGGTAACATCAATGTTGGCAATTATAAAGAAACCATGATCACCGCTCTGACTCACTGCCTTCCCTACATGGGATTTCCTAGAACACTAAATGCTTTAGCCTGCGTTAATGAAATCATCCCAGAGAAATAATCTTCTTTATTTGAAGCAACAGACAGTTGATTATCCCAATCAACTGTCTTCTTCTGGTTAACAGAAAGGTATAGTAAAGAAATGAATGATTCAGTAGACACTTAAATGAACGTAAATCAGGAGGAATTATGGAGTTAAGAGTACTTCGATATTTTTTGACAGTAGCTCGAGTAGAAAATATCACACATGCTGCAACGATCTTACATGTGACACAGCCAACGTTAAGCAGACAGTTGGTTGATCTGGAAAAAAATTTAGAAACTCAATTGTTTATACGCGGGAAAAGTAAAATAACACTGACAGATGCAGGCATGCTTCTACGTCAAAGAGCAGAAGAAATTCTCACACTTGCGGATAAAACAGAGAAAGAGTTTAAAGATCAAAACAACCTGGTTGGAGGAACCATATCGATCGGGAGTGTTGAATCATTAACGTCCAATGTTATTTTACAATTATTAAAAGACTTTAATATGGAGTATCCGCAGGTTAAATATCACATCTATAGTGGAACGGGGGATGACATAAAGGAGCGAATCGATAAAGGACTGCTCGATGTGGGCATTTTGTTAGAGCCCATTCACATTGAGAAATACGATTTCATCAGACTGCCCCAGAAGGAACGCTGGGGAGTCCTTATGAAGACCTCATCACCTCTTGCCCAGAAAGAATATGTCACTTCAACCGATTTAGCCGGAGTGCCTCTGCTCATATCCAGCCGATCTGTCGTACAGAATGAGATTGCAAGCTGGTTTGCCGATGAGTATGCACATTTAAACTTTGTTGCGACCTATAATTTAATATCTAACATACTTAACCTCGTAGAGGAGGGGTTAGGGACGGCCATCTGTATTGAGGGTGCGCTTGCAATGAAGCAGTCTGACACATTATGCTTCAGACCTTTTCAACCGGAACTTCAGTTTCCAACAGTGATTGTCTGGAAAAAACATAAGGTATTCAGTCAAACGGAGGTACGTTTTTTGGAACATATCAGGCATGCCTTTCAGGCATAATAAAGTATGAATTATAGGTATTGGCTATAGCTGTTTATCAGATGATATTTTAAAGGTGTAATGAATGCAGCCTTTATGTATTTCAGATAAATAGCTTTTTTTATTGCAAAGAGAAGTTATTTAGAGCGCTTTTGGTCTCATTCATTTAGATGGCAACAACAAGAGGGGGCATTATTGGATGAGCAAGAAATACGAGAAGTTGGCTCAAGATATTGTAGAGAAAGTGGGCGGTAGTGAGAATGTATCCACTCTGACTCACTGTATGACTAGGCTTAGATTTGCACTGAATGATACTAATAAAGCAGATCAAAAAGCGCTTAAATCGTTGGACGGTGTTATTGATGCGCTTGAGAGCGGCGGACAATTTCAAGTCGTCATCGGCACACATGTTGAAGACGTTTACAAAGAAGTGATCAAGCATCTTCAACCTAACGCGAGTTCATCGGGTGAACCAACTCAAGCTAGGAAAGTTAGTATTTTGGGGAAATTAATCGATTTCGTCTCGGGGACATTTAGTCCGATTGTTCCTGCTATAGCTGGGGCTGGTATGATCAAGGCATTACTCGCTCTACTTATTTTGTTCAACTGGATTTCAAAAGATTCCCAAACCTACTATATCGTAAGTCTTATGTCAGATGCTATTTTCTACTTTTTACCATTCTTGCTGGCGTTTTCAGCTGCAAACAAACTAAAATGCAGTCCCGTCTTAGCACTCGTTTTAGCCGGTGTTTTACTCCATCCCAACTTGACACAATTGCGTTTGGATGGGACTGACGTAAGTGTTTTTGGAATCCCGCTAACTCTTGTTTCTTATAGTTCTTCTGTAGTTCCAATTCTCTTAATAGTTTGGTCTCAATCATATATTGAATCGTTGTTTAAAAGGATCATTCCGAATGCAGTGAAAGTTATTTTTGTTCCCATGTGCACTATTTTAGTATCGGGAATTCTGGCCTTAACCGTGTTGGGACCACTGGGATCATTTTTCGGAACGTATTTAGCGATGGGCTTTGAATTCTTGGGCGCACATGGTAGCTGGCTGGTTATTTTCCTGGTTGCAACCTTCTGGCCAATACTGGTTATGTTTGGGCTGCACCATAATATTGTGCCTCTATCCATTGCTCAAATCACCACATCAGGTTATGAGAATATCCTCGGTCCTGGGGCGATGATCAATTGTATAGGTCAAGGTGTTGCGGCAATAGTTGTAGGGATGAGAACCAAGGATAAAGCATTAAAACAAATTTCAGCTTCCAGTGGGATCACCGCGTTGATGGGAATCACGGAACCAGCTCTTTACGGCGTAAACTTACCGAAGAGATACCCACTTGTCGCGGGTATGATTGGAGCTGCCAGTGGGGGACTATTTGCAGGGCTAATGGATGTTTCCCGTTACGCAACAGGCGCTTCAGGAATCCCGGCGATTCCTCTGTACATTGGTGAAAATATCTGGAATCTATATAACATTTTGATCGCACTTGTTATAACAACTGTCGTAACTGCTGTACTTACCTATTTGCTCAGTTTGAAATATGAAAAAGATGCACCTTCACAGAACACTGTTTCAAATGCGAACGAAGGGAGTGGGGTTGCGGATGAAGTCATTACAATTAAAGATTCTGTTATTGCAACTCCACTTAAAGGTCAGCTTATTCAACTTCAGGATGTACAAGATGCAGCGTTTGCCTCAGAGGCAATGGGTAAAGGAATTGCTATTGAACCTAGCGAGGGGAAAGTTATTGCTCCATTTGATGGCATGATTATATCTCTATTTCCTAAAAAACATGCTATTGGACTATTATCCGATGAAGGAGTCGAAATTCTTATTCATGTCGGCTTAAATACGGTAAAGCTGAACGGGAAATATTTTGAGGCTTTCGTGGAAGAAGGTCAGAGAATTACAAAAGGACAGACCTTGCTGACTTTTGATCTGGACAAAATTAGACAAGAAGGATATGTCACTCAAACGCCCGTCATTGTAACCAATTCGTATAGTTACTCGGATGTGATCGCAGAGACTAGTCCCCAAAATATTGATTTTAACAATACATTGTTGGTTGTCAAAGCTTAACAAAACTACAGGTTAGGAGTGTGTTTTAATGACTTTAAGAAAAGACTTTTTGTGGGGTGGGGCAGTTGCTGCTAACCAATGTGAAGGTGGATATGCAGAGGGCAACAAGGGACTATCCACAGTTGATGTAATCCCGGCAGGGAAAGATCGTGTTCCTGTCATGCGAGGGCAATTAAAAATGTTGGAATGTGATGAAGAACATTTTTATCCGAGTCATGAGGCTATTGATTTTTATCATCGTTATAAAGAAGACATTGCTTTATTTGCAGAGATGGGCTTTACGTGTTTCCGCTTATCTTTGGCATGGACTCGGATCTACCCTAATGGAGATGACGAGTTACCCAACGAAGAGGGTTTGAAATTCTATGAAAATGTATTTGACGAATGTTTGAAGTATGGCATTGAGCCGTTAGTCACCATTACTCATTTTGATGTCCCTATTCATTTGGTGAAAACTATTGGATCGTGGAGAAGTCGAAAAATGGTGGATTATTATGAGAGACTGTGTGAAACGATCTTCACCCTTTATAAAGATAAAGTGAAGTATTGGCTTACCTTTAATGAAATTAACATGCTGTTGCATCTACCTTTTGGTAGCTCAGGCCTAGTGTTTGAAGAAGGTGAGAATGAGGATGCTGTGAAGTATCAGGCGGCTCATCATCAATTGATCGCAAGTGCAAAAGCAACTGAAATTGCGCGTAGAATTAACCCGGAAATTAAGATTGGCTGTATGTTAGCAGGTGCCAACACTTACCCGTATACATGTGCACCAGATGATGTCTGGAAAGCCATGACAAGAGATCGCGAGCACTACTTCTTCGTCGATGTACAGTCCCGAGGAGAATACCCAAACTATGCCAAGAAAATGTTAGAACGAATGAATATTCATTTAGCCATGGAAGACGGGGACGAGGAATGTTTGAAAAATAATACGGTTGATTTCGTTTCGTTCAGTTATTATGGTTCACGATTAACCAGTGCAGACCCGGAAGTAAACACACAAACGGCAGCTAACCTGTTTCCGACACTGCGCAATCCTCATTTGAAAACGAGTGAATGGGGATGGCAAATCGATCCTGAAGGTCTAAGAATTACAATGAATTCCTTGTATGACCGATATCAAAAGCCACTATTCATCGTTGAAAATGGCTTAGGAGCGATAGATACTCCTGATGAGACGGGATATATTGCGGATGATTATAGAATCGAGTATTTGCGTCAACACATCCAAGCTTTCATAACAGCAGTGGAAGAAGATGGCGTAGAGTTGTTGGGTTACACGTCCTGGGGTTGCATTGATCTAGTAAGCTCAAGTTCTGGAGAGATGAGTAAACGATACGGTTTCATACATGTCGACAAAGATGACGCTGGAAATGGTACGTTGAAACGTAGCAAGAAAAAATCCTTTGAATGGTTCAAAAAAGTTATTCAAAGTAACGGTAAAGAACTCTAATCGACTGAGCAGTAACGTATGAAGTCATCGACTTATGCGTTACTGCTTTATCCATTTATCGCAGCATCAAGGCTAACTATTGGCCATATGGAGCAAATACAAACATTAGGAGTTGGTTTTTTATAATATCCATGGAGAAGCTTAAAACATATTCGTTATTGTCCGTTGCGTTATTAATTTCTTCAGGTCCAGTGATTGCCGCTAACATTCCTGCGATAACCAATGATTTTCCAGAGATATCGGTAACACATGTAGGATTATTAACGACCATACCTTCATTATTTGTCATTCTTGGTGTGTTAATTGCTAATCGACTTGAACTTCTTATTGGGAAGAAAGCAACTATACTAACTGGATTAGGACTTGTTCTCATTGCGGGAGTATTCCCTGCATTGTATCATGACCTTTTTTCGTTGCTGTTCATTTCTCGCTGTTTGTTTGGGTTAGGTGTAGGTTTATTTAACCGGCTCATCATTCAGATGATCAGTGATATGTATCATAAGAATCCAGCTAAACAAGCAACCGTAATCGGCTTAGAAAGTGCCTTTGAGGGATTAGGAGGCATTTGTCTAACACTACTCGTTGGTCAACTATTGAAAATGGGCTGGCACACATCATTTTATGTCTACGCCCTGGCACTTCCTATTTTCATTGCATTCCTGCTTTTCGTTCCTTCTGATAAAAAAGAGCATAATAGAAGAGAAGAGGTCACCACGAATTCAAGGTACACAAATAATAAAAAAGCCCTTCAAGTCATGATCGGCTATGGTCTCTTATTATTTGTGATTGTAGCTATCTTCATCAATTATAATTTACAGATTACTCCTTTGATTTTGGAAAAAAATATCGGAACTGCGACAAACGGAAGCAACATGATTGCATTTATAGGTTTGGGAGCTTTTGTTGCCGGCTCTTCTTTTGGGAAAGTATACAAAACACTCGGTAACTATATCGTTCCATTATCGATTCTGTTACTTGGAAGCTCGATGTTCGTTACGACGATCTCGCAAAGTATTATTCTTACTACCGTGTGCTCAATGATCATCGGGTTTTCATTCCGCTGTATAATGCCCTATTTATTGCATACTTTTGCACAACAAATCGCCAAAATGGCAAAGCTGGGTACGACCATTGTTCTGATCGCGTATAACTTGGGAGCCACACTTTCACCCTATGAAGGAAGGTTAATTACGCAATTATTACGACTAGATACAGTGCAATCATTAGTCTCAAGTAATGCAATAATTCTATTATGGATTTCAGCAGTTAGTTTGGGAGTAGTAACCCTTCATCGCAAAAAGAAGAATATTCAACAAACATAGAAAACAGGGAACTTCATGATATGGAGTTCCCTTGTTTTATATTGAGTTGTATGAACTTTTTAAATAGAATTCTTGTAATACACCAAGTGATCGGTCCATTCATTATTTTCGTGTATAAACCCTTTACGTAGACATTCAAATTCCATACCAACACTCTCTGCCAGTTTCATGGAAGGGGTGTTATCCACATTAATATGAGCTTCTATGCGGTGGAATTTCAGATGTTCGAATGGACTCCTCTGGACTGAATTTATGCTCATGGCATAGCACTGAAATAGTCCATAACCACGCTGCGAAACTCTAAAGCGGCTTTGGAAATATACCTGTTTTTATGCGAAAGTAGAGCGATTTCCCGAACGAGCTGGTGTTCCTCTACCTGAAGATATCTAATGCGCTCATGCGGGTTTCTGGCTGTGCTAGGTATAAAAGCGAGACCGATCTCCGCCTCCACAAGGGCTGTTAATCTTGCAGGCTCATCCCCTTCATATACATACTTCGGTAGGAAACCAGCGGATTGACATACGGAATCTACCATATCACGAACCCCATACCCTTGCTTCACCCCAACAAACCACTCGTCCTTAAGCTCTGTTAATTGAATGCTGCTTCGGTCTGCATATCGATGACCCATAGGAACAGCGACTACAATCGGATCGTCATATAGTATCTGACATTCGATATCGTCACCTTCAATCGGAGGGGAGGAGAGACAAAAGTCCACCTCGCCCCGATGCAGAAGTCTGGACATGTTTTCTAACGAGACCATTTGCACATGGAACTGAATATCCGGCTTGTTTTTCCGGAATTCCCGCAGTATGCCGGGCAATGTGCTCGCCGTAGTCACTGCCAATTGCAATGTACCCTGATCCGGATTGGAGAGGTCAGCGATTTCCCGCTTTCCTTGTTCCAATTCAAATAGGGCTTTTTCAGTTCGCTGAAGAAATGTTCTTCCAAAGTCGTTTAGTCGTAGCTTTCTCCCGATTCGATCAAATAAAGGGACTCCAAGGTCGTCCTCTAATCGTTGTATCGTTTTGCTCAGGGAGGATTGCGTGACATGCAGCTTTCCCGCAGCTTCCGTAACATGTTCGCATCGGGCCACTGTCAGGAAATATTTTAGTTGAAGAAGCTCCATTTGCACCATTCCTTCATTCCTTCTAGTTCATCAAATCATAACATATAATGCGTTGGAATAAATGAATACGTTCAAGTAAGATAACAACAGAAGAGAGAGAGGTGCACCAATGAACGTTCGAAATAAAGGATTGATGTTAGCTGTTGGACTCGGAATTATGTTGAATCCGTTGAATTCCTCCATGATTTCGGTGGCAATTTCCAGGCTACAACAAGTGTATCAACTTAATTTTACAGCCGTTTCGTGGATTATTTTATCATTTTACATTGCCAGTGCTGTCGCTCAACCCGTCATGGGCAAGTGTAGTGATTTGTTTGGCCGCAGGAAGATCTTCCTCATGGGTCTTGTTATTGTTTTTGTATCGTCCATGCTAGCTCCGTGGTCTCCCAGTTTTTCATGGCTCATCGTATTCCGGATTGTTCAATCATTTGGCACAAGTATGATGGTGGCCGTCGGAATGGCGATTGTCAGAATGAACGTGACTGAAAAACAAGCCTCCGCCTTGTCCACCTTGGCTATATTCCTTTCTGGAGCGGCTGCAATTGGACCTTTTATTGGTGGAGTATTGATTCATTGGTGGGACTGGCACAGCATATTCTTCGTTAATATTCCGTTTGTCTTGGTGAGTTTTTGGTTCGCCTGGAAAACAATCCCGAAGGACGAGCAATCTCCGTCTATCTCTGGTCACATGTCCATTCGGCAATGGCTTGCGTTAATTGACGCACCAGGTATCCTGATGTTTACGGTAGCTTTGGTGACTCTGCTCATCGGTTTACTTTCAGTAAATTCCACAGGAGATATTTCAACATGGCATCTGCTGACAGGGGGGATCGGGTTAATCGCACTCGTCATGTTCTTCCGACATGAATTAAAAGCAGCCACGCCTTTTATCCCTCTGCGAACGTTTGCCTCATATCCGGAGATGACTTGGGTGAATGTGCAATACATGCTGGTGAACATCTTGTTTTACGCACTTTTTTTTGGAGTTCCTACGTATTTGAAGCAGGTACGTCATCTCAACGAAGTTCATACAGGAATGAGCATGCTAGCTTTGGGGTTATGTTCAGTCATTATTGCTCCGATCGCAGGACGCTGGATTGACAGATCAGGATCACGGCCAGCTCTGATCGTATCCGCTTCTTTAATGACATTTGGCTCTATATTAATCGTTGTTATGAATGAAACTTCTCCAATCTTCATAATCATTGTTGCCTTAGCTTTATTTGGCATAAGTAACGGCCTAAACGCGGTCGGTATGCAAGCAGCACTGTTTAAAAGCACACCGAAAGAAATGATTGGAGTCGCATCGGGTATTTTTAATACATCACGCTATCTGGGGACCATTTTATCGTCGTTATTGATTGGAATTGTTATGGGGGATACATTCAATGTGACAGGATTTCAGATGCTTGGAATCATCCTTACGGTATTAGCTGCATCACTGATCATCATGAGCATACGTCGCGAGGCAGGTTTGGTGAGTCCGGAGCAAGTAAGCAAGTAAAATAGAGAATCTGCCGTGCAATAACACGTTTACACCCAATGAATCAATAGCTCCATTGGGTGTATTTTTTGATTTTCACCAAGTTGTCAGAAAGAGTTGATCCTTTCTTGAACGTTTAGGGTAGAAGACGTGTCTTTGATTGAATTAGGTAAAAATAAAGATATAATAATTTTGATTAATAGGTTTCGTTAGTACTTTAAGTGCATCAATATCAGATTTTAATAGGCATCCAATGATTGTTATTATCGGAGGCCTACAGGAGTAAACGCATTATAGGTGTGGCAAGATATCGTCATACCTAACTTTGTGAAATTTTTCGCAACTCTGCATTGAGCTTGGCCAAATCTGATATTGAATGTTTCTAAATTGAACAGAGTTTGAAAGGAGGCAACACAAAGAATGGCTATTGATACGGTTTTATGGAGCAGGCTAGTGACTGGTTTGACGCTCGGGTTCCACGTGATTTTTGCAACGCTTGGTGTCGGCGTACCTTTGATGATTGCTATTGCAGAGTTCATCGGCATTCGGAAGAAGGATCACCATTACATACTTATGGCAAAGAGGTGGTCCAGAGGGTTTGTCATTTCTGTCGCGGTTGGTGTCGTGACAGGCACAGCGATCTCACTACAGTTGGCCTTGGTATGGCCGAATTTTATGAAACTTGCCGGGAATGTCATTGCACTGCCACTATTTATGGAAGTATTTGCATTCTTTTTTGAAGCAATATTCCTGGGCATTTATCTGTACACGTGGGATCGGTTCAAAAATCCGTATATCCACTGGTTGCTGACTATTCCGATTGTCGCCGGGGCAGGCATGTCTGCTGTTTTTATTACAACAGTGAACGGATTCATGAACCAGCCTGAAGGTTTTGTCATGGAAGCAGGTCAATTCATGGCAGTGAACCCCGTGCAAGCGATGCTGAATACAGCGACGTTCTCCAAAGTGTTCCATGTATTAAGCTCGGCTTATCTGACAGGAGCTGCTCTGTTAGCAGGAATAGCAGCCTTTGCGATGCTGAGAAAAGGAGTGTCAGCCTACCACAAAAAAGGCTTGAATCTCATGATGGCCGTTGTGCTGGTATTCAGTTTGTTAAATTCTTTAGCTGGAGATGTGTCTGCCAAGTTTTTGGCTGAGCATCAGCCGGAGAAGCTCGCAGCTGCCGAGTGGCATTTCGAGACGGAAAGCGGCGCGGATTTGATTTTTTTGGGATGGCTGAATGCAGAACATGAAATTATAGGCGCTCTTCATTTGCCGAAACTGCTCAGTTTCCTTGCCTTTGGAGACTTTAACGCCGAGGTAACCGGGCTGAACGAATTTCCACCAGATGAACACCCGCCCTTACTTGTGCATTATTTGTTTGATCTAATGGCTGGTATTGGATTCGCTCTGCTTGCTATATCAAGTCTGTACTTCCTGTTTGTATTCTGGAAGAAACGTAATCAGTTTAACAAGTGGATGCTTCGTATGGTTGCACTGAGTGCACCGCTTGCTTTTCTGGCCGTTGAGATGGGTTGGTTCTATGCAGAGATCGGGCGGCAACCATGGATCATCCGAGGTTATATGCGGGTAGAAGAGGCCGCTACTTCTTCACCGAGTGTGAGAATTTTATTTTTCGTCTTCTTGCTTCTCTACATTCTGCTAGGCGTTATGTGTGTCGTCGTACTGAGACGGTTGTTCAATAACAATCCTGCTGAACTCGAGATGGAGAAATGGTTGAAGGAGAAGCATGATCAATCAGCCGAGAAAGGGGGCCAGGCATAATGAGTTATGAATTAATTGGTATTTCGGTACTCTGGCTGTTCTTGTACGGCTATCTTATTGTAGCTTCCATTGATTTTGGAGCAGGTTTCTTCGCCTTTTATGCACGCCTGACAAAGCAGGATCACCTGATTAATCGTCTGATCTCCCGTTATCTATCACCGGTCTGGGAGATCACCAATGTATTTTTTGTCTTTTTCTATATTGGCATCGTTGGATTCTTTCCGGATACTGCTTACTATTATGGCTCCGCGCTACTTGTTCCGGGAAGTATTGCCGTCATTTTACTTGCCATTCGTGGTTCATTCTATGCTTTCGAAAATTATGGTTCCAAAAAAAGTATCGTGTATTTGTTCTTATACGGAGCTACGGGTCTACTTATTCCAGCGTCATTGTCAGTGGCACTGACCCTGTCTGAAGGTGGCTTTATTTTGAAGCAGGGAGATACCGTTTCCCTGGATTACTGGGCACTATTTACGAATCCATTATCGTGGAGCATCGTTGGACTGGCGATCGTGTCCGTATTGTTCATTAGTGGGTCATTTCTCACATTTTATGCTTCTCGCGCAGAGGACCATTCGGCATTGAAGCTGATGCGGAACTATGCTTTGTTCTGGAGCACACCGACCATTATTCTCGCGCTGACTGCATTTATATATTTGGGTCAACACAATGAGCGTCATTTTCAAAATATGATGGATTTATGGTGGCTACTGGCGCTTTCCGTTGCGTTTTTCATGATTGCCATGTGGCTGTTATATAACGGACGCCGTTATGGTTTAGCTTTTATATGCATCATGCTGCAATTTCTCACAGCCTTTTTCGCTTACGGGATTGGGCAATATCCTTACATTCTCGATCCATACATCACCATTCAGAGTAGCGCGACACCACCAGCGATGGGTTTTGCACTCGTCGTTGTGTTTATCGGTGGTMTGTGCTTGTTAATTCCTTCTCTAATCCTGGTCTTCAAACTGTTCCTGTTTGATGCGGACTATGTGAAAGGGAAAAAATAAAGGAGGAGCGTTCAATGAGAAGGAGAGGCAAATCCAATCTGATCTCGCAGCAAATGTCTTTACAACGAAAAAACAGACTTCTCCTTGCCATCATTTCGCTGGCCCTTGGTGTAGCTATTATAAGCCAGGCCACCTTGGTGGCTGAAGCAGTCCAGCGAATCTTTGTAGAGAAAGCTTCCTTTTCATCTGTGGTCCTGTTGCTTGTCCTATTATTGGCTGTTATGGCCGTACGCTCACTGTTGTCGTATGGTAATGGGAAAGTGGGCTTGCATATGGCATCACGCGCCAAGACGAATATGCGAGCATCTGTGTTGCAGAACCTGACCCGCGCTTCCATGCCTTCAACCCTTCTTGGACAGACGGGAGGAAAGGTCAGCGTTGCTTTGGATGCTGTGGATGAAGCCGACAGTTATTTCAGTCAATATATGCCGCGTATGATGGAAGCTGCGATGATCCCGATTCTGATTCTGGTTGTTACGTTTACGCAGCACGCCAACACAGGCTGGATTATGTTGTTTACGGCACCGTTTATCCCGCTGTTCATGATCTTGGTTGGGCTCAAGACAAAGAACAAATCAGAAGAAAAATACGCGCAACTGGCTGAGTTTTCCGGTACATTTCTGGATTCGCTTCAAGGGCTGGTTACGTTGAAAATATTCGGACGGGCTAAACGTCAACAGCAGGAGATTGAACGCAGCAGTCTGGGGTATCGTGATGCCACCATGGGCATTTTGAAGATTGCATTTACAAATACGTTTATGCTGGAATCGATCGTGATGTTAAGCATTGGTATTGTCGCGCTTGAACTGGCTATTCAATTACTGGTTTTCAAATCGATGAGCTTCCACACAGCCTTTCTCGTGTTGTTACTCGTCCCTGAGTTTTACAGTCTGTTGAAGAATACAGGAACGGCTTTTCACAGCGGGCGAACCAGTATGGGGGCCATTCGCAAGGTGGAACAGATGCTCGCGGACACTAGTGTCAAGAGCACACAAACGAAGCCTGAAGAAGGACCGGATCAAAGCGAATTAACCGATGTCGATGCAATTGCAAAGACGGAAGAGCTTCGTACAGCTCGTGCCGAGTTGATTCCAATGCCACCAACCATTGAACTGAACGATGTCCGATTCCAGTACACACCTGATTCCTTTGGACTTGAGACAGGACAGATCTCGATTGGACCGGGAGAACAGATTGCTATTGTAGGCAAAAGCGGCTCAGGTAAAACCACGCTGCTTCATCTCATTGCCGGTTTACTGAAACCAGATTCGGGAGCGGTTCTGGTTAACGGAAGCCAGCTTTCGCAACATGATGAGGCTGCATGGTTTGAACGTGTTAGCTATATTACACAGCATCCGTATATTTTTGCAGGTACATTTGCCGAAAATATCGCGATTGGCGCGGGTCGGAACGTCTCCAGAGCTGAAATTGAGCAGGCGGCAGAGGAAGCAGGGCTTGCTAGCGTTGTTGCACAATTGGAGCAGGGCTTGGATACGTTTGTTGGTGAAGGTGGCCGGGGGCTGTCTGGTGGGGAAAAGCAAAGACTTGCTTTGGCACGTGCTTTTCTGAAGCGACCAGCTGTTATTTTGTTCGACGAACCCACCGTTGGTCTGGATCTACACACCGAGCGGGTATTGCAACAATCCATTGCGGCATTAGCCAAAACGGCAACGATGATTACGGTGGCACACCGTTTATATACAATTCAACATGCGGACAACATTTTGTTTATGGATAGTGGGGTATTAGTGGATTCAGGACATCATGAAGCACTTCTGGCGCGCCTGCCTCAATATGCGGAGATGGTTGATGTACAACGGAAAGGAGGGTTAGCATGAATGAGCTGACGATTCTGTCAAAAGCGATGATTCAGGAGCGCAAGGATATCTTGCTTTCGATATTGGGCGGATTTATCGCCGGCATAGCAGGGGTAGCTCTCTTTTCCGCGAGTGGCTATATGATATCTCAAACAGTATTTGCGCCACCGCTGTACACCTTAATTGTACTCACCTCCATGGTCAAACTACTTGGTTTCCTTCGAGCGGCAAGTCGCTACGGGGAACGCTTGTATTCGCACAGGGCGACATTCTCCATGCTGAGCCGTTTGCGGACGTCCTTTTTTGCCAAACTGATCCCGGTAACGCCAGGTATATTGAACAAAAACCGAAGCGGGGATCTGCTTGCGCGGATCGTGGGTGATGTGGAAAGTTTGCAAAATTACTTTTTGCGGGTCGCGTATCCACCCATCATGGTCGTTATGGTGTTTTTGGCTACCATGCTGTTCACTTCGGCCTTTTCGATCTGGATTGCGTGTTTGTTAGTACTAGGTATGCTAATTACGGCATTTGTTGTACCAGGTATTGTCTTGTTAGGTCAGCGAAAAATAAACGGACGTGTCCGCCAGCAACGGGCCTTGCTGTCCACGGAAGTAACCGAAGTGTTGTATGGTTTCAGGGATTTGAAAGTATATGGCCAATTGGAACAGCGTGAGCAACAGCTTCAGCAGGCTTCTGCTGCATTGGCAACGGAACAGAGGCAAGCCGCTTCGCACTTGCTGCGCGGGCAATCCATGCACGTTTTTGTTACGTATCTTGTTACATGGGGAGTGCTGGCACTGAGCGCCTTTTTAATTGTGAATGGAGCGTTTGCCGGTGTATTCCTCGCCATGTTGATCCTGGCCACGCAGACCGTGTTCGAAGAAGCTGCCTCAATGGCTATATTGCCTCTATATAAGCAGGACAGCGAACACGCCGCTCAGCGACTGGCGGAAACAGTGCCAACCTCCGATGTACAACCTGTACAGCCAAGCGGTGAAGTTTCAGCCGATCAGGCGGTTTCGATTGACCTATCCGTTGTTAACTTCCAATATGAAGGGGAATGGAGACCGGCGCTGAGGGAGCTATCTCTGCAACTTGCAGCAGGCTCCAAAACAGCGATTGTCGGGCCGAGCGGGTCAGGCAAGTCAACGATTATTGATTTGTTACTCAAGCTGCGCGCACCAACGTCTGGCGATATACGATTAAACGATGTTTCGGTGAAGGAACTGAATGAAGAGAGCATTTGGCAAGGGACGAATGTCGTGTTGCAGCAAAGCCACTTTTTCCGGGGAACCATCCGGGATAACCTGTTGCTGAATGGAGAAGATCATTCGGATGAACAACTGTCGGCTGTGCTGGATAAAGTCCAACTGCCGAATAAGTTGTTGACCGACATGGTCTATGAAAAAGGGGAGAACCTGTCGGATGGTGAGAAGCAGCGGCTGGCTCTCGCACGGGCCATGCTGCGCAAAGGACGGTTATGGCTTCTGGACGAACCAACTTCTTCGTTGGATTACGTCACAGAGAAACATGTGCTCCAGCATCTTCTTGCACAAGCATCCGAAGATACATTTCTTCTGATCTGCCATCGGCTGACGGGATTGGAAGAGATGGATCGGATTGTGGTCATGGACCAAGGCAAGATCGTGGAATCAGGTTCTTTCTGTGAGCTGATGGAGCAAAAAGGCTATTTTTATGAAATGAAACAAATTGAACGACAAATGATTGGAGACGCCGGGGCGTGAGAATCTAGTCTATTGAGTTGATAATACTGTCGGTTGTCGTTAATGAAGAAAATTTCAATAAATCAATTTTTATAAATCTAACTAAACCCCAAAGGATGCAGTGCATATACTCCTTGGGGTTTGTTTTGATATAATAGTTTTTTTATGTCTATGAAGGAGATGGAGATGGAGATGGGAAAGTATAAGTGGGATATTGTTTTTTATTTGGCCGTATTTTTATTTGTTGTGTACATGAAGATGAATGACCAATCTCTGTTTTGGATACTTGGGGTCGTTCTCACCGCTACTCTGATCATGTTTACCATTCGTATTTTTTATCCTCTGGGTTGGGAAACACGCATGGAGCGCGTCGAGGCTTTTCTACGCAGACAGGAGAATACCCCAAAGCTTTATATCTATTACGCTCTTGCAAACAGACTTGATGATGAATTGGAACACACAATAGAGCGCATCAGAAATGAGGACACAAATAAAAGGACCCAAGCAGTCTATAATGCAGCCTATGGCATCTATCGCAACGACTTGGTAGCTGTTCGTACTGCGGTGCAGAATATGCGTAGATCGGATTATCGTACATATTATGAAACGTATTTGCTTATGGAAGAAGGAAGAAGTGAGCAGGCGAGGGAACACTTGAAATCCATTAACAAGGTCTGGATGAGATCTTCGCTTCTTGCAGCGATCGAACTAAAAGCGGGACAACGCGAAACTGCGATTCAGCTATTACAGGAAGCAATGCATGCTGTCAGAGGTGTCCATCGTTATATGATATTTAAGGAATCAGAGAGATACTAGGGCGTGTCTCAAACGGTGAACAACAATCTTTCTTGGCATATAGTATAATTGACACGGACAAAAGCTTGTTCCACATAGGAGCAGGCTTTTATCTTTGGTATTAAAGGAAGGACAGGAAGGACAAGAGTATACAGAGGCGCTAAAACTGTTCGGCATAGTGGAGAACACCCGAATTAAATTCTCTCCAACCAATTAGCCTATATGATGAGAATCTTAGCGTCTTTTAGTAACCTTTACATAACCGCAGATGATTCAGCCGTTTTATTTTTCTTCGCAAGCGGCTTTTTCCTGAGTGTCCTATCATACAGATACGGTTTTCCGTGATAATCCCGTGCATGCTTTTGTTTCTGCTTTTTATGTATATCAACCTTGATCTCCAGATTGGCAACGTTGTTCTGGAATTCAGTAGCAATTCGTTTGCACCATTTCAATCCACTTTCTTCAGATGCACTGAAATGAACACGTAATAGATATCCGTTCACCGTTAATTCAAACTTGTATAAATTCATGATATGTATCCTTTCCAGGCGGGCATGTTATGTTACACCAAATACGATAATCTGATTATAACAGGAACATATGTTCTGTAAAAGTGTTATTTATGATACCCGCAATTCAATAAGGTTCGCTAGACATCTTTGCAACGGTTCGTTTAATGGTAAAATATCTAAAAATGGTTCATGTTGGGGGATACGCATGTATAAACTGATGATCGTAGATGATGAATTGCTCATGCGGGTTGGAATTCGTTCCATGCTGAATTGGGAAGAGTATAATTTCTATGTTGTTGGAGAGGCGGGAAATGGAAAAGAGGCATTAAGCCTTGCGCTTGAAGTGATGCCTGATCTAATCATTACAGATATTAAGATGCCGATTATGGATGGGTTGCAACTTATACAAGAGGCCTCCTGCGTACTGAAAACCTGTAAGTATGTCATCCTGAGTAATTTTGACGAATTTCATTATGTGAAAGAGGCGCTAAAACTTGGCGCTTCAGATTACTTGATTAAAAGTGAGATCACCGAATCCTCCCTTATTGACCTCCTGAGCACTGTTGGACAGAAACTGCAAAGTGAACATGTTCACCCAACCAACACACCCTCTATTACACAGGACTATTCCAAGAGCCTAAGATATCTAAAGGATAGTTTCTTCCAAGATATTGTAAGCGGATTCATTAGTGAGGAGGATATCGTCACCAAAGCGGAAGAACTGCATTTTCGTATACGTTCGGACCAGTTGGTTGTCATGAAGTTCATCGTGAACTATTACGAGGATGCAAAGCGGAAATATGTTGAGAAGGGGGAAAAGCTGCTCCGATTTTCGATTCTTAATATTATGGAAGAGATCATTCCATCGAAGTGGGAGAAAGAGATTTTTGTTGAAAGTTCCTCTGAATATTGGGTGATCGTCAATGTACTTCCTGAGAGCCAATCTGTACACGCCGACTTGAATAAACTATGTAATAAATTGCTGTCTTCGATCAAGGATTTTATGAATCTATCGCTCACGGCTGGGGTAAGTAGAATGACTTCCGGTTTCCTTCACATCAGGAAGGCCTGCCAAGAGGCAGAAACGGCTCTACAACAGAGTTTCTTCACAGGAAGCAACCAGGTGTTGTATTACGATGATATGGTTCAATCCCCAGATCGACATGAAGTTAAGGGGGCTTTAAGCCCGCAACAAGAACGAGATTTGTTGAAGTTATGGGTAAGCAAAGACAACAAAAAGGCGGAAGAGTTCCTTGAAGGAATCCGATCCAATCTGGAACAGCTACGAGCGGATGAGAATAGCATTCGCAAGCAATATATCATGGTAATGGAGTCGATACATTCCCATCTATCCCGAGCTACGGAAAGAGGTGCACCTTCTTTAACAGAGAAATCGCCCTACGAAATCGTTCTAAAGGGGGAGTATTGGGAGGATATCCACCAAGATATGCTTGCTCATATTGCGTATTACTTCCAAACCGATTCCCAAATCAAACAGGAAAGCACTTACACCGATCTCGCCACTGAATTGATCGACAAGTATTATGCGGAAGATATCTCACTGCAAAGTATCGCTAGCCAAATCAGTGTGAATCCGTCGTATCTCAGCCGTGTGTTCAAACAGGAACGAGGAGAGAACTTTATCACGTACTTGACCCGAGTTCGAATTGAACATGCCAAGGCGTATCTATTGAGCAGAGGAATGAGAGTGTATGAAATCGCAGAAAAGGTGGGTTACCATAATTACACGTACTTCAGTAAGATTTTCAAAAAATCGGTAGGTGTCACTCCTGAGGAATATCGAGAATTACAGCAGGGATGAATGTAATCGGTGAATAGAGGTGCAGCATATGAAGCATGTTCGGCCCTTCCGAATCAAGTACAAAATTATGGTGATCTGTATGACGGTCATTATCCTTCCGGTATTGGTGATGACAATCAATTCGTATTACTCCTCAGAGCGGTTGTTGACACAGAACTATACAACGTTGCTAAACGATCTGGCCAAACAGACGAATATTCGCATTGACGAGTTCCTCAAGGAGATTGAGAAAATTTCGCTGCTCGCCAGCAATGGCCTTAGTGACAATCTGTCTGCGACTCATGAAGGGAGTTTTCCGATCCAGGATTTCCTGCGAGAGGGTGATGAACAACATGAGATTGCCGCATACAATATTCTGATGAATTATATCATGATGAAAGATCGCGTATTCTCCATCTACCTCTACAATATGAACGGGGGGCAAGACCTTTTTGTCAGTCCACATCAACCCATTGATCCAAACTTCAAAGTAGCAAACGAATTGTGGTTTAAAAAGTTCATGCATGATAAGGATCGAACCATTACCCTCACAACACGAATTGATGAGCAATTGGAGAATAAAATACTGGCAGTGTCACACGCTCGCAAAATTCATGATGTGACTAGTGGAAAACTGCTTGGCGTGATTGTTGTCAGCATTGATATCAAATTCATTGAAATCGTCAACCGCAACTTGCAGGAAGGACTGCGCTCCAGATTCATGATCGTTGATGAGGATGACAAGATCGTATATAACGTGAATGAACGATTAATCGGGACACTGTTCCGGGACAACGTTCGTCCGCCTGAATCACTAAATGTCGTGGTGACCAGTCCCCTTAGTCAGCAAAAATGGACAACTTACTTATATATGCCTTTGGATGAGCTGACTGCTGATGGCATAATATTGGGCCGTAATCTGGTGACGCTTGCCATCGTCATTGTTCTTTTTGCTGCCGTCATATCCATCTTTTTATCTCACGTGATCACAACCCCCATTAAAAAACTGCTACGGAATATTGCTCTAGTCGAGAAAGGTCAGTTTGAACAAGTTGAACCTATTGGCTCCAGAGATGAGATTGGACATTTATCCATTCGATTCAACAGAATGTCACACGAATTGAAGCGGTTGGTCGAACGGATGCAGCAGGAAGAAATAGAGAAAGCCAAGGCCGAGATGCGTGCGCTCCATGATCAGATCAAGCCTCATTTTCTGTATAACACCCTTGGGTCGGTTAAATGGATTGCCTCGATGCAGCAGGCAGACAAAATCGTGGAAATGACCGATGCACTAATCTCGATGCTTCGCTATGCAACAAAATCCGATGGAACCCTCGTAACCATTCGTGAGGAACTTGATAATATAACGAATTACGTAACGATCCAGAATGTCAGGTACTACGATTGTATTCAGATGAGATACGAGATTGAGGATAGACTGCTGAATTATCGCATGCCCAAAATGATCCTGCAGCCGATTGTGGAAAATGCGATTTTTCATGGTCTGGCCGAACTGGAAGAAGACGGAATCATCACCATTCGGATTCAATCACAGCTGGATGAAGTTGTGATCGAGGTCTGCGATAATGGTGTGGGTATGGATCATCATACGATGCAGAATTTAATGGAAGAGAAGTCCGGTGCAGGTACGGGAACGAATGGGATTGGATTGCATAATGTGCAGCGGCGGATTCAACTTCATTTTGGGAAATCCTATGGAATACAGGTGGAGAGTAAAATAGGTGAAGGTACCATTTTCTCCATTCTGCTGCCTGCCATCTTAGAAGCCAAATAGTCATTCATGTTTCCTCTTAAGCATCTCATAATGCGGTACAGCGATCATAAACATAAGTTTAGATATAAACAAAGGGCTCGCAGTATGAACTGCAAGCCCTTTTGTTCACCCTTTGACGCTACCTAGCACCAAACCTTTGGTGAAATATTTCTGCAAGAATGGATACACGAGTAAAATCGGAATGGCACCCAGGAACATCTGAGCGGCGCGCCCCGTTCTGGCGTTCATCATGGACAACAGCTGCGTATAATCTGACCCAGATTTCAGCATGATTTGCTCAAAACTTTGCAGGAGGGTCTGGAGGTAACTTTGTAATGGATAATTGGCTGGATTGTTCATATAGATAATGCCATCGAACCACGAATTCCAGTGGGCAACGATACTGAACAAACCAACCGTAGCGAGAGCGGGCTTGAGAAGTGGGAGTAGAATACGAAGCAATACCTGTACAGGCCCAGCACCATCGATAATGGCTGATTCTTCAATCTCCTCGGGTAGCCCCCGAATGAAATTCATGAGGATAATCATACTGAATACGGGGAGGGCCCCAGGCAAGATCAGAGACCATATGGAATCGATTAGTCCCATTTTGACGACCACGAGATAGGTTGGAATTAGTCCTCCGCTGAATAACATGGTTATTATGAAAAATCCCATATAGATATTACGCCCCATCAGTTTTTGTTTGGATTTGGAGAGGGGATAAGCCGTGAGTACGATCAGAACCAGATTCACCACCGTTCCGATAACGGTTCGTTGAATGGCTACCCAGAGAGAGGAGAAAAATGATCCTCCAGTTAATGCAAATTCATAGGCTTTTGTCGTAAATTCCACAGGCCAGAACGTAACACTCCCCGCAGATACAGCCGCGCTGCTACTGAATGAAACAGCCAGCAGGTTGATAAACGGCAGGATACATAGGAGAGAGATTAGAAGCAATATGGTGTAGTTTATGATAAGAAATACACGTCTGCTCATACTTTTATCATAGATCATAATGTAAGTTCCTCCTTCTTAGAAGATACGATAGCCAGCCACTCTGTAAGCCAGGATGTACGATACAGCAACGAGAACACTGGAAATGATCGATTTGAATAACCCGACAGCGGTACCAATTGAATACTGTGCTTGTTGAATTCCTAAACGGTAGACATAGGTATCAATAATATCACCCGTCTGATAGACAACAGGGGAGTAGAGATTATAGATTTGGTCAAAGCCAGCATTGAGTACGTTCCCAAGTGAAAGTACGGTCATTAAAACAATGGTTGGCATGAGTAGAGGCAACGTAATGTAGATGGTTTGTTTCCACCGTTTCGCTCCGTCGATCACCGCGGCTTCGTAAAGTCCCGGATCAATACTGGTTAGGGCTGCCAAATAAACAACCGTGCCAAACCCAAAACCTTTCCATATGTCACTCACAATCATCGTCCAAGGAAAAATAGAGGGTGTGCCAAGAAAGGAGATCGGTGCAATCCCAAATAGACTTAGAAATGTATTGATAATGCCGTCGGAGCTAAGGATATCCAGCATGATGCCAGCCATAATGACCCAAGAGAGGAAGTTCGGAATGTAGACAAGGGTTTGAAATGTACGTTTAATTCCACTGTGTAGTACCTCGTTAAGCAGTAATGCAAAAATTACGGGCACGATTATACCACCGATAATCTTAAAGACAGACATGTACAATGTATTCCAGATCGTTCTTACAAAGTTCGGCTGATTAAATATGTGGGTAAAATTATCCCACCCTACCCATGGCGAGTTGAAGCCGAGACCCGGATTGTACTTCTGAAACGCAATAATAAGTCCGTAGAAAGGGATGTAACAAAAGATGAAGACCAAGACCAGGCTTGGGATCAACATGAGATGGTAAGCACGCTGCTGCTTCCATTTTCTCAACATACATATTCCTCCGTTCCTTGTACGCCAAATGTAATCGCTATCAAATAAAGGGGAGAGATGACCCTCATCCCCTCTTTGTGACAAACGAGATTATTTCTTCCCGTAGGCTTCATTAACTGCCTGAGTTGCGTCATCGCCCCCGGCTGCACGCCAATTCTGGACAATAACATCGAAATAATCGATACTTTCGCTACCCATAATGATCTTGGTGAAGCCTTCGGTCAGGATATCATCCAAGGTTGTTCCGTAGCTTGAAAGTATTTCTGGCGTAACACCCCATAAGGCCGTCTTTGTATAGTTCTCGCTGTCCAGTACTTTCTTGGCAAGACCATACGCATTCTTTGGAGCCCCTTGTTGCAAATAATCACCAACTGCTCCTGGGGTTGCATTCTCCATGAATTCCACACTGTTGTTATATTTTTGCCACATACCCGAAGTTGTGAGTCCACTGGTATCCTTGGATTGAAGGGCAGCGGAGACCGCCTCAAATTGCTCGTAATCGGAATTCGGATTAAGTACACGGAACGCTCCAACAACATGGGCAATATCGTTGTCCAGCAAGGCGGATAACGTTTCTGTGGATTCCTTGCCATTGCCTTCATCCACAATATAAGCGTAGTCGTTCAAAATTTTGATCACTTCTTCAGGGCTCTTAAATCCCTTTTTCATAACGATATAATTGTTGTTGGCGAAGAAAATGGATTGTTTGGCTTCTTTTCCATCAACGGTAGGGATGATATAAGGGTAGAAGATAGCGTCCTTACCCAGATTGGATACTGTGTCGACACCCGGATTATAACCCCACCATTGGTAATAAGGTTGCATTCCCACTTTGCCGGCTACAATATCCGCGTTCATCGCATTAAAGTCTTTGATTGCAAATTCCGGATCAATAATGCCTCGCTTGTACCATTCTGACCACTCAGCCAGCGCATTTTTCATCTCAGGCTGCACGGAGCCGTACACGAGTTTTCCAGTGCTATCCTCCATCCACATATCCGGATGCGCATTCCATGCAATGGCCAGCAGGTTGAGGTAATCCAACGATTGGTCTACCGCTATACCATAACCACCGTGCTTTTCCATGAATTTGAGTGCGATATTTTTGATGTCTTCCACAGATTTCGGATCTTGGACACCCAATTCTTCTTTCCAGTCGTTCCGGATCCAGATGAAGTCTGGTTGTTCAATTAATCCCCAGTGCATCTGTGGTATCCCGTATAGCTTACCGTCCTTCTTTCCAGATTCGTAACTGTCTGCATCTGCTTCCATGTAACCTTTGAGACGATCTGAAGCGTGTTGATCAAAGACCTCGGAAAGGTCCATGACCATATCTGCTTCGACTAACTGTCTCAGTTGTGATGGATTAACTCTGAATACGTCAGGAAGATCGTTCGATGCGATAGCCAAATTGAGTTTTGTATCGTACTCATCGCTGACCCAGTCTGTTTTGACATTGATATTAAACTTCTCTTTGTATCGCTTAATCCATACATTGTTGGTGATATCGTCGCCCTTTGGATATTTTGCTGAAGTGTATTCTGATGTTACGGTGTGAATGGTTGTCGTTCCAGCCTCGTTGGAATCCGTGTCCGTCGTTGAACCTTTATCGGCACCGCTTCCATTGCTACAGGCTGCGAGTAATAAGGTTGACATGCACACAGACAAGACTAAGGCTTTCGTTTTCTTGTTCATTTCTTTTCCCCCTTATCAGTCATATTTCAATAACGCTTACTTGAAAATATTCTAAACGAGAAAGGGGGAACGTGATATAAAGGTTATTGACGAGAACTGGTATCTTTTTTTACTTTTGAGTTGTAGCGGAGAAAAAAATAATGAGCTTTGTGAGCTTTGTGCACTTTTTTTACTTTGTACTCCTTCTTTTTTTACTCAGGTCTCCAAAAATTGCTTTAGATGACGATCGATAACGAGTGAATCCTCTTCGTTTGCTCCGATTCCAAAGCAGTGTCCCCACTTGGACTCTATAGGTTGATACACCGCGTTTGGCATATGCTGAGCATCATACGAACTGTCTTCTGGCGTGAAAAACAAGTCACTTGATCCTGGCATAACGAGTGCAGGAGCAGTGATCTTGCTTAACGCCTGTTCGAAGTTGCCGTCATCTACGGGATTATCGCTAATGTCTCCATAGATTCCTGTACGCAACATGGTAATCAAGTCGTTAGCATCGAAGGGAAGAAATACCTGATCCCAGTAATCTTCTACATAAGATTTCAAGGAGTCGTACCCCTCAGATTGATACAATTTCTCCAAATAGTACGCCTGCGAAAACCCCCATGGAGCATAAGCTCTTCCCATCGCTGCGAGACCGGCAACCGGAGGGCGCTCATATCTACCATTTTTATAATTCGAATCTGCCTGTAACGCCGCGATCATTGCTTCGAATACCAACTGTGTATGGGGTCTGCTCTTTGCCGTTCCGCCAAAGGGGGCAATACGCTCAACCATCTCAGGATAACTGGTTCCCCATTGATAAACCTGCATGGCTCCCAGAGACCAGCCCACAACAAGTTTGATTTTGGAGATACCGAATTTTTGAGTGATGAGTTGATGTTGGGCACGCACATTGTCATACATGGAGATGAGAGGGAAGTTGTTCTTATCATATGGGGCAGGGGTATTACTTGGAGAGGAAGATAACCCGTTACCCAACATATTGGGCACAACGATAAAATAACGACTGGGGTCCAGTGCTTTGTCCGTTCCAATTAACCATTCATTATCTGTGTGAATTCCAGCAAACCATGTTGGGACAACAATAACATTGTCCTTTGCCGCGTTTAAGTTTCCATAGGTCTTGTAAGCGATAAAGGCTTGAGGGAGCTGTTGCCCCGATTGAAGTAATGTATCTCCTAGGTTATATGTTTCATAATTGTTCATAGATTGATTCTCCTTATAAAATAGTAATAACTTGATTTCACTCTACATTACGTCTATTATCAATTCAATGAAACGTTATCGAACATATCATTCATTTATTTTGAACTTAGGAGGTGCCTGACTCATGGAAATACGCCAGCTAAAAACCTTTTGGACACTTGCATCGACCTGCAGCTTTAGTCAAACTGCTGAATTATTGAGCTATGTACCGTCTACCATAACCATGCAAATCAAATCGCTGGAAGAAGAGCTTGGGGTGAAATTGCTGGATCGATTAGGCAAAAAGGTCGTGTTAACGGATGCTGGCCAACAGTTTCTGCCGTACGCCACTAAGATTTTAAACGATGTAGAGGAAGCAAAGTGCATATCCAGTCAGCACGGAGAATTGGCGGGAACGGTTGTGATCGGAGCAGACGAAGTGCTGTGCGCATATCTTCTTCCAGCCTTGTTCAAACGCTTCCGAGCAGACTATCCTGGTGTGCGTTTATTGTTCCGCCCCTTGTCTGGGCAAGAGCTTAAATCAAGTCTGAGAGAAGGGCATGCCGATGTCGTTTTTGTATTGGATGAGCCTATGAATTCCAAAGACCTTCAGTCAGAGTTTTTAAAGGATGAGACCTTTCAAATGGTGGTTTCTCCCGATCATATGTTAGCATCGCGTTCCGCGTTGGTCATTGATGACTTCCACAAACAGCATTTTTTGCTGACCGAAAAGAACTGTTCGTATCGCACTTATTTTGACCAATCCATAACGAAGAAAGGTGCAGATGCTCTGACAGAGCTGGAGTTTCATAGTGTAGAAGCCATTAAACAATGTGTTGCGGCTGGTCTAGGGATCGCTTTATTACCTGAAATGGCTTTGAAGAAAGAGTTGAGCGATGGGGAAGTGGTTGCTCTGCCGTGGGATTTATCAGATATATCCTTTTCTGCGCAAATGCTCTGGCATCGGGAAAAATGGATCTCTCCGTCCATGGCTGCTTTCATGGAGGTCGCCAAGAGTGAGTTGATTTGATTGTTCAGAATTTGTTTAGATGTATGTGTTAAAATATTCTTCATGGAGATCGTGAGGTTAAATGGAATCAACCTTCAACAACATGATACAGATATATATGGGGGATTAGCAATGGAGAGAAAGATTAGAAATTCTGCAAAAGCATTGATCATTAAAGACGGGAGAATGCTTGCAATGAAGCAGGATGATAATGATGAAGTCATCTACATTCTGCCTGGTGGGAGCCAGAATGCAGGTGAAACCCTGACGGATGCTGTGAAGCGTGAAGTTGCGGAAGAAATCGGAATAGATGTAGAACCGTTATCACTGGAATTTGTCATTGAAGGTGTATACGGTGAAGCTCTTCATCGTGTAGATTTTGTTTTTTTATGCGAGTACATAGGTTTGATGGACCAAGATAGTTCTATTCTGCCAAGTGACGAAAATCAGGTGGAATATGAATGGCTCGAAATTAAAAATATAAATGAACTACCTTTATTTCCTGCAAAATTACGAAAGCAGATCATTAGATTGGTTGATGGAGAAAAAACGGTTATGTATTTAGGAAATGAGGAAGATGACGACCTGAATAGTTAGATGTGTACACGTCGTAAACAAGCGGCCGTCTTGTATTATAAAGGAAAGGCTGTTTCAAAGGACATAATGGTCCAGTGAAACAGCCTTTTTGTCGTTGAACAAAGTGTACAGAGCGATTCAAAATGAACATCTATGCTAAGGGGTTACACTAGGCCAGGAGTTATATATCTTGTTGCTTCACGCCTGCTGTCATATTTTTCTGACCCCATATTACCATGGATTCAATTAAAGGAACCAATTCCTTGCCCGATTCTGTGAGCGAATACTCCACTCTCGGTGGCACCTCGTTATATTGCTCCCGATGCACGATGCCGGAATGAATCAAATCCTTCAAACAGTTCGTTAACATCGTTCCGGTAATGCCAGGCAGTCTTCTTTTTAATTCATTGTAACGTATACAGTCATTTTCACTGAGGATTGCCAGGATCGGAAGATTCCACTTGCCTCCAATGACCTGAAATGCATAAGTCGCTGGACATAACTGATCAAAATTAAACTCGTATTTCACTTGATACCCTCCAATAGTATACTTTTTGATACTAAGTCAGAAAAAGAATCGTACTTGTTCAGAAGATTGTAGACATTATAATCAAACTAACACAAGAAAATCAATTCATAAGACAATATAAAGGCGGGATAACGTGAGTAACGAATCTATGATGTGTGATCTGGAAACAGGCGTATGTGGTGTGAACGAAGAAGAGGCGATGCAAGAAATCAATCTGAATCACGTTGAGAAAAGGATAACTCTTTATTACGCAACAGATCCGATCTGCTCTCACTGCTGGGCGCTTGAGCCTGTGCTTCATCGGTTTATTGAGGAATACGGCCATTATTTTACGATGCAAATCAAAATGGGTGGGCTACTGGCTAACTGGAATGGTTTCTCGGATGGCGCTAACGGGATTCAGAAACCTTCGGACATTGCAGCGCATTGGAAGGAAGTGGGTGAACATTCACGCATGCCCATCGACGGTTCCTTATGGCATGATAATCCAATACTTTCTTCCTATCCGCCATCTCGCGTATTTAAGGTCATTCAGAGTACACACCCTGGGAAAGAGCAGGACTTTTTAAGACGTGCGCGTGAAGCCGTGTTTGCATTTAATCGAAATATTGGAGAAGATGATGTGCTGACGGATATCGTTAATCAACTGGGCTTGAATGGTAAAGAAGTGGTTGAGGCGGCTGCACAGCAATCTGCACAAGAGTTATTAGAGGAAGACTTTGAGAGTGTGGCTGGTTTGGGAGTTAGAGGTTTCCCATCCATTATCATTGTGAATGAAGAGAACCAGGGTATGAAAATTGTCGGAGCGCGTTCTCTTGAAACATATGTGCAAGCACTTCAGCAGGTACTCGGTGGTGATCTGAAACCCAAACAGATAACCTCATTGGAGCAGAAAATCAATGAGGGACACCTTCTTTTTTCTAAAGAACTGGAGGTCTTGTACAATATCGAAAAGAGTGATATTGAATCATATGTGAAATCTGAATTGGCAGAGCACACATATCGTATGGGTCATATTTTGAATGAGATGTATATTGAACATATCTGAGACAGGAGCTATGTAAGAATCTTCCTGCTTTCGGCACACGGATGTGTTATTCGCACAGGCAAGTCGTCCACCCATTGCGTAGACTGAAGTAGATCAAGTCAAGTGAGGTGAATTCCATGGCTAAAACCAATGAAATACACGTCCGGGTGAAACGGCTCAAGGATCGCCCAGTCTGCGTGACTCTTCATAATGGCGAGACGTACGTCGGGTACATCTCTGGTGTTAACAGCGAAGGCGTAGTGCTTACCGGGGGCGGAAAGCTTACTCAGACCGCAATCACAGCACCCTCATCTGAAGGCAGTGCTCGCAAAACCAAACCTAAAGCAGGGGCTACGAGAAAAACAGCATCCTCTCGAAACCGTAAACGGGTGAACAGCACACGTAAGTCGCAAGTACGATCCCGGTCGATGTCTCGCTCAACGTCTAGGCAAGCCCAGGTATCATCTTTCATGCCTATGCTAGGCTCACTGTTAGGTGGCTTTGGCGGTGCAGGCTCGATTGGAGGTATGTTAGGCGGGGGTATGCGGTTGTTTGGCATGATCCAGCGGTTTACACCTGTGGTCAAAATGGGGTATGGCATGATTAAGCAGATTCAGCCATTTATGGGGGCAGTTCAAGGGCTGATGACTCCAGCAAGCCAAGCAGCTCAGGCTGAAACCGAAGTTGAAGAGGAAGCACAACAAGGATAATACTTGAAATGAAAATCGTGAAATAGAACACAACCTTCGTTGCATTTGGGAAGGAAGTATCGCTAGTATGTTGGGTGATTTGATCTCTTTCTGGTCTGGTCTGTTCCTTATCTTCTTCTCTGTTCTGTTTCAGCTTCTTCGCTAGATGCTTCACTGCAAGCTGCTCTCCGTACGCCAAACGGAGGGTGGCTTATTTGCTTGTGCTGTATATGAGGTTCGAACCAGCTCAATATAGCATGCTTGCTCAGCGCTAACGAACTCAGAAACCGTATTCGAGTCAATATCAAGCCATTAAAATTCTAACGAATATGACAAACCCTATTTGCTGCAAAATGTAGGATATAGTATGAAAAAGGGGCTGATTCTGTAGCATAACTTCTCCTGTGTTCGTTAGAATTAAAATCCGCCCGAAACGGGTTAAATAAGACTCCCTGTGTTCGTTAAATTTGTTCGTTGCGAGGAATAAAAACTGAGGTTTCAAATACGCGTCTAACATCTAACTTTGATACCATGTAGTTCGGTAAACTACCCTCATACAGCAAAAAGCACCGCGCGCAGGGAGCTGCACGCGGTGCGGAAAACAATGCTGATGTTGCAGAGTAAGAGAGAATTCTATCCCGCTCTTATTATTTATTATGCCTGTTTGGTTTTGAGGCGAATCACGTTCCATGATGCTTTGTTCAAGACTGCTTGCACTTTACCCTGGTCAACCGTTGTATATCCGCCGTTGTGAGGAACAACGTTACGTGGGTTTTCTTTGGTATTGGTGGCTTTCAAGTCGTTGTTCTCCAATACGATATGCTCCACAAATGTCGTTTCTCCGAAGGAACGCAGATCCACATTCAGTTCCAACTTCTCATCCAGATGTCTGTTCACCGCAAAGATTGTGATCGTGCCGTTTTCTTCATCATGCACACTGATCGCTTCGAGATAAGGCACATCTGTAAAGTCTTTGGAATCATATTTAGGTGAAGAGGTAATGGATCGCAACACCGTACCACGACCGAAGTTGGATGCGTGCATGAATGGGAAATACGTCGTCTGGAACCAGATTGCTCCGTTATTTTCCGTCATGATTGGTGCAATGGTGTTAATCAACTGAGCAAGGCAAGCCATTTTTACACGGTCGGCGTGCTTGAGTATGGTAATCAGATAACAGCCCACGGCCAGTGCATCTTCATGTGTATACACATCTTCAAACTCTGGAGGCGCAATCTGCCAGCGTTCTTCCATACGGCTTGTGCCGATGGATTTCCAGACATTCCATTCATCCAGAGACAGCATTAATTTCTTTTTGCTGCGTTTCTTGGCTTGTACAAAATCACAGATTGAAGCCACACTATCAATAAATTGATCCAGATCCAGCGATGTCGCCAGGAAGTCATACGTGTTGTCTTTATTATTGTTGTAATACTGATGCAGGGACAAGTAGTCCACATTTTCATAGGTGAGATCCAGCACGGTTGCTTCCCAATCTGCAAATGTACTCATGTCACGGCTGGAACTGCCGCAAGCAACAAGCTCGATATCCGGGTCTACCCATTTCATCGCTTTAGCGGTCTCATTGGCAATACGGCCATATTCATATGCAGTCATTGCACCAATCTGCCAAGGGCCGTCCATTTCGTTGCCTAGACACCAGGTTTTGAATTTATGCGGGTCTTTGTAACCGTGAGAGATACGCAGATCACTCCAGTATGTGCCAGATGGGTGGTTGCAGTATTCGATCAGGTTTCTGGCCGCATCAATGCCGCGAGTACCCAGATTTACAGCCATCATGACTTCGGTTCCAACCAGTTTGGCCCAATCTGCAAATTCGTTTGTTCCTACCGCATTTGTTTCAATCGTCCACCAAGCGAGTTCAAGTCTGCGTTTACGCTCCGATACCGGACCAACGCCGTCCTCCCAATTGTAACCGGATACGAAATTGCCGCCCGGATAACGAACAATTGGCACATTCAAAGCTTTAATCGCTTCAATGGCATCCTGACGGAAACCTTGAGCATCTGCCGTAGGATGACCTGGATCATAAATACCGCCGTATACGGCCCGTCCCAGATGTTCTATAAATGAACCATAGACACGCGGATCTACTTCAGCAATCTGAAAGTCTTTATCGATAAGCATTTTGGATGTAAGCATGGTATGTACCTCCATTGGATGAATTCATATTTTTAAAAGAATTAACAGTGGTATTGAATTCGCTTAAAAGCAAAATCAAATCATTGATTTGTTATCTAATATGTATCATAATGCTTATATATTGAGCAAGTTCATTTTTATGAGTTCGCTAAATAACGAATCCTGAGATTGAAATAGATCGTTTTACTCAAAAAGGAAGTGAACATCATGATGCTTGGGACAGATGCAGCTTCACTGCTAATTTACGAGGCACTGGCAAGTGAAGCCCGATTAAACATTGTGCGCCTGCTACTACAAAACAGAGAAATGCATATCAATGCGCTTGCCCAAGAGCTTTTTCTGAGCAAAGCTATTGTAAGTACACATGTCAGCAAGCTGCAAAAAGCCGGAATTGTCGGTAGCCGAATGAAACGGGAGAACGGCGGAACTTATAAGTACTGTTTTATCGTACGAGAGTTCATGACTATTAACCTGTCACCAGAGCCTGTTGATGCTCCTTACCATGAAATATCCATACCGGTAGGTCAGTATACAGATTATGAAGCGTGGCCGACCTGCGGGATTGCGACAACTACGCAGATGATTGGACAGTATGACACACCGGCGTGCTTTATGGACCCGGATCGGGTCAATGCAGGTATTCTTTGGTTTGCACAAGGTTTTCTGGAATATAAGATCCCCAATTATCTGAATACAGAACAGCATCTCCAGGAAATTGAAATTTCACTCGAACTCAGTTCGGAAGCACCCCAAGTTAATGAAAACTGGCCTTCTGACATCCGTTTTTCCCTTAATGGTCATCACCTCGGAACCTGGACAAGCCCAGGGGATTTTGGAGATCGGAAGGGCAAACATACACCGTTATGGTGGAAATTGGACGTCAACCAGTATGGTGTACTGAAGGTGCTGCGTATTAACGGAGAAGGGACGTTTATGGATAGCCAGCGCATCTCAGATGTGCGTATCCATGATCTGGAGCTGGATTCATCCACTTACTGGACGTTTGGATTAAGACCGGAAGAAGGGGTGCCCGGTCGAGGCGGACTTACGTTGTTCGGGAAAGGGTTTGGCAACTACGATCAGGACATTTTGATACGGTACTATTACGAGGCTGCTGAGTTATAAATTTGGCTAGTAAAATGTGGAATATTAGGATAAGATGTAACCATCTGAACAAAAAGGAGCGTTTTTAAATGTCTAACAAGGTGATTTTGCTTTAGGTTCACAGAAGGATATTTGCATTACAGAGATTCCTTTTGTGGACATTGCACTGCGGGAAACCGTCCAAACAATGTTTACTGGAGGAGATTATTATTAATTTTAACGAAGCTGTTAACATCAGCAATACACATGTACTGACGCTGGTACCCGAGTTGTTTCATCTGGAGGGTTACAATATTCAGCTTATTCCGCCTCATGAGGGTGGACGTAATGTCGTTTACACTTGCGAGCAAGAGGGGCGTGAATCGCTAATTCTACGGGTGTCTTTTTTGCCTGACAGAAAGCGGGAAGATTACATTGCCGAACTGGAGTATGTCCGGTATCTGTTTGAGCACGGTGCAAGTGTCTCGAATGTAGTTAGCTCGAAAAAGGGTCATCTGTTAGAAGAGATCACTTATAATGAGCATACGTTCTTTATCTGTATGTTTGTAAAAGCCAAGGGGAAGTTGCTGGTAGAAAACCATTATCAGTACCGTGAAGGGGTCCCACTTAGCGAATACTATTATAATAGCGGAAAAGTTCTGGGCAGGATGCATCAACTATCGAAAGGGTACACTCCCGTCCATCGCCGGCATCATTTGATTGACAATTACAGCGGTGAATATATTGATAACCTGGTACCTGAATCATTCCCTCTGCTTAAGGAGAAGATGGTTGAGCTCCTGAATACCTTACAAGGTTTGGATACAAACCAAGAGACATTCGGCATGATCCATTTTGATTATAACGATGGAAATTACTCGATCGATTTTGATACCGGTGAGATCACCGTGTATGATTTTGATAATTCATGCTTCGGTTGGTATATGTATGATTTGGCTGATCTATGGTCACATGGTATGGGCTGGATACAATTTGAGCCGGATGCGGATAAACGCAAACAGTTCATGGATGACTATTTCCAAACCGCCCTCGCTGGATATACTTCCGAAACCAAGATTGAAGATTCGATGCTGGAGAAGCTGCCTTTATTTATTCAAGTCACTCTCTTGGAGAATATTCTAGGTCAATTTGAGGAAATGCAGCGTGCTGGCGAAGAACCGGAAGCTAACGAAGAACTGTTGTATCTCATTAAATGTCTGGAAGAGGATATACCGTATAAAGGATTTTTCCATGAGATGTATTCCACTGAAGCTCCTTTTGAGTACGAGGGACGCTGAAGGGACCTGTACGTAAACTAAACCCTGAATAACCAAGGATTCATCAAGTGCGGAGGCAGCCGGATCGACCGGTTGCCTCTTTGTTTGTCTGCGGTATGTTATTCAAATTTGGAAGGGGGCACGTTGTAGAATTTTTTGAATGCTTTGGAGAACGTAAAGGGATCGGGATAACCCAGAAATCCGGCAATTTGCTGGATCGTATATTTTTTCTCGTACAGATAGTCTCTGGCCCGGTTCATTTTGATCTGATTGATATACTGCCCCGGTGTAATACCGAGAATTTTTTTGAACAAAGAAATAAAATATTTCTCAGAGACGCCAGCAATGTCTGCAAGTTCGTTAACTCGGATGGCACGATGCAGATTTGCATCCACGTATGGAAAAACATTCTGCAGAACTTCCAGACTTCCTTCGATCTTCTTCGGTTTTCGGTCTTTCAGAAACTCACCGTGATACAGGCCTTGCCCGTGTAATTCTAAAATTTTGGCGATGACGAGAAGTAGAGAGGCTTTCAAATAAAGTGGACTGGCGGAAGCGCCGCCACTCTGCTTGAATCTTCGATAGGACGAGGTGAATAGCGTTGATTCCTCTTGAATCAGATTGCCAGGTACGATGCCCGGGAGCTGAAACTCGCCGAGAATTCGCTTTTGCTCAGCGATGCTGAAATCAAAGTGCATGTATACGAATCGGCACATCTCTCCGGTCGTGGAAGCAATATAGGGCATATCCGGATAAAAAAACACCACGTCACCCGGGCCTGCGATATGCTCGATTCCATCGATGGTAATCTGGACGGAGCCTGCTGTAATGAACCACAGATCATAATCGGAATGAGCCTTGTGCTCCGTCCAATTACTGTCGTGCGTTTGTTCCAAATAAGAGCTCATGCGAAGTGTGATATACTCCGAAAGTTCGTCGATTATACTCATATTTACAGTTCCTGTGTGCATCTAATCCAACCTAATCCTCTCGACTTTATGACATCCTTTATATTTTACTATCATAACAAAGGATTTATCTCTTGTTACTATCGTACGATATGACATGTTTTGAAAACTATCACACATTCCGATTCCAGCTCACTCACCTATAATGAACTTATATCGTTAAGAGGAGGGGTTATTGATGAATGCTACAAGTACACAACATCCAAAGGTAGTTGTTATTGGGGCGGGCAGCCTGTTTTTTGGTCGTCAGTCCATCTGGCAGATGGTACACTCCCCATATTTGAATCAGGGAACGCTGGCTTTGGTGGATACGAACGAGGAACGGCTCTCAAAAATGGTAAAACTAGCGGAAATGGTCGCCAAGGAGAACAACGTAACCCTAAAGATTGAGGGCTCGGTGGACCGAAGACAGGTGCTTCCTGGAGCCGATTTCGTTGTACTCAGCTTTGCGGAAGAATCGGTGAAATATCGGGGCATCGACTGCCAGGTTTCTCTAAAGTATGGGATTCGCATGTGTTCCGGTGATACGATTGGCCCGGGCGGGATCTTTCGCGCGATGCGGGAACTGCCGGTTATTATGGAATGCGCCAAAGACATTGAGGAGTTGTGTCCGGATGCTTGGGTGATCAATTATATTAACCCGTCTACCGTGCACGGCATCGCGTTACATCGTTATGCACCGAAGCTTAAATCGTTTGCGCTGTGCGATAGTCATCATATGCCGCATAAAAAAGCCTATTACGCTGTACGAGCCGGAATCATTGCAAATACAAGCCAGTTCACCGCAGAAATAGACCAGAAATTCGATTTTCGCATCGCGGGTGTCAATCATTTCACTTGGCTGCTCAAAGCCGAGTATGAAGGAAAAAATGTGATGCCCACAATTGCAGAAGCCATGCGCAAGCTGGCAGGTGATGAGAATAACGGCGGTGATCGCGGCGCAAAAGCTCTTTTTAACGATGCGATTACCTATGAACTGTATGATATTTTCGGAATCATTCCTACTTGTACGGCGCATACAAAGGAATACGTTCGGTATTGGCAGGGTCTTGGAAAAACTGCAGATACCATTCCTCCATTATCGATCTGGGAGACAGAGGACAGATATCAGCGTCATGACGAAATGTGGAAGCAGGTGGATGACTTCCTTGCGGGGAACATTCCGATTGCCGATTATATGAGCACCTTCGGACCAGATCATGCGACAGATATCATCGAAAATATGGTGGGGAACTTGGGCAAAAAGTTCTTCATCAATACGCTCAATCAAGGTGCGGTAACCAATATGAATAACGATTCGTTCCTGGAACTACTATGCGATGTAGATATGGATGGGTCGAAACCACTCCATGTAGGCGAGATGCCGCGTGGGATAAGAGGGATGCAAGAACTTGTACTGGATACGCATGAGCTTACGGTTGAAGCTGTTCTGGAACAGAGCTACGAGAAGCTGAGAAGGGCGATGCTCACCGACCCGCTCGTGAGTTCCATCAGTGACGCGGACAAGATCATCCATGAATTGTTGGAGCTGGAGCGTAAGATGATTCCGGACATTTGGTATAAGGACAGACTGCAGTATAACTAAGAACGATAACGATCAAAGACCACGTCGGTTCCTTCCATGGGACTAACGTGGTCTTTGTTTTTATCTTTTGTCATGTATCAAGAAATCCTACTC
Organism: Paenibacillus sp. 10L310; assembly: GCF_056395745.1. Lineage (NCBI taxonomy): Bacteria > Bacillati > Bacillota > Bacilli > Caryophanales > Paenibacillaceae > Paenibacillus > Paenibacillus sp. 10L310. The sequence continues at coordinate 28,357 of NZ_JBFTKC010000002.1, read as the reverse complement.
CACTTTAAACAAGCTAGCATGGTCTTCATAGTACGAAGTAATAAAATCACGAAATTCTCGAACAATAGGAGATAACCATTTTTGTTTGACCCAGGATAGGCTAATGGGATATATGGCTGAATCATCAGCAATTTTTACATAACGTAACCCCAGTGCTCTACATACGGAGATCGGAATTAATGCAACACCTTGATTAAGGCTGATAATTTCAAGCAGGGTATGAGAATCGACCTCAAATGCATGATTGGGGAGGAAACCTGCTTTTTCACAGAGCATAGTTGTAAAGCGGCTGTACTCCTTATTATCGGCAAGGGAAATAAAGGGCTCATTTGCAACAACACTTAATGAAATGCTTGTTTCTCCGCCGTATGCATGATCCGTGGGCACAACAAGAACAATGTCCTCCTCAACAAGAACAACACTCTCAATCTCCTCATCCTGAATCGGATGCCCCGTAATGCCCAGATGCATGTCATTTTTCTTCAAACCTGTAATAATTTCACTGCGGGTCCCAATACCCTGATGAAGCTTGGTTTCAGGGGAACCGTTGATATAGTCACTAATGAGACCTGTGAGGAACCGAGTATTCGTAATCGAGATCCTGATTGTATTGGATATTTGCTGTTCCTCCGCTTTAATCTCCATCTCTGCATTTTCAATTTCAATAAAAATCCGGTTTACATGCTTTAATAAAATCTCACCTGAGGAATTCAATTGAATGTTTCTTCCTCTCCTGTGGAATAAGGGGGTACCCAGTTCATCCTCAAGTCTTTTAATCGTTAAGCTTAGGGAAGGTTGAGCAATATTCAATTGGGCAGCTGCCTTGGAGATATGTTCAGTATAGGCAACGGTCTGAAAGTATTTGAGCTGAAGCAATTCCATTTATCTGCACTCCTTATTTATTCTGATAAATATATATAGTACTTATTATGTATTATATTAAATTTAAATATTGATGTAGAATTTTTTTATGAGATACAGATCAAATTTTAAATACCAAAACCTGACTATATAAGTTGAACTAATCATTTACACAATAACGGAGAGGACAGAAAAAACCTGAAAAAGCAAAGCGTTCGCCTTTATCACCGGATTTTCCCCTTTAGAAGGGGAATAGAAAAATCTGGGGATAACAGCGATTGGAAGGTTGTTCTGTCATCGTAGTGTCAGTGTAAATAATCTTTAGTTCAACTTATATAGAACCAAAACATAAGGTAGGTGTCTTTGATGAAAATCGATGTGAATAACATAGCTAAAAATCTGAATACACCCCTAACAGCTCCGGCATATCCAATGCCACCGTACAAATTCGTGAATCGTGAATATTTGAATATTATTTACCGGACCGATGAAAAAGCGTTGCGGGCAGCCGTACCAGAACCTCTCGAAATTACGGAACCATTGGTTAAATTCGAAGTGATGTGGATGCCAGATGTTTCTGGACTGGGTGCATATACAGAAGCTGGACAAGTTATCCCTGTGCAATTCAATGGGGAGGAAGGCGATTATGTGCATTCGATGTACGTAGACAATTTCCCCGCGATTGCGAGTGGTCGAGAGCTCACGGCCTATCCGAAAAAGCTGGGCGCACCCAAGTTGTATACCGATTCGGATACACTTGTTGGCACACTAGATTATGGATCGTTGCGTGTAGCCACGGCAACGATGGGATATAAACACGTGGAGATGGATAAAGAGTTCGCCAAACGTGAAATATGCCGACCTAATTTTATGATTAAGATTGCTACCGACTATACCGGGAATTTAAGAATATGTGATCTGATCCGTACTCAAATTACGGACATCGAAGTGAAGGAAGCTTGGACAGGACCTGCCCGGCTTCAATTGTTCGAACATGCATTGGCACCTCTTGCAGATCTGCCTGTGTTGGAAGTGTTGTCCGCTTCTCATATCCTTACCAACCTAACCTTAAACGCAGCACAACCTGTATACAACTACCTGGAAGAGAAATAAGGAGGAAAAATATAATGAGAATTGCAATTGTAGGAGCAGGATCTTTGGGAACCATCGTAGGCGCATATCTTGCGGATGGTGGACTGGACGTTGAGTTAATTGATGCATATCAAGAACATGTAGATGCTTTAAATCAGACGGGTGCTAAAGTGACGGGTACCACAGAGTTTCAGGCAAAAGTAAAAGCCATTACTCCTGATCAGAAATCAGGACAATATGACCTCGTGTTACTTTTAACCAAACAACTCTACAACGATTCCATTCTTCAGGAATTACTTCCATTCTTGAAAGAAGAAAGTATGGTGTGTTCGTTGCAGAACGGGATTCCGGAAGAAAAAGTGGCGTCCATTGTGGGTGAAAAACGTGTCATTGCTGGCTCCGTTGAATTTGGCGCTACGCTCATTGAACCGGGTGTGTCGAGCCTGACCATCGAGTACACTCAATTTAAGCAGTATGCTTTTCAGATTGGTGAATTAAATGGTGAAATCACCGAACGAATTCAGCGCGTGAAATCGGTGTTGGATCTTGTGGGTGGAACTCATATTTCCGATAACCTGGTTGGAACCAAATGGTCCAAATTGTTGATTAACAATGCATTCAGTGGTTTGTCCGCTGCACTGAATGGGGAATACGGAGACATTATTGATCATGAAGCCGGCATTGTGAGTGCAGCTCATATTGCGGACGAGACGATTAAAGTTGCTCGCGCCAATGGGGTTACCTTGGTTAAAATGAATGGATTCGACATCGCTTCACTCGAACTGAACAGCGAAGAAGAAATCCCTGAACGGGTGAAAACATTACGTTACGTGATGGAGCCCTCCAGACTGCTCAAAGCAAGCATGCTTCAAGATCTGGAGAAGAACCGCAAAACGGAAATTGATTACATTAACGGAGTTGTTTCAAGCAGGGCAGAAGGTACGGGAATTGCGACACCTTATAATGATTTAGTTGTAAAACTAGTCAAATCTGCTGAAGAAACTCAAACCATTCCTGATTTTGACACGAACATAAAAGCTTTTGAAGAACTATTAAGTGCACAATAATAAATTCAATTATTTCAACTGAAAGTCGCTAATATAGCTGCTTTTTTGTTGTATCAGTAAATCCTGTCAGGTTTGATTTTGCGACAGATAGAATATTCTTCGTGATTTTTGTTTCCTAATATTATACAAAAAGGGGAATTAAATTTGATATAATATAGACTTGCTGGTTATTTTTCTATTCGAAGGAGATACATATGAGTAAATCTTGGGGGGAATTCGGGTTTTATTTGGTTGTATGGGACATACATTATTTATGTTCTTGCAAACAGACTTGATGATGAGGTAGAACTAGTTATGGAGCAGATTATGCAGAAATATAAGCGAAGAACAACACAAGCACAGTTCAAGGCAGCTTACGGATTATATCGCAAGGATATGTTTGCCATTCGGCAAGCTGTACCTCATATCGGCTTATCGGACTACCGTACATATTACGAAACCATTCTACTCTTGGAAGACGGGAAAAGTGAAGATGCGCGTGAAAGACTTCAATCCATTAAAAAACAGTGGATGCGATCAACATTGCTCGCGGGTATTGAACTCAAAGCAGAAAACCGCAATACCGCTATTCAGCACGCGCATGAAGCACTTAACTCTTCCAGAGGTGTTAATCGTTATGTTTTATATAAGGAATATGAAAGAGTATTACCAGAGGTAGTTGGACACATATCGTAAGATGGTGAAAATCTTTCGAAAAAATAAACCGTGCTTCACGGTTTATTTTTTTTCATTTGCTAGCAGAGGTGTGAGTCCATCCTTAGCAAAAATAGAGGGTAGAATCGTCAATAACCTCTCACGGGTAAGGGGATCATCGTAGTTCCAGCCAGCTTCTACTATATGTACTTTACCGGGTAACAACATGCCAACCAAACTTTGGAGCGGAGAAGGTATATTTACATTCATCTCCTCCTGAGGTACCATCACGAAGTTTCGGTCTCCACCGTATTGTGTGATTTGATTGTGATCGATTTGTATCCAAGGTCTGCCATTAATGATCAGTTGATTTACGGATTCGGTGGGTCGAAAGCCAAGTGATTCATACACGGTAGCAGCAAATCCCGTCTGTCCCATAACATATATGTTCTTACCCAGCACCAGATAGACAGTTGCTCGTTCTCCTGCAATATAATCATCCGCCAATTGTCGCCGGATCCTCCTGACACTCTCCTCATAGCGGTCGATCCACTGTTCAGCCGTTCTGCTTCGACCGAAAAGATCCGCAATATAACGAAGACGCTCAAAAGTGCTGGTTGATTCGCGATAAACGATGGTAGGGGCAATGGCGTCCAGTCGAGATAACTGTTGCTCACTATAGTTGCCTAGCAGGATAAGATCAGGCTTCAGTAGGGAGACTTGTTCCGGTGCGCCTTGCAGTCCAATATCCGGGATCTGATGCAGTTTGTTTCGATATATGACTTGTGATTTCATTGTAGTTATACCCGCACCGACTGGACGGATACCGATAGCAAGCAACTCACCAAGGGTATTGGTACCTGTGACCACGATTCGTATAGCCACATCAGGGAGGGAAATCTGCCTGCCGAGGGAATCGGTGATCGTTCTTTGCCTGGTATTTCTTTGTATATTGGCGTATTCCCGTGGAGGGTGTCCTGTGAGCTGATGAAAGCGCCGACTGAAATAATACTCATCCTTAAAACCGACTTGTCTGGATATTTCACGCAAGGTATCGCTAGAACTGGACAATAGCTTTTTGGCATGCTTGACTCTAAGCTCTGCCAGGTAATCGGTTGGTTTCTTACCAGTCATCACCTTAAACAATTTGCTATATTGCCATCGAACCATGCCGGCCATTTCCGCCAAAAGGTCTACGGTCAGATCTTCGTTGTAGTGCTGCTCCATATAGCTGAGTGTACGCTGTACCGCTTGATCATTTTGCACTGGCGGAGCAGCGCTTTCTAGCTGAGCCATCAGGCTAAGTATCAGTTGCAGCCGGGCCTGAGTAACTGCTGATTTTGAATGATGCGTAGGCGTGAATTTCTTCTCCTGCAACCGATTTTGCTTGTTGGATTGCAAAGGCAGCGGAGAAATCCAGTCCTCTCCTGCCAACGCCAATTTTATAGTAGAAAGAGACAGCCTGTAAGGAAAGCCCAGAATAAGAGGAGGGCAAGCCGGGAGCAGATTCGACTTATCCACCTGAAAAGCAAGAAAGGTAAACCGAGCTACAAGCGCTTGCTCTTTTATCGTTTTGAGAATGTAGGATTGCTGAGTAGGGAGCAGAATACAACTGCCTTGGCTCAGATCTTTCGAAATATTGTTTGTTAACAGCTGAATTCCATGATCCAGAGCAATAAGCAATGTATATTCATTGGCAGCCTTGCTCTTGGTTGATGGATTATGATGATTGGTTTCCTGCAGTGGTGCGAGCTGAAGCAGATCATGCTGCTGCAGTTGGATGTATAGGGAAGCCATTTGCATTCTGGAGCACTCCGATCTAGTGATAATAATTCTCAATTACTAGTTTACCACATTTTACACGTTAGAGAATGTTTCGTTGCAGACCTTATTACACGTAGCAGAAGTTTACAAAATCCAAAAATCCCCCATAACCCAAAGGGGTTGGAGGATTTTTGACGTTATCTATGCGATATTATTGATTCATCCATTTCGGTAGTTCATCAAGCAATTGCTCCAGTGCCAGCAGGTTGTCGGTATTCCAATCGGCTGATGCTGTGTAAACGTGTCCTTGCTGAACGGCCGGCAATGTTTTCCATAGTGTGCTCTGTAACAACCGATCAGATTCAGCTCGACTTTCGTCATTATCCAGCGTTAGGACAAAGAGATGATCTCCTGCATAGTCCGGCATTAGTTCTTCCGAAAGTTCGACGAATGTTAGCTCCTTGTCGATAATGTTTTGCTGAATTGCTGGTGGAATTGCAAATCCGTGCTCTTGATACAAGACTACACCCAATGAACGATTGCCCATCACATAGAGCTGTTTACCCAACTGCAAGAAGATGGTCGCTGTCTCGCCCTCTGCCACATTCAGCTTGTCCCACATCGCTTCCGCTTTTGTATCAAATCTGCTGATCCATTGCTCTGCCTCATCCTGTTTGCCAAAAATGTTGCCAAGTTCGCGTACGCGTTCCGTAAATGGTAACGCCGAGTTGAACGGAATGGTAGGCGCAATCTTCGAAAAAGCGGTGTTTCGGTCAGCATCTTGGTTATAACCATTCAAAATCAAGGCAGGCTGCAAGGCTGTTATTGCCTCCAAATCACCAGGATTTCCGACATCATCAATACCTTCTAATCGGTCTACAATATAGCTTTCGGAAGCATGAATCAGATTGGCTCCAACGACGGAAATATCCATGGCCAGGAGATCTCCAAGTGTTGAACCAAGATAGATCACCCGTTGCGGCTGAGTGGGTATTTCAATCACTTCGCCTGTTTGGGTTGTATAGCTTTTTGTCGTTTGTTCGTTGGTCTTCACAGCTTCTTGTGAGGAGGCGCTTTCCGAACGGCTGCATGCTGCAAGGATGGATAGAAGAAGGAAGCATGCTCCCCATATGAATAGGTGTTTCTTAATTGTACTGTTCATCATTGTTTCCCCCTGAGTTCTCTTTTTCTAATTGATAACCATTATCAATTACAACGTAATTATAGGTGCCTTTTCAGCGGCTTACAATGAAAAAAACGCAGTGAATTTATTTGTACAAATGTCAATGCGTGCATCTATTTGTTCGTTGCTTTGTTTTCAATCCGCAGGTGTGTTGTCATCGGAGTATGCGTGATCAAAAACAGCTTGCTGTATAAGGAATTAATAACCTTTGGATAATAATGACATTGACAACTGCAGGTTTTTCAAAAATAATAGTATGTAATTGAATACTGGTACCTTTAATTCAGTCCAGAGAGGCTGGCAAGGGCAGCGGATTTCATAATCACGCGAGAATCAGGGCTTATCCCGTCATGGGATGCTCTGTGTCTTCGCGCGGATTATGATGCAAAAAGAGGCTACTTGTCAGTGTATAACTTGACGAGTAGCCTCTTTTTTCTGCTTTTTTTGGTATCAGATACACTTTACGTTGGGGGTATTCTGATGAGCAAACAAGATCAAGAGTTTTCATGGCAAGCTGTGCCGAAATCACAAAGAAACCACTTTTGGAAGACGTTATCCGTCATGCTCGGTTTCACATTTTTCTCAGCAAGCATGCTGGCAGGAGGCACATTGGGAGTAAGCTTGACGTTCATGGAGTTCATTGGCATCGTGCTTGCGGGTAATCTGGTGCTCGGTATCTACACAGGAGCACTGGCACATATCGCCGCCAAAACGGGCCTGTCCACACATTTGCTCGCTAAATATGCGTTCGGCGCAAAAGGGTCGTATCTGCCTTCATTCCTGCTAGGCTTCACACAAGTCGGATGGTTCGGAGTAGGCGTAGCCATGTTCGCGATTCCAGTCGCCAAAGCCATGGATTGGAACGTGTACCTGCTAATTATCGTGTTCGGACTTGCCATGACGGCATCAGCCATCTTTGGCATGAAGTCACTCGTCATTCTCGGATATATCGCGGTTCCTGCGATTGCCATTCTCGGTGGTTACTCCATGTTCGAAGGTGCAGGTTCGCTGGGTGGTCTGCAAGGGTTGCTTGATTATATGCCGACTCAATCGCTTACCGCGGCGGCAGCATTAACGATCTGTATCGGATCATTCATAAGCGGCGGAACGCTGACACCCGATTTTGCCCGGTTTTCCCGGACATCGAAACAGGCAGTTACCGCAACAGTGATTGCATTCTTCCTGGGTAACTCACTCATGTTTCTATTTGGTGCAGTTGGTGCAATGGCATATAACTTGGCCGATCTCTCGGAGGTCATGTTCCTGCAAGGATTGATCATACCGGCAATCATCGTTCTAGGCTTGAATATCTGGACAACCAACGATAATGCACTGTACGCTTCGGGTCTTGGTTTTGCGAACATCACCAAAATCTCAAAGAAATTCTTCGTCGTCGTAAACGGTATCGTGGGTACCGTATTCGCCATGTGGATGTACAACAACTTCGTCAGTTTTCTGAACGTACTGGGCGCGGCGGTACCATCGATCGGGGCTATTATTATCGCAGATTACTTCATTGTGAAACGTAGAAACTATAAGCCATTTGCCGACATGTCATTCAAAAATGTAAACTGGGTAGCGATGGTGGCTTGGGCCATCGGCGTGGCATTCGCTCAACTGGCTCCTGGCGTAACACCATTGAATGCACTACTTGGTACAGCAGTGGCCTATATCGTCTTGATGCTGATTGTTCCTGCCAAAGAAACCAAAGAAATGGGGAAAATAAATGATTATACAGAACGCAAAATTGCGGGGTAAAGAAGGACTATGGAATATCGTTGTGAGGAACGGAAAGTTTGAACGAATTACACAATCACTGGAAGTGACCGAGAATGAAGAGATCCTGGATGTTAACGGATCGCTTGTGCTGCCACCGTTTATTGAGCCGCATATTCATCTCGATACAACGCTCACTGCAGGCGAGCCGGAATGGAATCTAAGCGGAACGCTGTTCGAAGGCATCCAACGCTGGTCAGAGCGCAAGGCTTTCTTGACACATGAAGATGTTAAAACACGTTCCAAAACGGCACTGAAATGGCAATTGGCACAAGGTATCCAGCATGTACGGACCCATGTGGACGTTACCGATCCAAGCTTGATTGCTGTTAAAGCGATGCTTGAAGTAAAAGAAGAAATGGCTCCATATATGGACATTCAGCTTGTTGCTTTCCCACAGGAAGGCATTCACTCTTATCCAAACGGGGCAGAATTGCTGGAAGAGTCACTGAAAATGGGCGTTGACGTGGTCGGCGGCATTCCACACTTCGAATTCACACGGGAATACGGCGTTGATTCAATGAAAGTTGCGTTTGATTTGGCCGAAAAATACGACCGTCTGATCGACATCCATTGTGATGAGATCGATGACGAGCAATCCCGTTTTGTTGAAGTCGTTGCCAAGGAAGCTTACGAACGTGGACTGGGTTCACGAACAACGGCAAGCCACACAACAGCGATGGGGTCATATAATGACGCTTATACGTACAAATTGTTCCGTTTGCTGAAGATGGCTGATCTGAACTTTGTCTCCAATCCGCTGGTTAACATTCACCTGCAAGGACGCTTCGACACGTATCCGAAGAGAAGAGGGCTGACGCGTGTCAAAGAGTTGCAGGAAGCAGGTCTGAATGTGTGCTTTGGTCACGATGACATCTTCGATCCATGGTATCCGCTCGGTACAGGCAACATGCTGCAAGTACTGCACATGGGGATTCATGCTTCGCAGTTGCTTGGTTACGACCAGATCGTGAATTCGATCGACCTCATTACGAAAAACAGCGCAAGAACGTTACACATTGAGGATGTATACGGTATTGAAGAAGGTAAACCTGCTAACTTCATCGTACTTGAAGCAGAGAACGAATATGAGGCTGTTCGCAAACAAGCTGGCGTACTTTATTCCTACAGAGGCGGCCGTAAAATTGCGGAATCGAAGCCGCGGGACACATCCATCATTTTTGAAGGCGGTACAGAAAAGGTTACTTTTAATAAATAATGAAGAAAATATACTCCCATTAAAGTCGCTATTTTAGCGGCTTTTTTCTTTTTTTTTACTGTCTACATACAATAAGAACCAAACATTCAGCTTGTCTTAAGTGCTTCACTAGAAGCCTGCTTCCCGCCTTTTTTACGAACAAAACTAATGATTAGCAGTAGCAGTGGTAACAAGCCAAATAAAAAAATGGACATATTGCCAAGAAAATCACCCAAAGCTAACGTTTCCTCCAGGTTTTTAGGCAAGTAAGCAATTACATATAAGACTGGCAACATCGCGAATTGTATGCTAGTAATATTTTTGAGACGAAACAAATCTCGGATCCCTATTGCCGCAAAATAGTGTTTAAAAGCATAAGTTGCAAAGATCTGCATCAGCCAAAATACAATGAACAGTGATTCATATCGCTCAAAAAGAAACCCCTCAATTTCAAAACTTCGAACCATGTCGAACGTTGGCCACATTCGTGTTTGAATTCCTGGCAAAGATAAGTTTCCTACAACGGTAACAATCGTGACCAAATATATGATCGTACAACTAAGTATGCTGTATATAGCAGCTTTATTGCTTGCTTTCACGTCCACCATGTAAGCTGTGATGATGAGTAAAACTTCATATCCAGAATAGGAGAGACACGAAGGTTTAAGACCTTTCAACACAGGCATGAATCCATCGCCCAGGAGTGGTCTGAGGTTATTAATTTCAAACATCTTGCTGCTTAAAAGGAAAACCAGAGCTAACAACACAAGCGTAACGGGCAACACGATTGAAAAGACCCGGATGATGACCTTAAGACCACCCGTTAACATATAAATACCAATCCACAAACTGACCATAATGGTGACCCAAGTAGGCGTGCGCTCAAGGATGTACATACTTGTAATTTCGGCCATGACTCTAACTTCGAATGAACAAAGAACAACAAAATACACGATAATTAAAAGTCCCAATAGATAAGCAATCCACTGACCTGTGATTTCGGGTATAAATTCGAATACCGTTTTACCGGGGAATCTACGACACAAGGTTACAAGGAGGATGCTGATTGTGGTTACAATTAATCCTGATAAAATGACAGAAATCCATACATCTGGTGTCCCTACTGCTTTACTAATTGTGCGAGGGAGTGTTAGAATTCCAGCTCCGAGTATTGAATTGATAACTACAATAATGACCTCGGAGGTATTAATATTAGTTGTGGATTTCTTCATTGGCCTTCGCTCCAAACCGGAGAATATATTTCTAGGTAGTATCGCCCAACGAAGTTGTTTTATGTAAAATATGCTGTACTGATATAATGTAGAGATATCCAATAATGAACTGAAGATGAGGATGCAGGTTATGCCAAAGAACGATAATATGTTAGCGATTCTATGGATGCTGAATTCAGGCACCAAAGTAACTGCAAAACAGATGTCCGAAAAGTTAGAAATCAATATAAGAACCGTATATCGATATATTGATGCATTATGTGCCAGTGGAGTACCGATCATTTCCGATACGGGTCACAACGGCGGGTATAGCTTGCTGAATCAGCATATCAAGGCACCTCTGTTATTTGATATTGATGAAAAAAAGGCACTTCTCCAAGCTGCTGTGTTTGCAAAAGAAGCTGGATACCCTTTAAGTGAGGCATTGGACAATGCCACATCCAAATTGAAAATGTATACAAATCAGGATCAGGAAAACACACTTCGCCGTCATTTAGACGGGTTTAACGTTATCAATCGCATGGGAGATCCATCCGTTCAGACGATCTTGGCGGAATTGGAGCAAGCCGTGGCTAATGATTGCTCTGTCGAAATTGATTATCGCAGAAGCCGTGAGGAACAACCCAAGAATAGAGTAATAGACCCATATGGAATGGTTTACTGGAATAATAAATGGTATACCATTGCGTTTTGCCACTTGAGAAATGAATTTCGTAGCTTTCGGGCAGATCGTATTCTGCGAATCAAGCTTACTCCGCTCCGCTTTAAGCGTTCGGAAGCTTTTTCAGCCCGTGAATTTTTTCTGCAAAATTTATTACCTGATGTAGGGGGCAAAGAGGGGTTAATCTCCTTGGTTATCGAAGGCCGATCAGAGGCATTGGATGACTTGGGGCTGCATTGGTTTATGGGACATTATCTGAAAGAGCGGACTTCTAATCAAGCCATCTTTTTATTTGATGAAAAATCAATTGATACATACGTCCCCTATTTTCTCCTATCCTATGGGAAGTCCATTCAAGTCATCGAACCACAACGTTTGAAGGACAGACTTGTTGCTGTTGTATCCGAGTTAATGGAATACTATCAACTTTAACAACTTCACTGACAGCATTTGAACTCATCGGATTTTGATCAGGGAACTTGATAAAGAACTTGATAAAAAAGTTGCGAAGCTTTGCTGCTTTGGATATGATTATCTAATGTGCAATCAAAGATAACACTTATGTAATCAATTAATGATAAAAGATAGTGAGGTAAGAAAAAATGATCGCAAGAACAGAAGAAGATTTTAATGGCTTGAAGGAAATTGGCAAAATTGTAGCTTCTATTCGAGATGAATTGGTTCAAAGAACCATCCCAGGCATAACGACTAAAGAACTTGATGATTTGGCAGGAGAGCTTTTTGAGAAAGCTGGCGCAGTTTCTGCTCCAAAAAGTGAATATAATTTCCCGGGATTTACTTGTATTAGTGTTAATGAAGAAGTGGCACATGGTATTCCGGGAGATCGGGTTATTCAAGAAGGGGACATCGTCAATATTGATGTGTCGGGCTCCAAGAACAGTTATTTTGCAGATACGGGACTCTCGTTTGTCGTAGGCGAAGGTGCAGAAGTGTTAACGAAAATATGCGACGTTGTTAAATTGGCATTTGAAGCAGGTCTAAAAAAAGCAAAACCGGGCTCCAAAAAAAGCGGGATCGGAAAAGCCGTATTCCAAACTGCTAGACAGCATGAATTAACGGTTATCAAAAACCTTACAGGACATGGTGTTGGACGTGGAATACACGAAGCACCTGACCACATCTATAATTATAATGATCCATCGGATGATGAATTGTTAAAAGAAGGTATGGTTATCGCATTCGAGCCATTTATTTCAACTTCAGAAGAAGAAGTAGTCCAAACTGGAGATGGCTGGACCTTTGTTACTAAAAACAGCTATGTAGCTCAAATAGAACATACCATTATACTTACTAAAAATGGTCCGATTATTGTCACTCTTTAAGGTGTTCAAACTGAAAGTCGCTAAATTTAGCGACTTTTTTTGTTTTTGTTTTATTGGTACGTCAAAGTAAATCAAAATATAAACGTTCGCTTATTAATTTATGTTGAAATTATGGAAGGATTTAACGTATATTTAGATCTGATCTTTATGTTATAGACAGAGGTGATTGATTGAGCACATCAAAAAAGCGCGTTCAAGTCATTGATGGACTGCGTGGATTCAGTTTGGTCGGCATTGTGCTGGCGAATATGCTGGCTTTCCAATATGGAATGTATGGCCAGAGCAAACCCCAACTGTTCGGGATTGGCGGAGCAGATCAGGCTTTCCTCTCATTCCTGCTGATCACTGTGGTGGGAAGTTTTATGCCGATTTTTGCATTTATGTTTGGCTTTGGAATGGTTAAGCTCTCGGAAAGCCTAAAATCACGAGATTTACGACCAAAGTGTCATCTGGCACGCCGTTTTCTACTACTGTTTGGAATCGGATTACTGCACATCATCTATCTGTGGGAAGGGGATATCCTTACATTTTATGGTGTACTCGGTTTCTTCTTGCTCATGTTCCTTAATCGGAAGCCCAAAACGCTGCTCATATGGGCGGTACTGCTACTCATGGGAGCGGGCATACTTGGTCTCCCGGCATCTAATCCGATGAACCCGCTGGCGATTGAGTCCATTCATATGGAGAACTACATCATTCAAAGTCAGGATGTATACGGCAACGGCACATACGCGGAAATCAGGAATTTCAGTAATAACGGCGATCCATTCGGCGGGGATTTGGAGCTGTCATTTGCCCTGATAGCCCTGATGTTAGCACCACTCATGACGGTGCCGATGTTCCTGCTCGGCATGCACGCTGCCAGAATAGGCACGTTTAGCGATCCCCAAACGATGCGAGCTATATATCTTCGCCGGGCATCATTATTGATTCCGGTAGGTTTGATACTCAAAGCATACGGTGTATTGGCACCACAATTGGGTGCGGAAGGTTGGCTCGGAATCGGAATCGGGGGGACGCTTGGAGGAGCGTTGCTTGCACTCGGATACATATACGCATTCGCGCTGTTGTATGCTGGAAACCGCCGTTTCAGCCTGATGGGCAGGTTCGAGGCGGTCGGCCGTCTCTCGTTGACGAATTATCTGATGCAGAGCGTAATCTGTACAACAATTTTCTATGGATATGGCCTGGGACTGTTTGGAAGTGCTGGCGTGTTTATCGGAGCACTTATTGCGCTTGCTGTCTACGTTATTCAATTGTGGCTCAGTCCGCTATATCTTAAGAAATTTAGCAATGGACCTGTCGAGTATATCCTACGGATTTGGACTTATCTGTCCTGGAAAGGGCAGCCAAGAAAGAAGAAAAGATCAAATTTAACTACGAATGAAAACGCGCCTGGTGTCCAGTAAGCATAAAGTGTTATCGTGAAACGCAAAAAGAAGCTCGTTCCACCAAAAGAAAGGGCTTCTTTATGCCGTAACGATCATCTTCCTAATGTTTCCTGTTATAATTAGTAATTATTTATAGATTCAACATATCAACCCTAATACATAAGCTAACTAATATAGTGCGGGCAGTGGTAAGGTAATGCGAAATGAAAGATGAAGCATATACATTCAACTGTTTCCACTCAAGCTTGAAAGGATCATTATTGTGCTAAAAATAATTAATTTTCTTCTTTTCTTGCTGATCATTTGGGTAGTCATCTTTTATCCTTTTCGTTTTGCTTGGTTTGAAGGTTTGAAACAGATTCCTGCAGATCTTCATGTTATTTATTTACTTTTCTTGTTCTTTGGGTATCTGATCTGTTCATCGGCTATGGGACTTATGGTTGGCAAGATGTTTTTTAAACGAAAAGAACAGTGATTATGTGTAGGTAGGAAGTAGGGAGCTTGGACAATGGACAAAGGTATTTTAATCAATCAATTCTTAGAACTTTTTCCTGAATTCCACGATTGTTATATAGAACATTTGGATTTATATCAAGAGTTTCTAGGACATGTGTTTTTTGGTGATGAAGTGGCTACTTATGTTGAAGGATTGCTTCGTGAAAATGATGATACAGAACAAATTGAGAAGTTTTTCAATTTTTTTGAATGGATGGCAACTCAAACGAGCCTTTATATTGTACAAGTGTTATCTACTACAATTTTGTATGATCTAGGTGGGCATACCGATATTTTGAAAAAAGCTCAATGTTATATGAAGCCGCATACTAAAAGACTTTCTCAAGAAATAGAAGATCTGCACTCAGGGAAATATTTTTCATAGGATACTCTGCTGGAGATTAGGTATGCAAGAGTTTAAATCATTGGTTTTATAATATCATTCAAAGTCGCTAAAGCAGCGGCTTTTTTTGTTTATTCATGTAATTGCCTATCTAAAAGATTGAGGGGAAAGAACTTATTTCAATGATCGATTAGATAATTTTTGCTTTGGATAGTCCTACATTCGCATCAACCAGTGGGTTGGAAGCAATGAAGGAGTTTGCTACATTACAGCCTTACGCCTGTCCTGCCCAGATTATTGACTTGGGTAGTGACTCAGCGAATCTGGAAAAGATTATGGATGCGAGACCTGATGTCATCGTAACCTTTAATGGTTCGGTCGATACCATATATTATGAGTTGATGTCGAGGGACAAGAACATTGCGTCATTTCGGATTAGATTGAAGCGTGGTTGACCACTTTCTTGAATATGCCTTGGATGATTTTATGATTCGTATATTTGTTCCTATTAGATAAGTTGATACATTTACCTGAGGATTTGAGCCCCAGCGCTAATAAATGTTCTATCGTCGTTGATATTTAACAAAAATGTGAAAGATGAAACACTTATTTTTAGTAGATATCCCAAGATTTTTTGAGTAAGGAGTTTCTATTATGCACATAATAATAAGCCAGCTATTATATTTAATAGCTGACTTTCTTTTTATTCAAAAGTGAGCTATTCCCAATTAGCTGCGTGTTTTTGAATTAGATTAATCATCTGTTTCATTGCAGGTGAAATCCACTTATCTTTGTGATATGCCAAATATGTGGATATTGTAGGGCGGTCAGACTCAACTTCTTCGCCTTGAAATTTTTTGGATTTTAATTCTTCTTTGACAGAAAAGTAAGGAACCATCGAAATGCCTAGTCCGTTTTTCACACATTGCTTAATCGCTTCGATACTTTGGAACTCTATACTGTTCATAACATCGACTTTTTTATAATTGATGTAATCCTTGAATACAGATTTGTAACTGCAGCTACGTTCCGTATATAACACAGTTCCTTTTGCATGGTTTTTCTCATGAGGGGGACTAATAAGGACCATTTTTTCTCTCACCAAACGTTCGCAGTGTAGTTCGGGAGCCCCCCATCCCTCTTTTTCTAAGGCAACAAGCAGGTCAATCTCACCATTTTGAACAGCTTGAGAGACATCTTGGTAGTCAAGTGATTTGAGCGAAAGGTTAACTTGCGGATATTTCTCACCATACTCAACCAATAAAGAAGGTATGCGACAGATCATTAAGGATTCCGAAATACCTAGTGTCAAATTTCCCGAGGGCTCATCATTTGAAGTAAGTGCTTGCGTATACAACTCAATAATTTTATGAGCATACGGCAGAAATTGATGTCCGTATTGTGTGAGCACAACTTGTTTACCTAAGCGATCAAAAATAGGCTTACCGAACTCTTCCTCCAATTCTTTAATATGTGTCGTGACAGAAGATTGAGCATAACCGAGATGTTCAGCTGCTTTCTTAAACCCTCCTTTTTCAACAATAGTTTTTAATGTAATCAAATGGCGGAGTTCCATAGATACCCTCCTAAAGTGAGTTCATTTTTAATGAACTAAAGATTCAATAACATCAATTTTACTGTTCATTTCATTCATTTTATAATGTTCATATTCTGAAAGATATATAAACATAATTGTTAAAGGTGGATGGTTAAATTGGTACAAAAAAATAAATTGTTTGAACCTGTCAACGTTGGTTACAACTTTCTAAAAAATCGTGTAGGAGTAGCTCCAATGACTCGTACGAGTGCTACTCCGGAAGGTCTTGCCACGGAGCAGATGGCTGAATATTATGCGTCTTTTGCTCGTGGAGGTTTTGGATTTGTCATTACAGAAGGAACATACACAGATCAATTGTACAGTCAATGTTACTTTAACCAACCTGGCTTGATAAATGAAGAACAAGCTATTGCTTGGAAAAAAGTCGTGGATACTGTACATGAAGCGGATGCTGCAATTATAGTTCAGCTTGAGCATGCAGGAGCACTTTCTCAAGGAAATCGCTTCAGTTCCCATAACCTAGCTCCTTCAGAAGTGCAACCTAAAGGAGATCCTTTGGCGTTCTATGGTGGAGTTGATAAATTTCCTACTCCGATAGCTGCAACAAAGCAAGATATCGAACAAGTGATTCAGGGATTTGTGGAATCAGCAATCCGGGCAAAAGCAGTAGGGTTTGATGGTGTTGAAATTCATGGAGCCAATGGTTACTTGCTTGATCAATTCTTGACCGACTACACTAATGAACGATCAGATGAGTATGGCGGTTCGACCGAAAATCGGGTACGGCTTTTAATTGAAGTTTCATCTGCAGTCCGTAAAGCCGTTGGACCGAATTTTACAGTAGGTATTCGAATTTCTCAAGCCAAAGTCAATGACTATATCCATAAATGGGGTGGAGGTGAAGCAGATGCTAAAGTCATTTTCGGTGGATTAGGGCAAACCGGGCTTGATTACATTCATGTGACTGAATATAAGGCATGGAAGCCTGCTTTCGAAGAGAAGGGGCCTTCATTGGTACAACTAGCTAAAAGATTTTCAGGTAAAATTGTCATTGCCAACGGTCAACTTGAAGATCCATTAAAAGCATCTGAAATCATCACTGATGATAAGGCTGATCTCGTGACATTAGGAAAGGGAGCTCTAGCTAACCACGATTGGGTTACTAAAGTTAAAGAAGGTAAGCTACTAGCTGAGATGAGAGAGGATAAGATACTGCGACCAGATGCAACGATCAAAAATTTTGAAATCCTTTAATGGGAACAGACAAAAGTATTTTACTCAATTATTTCAAACTGAGGATGTCATACTATCTGTGTAGAGCTCTCAATCAGTGGTATGCATTCTCGACACCAAATAAATGGCTTTCAGAACTTATTGAGCAATAATAGTATTGCCATAGGTCGTTTTAAACGGATGACCTGTGGCAATTAAGGTAGAAAACAGACATTCAATTAGTGGGTTGCAATTATATACTAATTAATATTTGGAAATATCCATTTCAAAGTGATTTTAACGTTCTTATTCAGATAACAACGAAAGATGCCTGAACCTTTGATACCGCCTGTGGAATTCATCTATAAGTTACACACTATCTTTTTGGAAAGTACCTATCATAAAAGTGCGTACTATTCATAATATGTGACTCATGTATACTAAATTGTACCTCGATGTAAAGGAGAAAAGATCATGAAAAGCAAAGAAAATTCGACAACGTTGCGTATGTTAATGCCTCAATGGCAAGGGGGAGATAATCCTAATTACTCCTTTGGAGCTGAGCTTCTTGAATGGCTAGCTCCAGAGAATAATAAGCATATAACCGTTAAAGTACCTGTTTCAATGAGCGATGATACCCCCTTGGAAAAAGAGGAAGGTATCATAGGTGATATTGTGGGAAAAGAGCAATTATTAAATCAACTTGATGCGGCAAATCATATAATCAAAGCATATCAACCAGACCGAATTGTCATGTTTGGAGGAGACTGTTTAGTGGAGCAAGCCCCATTCGCTTATTTAAACGAACGTTACAGTGGTGAGTTGGGATTACTTTGGATTGATGCGCATCCTGATATAACAACACCAAAAGAATACTACAATGGTCATACTTATGTATTGGGTAATCTATTAGGTGAGGGAGCTCCTGAATTCGCTGCTAAAGTAGATAAGCCTTTTCGTCCAGAGAACGTAATGATCGCGGGAATAGATCAACCGACTGGCCAAGAATCGGAACTAATTTCAAGATTATCAATTAAATCAGCGTCCAGTTCTCAATTAAAAGAAAGTAGCAAAACTGTGCTGGATTGGATCGAAACGAATAGGATTAAATATTTGGTGATTCATTTGGATCTGGACGTTCTTGACCCGAAAATTTTCAGATCATTGCTCTTTGCAAATCCGTTATCAGACTTAGAGATTGATTTTCCTATGGGCAAAATGCAACTTTTTGAGGTAGCAAAATTGATCAATGAAGTTAGTGATGTAACTGATGTAGTTGGTCTCGGGATAACCGAACATCTTCCATGGGATGCAATAAACTTAAAACAACTACTTCAGAAAATGCCTATCCTTAACGATTAAGATACTAATGATTCAAAAGTATGCGCTTAATGAAAGGGACCATCGATATTAAGGAACAGAAGCACTTTCTTCATATAGTTAGTCTCCTTAGTAGCATTCATAAGAACTACATCTGTATTAGATAGGAGAACAAACAAGTGACTGATAATAAAACTGTTAAAACGTTACGCATGCTAATGCCCCAGTGGCAGGGAGGAAACAAACCAAGTTATATTCTTGGAGCTGAGCTCCTAGCATGGTTAGCTCCAGAAAACAATAATCATACGACAGTTAAAGTACCTGTATCCTATAGTGAAGATATGACTCTCCACACAGAGGAAGGTATTTTAGGAGGAATCGTAGGTAAGAACCAATTGTTGAATCAACTGGATGCAGCAACTCATTTAATTGAAGCTTATAAACCCGATCGAATTGTTATGTTTGGCGGGGATTGTTTGGTTGAACAAGCGCCATTCGCCTATTTAAATGAGCGTTATAATAGTGAAGTTGGACTATTATGGATCGATGCACATCCTGACGTGGCAACCCCAGAGGTGACGCCCAACGGGCATGCTCATATATTAGGAAATCTGTTAGGTGAGGGAGCGCCAGAATTTTCTCAAAAGGTTAAAAAGCCTTTCTTACCGAAGAACGTTATGTTAGCGGGACTTGTTCAAACAACTGAACATGAATCGGAACTTATTTCTAGGTTATCTATTAGTTCAGCAACTAGCGCCGAATTAAAGGATAATAATAAACCAATATTGGACTGGATTTCAGAAAATCAAATCAAATACGTAGTAATTCATTTGGATTTGGATGTACTTGATCCGAAGATTTTCAGGTCATTGTCATTTGCTAAGCCGCTGTCTGACAAAATTAATACTCGTATGGGTACGATGCAACTTACAGAGCTGATAACTTTAATACAAGAAGTTAGCTTGTTAACTACGGTTGTTGGACTAGGTATCACAGAACATCTTCCATGGGATGCTATAAACTTAAAAAATTTACTTAAGGATATGCCAATTCTAAAAAACTAAAAGAGAGTTTTTGAAAATTGGTAGATGTACTGATGATTATATATACTTGAGCAATTTTAGCTAATCGCTCATATAGATTAGAAATGTATAAATCACAACAAAACTGCTTCGTCTTCATGAAACAAGGCGTTTGGTATTATCTAGTTAAGCGTGGAGTCAGAGATGCCTACTGGTCCAACAGTTTCATCCGACATCGTGATTGGCAAACCGAAAACTTCCATGGGAATTTACAATTGTAGCTGATAAATAAACGGAAAGTGCTATCCAGAGAAGAACCACTCCTTTGCCGGAGTGGCTTCTTTGGATCATACGGAATAAGTGAATTTAGTAGACAGTTATATAACCCGAAAATAGTTCGATTACCAACAGGGAATCCATCTCCAATCGTTAGACTACCGCCGACATTAGATAATCGCCTTGCTTCACTTCCTGCTCGGTAGTTTTTAACACGTCCAAGTAGTTGGCAGAGTTGGTAACGATGACTGAGGTGGCAGTGATGTAACCCGCTGTCCGGATTTGCTCCGCGTCAAATTCTACAAGCATTTGCCCGCAAGAAACCCGATCGCCCTCTTTAACTTTTTTCTCAAAAAATTGTCCTTTTAGCTTTACCGTATTCACTCCAATATGGATCAGAATCTCCATGCCACTGTCCGTGGTCAGACCGAGCGCATGACCGGTAGGAAATACGGTGGTTACGACACCATTGATTGGCGATACCAAAATTCCATCTGTGGGTTCAATGACAAGCCCCTGTCCCATGGCACCTGAAGAGAAGGCGGGATCAGGCAAATCTTCAAGTAGCTGAACACTGCCTTTCAGCGGACTCACAATGATTTCCTTGTTCAACCGCGATTCGCTTGGCTCAATCGCTTGTTTTTCCTGTCCAGAAGTTTCAATCTGCGGCTCCTCAACAGTAGCCTCAAGATCCTTGAATCCAAGCAGCAACGTGAGTAGAAAAGCCAGGACAAAAGAAACGGAAACACCGATGACAACCGAGGCGAACCCCGTTGTTACGTAAGTAGGAAAAGCGAGCAGGCTGGGAAGTGAGTAAGCGACTGCCCGACCACCCCCGACTCCGATAATTGCGCCCCCGATCGCTGCGGAAATACATGCGTAAATGAACGGTTTTTTCAATCGTAAAGTAACTCCGTAAATGCCTGGTTCCGTAATTCCGAAAATCGCAGTAATCGTAGCAGATCCGGAAAGGGTTTTAAGCTGTGAATTGCGGGTTTTCAGCATAACGGCGAGCAAAGCACCGGCTTGAGCCAGCACGGCTGCGGTCAACATCGGGCGCATTAAATCATAGCCTATTGTCGCCAGATTATTAAGTGTAATTGGAAGAAAAGCCCAGTGAAGTCCAAAGATAACAATGACCTGCCAGAAACCACCAGTGACTGCTCCTGCCAACATTGGGCTGAATTGCATGAGTGAGGTAAAACCGCTAGCTAACCCCTGACTAACACTGTTGCCGATCGGTCCAAAAGCAAGAATGGTAAGCGGGACGACAATTAGAAGCGACAGCATCGGCACAAGAATATTGCGGATAGACTGGTGAATAATCGAGTTGAACCATTTTTCTATATGAGATTGAACCCACACCGCCAGAAGGATTGGAAACACGGTGGAAGTGTACATCACAAGCACAATGGGGATGCCTAAGAAATCATAAGTTTGACCGCTATTAAACGCAGCGGAAATGGTCGGAAAGACCAGGGCTCCTGCAATAGCCAAGGATACGTTCATATTAGCTTTGAATTTCCTTGCGGCAGTAACTGCCAAAAATATGGGCAAAAAGGTGAATACACTGCTTGATGCCGCGTTTAAAATTAGATAAGTTCCTGAGGTGTCATCTAGCCAGCCGAGCGCCACAGACAAAACAACCAGACCTTTGAGCAATCCAGCTCCAGCTAGCGCACTGAGCAGCGGGGAAAAAACACTGGAAATAAGATCTACGGTTTTTCCGAATATTCCTGTTTTTTCTGCATTCTCTTTAGTATCCGTTTTGCTGCCGCCATCTTGAAGGTTGGTGTGCTCCATGATTCCTTCATAAACTTTGGACACGTTATTGCCGATGACGACTTGAAATTGACCGCCGCTTTTCACAATGGTGATGACTCCGGCTGTATTTTTCAACGCCTGTTCATTCGCTTTTGTATGATCTTTCAGGGTGAATCTAAGCCTGGTTGCACAGTGATATACATCATTCACATTAGATTCACCGCCAACAAGTTCAATAACACGTATGGACAGTTCTTTGTCTTTATTACTCATAGCATATTGCCTCCTTCATGATGGGTAATTGATCTCAGGTTGTGAGCTGTTCGTTCCTGATGTGCCGGCTTACATCGTTTCACTTCCAAAAAGCAGCAAAACCTGAACTCGTGGCAAAATAAAAAGAAAAATCATTTTGCCATCAGTCCAGGTTTTTCCTGCTTTACCAGTCACAATCCTTTATCCTAATGTGTTGTATATGAAGTTTTAGCTTGAAAGAAATAGGGCTATAAAGTGCTTCGTTCAGTAAGCCGCTGGATATGAATGGTTAAGTAAACGAATTCATCTTTGTTTAAGGACTGTATATACGTTTTTTCTAAGTACTCGTTGATCTTGCAAGTGCAAGAAAAGGCTCTGACATAAGTCTTTTTCACCTGCTGATATAAAAAATCTTCGCCGCTTTGGTGAATCTCGTGGCGCAATAAGCGCATGGCGAAATATTGAAGGTGTGTTAAAAAACGCGAATAATTTAAGCTCGATTCATCAAGAACAGTGCCGTAATGGTACGTGACGATTTTCAAAATCTCGTTGACAATTTCAGTCATCTTTATCGTCAATTTCATTTCAGTGCCGTCAAGTCGGGCATTGACGACATGTAAGGCGATAAAACCAGCCTCATCTTCCCCGAGCGAAACCCCAATCATGTCGCTGATTAATTGCAGAGCATCCAATCCGATACTGAATTCCGTTTTATAGAAACGTTTAATTTCGAACAGCATGGCATTTTTAATCTCCATACCTTTGTTCTTACGTTGGATGGCAAAACTAATATGGTCGGTTAACGACAGATAAATATTGTCGCTGAGTTCAGTACCAAGTACATGGTTGGCGTGTTTTACGATCTCGTTCACAACTTCGAAATGAACGGCGGGTAATTCATGTATCAGTTCAGCCATTTTTACAGCAAATGCATGCTCGGCTAAATGGAAGATTTTATCGATCTTGTGTTCATCGACCACATCACCTGCACTTTTTTGGAAGGAGATGCCTTTACCCATAACGATGACTTCCTTCCCCTTTGTATTGCGGGTCAGCAGAAGGTTATTGTTTAATACTTTTTCAATAATCATGTGCATCGGCTCCTTGTTTTCTGCAATATGCATAAAAAAAACCTAAGATAGTTCAAACGCCGCCAATTGGTTAACGGCATTCAAACTTTCTTAGGTATTGCCCGAATCAACGGTCACAATCCTTATTTGAGGTAACTATAGCACAAGTGATAAAGCGGTTTCAAGTTACAAATTAATCCCATTTAATCCCATAAAAAAAGTTCTTGACATGTAATGCATTACACAAGATAGAGTCCAAATTGAGAACACAATAGAACAAGGAGGACTTCAAAATGAAAAAGGGATTAAAAATTGTGACGATTGGCGGCGGATCGAGTTACACCCCAGAATTGATTGAAGGTTTTATCAAACGGCATCATGAACTTCCAATACGTGAATTGTGGCTTGTAGATATTGAAGCAGGAAGAGAGAAACTTGAAATTGTAGGAGCCATGGCTAAACGGATGGTAAAAGCGGCGGGAATCGACTGTGATATTCACTTGACGCTTAATCGAAGAGAAGCGTTGGCCGATGCTGATTTTGTCACCACCCAATTCCGGGTCGGTCTTTTGGAAGCTCGTATTAAGGACGAAACGATTCCGATTAGCCATGGGATGATTGGTCAGGAAACCAACGGAGCAGGTGGGATGTTCAAAGCACTCCGTACCATTCCGGTCGTTCTTGGAATTGTTGAGGATATGAAGGAACTTTGCCCAGATGCTTGGTTAATCAATTTCACGAACCCTGCGGGAATGGTAACGGAAGCTGTGCTCCAATATGGTAAATGGGAGAAGGTCATTGGTTTGTGCAATGTTCCGATTATTTCCTCCAAGAATGAAGCTGCTGTTCTGGAAAAAAATGAAGAGGAGCTGTTCTTCAAATTTGCTGGTATTAATCACCTTCACTGGCACAAAATTTATGACCGAGATGGTAAAGAGCTAACTAAACAGGCCATCGAAAAGCTCTACGGTCCTGATGCCGAGCCAGAAAAAATGGTAGAAAATATAAAAAGCATGCGTTTCTTGTATGAGCAAATTCTCCAACTGGGTATGCTGCCTTGTCCTTATCACCGGTACTATTACATGACCGACAGCATGCTTGAAGAGGAAGTAGAAGCGGTCAATGGCGAAGGAACTCGCGGGCAGGTTGTGAAACGCCTGGAGGAAAGTTTGTTTGAACTTTATAAAGATCCTAACCTGAATTACAAGCCTAAGGAATTGGAAAAACGCGGAGGTGCTTATTACAGCGACGCAGCTTGTGAAGTTATTAATTCTGTATATAACAACAAGGGAACGCATATGGTAGTCAACACACAGAACCGCGGAGCAATTAGCGATCTACCATATAACAGTGCCATCGAAGTTACAAGTATCATTACAGCCCATGGTGCAGAGCCTGTTCACTTTGGCGCATTCCCGTCCGCACAAAAAGGGCTATTGCAGGTGATGAAGGCAATGGAGGAACTGACGATCGAAGCAGCGGTCACAGGAGATTATGCAACCGCTCTACAAGCATTCACACTTAATCCGCTCGTTACCAGCGGTGACATTGCTAAGGTAGTTTTAGATGAAATGTTGGGAGCGCATAAAGAACATCTTCCGCAATTTTACAAATAATTTATTTAGAGATTGAAGTCATTCAGGCCTATCCCTCATATAGGGATAGGCCTGAATGTTGTTCGTTCATGAAGTTTAACGGGATGGAAGAGAAAAGAACTCATGATCTCAAATGGGCTCTTTTCTTCTTTTAAAAGGATGGATGTTGTTTTATGTAGATTTTCGTTCAATCAGTCTAAACTGAAGAGGATGAAGATTGGATGCCGAATTTTCCAGCATACTCATAATAATATTAAAGGCATTCTCTGCTTGTTTATCCACGGGGTAATGGATCGTTGTCAGATCCAGCAGGTGAGCGCTGTCTGTATTATCAAATCCCATGATTCCCACATCATCCGGAACCGAAAACCCCGAGCGTTGAATCTCCGTTAAAATACCTGCGGCTACCTCATCAGTCGAACAGGAAATGGCATCCGGCTTGTCCGTTTGTTCTATCCACCATCGCGCTATTTCCTCACCATCATGAATGGTGACTTTATTATGAAATTGCGGAAAGCCAGTGTTCTTCAACCCATGCTTCTGCACAAAATCCTCATAAGCTCTTATTCGCTCCAAGGTATTCTGTCCTTTGGACGAATACACGTTCAAAATTTTACGATAACCTCTGGCATACAGATATTCGAGACCCAGCGTATAACCTTGATATTGGTCCATAAATACGGACGGTATGGTGTCGCTGGTAAGACGCTGCCATGTTACAATTGGCCCATATTTTGTATAGGATTCGATGATATCCCACTCAATCGTCCGAACCAGACAAAGAAGGGCATCCACCTGTTTGCTGCGTAACATTTCAAGCGCCACAAGCTCCTTATCACGATCTCCGTCTGTCATAAAAAGCATAATGTTGAATCCGTATTTTTGGGATATCATGTGAAATGAACGGACAAGTGACATCAAAAGGGGATTGTAAGTAACACCCATAACACCGATGACTTTTGTCGCTCCATTTTTTAAGGACTTTGCATTCGAATTAGGGACATAATCCAATTGCTCAATGATGTTCAAGACTTTTTCTCTTGTTAAATCGCTTACATAAGGATGTCTATTAATTACCCTTGAAACGGTTGCTGTAGAAACGCCTGCAAGACGTGCAATCTCTTGAATATTTGCCATCTGATCCACCTCATCATAAGGATAGCACGATTTTAATTGTTTACAAGGTAGAGGCCATCATCTCGATATGTGATTAGGTAATCCTCTGGACATATATCCTTTGTCTTAAGACATGGGAAAAATAGGTTCTTGAATTTCTTTCCCGATGTACAGCCGAATCTGAGATTGTGATAGGCTGTATCTACAAAAGTATTACACATTCTAAATGGAAGGGGATAATTTACTTGGATCAGGAACTTGCGACCACGATTGCTATCGAATTTAAGAACAATCAGAAGGTGTTGAATGCGATTGGAGACGAGACTCGGCAAGCCATCCTCATAGCCTTGATTCAAGGGCCGCAAAAAACCGGCATGCGCGTAGGAGAGATCAGGATGAAAACTCATCTTTCCCGACCGACCGTATCACATCATCTGAAAATATTGAAAGAATCACAGATAATAAGCGTTCGTAAAGAAGGAACTCTCAACTATTACAGCCTTGACTCCGGTAGCAAGTTGAAATTGTTGAAAAACCTGGTGAACGAGATAGAAAAGTTGCTAACGCAATGTGAAGAACAAGCATCGGAACAACAATTAGAAAAAACGGGGAGGGGGGGTTGCGAATGAATCAGACAGTCGCAGCGGCAAACGGAGTGGACATTCCTCAACTCGGGTTCGGCCTATATAAGATCAAAGACGGGGGGAGCTTCGAGAGGACTGTCGAGGAGGCTATTCGAATGGGTTATCGCCATTTCGATACGGCCAAAATTTACGGTAATGAAGCGGCACTAGGTCGGGTCATCCAAAACAGCGGTATTCCCAGGGAGGAGTTCTTCATTACCTCCAAGGTATGGACGACAGACCTGGGGTACCGTGCGACGAAAAAGGCGTTCGAGAAGACTTGCCAGAAGCTGAACGTAACCTATCTCGATATGTATTTGATTCATTTTGCCGGTCCTCAATACGTGAACGCCTGGAAGGCGATGGAAGAGTTATACGACGCAGGTAAAATCAAAGTTATAGGTGTAGCCAATTTCGAGATCCGGCATCTGGAGCATCTGAAGAAACATTCCCGGATTTCGCCGATGGTAAATCAGATCGAGACCCATCCGGAATTTCCCCAACACGAATTGCATGATTATATGGTTCGGCATCGGATTCTACATGAGGCTTGGGGACCGTTGGGGCAGGGAAGCAAAGCGCTGCTGGAGCATCCGAAGCTGGCGGAAATTGCCCTTTGCCATCAGAAATCGGTTGCGCAAGTCATTTTGCGCTGGCATTTGCAACGTGGAATTATTGTCATCCCCAAATCATCGAATCCTCAACGGATAAAAGAGAACAAAGAAACATTCGACTTTGAGTTGAATGAGAAGGAAATGGAACAAATACGACGGTTGGACACGGGTAAGAGATATTCCGTAAGTCCGAATGGCTACATGGTCAACCCGTTTTATATCAATTTGATGAAATTATTTATTCGTTCTCATTGATGGATCATAATTCGATTTTGAACAACAACCGGATACTCAAATCTGGTGGTCATTCCCCAAAAGCTTCTTTCTTCCCGAACATGAAGCGACACTTCGATTCCCGAAGTCCAGTTGAGTATATAAAAAGGTGTCTATACGTAATTATTTTCTTGGGGCTGTCCTGTGAGTCATGAGCATGACCGGGTACAGCCCTTTGTCAGGATTATACAGTTCTAACGGACCTAGCACACGCTATTTGCTCTCATTTGCATAGGTTTGAATTCTAACGAATCATAGAGACGTTATTTCATCGAGTTGGTCCATTTATTTGATGTTTAGGCGGTTTACGATGGAATTAAGTTAATGATGGACCTATGTCAAAAAAGTAGACACTACGCTGCGGATTTGTCCGTAAATTTCATCGCGAAACGAGCAGGGGAAAGATACCCTAGTGCGCCATGCATTCGCTTGCGGTTGTAATAGAACTCAATGTACTGGTAGATGGCAGTATAAGCCTCTTCCGGCGTCTTAAAACGAGGGTTGCAGTAAATGAGTTCCTTCTTTAAAATACTGTGCCATGACTCAATACAGGCGTTATCATAACAGTTTCCTCGGCGGCTCATGCTTGATTCCATTCCGTATGATTTTAGTTGCTCCACGTA